>ONEY01000001.1 GCA_900316965.1 uncultured Bacteroidales bacterium
GGACAAAAAGCTGGTTATAAATTAAAAAACATCACACTAGATTAATCTATTATCTTCCACAAAAAAAGATAAGAGGGTGCGAAAAACAAAATCCACCCTCTTATCTTTTTAAATTTAAAAAAATCCCTATACATAACCGAAACAATTTATCACGTCAGAACGAATAATAAGAAATACATAACTACACCTACAACAAAAAAAAACGGAATGACCGACACAATGACAAAAGAGCAACGCCACAAATGCATGTCGCATATTCGCAGCAAGGACACAAAACCCGAACTGAAAGTGCGCCGCTGGCTGTGGAAAAACGGATACAGGTATCGGCTTAATGTCAAAAGCGTGCCGGGAAAACCCGACATAGTTCTAAGACCCTACCGCACCGCAATTTTTGTCAACGGGTGCTTCTGGCACGGACACAACATCGTGTGGAACTCGACAGCAGAAAACATTTACGTCTCTAGTTCATCATGCTGCAGAATACCTCAATCCAACAAGGAATTCTGGATGTCTAAAATACACCGCAACCAAGAACGCGACTCGCACAACTACAATATTCTTCAAGAAAACGGATGGCAAGTCATAGTGGTATGGGAATGCCAACTGACACCCAAACTCATAGAACGCACCATGAAAGAGGTGGAAATTATGCTCAACAAAAACATCATTTCGCTTCACTCTACTCATCATAAGAAAGACTACCCCGAAGGAAAAGATGTTGGCATTCCTATGGCGGCGGAAGAACGCGAATAAGATAAAAATAAGCCACCTGAACAGATTTTTATTACAGTCAATCTACGATCTTAACAAAATATTTAACTCAGACTTTCAGCTTATTAACATTTATCCTTAAAAATAATTTTGTCGATTCGGAAAAAAGCAGTACTTTTGCAAATCTTTTCAAAGATACATGGTGGGCGTAGTTCAGCTGGTTAGAGCGCCAGATTGTGGATCTGGAGGTCGTGGGTTCGAGCCCCACCTCCCACCCTCGGGAAGCACTTCCAACACAAAAGTTGAAGTGCTTTTTTTTATTATAGTTCTGTATTATATCAATCAAAAAAAATCTCTTATACCCATGGGAGACACAAAAAAAAGACTTCTCTCCGGATTACAACCTAGCGGAGAGCTAACCATAGGCAATTACTGCGGCGGCATACGCCAGTTCCTTGAATACCAAAAGGAATACGACTCCTTCCTGTTCGTCCCCGACATGCACACCATAACCGTGCCTCAAAGCGACCCAAAAATGATTCAGGAACGCATTCGCCGCTTTGCAAACCTCTATCTCGCTTGTGGCTTGGATCCCGAAAACTGCACCTTCTACATCCAGTCGGAAGTGCCCGCCACCAACCAGCTCGCCTGGATACTCGAATGCCACACCTATATGGGCGAACTTAGCCGCATGACCCAGTTCAAAGCCAAAAGCGAAAAACAAACCAATGTCGGCTGTGGCCTTTTCACCTACCCCGTTCTTATGGCCGCCGATATTATACTCTACGACAGCAACGTTGTCCCCGTAGGCATTGACCAAAAACAACACGTCGAGTTGGCTCGCGACATTGCCGTACGCATGAACAACCGCTATGGTGACCTTTTCGTGGTTCCAGAGCCAATAATACCCAAAGTCGGCGCCAAAATCAAAGACCTCCAAGACCCGACCAAGAAAATGAGCAAGTCGGCAGAGGACCCATCTGGCATCATCTTCCTGCTAGACAGCGAAAATGATATAAAAAAGAAAATAAACCGCGCCGTGACCGACAACGACGGCCTTGTGGCTTTCGACGAAGAACGCAAACTGGGCATATCCAACCTCATCACTCTCTACTCCGCCCTCTCGGGCACTCCTCTTCAGAAAGCCATCGATCATTTCACAGGTATGACACGCTACGGCGACTTCAAAAAAGAGGTTCTCGAGGTCGTTTACGAAACCCTGCGTCCAATACAAGCCGAATATGCTCGCCTGTCTCAGAGCGACTATGTCGACGAGGTCCTTAACCGTGGCCGCGACCGCGCCAACGAAATAGCCAACCGCAAATACGACCTCGTCCGACGCGCAGTAGGATTCGGACGTTAAAACAACACTCAGAATAACTCCACAAAAACAAACATAATAATAGGCGGCAATGTAATCATAGCCGCCCATTATTTGTTTGTATTCTTTACTCAAAAACTACTTGGTAGTCGAAACAACCAGATAGTCGGTGAATTTCCAGAATGCGTTGACATCAAGTATACGGAGATATGCCACAGTCTTGCTGTCATTGTCGTCCATCACTAGCTCATAGGAACCCTCTGGATGCTTGGAAATAACCTGGGCTTTTCGCTGGTTGATGGTAATTGTGGTGACCTGTGTGCGGTCAATCTTGCGAAAATGTGACACATCCATATTGGCAGCGGTGTTCTGCTTCTTGCCAATACCGATAAAACCTCCCGACTTGTTGACAATACCCATGTTCTTGAGTTCGGTATAAGTGCCAACAATGTAATACGCTTTGTTGGCCTCTGCTGTCTGATAAGCAATATACTCGTCCTTCTCCTGATTCGACTGGGTCAACTCGTCAACATTCGCAGAAAGTTTCTGAATAGTGGCCTTGCTTATGGTAAGCTCGTCCATAAGATCGCTGATTTGCTGCTCTTGGTCGGCCATACGCTTGTTGAGGCTCTCTATAAACTCTTGCAATTTGGAATTCTCCTGTCCCATAGAGGCAACTTTGGCATTGAGAGCGGCAATTTTTTCCTTGTTCTTCGCCAACATACCCTCGATAACCGCCAACTGGTCGGTAATCTGACCTTTGACACGCGAGTTGACTTCAGGATTCTTCTGCTTGATGGCATTCACCTGACTGTAACGTGACGAAATCTCGGTAAGATTGGATTCAATCTCGTTAAGAACCTCGAAGAGGGCGTCAATTTCGGTATCCTTTGAATCAATAATAGCCTGCAATGAGTCGGCTTTCTGCAAGGCTGCAGCCTTCTCGGGGTCCTCGCCTTTACATGAAGCAAAAAGCAACGGCGCAACGGCCAATAACATCAGAAAAAACTTTTTCATTTTAAAAACATTTAAAATTATTTTTCGTTATTTATGTACCTCTAACGGACTTTATCTTTTATTATTGCTATAAACACCAAAAAAAATGGAGACAAACATTCTAATGTCACAGTGGAGCACGCCACACTCCACACCACCATTCGACAATATAACCACCAATCTGTACGCTCCTGCTCTGCGCCTCGCCATCAATGAGGCCGAAGCTAATATCGATAAAATTGCCTCTCAACTCTCATCGCCTACTTTCTACAACACCATAGAGGCTTTGGAATTGTCATCCGTAAAACTCGAAACAATAGAGGCTCTGCTGATGAACCTCAACGAATGCTGCACCGACGACACCATACAGCAAACTGTCATGGATATGCTCCCCGAGCTTACTCGCTTCGAAAACAAAATCTGGATGAACGAAAAACTATTTCTACGCGTCAAAACAATATACGACAACCGCTCATCACTACCTCTCGACGCTGAACAAGACGAAGTCCTCGAAAAATACTATCAACATTTCATCCGCGGCGGAATCAACCTCGACACCCAAAAAAAGAAACATTTCGCCTCCTTAGTTGAACAACTCGCCACCCTGTCCGAACAATTCAACCAAAACACTCTCGCCGACACCAACGATTTCACTCTCCATATCACAGATTCTTCCGACCTCTCGGGGCTACCCGACGACATCATCGCCTCGGCACACGACGAAGCCTTAAAAAGAAACCTCGACGGATGGCTCTTCACCCTCCACGCGCCCTCCTACCGACCTTTCCTAGCCTATGCCGACAATCGCCACCTGCGCGAAAAAATGTGGAAAGCTTACAACAGCCGTGGCAACAACGACAACAACAGCAACAACGACACAATAATACACAAAATCGTAAGCCTGCGACTTGAAAAAGCTCAAATGCTCGGATACGACGACTACGCCTCTTTGGCGCTGGCTCGAACCATGGCGGGCGACAAAACAACTGTCAACAATTTCCTCGACAAGCTGCTAAAAGCCTCTCTGCCTTATGCAAAAAAAGACCTCGCCGAAGTTCAGGATTTCGCCCGTAACCATGGAGCTGACTACGAACTGCAAAACTGGGATTTCTCCTATTGGAGCGAGAAACTAAAAAAAGAACGCTACGATTTCGACAGTGAACTGCTAAGACCCTATTTCCAACTCGAAAAAGTCAGAGAAGGCATTTTTGGACTATACAACAAACTCTATGGCGTCACCTTCTCACCCAACAACAACATCCAAGTATACCACGAAGATGTCCAAGTGTTCGATGTCTTCGACAAGGATCGCTACATGGGAAGCTTATACCTCGACATGCACCCTCGCGCCAACAAACGCAGCGGCGCATGGATGACCGAATTCAGAACACAACATCATGTCGGCGACAACGAACAACGTCCTCTTATTCAAGTGGTATGCAACTTCACAAAACCCACAGCCGAAAAACCTTCACTACTTAGCTTCGACGAGGTGGAGACTTTCATGCACGAAATGGGCCACGCTATGCACGGCATGCTCACCGATGTCCATTACCCGTCAGTAAGCGGCACCAATGTCCGCCACGACTTTGTCGAAATGCCCTCTCAAGTGATGGAAAACTGGTGCTATGAACCTGAATTCCTCAACACCTTTGCCAAACACTATCTGACTGGCGAGACAATACCACTCGACTACATCGAAAAAATTCGCCGCAGCGAAAGGTTCCTCGCTGGATGGCTATGCCTGCGCCAACTCAATTTTGGTCTTACCGACATGGCCTTTCACACCCTCTCTCATCCTATGCCCAACGACATGAAAGCCGAGTCTTTCGAACACACCCACATGGTAGAACTACTGCCTGTCATAACCGGCACATGCACTAGCACAGCTTTTACCCACATCTTCTGCGGCGGATACGCTGCCGGATATTACGGATACAAATGGGCCGAGGTACTGGACGCTGACATATTCTCACGCTTCAAAGCCGACGGCATCTTCAACAACGACACAGCACACGCTTTCCGACATACTATTCTCTCTCGCGGCGGCAGCAAGCATCCTTCCGTCTTGTTCCGCGACTTCATGCATCGCGACCCTGACCAACAAGCTTTGCTACGCCGATGCGGATTCGTAGAATAGACATCAACTAAATCTACCCTAGTATATCGAGCTCCTTGAATCTATAAAAACGGTGTCCGCAGTTGTCTTTCCAAACAACATGATTATGTCGAGGGAATAGTTCCAACAACGGCCTGTGGTCACCTAGCAACTCATCGTCGGTACTCAACGCGAAGTTAAGCTCGGTCTTCTCTGGCCACATACCGGACTGATTCAATTGCGACTGCCTCTCAAAAACTTTCTTGTTGAAATCTGAATAATCGGCAAGAAACCGCTCCGACTTTTCTGCACCGGTGCCATCTTTCACAATTATACGCCTTATGACTGTCTCAACATCATAAACTGGATTGACAACCCACACTTTACCTGTGAAAAAACTTGTCGCACAAAGGGTTTGATATCCTCCAAAACTGCTACCTACTATCAGTTCCACATTCTCACTCTTCACAACTTCGCTTATCTGCTCCTGTATCTGCCAAGGGCTACGATTGTCGTAATCGAATGTCGGCGACACAACATGACAATCGGGCAACATAGCTCGCAACAACTGCCCTTTTTTGGCATTACCATCTGACCCATAGCCGTGAATATACATTACTGTCTTCATATTTCTATCTTGTTTATTGAATGAACCCCATGGGGTATTTCATTATATTAACGCCACTTTTACATTATTAGTATCTTAAAGTGAGACAAATACCCTAATACAATAATGACAGATTTCTATCGTTATCTATACCATGACTCTTAAACTACGAAATCATATACCCGAATGTTGCTGGACCCTTGTGGTGTCATTAGTCATCGCCATTGTCTGCTTTATTCATCTACCCGAAAACTCGGGATGGGATAACAGCTTGCCCCTCAACGGACATTTCCATATCCCATTGATGGCTTTGGGATTTCTTGCAACACTCACTATAGGATTTATTGTCTATACCTCTTGCCGCAACAATCAGCTGCACAAAAACCGCCTACTATACACTAGTATCGCTTTGGCAATAATTCAAATAGCCGTTATCCACAGCTACTATTTCTATACCGACTGGGATGTACAGCAGGTCACCGGTGCCGCCGAGGCTATGGCACGAGGCGAATCTGTTGACGGTTTCGGATGGTATTTCCAAGATAACCCCAACAATGTTTTCTTGGCACGCCTTTTCGCTCTCGTTTTCTTTCTGACAGGTACAATGTGGGGCTCCGAGCCATCTCTATTCCCTCTACTACTCCTCCAATGCGCGGGCTGCTGGATATGCGGTCTTATGCTGTTCCAAACAGTTTTTCATATCAGCCACAAAAAATCAATTGCTATAACAGTTTTTCTATTCTACCATATTCTCATTGCTTCATCGCCTTGGTGGTCAATTCCCTATAGCGACGTCTGGGGACTTATGGCTCTCGTAACCATACTATGGACAGCAACCGCGGCTCCTATAAAAAGAAAAACGATCCGAGCAACGCTTTTCGCTGCTCTGTCAATAATGGGCTTCTACATCAAACCTCAAACCTCACTAATAGGAATCTCCTACCTTCTCTTCTATGCAACAAGATATAGACGACATCTACTCCATCTTCGACGTCCCATAGTAAACATTGCCATCGCCATAGCCACAGGCATCGTGGCGGGATGGCTCTTTGTCCACCTTGCCACAGTAGGATCATCTCTGCATCTTAACTCATCGAAATCTCTTGGAATGACTCACTACCTAATGCTCGGTGCCAATCAAAAAAACTTGGGCATCTATAGCGATGACGACCTCGATTTCTCTCGCAGCTACGACAACAAACATGAACGCCAGAAAGCGCAACTCAATGAAACGATTCACCGTTACAAAGATATGGGCGTTATAGGTTCTTTGTCGCTATGGGGACATAAAAACGTGATGAACTTCAGCGACGGCACCTTCTATTGGGGGCACGAAGGCTCTTTTTATAAAGATATTCCTCCTCACAAAGGTTCCCTATCTCAGCTCTCACGCAACGTTTACTACAACAGAGCTAATGAAGGCACCCTTTACAAAACATGGGCAACATCGCAAACAGCAATATGGTTCGGATTGCTTCTCTTATCGGCATTGTCCCTATTGGCTTGCGGCGACAAAGGGAAACATCTCCTTCAGATAATAATGCTTACCCTTGTCTTCGCAACACTGTTCCACACCCTGTTTGAATGCCGAGCTCGCTATCTGTTTTGCTTCACTCCGTTGTTTGTCATCCTTGCTGCAAAAGGTGTAGACAGCATATTCTCAATCATCAAACCCAACCGTAAGTATTAGCGTCCTATTGTTTTTTTATAGAGCAGATTTGACATAACATTTCTGCCAGGGACTTTCTATCCTCTGTTTTTTGGGGCATAAAAAATTGCATCGTGCATATGCACGATGCAACATGAAAAACTGTTATAAAATTGTGATTAATATCCAAATACTTGGTCTAAGGTCAGTTTCTTCACTTTACCAAATTTGCTAAGGGCGTTGAAGTCCATCTCGCTCTCCTTGCCTAAGATGAGGTAACTCTTCTTCTGGCCTTTTATGTACTGTTTCTGGAAGCTGGTGAGATCGTTCATGGTCATCTTCTGGTATGCGGCGAAGTTTTGCTTGTTCAGAGGTTCTTTGAGACCCATGCGTTCGCAATGCAGGTAAACATTTATGATGGACATCTTGGTGGTACGATTGGTGCGGCTGCCGGCGATGAGAGCATCTTTGGCCAGTTTGAAGTTGGCTTCAGCCTCAGGCATGTCGTTGAAGAGTTCCTCGTAGGCGTTCAGGGCGTCGATGAGCTTGTCATTCTGGGTGATGACATTAGCGCTGTTGTAGAAATAGCCGTCCTTGCGTCCGCTGTTGGTGTAGTAGCTGCTGGCGCTGTAGGCAAGGCTGCGCTTTTCACGCATCTCCTGGAAGACGATGGCATTCATTGAGCCACCAAAGTATTCGTTAAAGAGATGTACCTTGGGTGAGATGGCGGTGTTGTAGCGTTCGCCACGGAAGTATTCGGTGACGTAGGTGTTTTTGGCGTCATAGTTGACGAAGTACACCGTGTTCTCGTTGACGGCCTGGGGATGGAATACCTTGTTGGCGGGCACATCCTTAGTGGACTTCACCTTGTGGATGCGGTCGACAACGGTGGTGACCTCCTTGAGGCTCAACGGGCCGTAGTAGAGCACGCGGTGCTTGTACTGGAAGAGGCCGTGAAGGGCGTCGGTGAGTTGCTTGGCGGTGTAGGCACGGAGTTGAGCATCGCTTTCGGTGTTCTCCTTGATGTATTCCTCACCCCATAAGCCGTAGAGGTTCAGGGCGCGGAAGGCGGCACGCTGGTTGGTCTTGTTGTCGGTACGGCTCTTGATAAGGCGTTCTACAAGCATCCGCAGGGACTCGTCGTCGGGCTGGCAGGTGGACATGATTTCCTCTACGAGGATCATAGCTTTCTCCATGTTCTCGGCCAGACCGCTGATACCCACAGTTATGTCCTCGTCGCCCACGTGGATGTTATAGCTGCAAGCTAGCTTATAGAATTCTTCCTGCAACTGTTCGGCAGTGTGTTTGTCGGTATTGAGATATTCCACTAGGTCGGAGGCTAGGTCGATGGCCTTGTTGGCGGCGAAGCCGAAATTGAAGCGGTATTGCAAGTTGAAGGTGCCGTTCTCTACGTTCTTCACATAGAGCACCTCGCTGCCGTTAGCGGTCTTACCTTTCTGCATGTCTTTCTTGAAGTTGACAAAGACGGGCTGGATAGGTTTGGCTTTGGCGGCATCAGCCTTCACTTGAGCCAAGAAGGGGCTCTCGTTGTCGCGGCTGACAAAGATGGGGGTAATGGCAGGTTTCTGTACCTTGGTTACTGGGTCAGGGGTATCTTGTTGCTTATAAACGATAACGTAGTTGTTGTCCTTGCAGATGCGGTTGGCAAAGTCAACGATATCTTTCTTTGTTATTTTGGAAAGTTCGTTGATTTCGTTGCAGACATCACCCCAATTGCGATGTTCCACAAAAGCATAAGCCATCTGGCTGGCGCGGCTGTTGTTGCTCTCAGCCTGCTTCATTATTTGGAGTTTCAGTTGGTTGATGGAGGCTTCTATAAGACTCTCATCAAATTTTCCCTGTTTCAGAATGTCGAGTTGCTCAAGCAGCAAGTCACGCAACTGACCGAGGGACTGTCCCTGGGTAGGACGGCCACCAAGCATAAAGGCGGCATAGTCGTTGAGTGTATAAGTGCCGGCATAAGCACCAAGACAGAGCTGCTTTTGATTGAGGTTAAGGTCGATAAGTCCGCAACTACCATTGTTGAGGACCATCTCCATGGCTTGTGCCAAAAGGGCGTCACGGCTACCATTACCCTCTTCAATACGGAATGCGATAGTGAGGTTAGCAGGATCCTGACCATTTACCAAGCGGATGATAGGACTGGTAATGGGCTCCTCCTTAACCTTAGTAAAGCTGGGAACAGTGCCAGGTTTCCAACCTCCAAAATACTTGTCGATAATCTTGATGGCTTCGTCGGGATTGAAGTCACCAGCCATGGCGATACACATGTTGTTGGGCACATAGTAGGCGGCATGGTACTCGCGAATGTTCTTCATCGAGGGATTTTTCAAGTGCTCGATAGTTCCGATAGTTGTCTGCTGACCATAGGGGTGGTTGGGGAACAGGGCAGCCATCATGGTCTCGTTGACGCGGCGGTTGTCCTGAGCCATACCAATATTTTTCTCCTCATATACGGCCTCCAACTCGGTGTGGAAAAGACGCAACACAAGGTTGGGGAAACGGTCGCCCTCTACCTTCGCCCATGTCTCCAGCTGGTTGGCGGGGATGTTCTCCACATACATGGTGTAGTCGTTGCTGGTGAAGGCGTTGGTGCCCTCACTGCCTATAGCGGTCATGCTCTTGTCATACTCGTTGGCAATGGCGATGGTCGAAGCCACGTAGCTTATCGAGTCAATCTGATGATATATTTCCGCACGACGCTTCTCGTCCTTGGTGCGGCGATAAACCTCATAAAGATCCTCTATTTTCTGAAGCTCTACTTTCTCTCTCTCCCAATCTGTTGTTCCCAATTGATGACTGCCCTTGAAAAGCATGTGCTCCAAATAGTGAGCAAGACCAGTGGTTTCCTTGGGATCGTTCTTGGAACCTGCACGTACTGCTATGTAAGTTTGTATGCGAGGGGCGTCCTTGTATACACTCATGTATACCTTCAAACCATTGTCAAGAGTATACTCACGCACTCCTATGGGATCATTGTCAAAAGTGCGATAGCTATACGTCTTTTGTGCAAAAGCCATAGTGCCTACCAACAGCATTATGGACATTAAACAGAAAAATTTTGCTGTTCTTTTCATGTTAAATATTTTATTATTAGCTTTTAAAATTATTATCAATAAACAATATATAAATGCAAAAATACACAAAAAATATAATTCAAAAGAGACTTATGTATACCATTATTACAAAACATTGATTTCAATCGTCTTTCAATAATGCTTTCAAAACTGTCAATTGAGGATTCCTCTTCTCCTTTAACCTTTTTTTTGCCCTAGACTTATCAATCCTATCATTAAAAATAATTAACAGATTATCAGTTGATAATTTTTTTTCAACCGCACCATTTGATAAATTTATATAAAAAGTGATTTAGAATACAAAAATAGTTGGTATTTTTACAATTTGGATTACCTCACCCATAATGAGGTTATCATACTATACATCAATGAAATATTTAAGTTCCGTTTTATGAATAATACATTGAAAGAACTCAAAGCCGAAGTACAGAAGCTCTTGGCCACTATTGAACTAATGGCCTCACACGAAGGCGAAATAAGCCGAATTGACAGTGATCTTATACTCGAGAAATTGCGTCATCTCTACGACAATGCATTGCAACTTTCTGACTCTAACTTCATTATTCAAAATAACGACAATCACAATTCCGTCGACATCCCAATCATTGAGGACTCTGCCACTACCAACATCACCGACGACAAAACTATAGCTGCCGTTGGCACGGTGGCCAATATAGCGAACATGTCCGACGACGAGACATCCATCTTGCTGGCCGACACCGAATCGGAGCCTGTATACGCTCCCGAACCAGAACCTATCCAAGAAGCAAATCAAGGTGTTGATCAACCTTCCATGGAAGAAATCGAAGGTCGACAAAACGACGCCCTCTTCGAAGATGTTATTCACGTTCAAGAACCCGAGCCGGAAATCTCATCCAAACCTGCCGCAGAGACAGCTCCCGAACCGGAGCCTCTTCCCGTCAACCAACCAGAACCAATACCATCACCAGAACCCGAGCCGACTCTCACTCATGAGCCTTCACCTACCGCCGACTCTCAAAACGAATCACCCAAGACATTGTGGGAAGTGCTGCAAAAACCTCAAGGAACAACAACAATAGGAGACAACATGGCTCCTCAAAAAACAATATCCGACTTGCTTTCTAATAAGGGCACAGAAACAACTATCGGTGAGACAAAAATCGTCAAAGAGCCTACTATAGAGCCCACCCCTTCAGCTCATATTAATCCCAAAGTAGAAGAAACCCACGACACAACAGAACTAGCAATGGATTCGGAGCCCGTAGCCACCGAACCTGCCACTCAAAACAATCCACAAGCTTCTCTTTTCGACTATTTCAAACGTCCTGCGGAAACCAGCGCCAGCCGCACCTTGGCCGACAGCTTGGGTGAAACAAAAAAACAAAATCTCGAGGAACGCATATCCACAAACAAGGTCAGCGACCTGCGCACAGTAATCAACATCAATGACAAATTCCGCTTCATGAACGAGTTGTTCCACAACAACATGAAAGGCTACAACGACTTCATCATACGCCTCAACGCATTAAACGACCGCAACGAGGCCCTACAATATGTTCAAACTATATCCGAACAATACAATTGGGACAACGACTCTTTGGCAACCAAAACATTCTTCGATATCTTCGACAAAAAATTTTAATCACCACTAAACAATCAAGTTACAACGATTAATCTTTTTTTTCATTGACAGCAAGCAAAAAATAAGCTTTATAATTTACTAATGATTTTACGGAATATCGACCAAGAATCTTTTTCATTCACAAAATATCAGAATAACATTCTAAGCATACCACAATGAATAGAAAAGCCATACTCTTCTCGGCTCCTTCAGGATCAGGAAAAACAACCATCATTAAAAAGCTGATGAACTATTTCGACTGTTTCGAATTCTCTATCAGCGCCACCTGCCGCAAACCTCGCGAAGGCGAACGCGACGGCGTCGACTACTATTTTCTCTCTCCCGAGGCTTTCCAACAACGAGTCGCCAATGGCGATTTCCTTGAATGGGAAGAGGTCTACACCAACACCTGCTACGGTACGCTTAAATCTGAAATAGACCGCATTTGCGGCAATGGCAAAGTGATGATTTTTGATGTCGACGTGAACGGGGGTATCAACATTAAACGCTTCTTTGGCAACGACGCTCTGGCTATCTTCGTCATGCCTCCCTCTATAGAGGTCTTGGAACAACGGCTCCGCAGCCGCGGCACAGAAACCGAAGAATCTATCAGGAAACGCTTAGGCCGTTCCAGCAAAGAGCTCAACGAAGCACCCCGCTTCGATGTAACTATCGTCAACGACGACCTGCAACGCGCCGTCGAAGAAACCCGACAAACAATCGAAAAATTCTTGGAAAAATAAAACATAATCTGCATCTGTCTCGCTTAACACTTCACACTTAACGGAATCACTTTGGAGAAACTATTCGAATTCATAAAAAGACACTCGCATACCCTGATTTTCATACTTCTGGAGATTATTGCGATAATTCTGATAGCACAAAACAGTATCTATCAGCGCAGCCGCATAATACGTTGGGGCAACGCCGTTGCGGGACGCTGGCACAACGGGGTATCATCAATTACGGGCTATTTCGGTCTCAAAGCCGAAAACGAACATCTCGCCGCCGAGAACGCTCGTCTTAGAGCTCAACTCGAATCGTCATACATCTCATATAGCGACAGCATATTCCATGTCAACGACACCGTTTACAAACAACGCTACACTTACACCGACGCCATGGTCATCAAAAACTCTTACAACAAGAGCAAAAACTACATGATGATAAACAAAGGCCTCGACCAAGGCATTAGAACCGACATGGCCGTCCTCTCACCTCAAGGCATAGTGGGCATCGTCGTCAACTGCACCAAAAACTTCGCCACCATCATGCCTGTGCTGCACACCGATAGCCGCAACAGCGTAAAACTTAAACAAACCAATTCAACAGGATCTCTGATATGGGAAGGCGGCGACTACCGCTATGCCACCGTCCTCGACATACCAACAACCTACCCTCTCCACAAAAACGACACTATCGTCACTAGCGGCCTCGCCAACGGATTCCCAGAAGGCATTGCCGTAGGCTATATCGAAGAATTTGAACACCTGCAAGGCAGCGGCTTCTACACAATCCGCATACGGCTAGCAACAGACTTCAACAATCTTAACCACGTCTACATTGTCAACAACCACTTCAAAGAGGAACAAGACAAACTGATGAAAATTACGGAGGAAAGCGATGAATAGTTCCTTAATAATGCGCAACATAGGCCGATTCATACTGCTCATGGGCCTACAAATCCTGGTGTTCAACAACATCTACTTGGGTGGCTATATAACCCCCTGTATTTACCTCCTCTTCATTGCCATGCTCCCCACCAACACCGGCAAAATAACTACGCTCATCATTTCGTTCGGCACAGGTCTTATTATCGACATGTTCACCAACATGGCGGGATTCCACACTTTCGCCTGCACGGCGGCAGGATTCCTTCGCACTATATGGCTCGACAAAATCATCCTACACGACAACGACGAGGAGATTGAAATCCCTAGCATCCGCAACGGCGCCTACCAACAGTTCGCAATCTACCTATTCCTACTCTTACTGGCTTTCAACTTGATATACCATACCCTCCTCGTATTCGACATGAGGGAGATTCTGGGCATTCTTATTTCTGCACTGCTCAGCACCATAGTCACTTGGATTCTGGCTATACTATACCAAACTATCTTCATTCGTGACAAGAAAAACTAGTGGACAAAAACTGAGATATGAAAGTTCTTTAACGAAGACCTGTTCAACGACATTATTCCATCCTTTATCTTTTCATCATTATCAAACTTTTTTCGTCAAAGTGCCCATGAAAATCGCTACAAAACCATTACTACTACTCTTCGCATTGGCAACAATGTCTCATGCCATGGGTCAACTAGCAGTAGGAAAATGGCGCGATCATTTCTCGTACAATAAAACCTACCGCATTGACAATGCCGGCGACCGCATCTACTGTTCGGCATCTGGAGCCCTCTTCTATTACGACCTCGAAGACTACACCGTCAACAAAGTATCCAAAACCACGATACTCAATGACGTGGGCATTTCCACTTTCTCCTACGACCCCCAAACGCACTATCTAGCCATAGCATACAACAACGCTAACCTCGACTTCATTAAAGATAACAAAAACTATAACATCGCTGACATCAAACGCAGCAACATCGGCGGCGATAAAAGCATACACAACATACGTTTCCACAACCGCAACGCCTACTTGGCTTGCGGCTTCGGTATTGTCGTCATCGACATGGCTCGCATGGAAATAAAAGAGTCTTTCCTCCTCGGCAACGATGGCTCATACCTCAACATCAACGACATCGCCTTTACCGACAACCTTATCGTCGCCGCGACCGACAACGGCATCATCTATGCCGACAAAAACAGCCACACTCTTAACATTGCCTCTAGCTGGCAACACGACACGCTATCTCTTATAACAGGCCTGCGTGTAACAAAACTCGAAACCGACAACAACGGTCATATTCTGGCTCTGGCAATGAACGAAGGGGTCGACACAACAGTATATGTCGCAACATCTAACCTCTCCTTTGTTCCTCTTTCATCAGGCAATATTCGCAACATACATCACGCCAACGGCTCTGTGACAATATGCCACAACAACAAAATAGAGCTCTTCAGCGACAATCTCTCTCAACGGAAAGAGATTGGTGATATTGATTGGCTAAATATGGATGTCAACGACGCCCTTATCACCTCCAACGGAAAACTCTGGATGGCTCACTCTTGGGCAGGCATGGCGGTGACAGAGGCTAACGCTCCCCTATCGGTTAAGAATTTCTTGCCACCATCACCATGGACCGACAACGCATATCGTGTCACCTCTTTCGACAACCGATTGCTGGTCAGCCCTGGAGGACACGCCTCCACCTACGCTAACAGTTACATTTACCCCGACGTCTATATTTTCGAGGACGAAAAATGGAGCACACTCGACGACCCTGACGGTATTATGTCTGGCATTAGCGACATCATCGACATCGCTGTCAACCCACGGCAACAATCCACTATTCTGGCAACAGCTTGGGGCGGTGGATTGGTGAAAATCAACGGCAATAAAGTCACCGCTCTATACAACGCCGACAACACCAATGGGGCTCTAGTACCCTACACTAGCAATGGATTCACTTCTTTACGAACAGGCAGCGTAGCATACGACAACAAAGGTTCTGCTTGGATTACCAACTCGCTCAGCACCTCGGCATTGGCGGTGTACACCAAAGACGGAACATGGCAGTCTTTCAACACTCAAACCATGACAGGCAGCAACGAGATTGACCACATAATCTGGGATAGCATTAATGACCTGAAACTGTTTTGGGGAAGAGCCAATCGCATATTCGTGCACGACGGCAAAGACAAGATGGC
The DNA here is from genome assembly GCA_900316965.1 of uncultured Bacteroidales bacterium. Classification (GTDB taxonomy): domain Bacteria; phylum Bacteroidota; class Bacteroidia; order Bacteroidales; family P3; genus Colimorpha. Next base: position 15,914 of record ONEY01000001.1, read on the forward strand.
CTACATCGACCCCAACAACGGAGCTAAACTGAAAAGCTCAACGGTGAGTAGCCTGGCTCAAGACCACCAAGGCAATATATGGGTTGGTACCGACAAAGGTATAAAAGTTATATACAACATCGCATCAGCCCTCTCAGGCGCCGGCACCGGAGAACGCTCGTCAGTGACCTGCAACAACATTCTGTATAGTGAGAATGGAATCAACGAATACCTGCTTGCCTACGAAAGCGTTACCTCTATCGTTGTCGACGGTGCAAACAGAAAATGGATAGGAACCTCGACTGGAGGCCTATATCTCCTATCCTCCAACGGTCTGGAACAGCTAGAGCACTTCACATCAGCCAACTCTCCCCTACTCTCCGACAAAATACTATCGCTGGCCATCATGCCCTGGACTGGCGAACTATTCATAGTCACCGACAAAGGAATGTGCTCTTATCGAGCTACAGCAACCTACGCTTTCGACGAACCCATGGACGATATTCACGCTTTCCCCAATCCCGTACGCCCAGACTTTGATGGCGTCATCGCCATCAAAGGTTTCACACGCAACGGAATTGTTCACATTACCGACGCTGCCGGCAACGTTGTTTACGCCACTACATCCAATGGAGGACAAGCAATATGGAACGGATGTACTCAGAGCGGCAAACGAGTGGCGTCGGGAGTATACTATGTGTTTGCCTCCTCCGACGACGGTTCTATGCGTTCTGCCACCAAAATACTAATAATACGTTAACAAGACCATCATGACTCTATCTACACAAGGCTTGGTGCTACACACCACTAAATATGGCGAGACAAGCGTCATCGCAAAGGTGTTCACACGCCAAAAGGGCTTGTGTTCCTATATCCTCAAAGGGGTGCGCAGCCATAATGGCCGCAACAAACAAAACCTCCTTCAGCCTTTAAGCCATCTGGAGATGACGGTATACGACAACAGCAAGAAAGAACTTCAGTATATCAAAGAGATGCACCCTTCGGCTCACTACAACAACATCAACAACGATGGAGTCAAAATGGCCCTCATCTTCTTTATTGACGAGGTCCTTTACAAATCACTGAAAGAGGGCGAACCTAACACACAACTCTTCGACTATATCGTCAAACAACTGCAACGTATCGACAGCGACGACAGCAACTTATCCACAATGCCCCTAGACGTGATGTTTCACACCGCGGCACATCTTGGCATTGCCCCTATGGACAACTATAGCGCCAAACGACCTCTCTTCAACCTCAAAGAAGGTCGCTTCCTGCCCGCGCCATCGCCAACGTCAATAAGCGACAAAGCCAATGACGACTACTTCCTCGACGCAACATCGAGCTCTCACTTCCACAACTGTCTGTCGTGCTATATGAGCCACTCTCCCATGCCGTCATTATCTTCCAAACAACGCTGCGAAACCCTCAATAATCTCTTGGAATACTATCATATTCATTTCCCCGACTTTAGAAATTTCAAATCCCACGAAGTACTGCACTCTGTACTAAGATGACTCCGTGTGATATAATGAAATCATAATAATAATTGGAATTAATAGTAAATTAAAGTATATTAAGTTTTTATATTATGAAAAAAACAATTCTTCTCCTCCTCGCTGTGTTCGCCACATTGGCAATCAACGCACAGAACTGCTATTGGGTGCTACTCGCCAACAAGAACGGCACTTCGTTCGACCCCTACAGCTATTTCGATGCCAAGGCCATTGAGCGCTACCAACTCAACAATGCCGACCTTTACGACATCAGCAACTACCCCCTCAACGAAAGCTACGTGAAACAAATCAACGCTATCGCCATCGAAGAGGTGGGCCAGAGCCGCTGGCTCAACGCCATAGCTGTTATGGCTACCGACGACCAAATCAAATCCATCGAGCAATTGCCATTCGTCACCAAAGTGGACCTTATAGCCACCAACATGGAGATCGCCGAATGTGCCAAACAATCGAAAAAATCCCAATGGCAATCTCGCCAAGAGCCTTCTGACGACAACGACAACGAGATAACACCTCAGCTCCTCCGCATGAAAGGCGACATCTTCATTCAGAAAGGTATCGACGGCTCAGGCATCCGCATAGCTGTCTTCGATGGAGGCTTTAAATCTGTCAACACTCACGCCGCGTTCAAGCACCTACGCGACAACAACAGAATCATAGCGACTTGGGACTTTACAAAAAAACAGGAAAACGTCTACGACAACCACACCCACGGCACCATGGTGCTCAGCTGCATTGCAGGCCGCATCGGCAACAAGCAATTGGGCTTGGCCACAGGAGCCTCCTTCCTGCTCGCCAAAACCGAAGTCGACCCCGAACCCTTTAAAGAAGAGGTATGGTGGGCCCAGGCTATGGAATGGGCCGACAAAAACGGAGCCGATATCATCAACAGCTCGCTAGGGTACACACAAGACCGTCACTACACCTGGCAGATGGATGGACGCAGCTATGTTTCTAAAGCCGCCAACATGGCAGCAAGAAAGGGCATGCTGGTGTGCAACAGCGCCGGCAATTCGGGCGAAGACGAGAATTGGAAAATCATAGGGGCTCCTGCCGACGCCGACAGCATACTCTCTGTAGGTGGCATCAACCCATCTCTCAACGTATATAGTCACATAGACTTCAGCAGTTACGGCCCTACCGCCGACGGGCGCATGAAACCCAACGTATGTAATTTCGGATACTGCGAAGTCGCCGACCCCCACAACAACGACGAAACCGACTTTGCCTATGGCACCTCCTTCTCGTCACCACTGACAGCAGGATTCTGCGCATGCGCCTGGCAGACAAAACGCAATAAGAACGCTATGCAGATGAAAAGCCTCATAGAAAAAAGCGCCGACCTGTATCCATACTTCGACTACGCACTCGGATTTGGTGTGCCTCAAGCCGACTTCTTCACCGAGAACAAAGATGAAAACCCCAAAATGCCAGAACCTACTTTCACCTTCAAAGCATTTGATGAATATATCTTGATACACCCAACAGCAAAAGCCAATAAAGGCATCTCCCTGACAAATAAAGAAAGCAAAGAGGATGTTGTATTGATCAAAATACAAGACAAAAATGGAATCATAAAGACCTACGCTAATATAGGCATTCCCGACTTCAACGAAAATATGTATTTAGCAGTGGCAAAAAGCGGCTTGGTAGGATATACCTTGGTGGCTTATGTCAACGGCTATACCGACGCTTGCCGACTGACACAACTCGACAGCGCTAATTTCGCCGAAGAAAGTGACCACTCATTCTCCTATTACCTTGTCGACACCAACGGCCTTATCCTTAACACCTTCAACTTCCACGGCGAACGCGACATTTCTGACAATGCCGTCTCCAACTGGGGCGTGGGACAGAAACACGATCTCGAGATGTACCTTCAGTATGGCATTTCTTGGTTCTTCCCCTACACCATGCAATATAGCGATGCCTACAACGTCGGTTTCCATTATCTCCGCAACTTCCGCAAATGGTACGGCATAGGTTTGGGGTTCGAAGTGGCAGCACAGTACTACCGCTACGACCCTGCCACTCCTAGCATTTGGGACAACACACTGGCGATAACCGACTTTACCAATGTCGACAAAAAACGTTATCTTATCAGCAATGTCAACCTTGAACTATTCCAACGCATTCGTATTAAAAATACCGGCAAAACCGAAAAAGGACTGTTTTGGGACCTCGGAGTATATGGAGGCTTGCAATCCAACAATTACCTTGTACGTTACAATGAACACCAAAACACCAACGCCGTCATGCAAGACAACAACTACTATGGGGTTGAGCCATCAAGTCTTTGGAACTTGGGATTGACAACACGCTTCGTATGGAACTGGTTAGGCGTTTACGGTCGCTATCGTTTGTCACAACCCGATTTGGACATACCACGGCTCCAGTTAGGTATACATGTTACGTTTTAATGACTTATCAATGATAAAGATCTAATTATTCTTTAACTGAAAATAATCTTTAAACATTAAACTTTAACCTTTACTTAAGCCAACCAATTAACAAGACATAGAATAATACAAACCACAATAACAATGAAAAAAATACTTTTTTTCGCTGCTGTGATACTATCAAACATATATCTTCAGGCACAGAACCACTACTGGGTGATGCTTACCGATAAAGCTGGGTGTTATTTCGATCCCTACAACTATTTTGACGCAAAAGCAATAGAGAGATACAAACTCAACAACGCCGACCTATACGACATCAGCAATTACCCTCTCAACGAGAACTATGTGCAACAAATCGACGCCATAGCCAGCGACGACTTCGGCCAAAGCCGTTGGCTCAACGCCGTGGCAGTCACCGCAACTCCAGAACAAATCAAGGCCATTGAACAACTGCCTTTCGTCAAAGAAGTGCACCTGCTCGGCGGCAATATGCAAACCTCGGCAACGCCTACCTCACCCACATCACAATTCACGGAAAGTGAGACTCCTTTGGACGAATCAGACCTTAATCTAAATACTCAACTTATCCGCATGGGTGGACAATACTTCCGCGCAAAAAACATCAACGGCAAGGGCGTACGCATCGCCGTTTTCGACGGTGGTTTTCCTCAGGTCAACACGCATGTCGCTTTCAAACACCTCCGCGACAACAAGCAAATCATCAAAACCTGGAATTTCCCCAACAAAAAAGAGGATGTATATGGCTGGAACAGCCACGGCTTGATGACACTAAGCTGTATCACCGGCATCTACCACTCACACGACAGCTTAGCTCATGAAAAAACCATCGACGACGGTCTCGCCACTGGTGCCGAATTCCTTTTGGCTCGCACCGAGGTTGATGCTGAACCTTTCAAAGAAGAGGTGTGGTGGCAGATGGCTATGGAATGGGCCGACAAGAATGGAGCTCAAATCATCAGCTCCTCGCTGGGGTACGGCAAAGACCGCTACTACACACGGGATATGAACGGTCGTAGCTTCGTAGCCAAAGCCGGCAACATGGCGGCGCGCAAAGGCATACTGGTGTGCAACAGCGCCGGCAACGAGGGCGACGACAACACCTGGAGGACAATTATCACTCCTTCCGACGCCGACAGTGTTCTCTGCGTTGGTGGCATTGCATCCAGTCTCAATTATTACAATCATATCTATTTCAGCAGCTATGGTCCTACCGCAGACGGACGTCAGAAACCCAACGTGGTGGCTTTTGGCAATGCTCATACCGCCAACACTGGTAGCGACAATCAGACTTACCATTTTGTCGACGGCACCAGCTTCAGCTGCCCTCTCGTCGCAGGATTCGCAGCATGCGCTCTCCAAGCCAAACCAAACCTGACCGCCATGCAACTCTTCCATGAGATTGAGAAATCCGCCGACCTCTACCCCTACTGCGACTACAGTTTCGGCTACGGAGTGCCCCAGGCCGACTATTTCACAGGCGACCGCAAAAAAGTCGAACCCACATTCAAATTTGTCAAAGGCGAAGACTGCTTGGAACTGGTACCACTGAAAGACTTCAACAAATGCTACGTCTTTATCAAAAGCGCCACCCCTGACGGGAAAATACACAACTACAACAAGATTGAACTCCATAAATTCAGAACAACCAACGCTTTGCAAATTTACGGCGGCGAAATAATCACAGCTCAACTAGACGGCTACGTGGAAAGCTACAATCTCAACGACCACGAACTCATGTCAATAGAATACAAGAGTGACTCTGATGACTATTTCTACCCAGACCAGAACTTCCATTTCAGCGAAAACCTCAAAGAGAACAAAACTCTATCCGAGAAATATTTCATGCTTGGTATACCAGTGAACACTGTCAGTGACGAGCTCTCGCACATTTTTTGGTCACCTTCCAAACGAATAGGTCTCCGCAAAACTCTCTATTTCACCAAAGCCTATGGCTGGGGCTTGGCTCTGGAAATTGGACACAGCGCGCTACGATTCGGCAACGATGTCAACAAGCTCGACTCTCTCATCGCTATGGACGACGATTTGCGCTGGCTCGACAAAAAAGTGAGCAAACACAAACTGAACTTAGGCGAACTTGGCATTGAACTCTACCAGCGTGTCAGATTGCGTCCCTTAGGCATTTTCCACAAAGGATGGCATTGGGACCTGGGCATCTATGGCAACTGGGCTTTCAACGCCTACAAACTCAAGGGTACACATGACGGTGACATCGCTTCAACACGCAAACAGGTGGTCCGCAACCTCGACCTCCTCGACGACTACCGCTGGAACTGGGGCGTGACTACCCGCCTTACTCGCGACTGGCTCGGCATCTACGCCCGCTACCGCCTCACCGGCATCGGCAAGGACAACACTGCTAACTCCATACTATTTCCACGACTCGAAGTAGGTCTACATTTGTCTTTCTAAAAAAAATGCGCAACAAAACATTTATAGCATTCAGTCAGCGTCAGCAGCAATATGCATCATCGCCATCAGCACTTTTGCTGCTTTCGCTGGCCCTGTTGTTGCTCTCTTTCCCCGCCTTTGAACCAGATTTCAGCTTGGGCCTCGACTCATCCTATGTGTGGGGTATGAACTACCTCTTCCACCACGACTATGAGACTCTTACCAAACTCTACTACACCTATGGTCCTTTGGCTTTCTTGCGCATCCCTGCTGTCGGCAACGGTCACTACGCTGTCTTTCTGGTCTTTTTCTCTCTCCTTAAACTGCTATTCATTTGGCTGCTATTGAACCTCGCCAAGCGAAGCGAACAACCTCTACTGCTTTCGCTGGTAGCTCTTGTGCCAGCCTGTCTGGTCGCCAACATCGACATTCTGTTGGTGTTCGACGTGGCGCTATTGGCTCTTTTGTCCATTGAGCGGAAAAGCATACTCCACTTCCTTTGGGCAACAATATTGGCTGTTTTCGCTCTTTCAATAAAAAGTTCCATAGGCATCCAATGCTGCATGGCTCTCTTTGTAGCATGGCTTATTATAGCATTCAAACACAAGGATATAAGATTTTCTATACTCTCTGCCTCTTGTGTCCCCATGGCTACAATACTGATAGCTCTATGTGTTTATCATAGTTTGGCAGCTTTTTGGAACGCCGAGATTGGTATGTGCAGCGTTGTCTTGGGTTTTTCCTCAGCAATGGTGCAAATGCCTGAGCACAGAGCCTGGGCTTTACTGCTGTTTATTGTTCTCTTACTAGCCATGTGCTTGGCCTCCAACAACGAGCGTTCGCGACTTATGGTGCTAATAATGATTGTTCCATTGTTTGCCAATTGGAAATACGGCATTGTCCGCGAAGATGTTTTCCATTTCAAGCATCTATTCTATTTTGTTGTTTGTCTTGTGGCGACAATAGTCCTGGCTCAAGGCCGACCTCGCTGGCCTACTTGGTGTTGCGGCCTCGGTGCTCTGGTCATGCTGGTGTTCAATCTGGATAGCGTCAACACCAGCAATGCCCACATTATCACAGCAAAACCATCCAACTTTGTCAGTAGGGTAATTCGTGCTCCCCAACTGGCGGAAAAAAGCAGACAATACATATCCCAGTCACTTGCCAAACGTAAGCTGCCTGACAATGTGCGCGAGCTCATTGCCGACGGCAGCGTCGACTGCTATCCCTGGGAGCATGTCTACATCGCCGCCAACAACCTACAATGGCAGCCCCATTGTTCTATCGAACTCGGCTCGGGCAACAGCGTTTGGCTCAACAAGCAGGCGGCTCTAAACTTCAGCCACTCAAACAACAGCGTGGATTATGTCATTTTACACCGAATCAACTACGAGAACGACGATGGTCTGCAGAGCCTCGACGGTCGCTACCTGCTCAACGACGAGCCCGCGATTATTGACTCCATATTCTCCAACTACTCTTTGGCCGACAGCGGCCAATGGTACGGATTGCTTCTCCAAAAAGGTAAAAGCGTCTTTCGGGCAGACACAACGTCATGCGGCTCCACAAAAACATCTTGGAACGAATGGATTACCCTTCCAACACAAACCGACTCTGTCTTTATGCGAATGGATGTCGTCTCTCACCAATCTGTTGCCGGTGTCATCAAAAGCATGCTCTACAAACCAGACATCTACTACATCGACTACCGTATGAGCGACGGCTCTGAACATTCCTACCGCTACTCGCCAGCAACAGCCACGAGTGGACTATGGATTGGGCCCCTGCTGGACAGCTACAGCGAGTTGGCTGATTTCCTATGCGGCAACTCTTGCACCGAAAAACCCGTATCCATCAGGTTGCGCTGCGCTTCAACCAAAGAGAACCACAAAGGATTAAAACTCCAGAAAAACACTATAGAAATTCGTTTCCACAGAGCTCTCCTATTGTCTAACTAACAATTGGAATAAACGGTAAAGGTTCATAGTGCCTTTATCTCAATAAGCCCCTCATATTAGAAGGAAAAACGATAAAATAACGGGCTTTATACTCTCTTGCACAACTCCTTTTTACAGATGCAACATTTCGACAACTAACTACAAATATGCAGATTACCATCAGTACAAAGTTTGCATTTTATTTCGATATCCATGAATCGGATTTTTTTTTGTATATTTGCAGTTCAAAAATAATAAATTCACATCATATATGACACTCGAAGATTTTCAGAAAGAACTTAGACAAGGCATTCCGAATCCGCTTCCGGAACCTCAACCCTATGACCCGACCGTAAACCACGCTCCCAAGCGCAAAGACATTCTGACACCAGTAGAGAAAAAACTGGCCATTCGCAACGCCTTGCGCTACTTCGACCCTAAGGACCACGCTATGCTGGCCCCCGAGTTCGCCGAAGAGCTCAAAAAATACGGCCGCATATACATGTACCGCTTGCGTCCTACCTACAAAATGTACGCTCGCCCCATCGATGAATACCCAGCCAAATGTCGCCAGGCAGCTGCCATCATGCTAATGATACAGAACAACCTCGACCCTGCTGTGGCTCAGCATCCTCACGAGCTCATCACCTACGGCGGAAACGGAGCCGTCTTCCAAAACTGGGCTCAATATCGCCTCGTGATGAAATACCTCAGCGAGATGACCGACGAGCAAACTCTTGTCATGTACAGCGGTCACCCCATGGGTCTCTATCCTAGCCACAAAGACGCCCCCCGCGTGGTGGTCACCAACGGCATGATGATTCCCAACTACAGCAAACCCGACGACTGGGAGCGCTACAACGCCCTAGGAGTAACACAATACGGACAGATGACTGCCGGCTCTTACATGTACATCGGACCTCAAGGCATCGTCCACGGAACAACCATCACAGTTCTCAACGCCGCCCGTAAACTCGGTGGCGGCACTGCCGGCAAGCTCTTCATCACCGCCGGTCTCGGCGGCATGAGCGGCGCCCAGCCCAAAGCTGGCGACATCGCAGGCGTGGTCTCCATCACCGCTGAAATTAACCCCGCAGCCACTCAAAAACGCTACGACCAAGGCTGGGTCGACGAGGTTCACGACAACCTCGACGAGCTCTTCGTCGCCGTCAACAAGGCTCGCGAACAGAAGATTGCACGCAGTTTCGCATATCAAGGCAACGTCGTCGACCTCTGGGAATACTGCGCCGAAAAGGGCATCCAGGTAGACCTCGGCAGCGACCAAACTTCTCTCCACAACCCCTGGGCAGGCGGCTACTATCCCGTAGGCGTAAGCTTCGAGGATGCCAAAGTGATGATGGCGGAAAAACCAGAACTCTTCAAAGAGAAGGTTCAAGAGTCGTTGCGTCGCCATGTGGCTGCCGTCAACAAACTCACCGCCCGCGGCATGTACTTCTTCGACTATGGCAACGCCTTCCTCCTCGAAAGCAGCCGCGCCGGAGCCGACATCTGGAACGCCGACAAGACAGCCTTCCGCTATCCTTCCTATGTACAAGACATCATGGGCCCCATGTGCTTCGACTATGGCTTCGGCCCCTTCCGTTGGGTATGCACCAGCGGCAAACCTGAAGACCTCGACAAAAGCGACCATATCGCTATGGAGGTTCTCGGCGAAATCGCCGCTACCGCCCCCGCCGAAATCCAGCAGCAGATGCACGACAACATACAGTGGATCAAGGGCGCCAAAGAGAACCACCTCGTGGTAGGTTCTCAAGCCCGCATCCTTTATGCTGACTGCGAAGGCCGCACCAAGATTGCCGCACGCTTCAACGAGGCCATAAAGAAAGGTGAGATCAGCGCACCCATAGTCCTAGGTCGCGACCACCACGATGTCAGCGGCACCGACAGCCCCTTCCGCGAAACCAGCAACATCTACGACGGCTCCAACCGCTGCGCCGACATGGCCGTACAAAACGTCATTGGCGACAGCTTCCGCGGAGCCACATGGGTCTCCATCCACAATGGTGGCGGTGTAGGCTGGGGTGAAGTGATGAATGGCGGTTTCGGTATGGTCCTCGACGGCAGCGAAGCTTGCGACCGCCGTCTCCGCATGATGCTGCATTGGGATGTCAACAACGGCATCAGCCGCCGCAGCTGGGCACGCAACAAGGGCGCCATGTTCGCCATCAAACGCGCCATGGACATCTGCCCCGAGCTGAAAGTCACCATGCCCAACCTCGTCGACGACAAAATCCTCGAAGGCTTGTTCTAAGACATCATAAAACATACAACAAACGAGCGGTGAGGCATCTAAAGCCCCACCGCTTTCTTATTGCCTTCTATTGACCTCCTCAAAAGAATTCCACCACATCTTTAGCGGACTCATAGCGAACCCATGACCTACTATCCTTATTATAATCCTCATTCTACAAACTTTTTTCTGCCCCATAAATAAAGTAGGATCATCAATATTCATTCTCTCTTTGCCAACTGTGTTGCACTTCGATGTTGAATCTATAATATGCTTATTTATTATAGAACAAATAATATTTACGATGTTTCGACGTTATGAAATAATCGAAAACCAAAAACAAGTTAGATGAAAATTAAGAATTGGCTTATCGTCTATGCTCTCCTCTTCCTTGGCGGCCTCACCGCCTTGGCTCAAAACAATGTGGACTTTGACGAATACTTTGAGAACAAGACCCTCCGCCTCGATTACCTGCGCCAAGGGTGCAAAAAACATGACACCTGCATTGCTCAACGTTGGCTGATTCAAAACAGCAATATGTGGGCAGGCTCGCTAACGCAACTGCTCGACCCCATCAACAACGGCGAATACCGTCTGCTTGTAAAAGACTACGATACAGGCCATGAACTCTATTCCCGCTGTTACAACACCCTCTTCGAGGAATACCGCGAAACCATTGCCAGTCGCGACAAAGACAGCATTGCAACCTTTGAGGAGGTAATGCTTATGCCACTCCCCAAAAAGAAAGCCTACGTATGCCTTCAGAAAAGAGACTCCAATGACAATTTCGAAACTGCGACCTTGCTGCTTTTCGACCCCTCTACCTATAGACCTGTTGCTATGCCAGCAGCCAAGAAATCTATTCCGCTCCACGTCAAAGGAGACTCACACAAAAAGATTGACATAGTCATTGTTGCCGAGGGCTACGGTAAAAAGGATAAAAAGAAAATGGAGAAGGATTTTAAATTGTTCACCAAATACCTTCTGGCTCAAGAGCCTTTCAAAAGCCGCGCGGCAGACTTCAACGTATGGGGTATAGGCGAACTGGCCAAGGAGAGCGGCGTAACCGACCCCAACGCCGGACGCTACGTCGAGAGCGCCGTAGGTTCAAGCTACGACATCTTCGGCATGGACCGCTACCTCATGACCACTCAACTCTTTAAACTACACAACTTGATACGCGAAGTGCCCTACGACCATATCATCATTATGGCTAACTGCGACACCTACGGCGGCGGTGCAATCTACAACTATTATGCTTTCAGCGCCGTGCTAAAAGAATGGTCAATGTGGATTCTGCCCCACGAACTTGGTCACAGCATCGGTGGCTTGGCCGACGAATATGTGGAGGACGACCCCAATTACAACAAACGCTACGGCAACCGCGAACCCCTTGAACCTAACATCACCACACTTCACCACTTCGACTCAAAATGGGCCGATATGGTGGAAAAGGGAACTCCTATACCCACAAAGCCTGTGGAGGGCTTGGGAAAAAGGGACAACGGCCCTGTGGGCGCTTATGAGGGCGGCGGATACCTGGCAAAAGGGGTCTATCGCCCCTGCACGAAATGTATGATGCGCGACTATGCCAACTTCTGCCCAGTATGCAAAAAAAGAATGAACGAAGTGTTTGACCTTTACGTAAAATAACTATTGCACAAAAAAAACGAAGTCTTTCACAATGAAACGTCTCATCACGACCATCTTAGTATCACTCTTGGCGGCTATGTCGCTCACTTCGTGCATTAAGGAAGAGGACTACCTGGTCGACTCGTCGGCACGCTTGCACTTCTCGGTGGACACAGTAAGCTTCGACACCGTCTTCGCCACTATGGCCACAGTGACTCAAGCTGTCAAGGTTTACAACACCTACGATGAGCCTATGCTTATCGACGCCGTTACTCTTCTTCACGGAACATCGTCAAGGTTCCGCATCAACGTCGACGGCGACACGGGATTTGTGGCCCGCAACGTGGAAATCGCCGGCCACGACAGCATCTTCATCTTTGTGCAAGCCAACATAAACCCCAACGACCAAACCTCACCCTATATCGTAACCGACAGTATAGTCTTCTCTTTCAACAGAAAACAGCAATTTTTGCCTCTCCAAGCCTACGGCAGAAACGCGGTATACCACCTGCCTACTCACCCCAGACAGGTGTATCAGCTCTATATCAACAGCCTAGGACAGATAGACACTATGTGGATACCATTCTCTATAATAGATTGCGCCAACTGGGACCACACTCGTCCTCACGTGATTATCGGTTATGCCGTGGTGAACAGCAATGAGACTCTTCACCTTAACGCCGGCGAGGAACTTTATTTCGGCGCTGGCGCCTGCCTGTGGGTTTACGACAGCGCCACAATAGACGTAAGAGGATCTCAAACAGCTCCGGTTATTTTCTCATCGGTGAGACACGACAGCTACTACGACAGCCTCCCCGGACAATGGCAAGGCATCTGGCTGTCGGCAGGAAGCAAAAATAACTACCTGGAATGGGCTCGCATCGAAAATGCTGTAACAGGAATTCAAGTCGACACCAACGTGAACAGCAATCCAACATTGGAGATACGCAACTGTGTGATACAAAACCATTCCATGATAGGAATACTGGGACAGGGCGCCTATATTGTCGGCGACAACCTACTTGTGGCATGCTGCGGACAGAGTTTGATGGACCTACGCTATGGCGGTCGCTACCGTTTTTACAACTCGTCATTGGCAAACTATTGGCGCTACGACAGCCGAAAAACACCCTCTTTGGTACTATCTAACTACTATGCCTATACTACCTCAACGATATTTCCACGACCATTGCAGGAGGCCGATTTCCGCAACTGCATTGTTTATGGCAACTTCAACGGGCGCGACAACTCGGGCGAGATTATGTTTGACCGCATTGACAACGCCGACTTCAACGTCACGTTCCGCAACTGCCTGCTGCGCACCACCCTCGTCGCCGACGGCGTGAGCGGCAACATTGTTGGTCGCGACCCTAAATTCAAAGACGCTTACAAACACGACTTCACACCACTAAAGGATTCGCCTGCGGCAAATGCCGGAGAGGGAGCATACATAACAATACCCTACGATTTGAACGGCAACCCACGAGGCAACCCTCCAACAATAGGGGCTTTTGAAGCGGAAAACGAATAAGCCCTCCTCTTAAAATCAACAATCACCATAACGCTATAACATCAAAACCAAACATTTACAATCAACTTCAAAGTTAAAGCAACATAATGTACAGTTATATTAAAGGTCATCTTGAAGAGGCTACGCCTGCCTATGCTGTTATCGACTGCGGCGGCGTTGGATATATGCTTGAAATAACCCTCAACACATACTCGCAAATAAAAGACCTCAGTGAGGTGAAACTCATGGTTCACGAGGTGATACGCGAGGACGCCTACTTGCTTATGGGGTTCTTCACAGTTGCGGAGCGCGACATGTTTCGCCTGCTTATCTCTGTGAACGGCGTAGGCGCTGCAACGGCACGCATTATGCTGTCGTCGCTGACGGTGGATGAACTAACCCGCGCCATTCTTGACCAGGATGTGAAACGTGTGCAGAAAGTCAAAGGCATAGGCGCCAAAACAGCACAAAGGATTCTCCTTGAGCTTCGCGACAAGGTTGACCCCTACGCCACAGTGGCTCTCGACGATACCCATTCCATTGCGGCGACAAACAATAATAATACAGAAGAAGCGTTATCTGCTTTAGTTATGCTTGGTTTCCCCAAGGCAGCATCAGAAAAGGTGCTTGCCAAAGTGGGAGCGACAAATCCGGGGGCCTCGGTCGAAGAACTCATCAAAATGGCTCTGGCTCACGGCATTTGATATTTTATATGCTCAAAAAAACAAACGCAAATATTATCCCACGCTTCCGCACCGCCATACTTCATTGTATGGCGTTGCTGGCATGTCTGTTGCTGTCGCAATACTCTTTTGCCCAGGATGTGCCCGACAGCGCTTTGCGTTTCCCCATCCCACCCTCGGGCAACGAGCAACAAAGTCCGCTATTCCTCAACAACCCGTCCAACATGACCACAACGGTGGAATACGATGCCGCCAGCCACAGTTATGTCAAGGTGACCAAGGTGGGCAACATTGTCATCAGTCGACAGTACATGACCTTCCAAGAGTACCAAGACTACCGCATGCAGCAACTCATGGACGACTTTTGGGGCACCAAATTGGAGGAAAACAGCGGCAACACTGGCGGCGAAGAGGGATTGCTGAGCAAAATACCTGGCTTTAACGAGATAAGCCGAAAACTGGAAAGCCTCAAAGATGTTCCCGAGGTTAAGATAACACCTAGCGGTAGCGCCGACCTGACCCTGCAGGTGGTCAACAACTTCACCGACAACCCATCGGTGGACGAGTCGAAAAGGAGCAACACCAATTTCGATTTTGACGAAAACATCCAACTCACCCTCAACGCCAAAGTGGGCGACCTTATCAATACCGATATCAACTGGAACACTCAAGCCACCTTTGACTTCGAAAACCAGATCAAACTAAAATATGAGGGCAAGGAAGACGACATTATTCAGTTGCTCGAAGCCGCCGACATATCATTCCCTCTCAACACAACCCTCATCAAAGGTAGCCAAAGACTCTTCGGCGTGCACACCAAACTGAAATTCGGCAACTTGACTGTCGACGCCGTGGCCAGTCAAAAAGAGACATCAACGGAAAACATGCAAGTGCAGGGCGGCTCATCGTCACAGGAATTTGAGATCCGCGCCGACGAGTATGAAGAAAACAGGCACTATTTTATTTCACAATATTTCTACGACAACTACAACAAGGCTCTGTCTACACTGCCCGTAGTCAACAGCAATATCAAGATAATACGTTTGGAAGTGTGGCGCACCAACATTGGCGCCGCTGTCACCAACAACCGCAACATATTGGCTCTCACCGACCTTGGCGAATACAAAACTTCGTCGCCCAATGTCTACAGCGGCTCATCGCAACGCCCCGACGACCACGAAAGCAACAACCTGCTATCGCTCATCAACACATCAGCAGTGCGCAATATCAACAGCGTGAGCTCCTATATGGAGGGGCTTGGCTTTACTGGCGGCACCGATTACGAAAAGGTTGAGAGCGCACGTCTCCTGGCGCAAAACGAATATACGTTCAACTCTCAACTGGGCTTCATCACTCTGTCGCAACCTCTTGCCAACGACCAAATCCTAGCCGTGGCTTTCCAATATCAGGTTATTGGCGACACTAACGTTTACCAAGTGGGAGAACTGACCACCGACGGTGTCAACGACCCAAACACCCTCATCGTCAAATTGCTGAAAGGATCGTCGGTAAACAGCAGAAGTCCTCTCTGGAAACTGATGATGAAGAATGTGTACTTCTTGAAAAGCACACAGATAAGTCGCGAAAATTTCCGCCTTAACGTCCTTTACGAAAATCCCGAAGGTGGTGTGGGCATTGGCTACTTCACCGAAGGCCCATTGGAGGCAACCCCACTGATTCAAGTCTTTGGACTTGACCGCATGGATGCCTCGCAAAGCTATTACTACCCCGACGGGGTCTTCGACTGGTTTGACAGCGCCGCCTATAAGGGTGGTACCATACAAGCCACCACGGGTCGCATCTTCTTCCCCTACGTGGAACCCTTCGGCAAAGACCTCCGCGAAATGCTTGGCGACAACACTCTTGCCAACCGCTACTGCTTCGACTCACTATATACCATGACTCAAACGCTGGCACAACAGTATGCCGACAAAAACAAATTCTACCTGGAAGGCTACTATACCAGCTCGGTAAGCGGTGAAATACTGCTTGGATACAGCGTTGCCCCTGGCTCGGTGACCGTCACCGCGGGAGGTATGCCATTGATAGAAAATGTCGACTACACCGTCGACTACACTATGGGTACTGTGCGTATCATCAACGAAAGTCTGCTGGCGTCGGGCACACCCATCAGCGTAAGCAGCGAGAACAGCTCGTTCAGCATGATGACAAAACGTATGCTGGGCTTGCACCTCAACTACGAGTTTGACCCCGAAATCAATCTCGGCGCCACATTTATGAACCTGCGAGAAAAACCACTAACCCAGAAAAACAACTTTGGCGACGAGCCTACGAGCAACTCTATTTGGGGCCTCGACTTCAACTACCGTCATGATGTGCCATTCATAACCAAAATCATGGACCACCTGCCTGGCATTCAAACCAAAGCGCCATCAACATTGACTTTACAGGCAGAATTTGCTCACTTCATCCCCGGCATGGCCAACACTGGTAGCGATGACGGCAAGGTTACTTACATCGACGACTTTGAGGGCGCCGAAAGCAATATCGACCTCAAAGGTTACACCTTCTGGCACCTGGCATCGACACCTCAAGACTACCGCAGCTCAATGCCTATGTTCCCCGAAAGCGCTCCGGGGTCAGGACTTGCCTATGGCTTCAACCGCGCCCGTTTGGCATGGTATACAGTTAGCCGCGCCTTCTTCGAAAGCAGCTGTCCCGAAAACATCGACGAAAACGACCGCTCACATCCCTATGCACGTCAAATTAACCAAAAAGAGGTCTTCCCCAACAAGAGCATAGCCGCTGGCGACAACACCCGCATATTCGAACTCAACATGGCTTTCTACCCCTCTGAGAAAGGACCCTACAACTACGATGTGACCCCCTCTGCTCTCAGCTCGGGAATAAACCAACAGGGCTTGCTCAACAACCCCAAAAGCCGTTGGGGCGGTATCATGCGCGAACTCACCTATACCGACTTCGAAAGCCAGAACATCGAAACTATCGAATTCTGGCTTATGGATCCCTTCATCGACCCCGAAACAGGCGAACACGACGACAGCAAGAGCGGCGGAAAACTCTACATAAACCTCGGCGACATAAGTGAAGATATTCTACGCGACGGACGCAAAAGTTTCGAAAACGGCTTGCCTACCGCCAAAACCGAGGAGGCCTTCGCCGCCAACCCAGTCGACACCACAATGTGGGGACGTGTGCCCAAAATGCAATCCGTGGTCAACGCCTTCGACAACAACGAAGAATCTCGCCACTTCCAAGACATAGGCTACGATGGTCTCGGTAGCGCCGACGACCTCGGCGACGAACAGTCATTCTTCGCCGACTACGTCAACAGCATCGCCGTCCTCTTCGGCACTCAGTCAGAAGCCTACCTCAAAGCCGCCAACGACCCCTCAAGCGACGACTTCCGTTTTTTCCGCAGCACCTACTACGACCAGAACGACGTAAAAATCAACGACCGCTACAAATACTACAACAACCCCGAAGGCAACTCGGTGACTGACGCCGACAACACGGAAAGCTACTCGACTGAGGGCTCCTCTTACCCTAACGTCGAAGACATCAACCGAGACAACACACTCAGCGAAAGCGAAAACTACTACCAATATGTGGTTGACCTTCGCCCCGACATGATGGAGATCGGCAAAAACCATATCGTCGACATCCACGAGGCTCGCGATGTGCAACTGGCCAACGGCACTACGACTTCATGCCGTTGGTATCAATTCCGCATCCCTATCCGCGAACCCGACCAAAAAATAGGAAACATAAACGGATTCCAATCCATCCGCTTCATGCGTATGTTTATGAGCGGATTCGAGGAGCCTGTGATACTCCGTTTCGCCACCCTGGAATTGGTTTACGGCACTTGGCGCAAATATTCGGAGGAACTGCTACAACCTGGCGACTATCCCACTGGCATGGACGAAAACACCACTTTCACCCTCTCTACAGTAAATATTGAGGAAAACGGCAGCCGCCAACCTGTACCATACAACCTGCCTCCCAATATTGAGCGCGAATCATGGTACTCGACATCATCGTCCTACACAGAACTCAACGAGCAATCGCTCGAACTCGACATACAAGACCTCAACGCCGGCGACGCCCGAGCTATATACCGCAACGCACAATACGACCTGCGCTATTATGGCAAAATGAAGATGTTTGTCCACGCAGAGAAGAAGTTTGAAGCCGACCGCTTGTACGACGGCGACCTCACTCTCTTTGTCCGCCTCGGTAGCGACTACACCAGCAACTACTACGAGTATGAGGTACCACTGCAATTCACTCCTTGGGGCACATCATCATCGAGCAAGGAGCTTATTTGGCCCGAAGCCAACAACGTGGAGATAGACCTCCAAAAAATGGTGGAAATCAAGTCAAACCGCAACAGCATGATCCGTAGCGGCGAAACTGACTACAACAGCATGATGCTTTACAGCGAAATGGTCGACGGCCGCAAATATACCATCATGGGCTCCCCTAACCTTGGCAAAGTCAAAGTCATCATGGTGGGCATACGCAACCCACGCAAACAAACTCTCGACGACGGCAACGACATGCTGCCCAAAAGCGCTATAGTATGGATCAACGAACTACGCCTGTCTGACTACATCAACCGCGGAGGATGGGCGGCAATGGCCCTGGCTCGCACCAACCTCGCCGACGTGGGAAACCTGTCACTCTACACATCATACACAACATCAGGATTCGGCAACCTCGAGGACAAACTCAACAAGCTGGAATTGGTCAACACTTTCAACGTTCAATCAACGCTCAATCTGGAAATGGGTAAATTTCTACCCGATTCGTGGGGCATGCACATACCTTTCTATCTCGACTACAACAACCAAATTGGCAGCCCCGAATACAATCCCCTCGACCCCGACGTGAAACTCAAGGATGACTTGAAAACCTACGAAACACAGGCCGAGCGCGACTCAATACGCAAAATGACTCAACAACGAAAAACAACAACCAACATAACTCTCACCAACATCCGCAAGGAACGCACTGGCAAATCGGCTCTCGCGCCTCATTTCTACGACATCGAAAACTTCGCAGTCTCCTACGCCTACAGCGGCGAACGTAGCAGCGACGACGACATAGAATACTACAACAAAGACCAACACCGTGGCGGCTTGACCTACAACTTCAACATCAACCAACCTAAACAGTTCCGACCCTTCGACAAGGTAAAACTCTTCCAAAACAAAAACCTGCGATTCATCAAAGACTTCAACCTCTATTACCAACCCAAAAACTTGAGCTTTACCACCGAGATTTATCGCGACATAGAAAGTACCCTGCTTCGCAACAAAAGCGCCGCCATGATAATAATGAACCCCACCTACTTCAAACAGTTCACATGGCAACGTACCTACAATGTGCAATACGACTTGGCTCGAAGCTTCCATATCACCTACGACGCCAACGCCAACGCACGTATCGACGAACCTCCCGGACTTGTCGACTACTCGGCCAACGACTCCATCTGGCACACCATAATGCGCGGCGGCACCATGCAGAATTTCCAACAGAACATCAACATCAACTGGGACATCCCCATCAGCAAGCTGCCCTATATGGATTTTCTCCGCGTACCCTTCACTTTCCACACCACATACAACTATCTTGGCTCTACTCTTGCTCTCGCCTCACAAGGCGCGGTGATAAGCAACAGCACCTCGATGAACTTGCCAGCGCAAGCCAACATGCAAACGCTATACAACAAATCTAAACTGCTCAAACAAGCCTACGCCAAAAAGCCTGCCAAAGCACCTGAGGTTAATAAGAAAGGTAAGGATGCCGACAAAGAGAAGAACGACCTTGACAAAAAACGTGGCATGGAACAGAAAAAAGCCGACGCCGCTCGCGCCGACTCACTGCGTAAAGCCGAAAGACAAGAACGACTGAAAGAACTGGGCTATTTTGGACTCCGCTTCGTCACCGCCGTCAAAAACGTCAACCTGCAATACAACAACTCGTATGGATCGACAATAGCTGGCTTCATGGGCGAGTCTCGCATAGTAGGCCTCGATCCATCTAACAATTGGGCTCCCGGACTTCCCTTCGTACTAGGTCTACCCGACAATTCAACATTCGAAATGGGCTCAACATCATTGGTAAATCCCACCGTGGAAACTCTGCTAAGGGATGACCTGCTGTCGCACGACACGCTCATGAACACACCCAACAACGACATGAGGAACCAAGTGCTCTCGTTCCAAGCCACCTTGGAACCTATGCGCGACTTCCGAATTGAGCTTTCGGCAACACAAAACTACTCTTCTCACCGGGAATACTACTACAAATACAGCACAGCTAGCAACATGGTTGAAGGTCCCCTGTCAAGCATGACCATGGGTAGCTACACCTCGACGGCATGGGCTTTCAACACCATGTTCACCAATAGCGACGAACTGTTCCAACAATTCCTCGACGCACGGTCGATAGTGGCTTCTCGTCTTGCCGGTATCAACAACGACCCCTATAGCGACCAGATGGTCCTCGACACCATGAACGGTCTCTACTATCCCGCTGGCTACGGTGCCAACCAACAAACGGTTCTCCTCACCGCCTTCCTGGCTACATATATGGGCAAAGATCCAAGCAAGTGCGACTTCTCGCCTTTCCTGAAGATGCCGCTCCCCAACTGGAACATCAACTACAACGGTCTAGGCAAAGTGGAATTCCTCAAAAAATGGTTCACTAATATCGTCATATCCCACAAATACATGTCGAACTACTCGATAGGTAATTTCTATACCGACGCCGCCATCAGCGCCATCACCGAGGGTTACGACTACGGAACCGAGAACGTCGTTAACGGCAACGGCGACTACATAGCTCCCGTAAGCATGGAAGGCGTTATCATCAACGAGCAATTCAACCCTCTCATCATGCTCAGCGTCAACATGGTCAACAGCTTCCAGTTCAAGATATCTATACAAAAAAGTCGTAGCCTAAACCTAAGCTTCAGCAACAACCAGCTCACCGAAACCTATCGTGACGGCTTCACTTTCGGCACCGGTTACCGATTCAAAGACCTGGAGTTCCACATCAAGACTGGCGACAAGACGCACGACCTTAAGAGCGACCTCGTGCTTCAGGCTAACATCACCTATAACAATAACCTGACTCAGATCCGCAAAATAAACCAAAACACCAACCAGATTTCTTCAGGCTCGAAGGTTTGGATGGCTGAAGTCAGCGCCGAGTATGCCTTAAGTTCTAACCTCACCCTCCGCGCTTTCTTCCAAACCAACATCAATACGCCACACATCAGCAACGCATTCCCCAACTCAACTACAAAAGGCGGCCTTACTGTCCGATTCTCCTTCTAAAGGGAGGTGGCGTTTTGGTCTGGAATCTATATCTCCTTTTTTGGTGTAATGGACAAAATTAATAGTTTTTCAGAGGACTTATTCGCTAATGGACAAAATAATGGTCGCATTTCGTTAAGGATTTTGTCAGATGAAAAACAGGTTGTATCTTTGCTACGTCGATGAAGCGGAGCGAAGCTCTGCTGGGGAGCAACTCCTCAAGGAATAGTCGACGAGGTTTTATACCAAAGCAAGGGCTGTCACAGCAGGCGGACTTTCTTGCTTTGGGTAACACCTCCTGATGCCTCAAAAAAAACAATTTATAAGTACTACAGCAATTTCAGCCTACCATTTGTCCATCACACCGGTTCTTCCCTTTTCGCAACATACTCTCTAAGGTGAATAAGTCGCCTCGGAGTTTGTCTATCTCCGCTAATGGAGATTCCTCAAAACAGAAATGGTCAGAAATAGAAATATCGTGTCGGGAGCAAAGGGACTTTATCTCCTCTTCGGCAGTTGTCAACGGACGGCTTTTGAGGTACTGCAATATGCGCAATCCATCGACACGCTCGGCACATGCATGTACAAAATGGGCACGTGTCTTGAAATTGTCACGCAATGGCTGCCACAAATCATCTGTGGAGAGTTGAGCACGCAAGAAATCACTCATCGGAGTCTCTTTGTCGCCATCGTACAAACTAGGGAACATGGAATAGGTCCGCGCCACCTCCAGAAATGAACGATAGGAATAGAGTGGATACTTGGTCTCCATCGCCTCGAGGCCACCGGCTATAGCAGGTCCCGTGCCGAAAGGTACTCGCCGTGACACCCGCCCCTGGGGCTTCACCAACGCCTCGCTGTCGACAACAACAGCTCCCGCTTTGGCAAACTTCTGCAGCAAATAGAAATCCTCGCCTCCCTGCAACGGTGTTATGCCTCCCACCTTCTTGTATCCTCCCAAAGGAAACACCATGGCACTCCCCAATGCCGAGAAGGTATAAGGTATGTGGGTTTTAAAACTGGCGCTGGCGTCGAAAAGACTTATCAAATAATGGCGCATGTAAATCTCATAGCGCAACATGGCTCTATCCGTCACCATATCGCCACTCAAAGGATGATAATAAGGTACTGCGAGAGCCCTGATCTGAGCGTCAATATGACGATCCATGGCCTCCTGCCCTTTCCAGGCATTGAATTCTGACACAACGGTATCAATGTAGTCGGGAGATATCTCTGTGTCTGCGTCCAGACTGACCACCAACTCGTCATCGTCATGGCCTTTTGCAATACTGTCAAACAACATTTTTCGGGCCCACCCTACCCCTTTGCGCTTACCTGCCCATCCCCGTCCTGGCGAAGAACAATCGATGATGTGCAACCGCCGCCCTATAGCTCTCATATCGGCACTCTGCGACACCTCAGACAAATAACGCAACGTCTCCTGATTGGACCTATAAGCCGAAATATGATAGGGGTCGGCGCTGGAACACCAATCATCAGGATTGTTGACACAAACATAAATATCAAAGTAGCCATAAGTCTGTCGGCAGAGAATTTGTATCATCTTGGAGATATTCTCTACCTCATCTAGTACAGGTATGGCGACCGAAGCGTGCCTAAATTGCGTCATCGCTTGACAATCTTGGCTGTTTGAGCTCCTGCGCGTAGCAAATACAGCCCTCGTGATAAACCACTAAGGTCGATACAATTGGCCCCTGATTTGACAATGGGGAGCTCTCTCCCGCGAACATCATAGAGCCTCAACTCACCGTCATAATCACCACGGACGAAAAGTCTGTCGCCTGCAGGATTGGGGAACACATCTAGTGCGGTGGCGGCAGCATTTTCAATACCTGCCGTGGAAGGCACCGAAAAAATCTCTTCAATATAATTGACAAAAGAATGCTGCAAAAAACGCCAGTATTCGGGAAGTAGCTCACTGTCGATGGTTTTGTCGGTCGAAATCTCCATGGTCATCTCGTGACAGTTATGGTAGTAGTTGACATAGTCCTGTCGTCCGTTGGGTATGACATACCAGTCACCTCCCTCAATATAGCCAACCGAGTTGACATCACGGAAATGGCTCTGACTATACATACGACTGGTGTCGACAAAACGTTTGCATACATCTATCCACCATTGGCGATCGGGATGGGGACGCTCATATGAGGTGAAACTATCCCAAGGATAATTCATAACCTCACTGCCACCATGCAGGTTGGCACTGAGACGGAATTGGTGTTTATTAAGATAAGCTATCATAGCTGTGTTCTCGGGTTGCTGCTCACTAAGAGGTTGTGTACCAAAGGGGTCGGGATAGTTTCTGTTAAGATCAACATAGTTGGCGTTGTAACGCATAGCCCCATAGATACTGTTATTGCCGCCACGATATGTGCCATCGGGATTGGAGAGAGGGTTGATATAGATAGCGACATTGTCTACAAGATTGGTATACTGAGGGTTGTTGCCATAACCACGAAGCAACGTGTCGATAAGTCGCAGCATCATGACATAACCGGTAACCTCATCACCATGCATTGTCGACGAATAGAAAAACTCGGGGGCCTGAGCAGCCTCGGGGACATCACGCGCTCCCTGAATGTGCATGCACAGTATAAGCCTGCCATTAACAGATTCCCCTATCGTGTCAAGGTTGCACAACTCTGGATATTGGTTAGCCCATTGCTCCATCATGGCGACATAGGTACCATAGGTGGGATAACGATCCCACGATGCCATCTGCTCAACCGACGTCGCCATCTGAATCGATTTGGCGTCCTTGGCATCATCGACAGGTGGAAAGGCATCGGGACGAAGCTTCAAAGGCTGCGCCTCAACATTATTACATACCAAGACGATAACAGCTAAAAAAAGAGAGAAACTGATTTTCGACATAACCATTAGCTATTTACAAAAAAGGTGACAAGCACGACAGCGCGAAACCATCAATACTCGTTACAAAAAATTAAACAAAGGTAAAGAAATTATTAGCCAAAAAGTTCCACACCATAACAACGCCAGTGGCTATAACCTTTGAAAGATAAAAATTCCATTTCATCTTTTCGTTGAAAAGATATAGTATCAAGGTGTTCAAGCCAAGGCCTATAAGCGACACCGTGAAAAACTTCAAGTATTCAACACCTACTTCACTATTTTTGCTGCCCCACGTCCAGATACGGTTTAGAATATAGTTGTTGGTGGCCGCCACAACAAATCCTATGGCATTGGCGATGAATTTGGGTATCTTGAAAATCTCCTTGCACAACCAGGTAAGTCCAAAGTCGATGGCTGTACCAGAAGCGCCGACGACACAGAATCGCAAGAATTTGAGCAGAAAAGCCCTCTCAAAAAACTGGGCAAATGTAAACAGCAGGCGCACCTTGTATTATTACGTGATATTGGAAATAAATTAATTGAACAGCAAAGCTTTCAAACAGAACAATCCATAGAGGAACTATCAGAAAGTAACCTCGTCGGGATTATGCATGATACCAGTCTTGCGAATGCGCTGGGGCTTGTGGATATTCCTTGGACGACTGATACGAGGACCTGGCTTCTTGACACGCGGTATATACTTTATGTCACCAGCCTCGTTGACCTCAAGACCGTACACTTTCTCGGTGTCCAAATTAACCTTTATGCTCCAATAGCGGCCGCAACCTCCTGTGGCTCTGACAATGTCCTTGGAAAGCTGCTTCTCCATATTCTCGTCCCACACAGCATTTATCCACAATATTTTGGCACCATTAACATCGGTGAAACCAACATATTGGCGGGTATATTTGCGTATGTGTTCGTCAATGATTGGGCACATGCCCTCCTGATTCTCGTGATTGCGGTTCAGAAAAGCAAGCTTTTTCTGCATCAGCTTCTCTCCTTTGGCAATATCAATATCCTCGGGAGTGAAACGGCCATCCTGATTTTCAACCATAATGTCAACCGACCAATCCTTGTTGAAGACATAGCCGTGATAGTTGCTTCCCAACACCTCGGTATGATACCAAGTCTCCTCGGGAACTATATAATCCTGTGCACTAACCATGCTGCCAACAAGGGTCAAAAGGAGTGCAAATAAAGATATTTTTCTCATGACAATGCTATTATTTCGCGGTGCAAAAGTACGTAAAAAACGCAATATGACAAAAATTATTATACATCTGAAAAAAAAATGCTATCTTTGCAATCGCAAACACCATGATTCAAGTCTCTTCCCTGCAAAAGGGAACAACTTGATTTACTTGCTGTTTGTAATGATGTAAAATAAATTAAACAAACATAATTATGAACAAATTCGTTTCTGTACAGCAAGCTGCCGAAAAAATCCATGACGGCATGACCGTAATGGTTGGCGGTTTCCTCGGTGTGGGCAACCCCATCGCCCTTATCGATGCCTTGGTTGAAAAAGGTGTCAAGAACCTCACTATCATCTGCAACGATACCGCTTATCCCGAAGTCGGTGTTGGCAAACTCATCACCAACCATCAGGTGAAAAAACTTATTGCCACCCATATCGGCACCAACAATAACACTATCGACCAGATGAACTCTGGCGAGCTCGACGTTACCCTGCAGCCACAAGGTACCCTCGCTGAACAAATCCGCGCCGCTGGCGCTGGCCTCGGCGGTGTCCTCACTCAGACAGGCCTCGGCACCATCGTCGAAAAAGGAAAAGAAAAAATCACCGTCGACGGCAAAGAGTATCTCCTCGAAAAACCTGTCCATGCCGACGTCGCTATCATCGGAGCTAACATCAGCGATGAGGATGGCAACCTCGTATACAAAGGCACCTCGCAGAACTTCTGCCCCATGATGGCTACCGCTGCCGACATGGTCATCGTCGAACCTCAGGAAATAGTTCCCACTGGCAGCATAGCTCCCGAAAACGTTAAGACTCCCGGAATGTTTGTAGATTATATCATCAAAAAATAACGAATTATGGCAGTAAAATCAATGCTTCGCGTACGCATGAGCGCCAAGGACGCCCACTATGGCGGCAATCTCGTTGACGGCGCTCACATGCTTCACCTTTTTGGCGACGTAGCCACAGAACTTCTCATCATACAGGACGGCGACGAAGGTCTCTTCTGCGCCTATGACATGGTCGAATTCAAGGCCCCAGTATACGCTGGCGACTATATCGAAGCCTATGGCGAAATCACCCATGTCGGCAACACCAGCCGCAAAATGAGCTTCGAGGCCTACAAGGTCATCAAGACTCGCCCCGACATCAGCGACTCAGCCGCCGACGTCCTTGAGGAAAAAATCCTCGTCTGCCGCGCTAGCGGCACCTGCGTGACTCCTAAAGATTGCCAACGCAAAAACAAATAATAAAGCTGCCCAAAAAGCAGATTCAAAAAGCGGGAGATGTAGCAATACATCTCCCGCTTTTTTATGCAAACCTTTAGATCTCTGACTCAATCATGAATACCCACGTTTAACCCCACAATGCTCCCTTAAGGGCAAAAGCGAGGAGGAAAAGAACGGCGAAAAGAGTATAGCGACGGGCTCGTATATCCTTTTGCTGACGACCCAACATAACTCCCAAGAAAGCAAAAAGGGTCATAAGGACAAGTATAGGTATCGCGGCACGCCACATATTCTCACTCAGCGGCACTCTAAATCCTACGGCTAAACCGACAAATAGTGTATTAACGCCAACCGCGACCCCGAGCAGAAACGCTGTACCGAAACGACTTACGTCGTAAGGCTGCACCTGCCTGCTCTTCTTGCCACTGCGGAATAGCAATCGCACAGCGACAAGTATCATAAGACCCAAATACACCAAATTGTCTGTGTCGGCAAGCAAACTGCTTGTGGATCCACCTCCTGAGTCAGGAACATCGGGAGTAAACTTCAACAGGTTGCCCAAGAATATTCCCAAAAGTAGCAACAATGTATTAACCAACGCCATAACGAACGACTCGGCAAGCCCTTTGGTGAGCTTTATTGTCGTCTGCTTCGTGCAACCATGCATTACTATTAGCGCCTCGAAGGAGAGCGCAATGGCAAGTATTATGAATTCTATTACTGACATGAAATGTGAGATTGGTTTGTTTTTCGATACTTGATTAGTTGAAAATTATGCTCTTCTACATTGGAATAATCGGAAGTATTGCATTATGGCTACTCATCGGCACCCTCTGAAACTGGCACATTGTTTTTTAGCGACTCCTGTAGCGTTGCAGTAATGAATACAAAATCACGCACCGATAACTGCTCGGCACGCTTCGATAGAATGTCGCCGCCTATTGCCTCCAACGGACAATTCAACGGCTTCAAAGCATTGCGCATGGTCTTGCGTCGCTGGTTGAAAGCGGTCTTCACTACCGTCACAAAAAGTTTCTCATCACAGTCAAGACTATCGACTTCATTACGTGTCAAACGAATGACGGCACTCTTCACTTTGGGTGGCGGATTGAAGACATGCTCATGTACCGTAAACAGATATTCAATATTGTAAAAAGCAGATAGCAGCACACTCAATATTCCGTAAGTCTTACTGCCAGGCCCAGCGGCGACACGCTCGGCAACCTCTTTCTGAAACATGCCTACAACCTCGGGCACCATGTCGCGATTCTCAAAAACACGGAACAAAATCTGCGACGAGATGTTGTATGGAAAATTGCCTATAATCGACAACTTATGTCCACCATTGGACTCACTCCTGAAAAGCTTGGAAAGGTCAAGACGCAAAAAATCGCCCTCGATAACTTCCAATTCGGGATAATAGTCATGGAGATATTCCACAGACTCTCTGTCCAGCTCCACAACCTTGAAGCGATAACGCTTATCGTTTATCAGATATTTCGTCAGCACTCCCATGCCAGGCCCTATCTCCAACAAGCAGTCGGTCATTCCAGTAAGACTGCCTGCTATACGCTCGGCTATGCTCTCGTCGATCAAAAAATGTTGACCTAAATTTTTCTTTGCTCTTACCTGTTTCACTATAATTGCTTTTTCAACAAAACGTCCTTTCTTAAATAATATTGTATTATTTTGACTCGAAGTACAATAAAACATTGCTCTATCAGTTAGATATATTATACACCATCAGTATTGCACAAATACAATTGTCTGATATGAATCTCTCTGATACCATAAAAAACATGAAGTCTTTTTTCAAAGACTTGTCTCCGCTCGAAACATCACAAACCATTGTGCTAACCCTTATGGCCATACTGCTGCCTTTCGACTGGCAATTGGTCATATGGCTCATACCTCTGCTCGTCGTCATCTGCATTTGCCGCATTATTAGCGCCAAACGCATCGGCAACCCTGCTTTGTCGCCTGGCTCTCGCTGGGCGCTGTGGCTTATGGTCGCCTATTTCGCCTACCAGCTGCTGTCGCTGCTCTACACCAGCAACAAGGAGGATGGCTTGGATATGATTGTGCGACGACTGCCTATACTCGTTTTTACACTATGTGCTTTGGCATCAGACAGCTCTTTCCTTTCTCACAACCGCATGCGGACAATAATGTATATCTTTACAGCTGCCATTGTGGTGAAATTCTTTGTGCGCGCCATCATCAGCCTTGTTCTGCACCAAAAGATCTGCATCTGCTGCGTTTTCGACCCTCTCCATCACACATACATGGCTATGTATCTGATATTTGCCCTCGGATTCATCTATTCCGAACTCTTCTACCACCGCAAAGAGATGTCTCGCCAGGCGCTATGGACCCTCAGCATTGTCGCGGTGATTATCGTCCTCTATACTTTCTTTGTCAATTCACGCACCGGCATCGTAGGTTTAATTGCTCTCATCTGCCTTGTTGTTGCCCATTGGACATTACGCCTCAAACAATGGAAGAGGGGTATCGCCCTTTTCTTCCTCGCGGCGGCTTTGGGTACAGGCATCCACTTCATACTGCCCGAATGCGCTCGTCGCCTTACTCAGACACTTACCGAAATGAAAGAGGGCGACACCAGCGACGCTCGCTACACTATCTTTGGCAGCTCGGTGAAAGCCATAGGCGAAAACGGAGCCCTTGGTGTCGGCATTGGCGACAAGGACGAAGTTCTGGCGGAGATATACGAGGAATCGGGCAAAGAATACGCCATCTCCGCACAATACAACTCTCACAACATCTACCTCGACGCCATGCTCACCATGGGCATACCGGGCATTGCTCTGCTTCTTCTGCTTCTCGGAGCCACAACGGTTATAGCATGGAAACAACGCGACTTCATCCTCTTGTCGCTATTGTTCAGCTTCGCTTTCTGCGGCCTCTTCGAGGCTCTCCTCAACAGACAGATGGGAATAATGTTTATTGGCTTGTTCTGGATGATGCTGCTTTCGAGCGGTAAAACTCAACGCGACGCTGACCTGCCAACTATTTCATAGCATTGTAGCGTTTGCGCGCCCTGTCGGCATAAAGGCTGACGGGATAGTCGAGCAACAACTTCTCATAGCACTCTCGAGCGACATCACGACGCAATAGCTCCTGCTCGTTGAGCTCTGCACGCATAAACAGGGCGTCGTCGGCAAGGATGTCCTCACCATAATGATCGACAACAAACTTCAACAGAGAGTCGGCCTCTTGCCACTGCCCTTGCTTCATCTTGATTCGCGCCTTCTGCATAAGTATTTCGTCAAAGAGGGGGTGCGACAAGGTTCTATGGGTTATGTCGTCGAGTAAAGTCCACGCCGAATCAAGCATTCCTCTATACAACATAAGGTCGGCGGCGGCATAAAGTTCCAACATATCATATGTGCTGTCTTCCTCCATATTGTCGCTGATGAGCAGCGACAACTGCATGGCATCGTTGGCTATAAGCTTCGATGTCGACGCCCGCAACACATCGAGCTGCGATTTGGCCCATTGGAAATCTTTGTTATAATAGCTCAACTTTGCGTTTTTGAATTTCGCCAAAGCTCCTATGACATCGTTTTTGTTGGCTTTCTCAACCTGACTATATAGCAGGGATGCATCCCATACCTCTCCGGCAAAAAGCATCAAGTCTCCAAGCTCTAACTTGACTTCGCTGACTTCGGAAGGCTTCACGCGAGGCATCTCAATGATGTCGTACAACAAATCTGACGCCTTCTGCAAACTGGCGGTATCCGTGGCACTAAAAGAGAGCAGATGGGCATAGTTGCGCATAAGTGGCACTGTCTCAGGCTTCTTACCTAGTTCTTTGAGGGCGGCTTCATATTCTGCCTTCAAGGTGGATATCAACTTGTTATCCGTGGCATGAGCCTGATTGATACGGGAATACTTGGCGGAAAGCAATCCTACACGGCAAGCAAAATAAAGTGGATGGTCGCTACCTTTGGCAACAATATGGCTGTAGGCTTTCTCGGCAATGTCGTAGGCTTCGTTGTTTTGGGCTATCTGTGCCACTCTCATAACCTGCTGCCCTCCCTGTTCGGGAAATCGGGCATCAACGGCCTTGGCTTGGGTCAAGGCAAAGTCGAAATCTTTTTGCTGCAGCGAGAACCATATCATCATCTCCAGATAGCTTCTGTTGTCGGGGTGCTGTCGTATGCGACTCACCAGGGTCTGTCGCAAACCTTCCGACAACGCATTGCCGGAGGTCTCATTCAAGGCTCGCTGCAAGGCTATCTGTATCGACCCTATGCTGCCGGGCGACTTGTCAAGGAGGTTGAAATACTCATCCACCATCTTGTCGTAAGCACCCGATTTACCATACAATGTAGCCAGCTCCATGACATAGATCACCTGGTTGTTCATCTTCTCTCTGGCCATAAGGTAAGTCTTGATGGCGTAGTCGCTACGTCCTGCATTCTCGAACGACATGGCCAAATCGCTTACCTGACGCGAGTCGTGACCAACCCTGTCAACGGCCGAGGAATAATATTTTTCACTCTTTTTCTTGTCCCCTCGCTTGGCATAAAGATTGCCCAAATCTACATACAACGTCAAATCGTTCTGCTGCCTCTTCATGCGTTTCTCTACCAAACGCTCGGCTTCTTTGTATTGCTGTGTCTCGACATAGCAGCCATAAAGCATCTGATAATAAAACTGGTTTTGTGTGCGCTGATAGAGTGGCTCGTATAATTCTATTGCCTTGTCGTACTCTCGATTTTGATAATAATACGAAGCCATCTGCTCTGTGTTCTCCTGCGCCGACAGCGAAGCGACTAAGCTATGGCTTGGTACACACACGGCAGACAAAACAGCAACGGCTACGATAACGAAAAGCTTTCTGATCACAACGTTATGTATAGTAGTGGGGCGCACCTCTTTGATGCGCCCCACTATTTTTCAAAAGGTTATTATTATTTGAGGTAGTATTCCACCGTGGTCACAACACGGACTTTCTTTATTTGTGGTGTGTTCTCATCAAGATCGTCAACCTCAAAATAGCCCTGCGACGCGGTACGCATCTTGCCTATCTTGCTGTGGCTGTTCTTGGCAAACTCCTCGGCGCTCTCACGGGCCTTATCAAGACTCTCGGCAATCATCGACGGCTTGATGTCGTTAAGGCCGTTGTACTCAAAGCTGGCATAGGTGTTGGAGATAATGTCGCTCTTCAACAACTCCCCATCGATAGTGTTCTGCAATTTGCGCACAATGTCCATCTTGGAGCTGAAAATGCTGATTGTCTGCTGTGCTCTGTAGCGGAATTTAATGTTATTGCTGACATAGTAGTCCTCGTAACGGTCGCTGAAGTTGGCGGTGTTGTATTTTATCTCTTCATCGCTAATGCCGGCCTTCTTTAAGAGCTCTATTATGATGCGGTCGTTGTTCTCTACCGTGGAGCGAAGGTCCACAAGCGAGTTACTCTGTGCTGTGTAACTAACACGCAACACAACACGGTCAGCAGGTACTTCACGCTCACAAAGACCTCGCACTGTTACGGTATCGTCAAACGACTTCAGCGTGCGTACCGTCCACACAAGCATGAGTCCCAACACAAAGGCTGCCAATATCATGCTGGCGCCTAGGATGTAGTTCTTTTTGAACGGGATTTGACTTCCTTTCATAATATTTTGTTTTTTTATTGGTTGTTTTTTATCCAAAAATCTATCGACTGACCAGTTAAACCAATCCCATCGATTTCTTTATGTCTTCTATCTTCTCGTCGAGAGCGGCGTTGGTGGCGTCAAAATCCTCTTTGCTTTTCAGTTCGCCTTTGACGCCAAAATAGAACTTGATCTTGGGCTCGGTGCCGCTGGGACGCACGGTGACTTTGTTGCCATCGGCAGTAAAGAACTGCAGAACATTGCTGCTGGGAAGGTCTATCTTTTCCACCTCACCAGTCTCCATATTCTTGTTCTCAAGGGTCTTGATGTCTCGCAGGCATACCACTTTACTGCCGTTAATTTCTTTGGGCGGATTGGCACGGTAGTCTTTCATCATCTGCTGTATCTCCTCGGCGCCACTCTTGCCTTTGCGAACAACACTGAGAAGACCCTCTTTGTAAAAACCATACTCTTTGTACAGGTCAACAAGGACATCGAAGAAGGTCTTGCCTTGCGACGCTGCCCATGCAGCTATCTCGGCAATCATCGAGCATGCTCCCACGGCATCTTTGTCACGTACAAAATCACCTATCATATAGCCATAACTCTCTTCTCCACCGCCAATAAAGGTCTCTTTGCCTTCAAGCTCTCTTATCTTGGATCCTATCCATTTGAATCCTGTCAGCACATCATACACTTTCACTCCTTGTCTTTTGGCTATGTCTGCAGGCAACTCGCTGGTGACAATAGTTTTGATAATAAATTCCTTGCCAGTCAACTTGCCTTTCTCTTTCCATTCTTTTAGGAGATAATAGATTATCACGCTCATTGTTTGGTTGCCGTTGAGGAGCATCCACTCTCCGTTGGGTTTCTTTACGGCGACACCAACGCGGTCGGCGTCAGGGTCAGAGGCAAAGACGATGTCGGCATCTATTTTCTGAGCCAACTCTACGGCCATCTTCATGGCTGCATGCTCCTCGGGATTGGGCGACGGCGTTGTCGGGAAATTGCCGTCGGGCACAGCCTGCTCTTTGACAACATTGACATTGGTAAAGCCCAACCGCTGCAGCATGGTGGGTATCAACTTTATACCAGTGCCGTGCAACGGGGTGTAAACTATCTTCAAATCGTGGTGGGCCTTGATACATTCTGGATGAAGTACATTCTTGTCTATCTGCTGCATAAAGGCTTCATCAACCTCGGCGCCAACAATATGTATTCTCTCCTCACCTCCACTCCATTTCACATCGCTGAGCTGCTTTATCTTCTCCACCTCGTCGATAACATTGGTGTCGTGGGGCGCTGTCAACTGGCACCCATCGTTCCAATAGGCTTTATAGCCATTATACTCCTTGGGATTGTGCGAGGCTGTCAACATCACACCTGTGTGACAATGAAAGTAACGTACAGCGAAACTTAGCTCTGGAGTGGGACGCATATCGTCAAACAGATATACCGTAAAGCCATTGGCAGCAAGCACATTGGCGGTAATCTCGGCAAACTCGCGACTGTGGTTGCGACTGTCGTGCGATATGGCGGCACGCAACTCTTTCTCTCCTTCGAAAACTTTCTTTACATAGTTAGCCAGTCCTTGTGTGGCCATGGCTACAGTGTAGCGGTTCATGCGGTTGGTGCCGACACCCATAATGCCACGCAATCCTCCTGTGCCAAACTCGAGGCTGCGATAGAAGCTCTCATTCAACTCTTCGGGATTCTCTGCTTGCATTCGGCGTATCGCCGCTTTGGTTTCTTCATCATAGGCTCCGTTGAGCCATGTGTTTACATTGGCCACAGTGGTGGCATCGAGGGCTATTTGTGACATATATTGTGTTAGGTTTAAATGATTGTTATCAATTTTTTCCAGTCTTGCCTGTCGCTATTTTATTTCACGATAGGCGAAGCAATCAATTGTAATAAACGTCGGTGTACTATTATTTATTGTTTCTCGAAACAAAAAGTTTTCTTTTGGCTTCGGCTACCTCTTAGGCACAACAAAACGTACCGCCTTGCCAAGCTGCTCAACTTCGAAGTCCTTGCCTCGCAGCATCTCGCCATCAACACAAAAGTCCATCTCTTTCTCTGCCTCTATCTCTACTCTTCTACCTCGCAGGTATACCATCTTTGCCTGCACATCTTTTCTGCTCATATAGGTTCCGTCACGATAAGATCCCAACATACGCGCAAACTCTAGCAATGTCAGCGGCTTGAAAAGACATACTTCTATAAGACCATCGTTATTTTTCGACAACGGCGAACACTCATAGGCTCCTCCTATATAACGTCCATTACCCATGGTGCACAACAGCATCTCTCCTTCATGTATCTTCTCTCCATCCACCTTGACGACACAACTGGTGCGCCGTCCTGTAAACAAGGCCTTTACCACACCTGTAGTGTACGCGTTCCTCCCTCCTATAATGGGCTTGCGCCTAACCTCATTCATGGCTCTGCATGCAACGGCATCAAAACCAAAATTGCACATGTTCAACGCATAGCGCTTCCCCACACGCATTACATCAACATCATCCACTCTACCTTCCACGAGCATGCCAAGACTCAAAAAATCTTTTTTGCCACCATAATATTTCACATAGTCATTGCCACTGCCGATGGGGAAACTGGTCACCTCGGCATTGTCATGCCCTACGGCGCCTGTTACCACCTCATTCAATGTCCCATCGCCTCCACAAGCATAAAACCGCAGCTTCGTCTTTGGCATAGCCTCACATAGCGACGCAACATAAGCAGTGGCGTCTCCCGACGACTTAGTAACATATATCTCACTGTTTCTCAATCCATCCAATTCCGCAACAGCATCCCTGACAATCTGTTCGCCATTACTCTTCCCTGCACAGGGGTTGACAATAAAAATATGATTCATATACAAGTTTTGAAAGTGCAAAGATACTAAAAGAAAACAGTTCAACAAAAAATATTTTGTATCATCAATAATAAATATCCTCGAACCTCCGTTTTATATTCATCAAAAAATACGGGTGACTACAATCCTTTCAACAATCACTGCAAAGGAATTGTGATTTACCACCTACGCAAACATCAAAGAAACAATAATTCAATATTTTAAATTTTTATTATTCATCATGAAAAAAATCGCACTTTTCGCTGCCACAATGATGCTCTTCGTCGGCATGGCCATGGCTCAAGCTCCCGCAAAAAAAACCGTTGACAACCAGCCTAAAGCCACTCCTACCCAGAGTGTAAAGTCCGACAATAAGGATGCACAGAAAAAAAGCTGCGGCAATTGCCCTCACCATCAGCAGTGCGCTGGCAAACAGGCTGCAACCAGCCAGAAAGAGGCCAAACCCGAAAGCAAACCTGCATGCCAAAAACAATGCGGCAAAAAGGAAGGCTGCAACCACAACGGCAAAAAAGAGGATCAAAAGAAAAGCTCCAAATAAACCACCACAATAGGAGCCTCAAAAGACAAAACACCTGGCAGCAACAATGCTGCCAGTGTTTTTGCGTTTATTAACCACCACATCCCCTAACACAATCTCCCCACCTTGAAAAACATCCGCAACTTCTGCATCATCGCCCATATCGACCACGGCAAAAGCACTCTCGCCGACCGTCTGCTCGAGGCCACCAACACCGTTTCTCAACGCGAAATGCAGGACCAAGTCCTCGACGACATGGACCTGGAGAAGGAACGTGGCATTACCATCAAAAGCCATGCCATCCAAATGAACTACAATCGCGGTGGCGAAAACTACGTCCTTAACCTTATCGATACCCCTGGCCATGTCGACTTCAGCTACGAAGTCAGCCGCTCTATAGCAGCGTGCGAAGGCGCCCTCCTTGTTGTCGACGCCACTCAAGGCATCCAAGCCCAAACCATAAGCAACCTCTATCTGGCTCTCGAAAACGACCTCGAAATCATCCCCGTGATGAACAAAATCGACCTCGACAGCGCTATGCCTGAAGAGGTGGCAGACGAAATCATCGACCTTCTGGGTTGCTCCCGCGAAGACATTCTCTCTTGCAGCGCCAAAACAGGCGTAGGCGTACCCGAAATCCTCAACGCCATCGTCGACCGCGTCCCCGCACCTCAAGGCGACGAGAACGCACCTCTCCAAGCTCTTGTCTTCGACTCTGTCTTCAACCCCTTCCGCGGCATCATCTCCTATTTCCGCATCGTCAACGGCACCATCAAAACCAACGATTGGGTGAAATTCGTCAGCACCGAGAAGGACTACCATGCCGACGAAATAGGTGTGCTCCGCCTCAATATGGAGCCCTGCAAGGAACTTAAAGCAGGCAACGTGGGATACATCATCAGCGGCATCAAAACCTCTAAAGAGGTCCGCGTGGGCGACACTATCACCCATGTGGAACGACCCTGCGAAAAGGCTATCGACGGATTCGAATCGGTGAAACCTATGGTCTTCGCCGGCGTCTATCCCGTCGACACGGACGACTACGAGGAACTCCGCGCCAGCATAGAAAAGCTGCAACTCAACGATGCCTCGCTGACTTTCGAGCCCGAAAGTTCGCTGGCTCTGGGATTCGGCTTTCGCTGCGGATTCCTAGGCCTATTGCACATGGAAATTGTCCAAGAACGCCTCACTCGCGAATTCAACATGGATGTCATCACCACAGTACCCAATGTGCAATACAAGGTGAAACTGACCAACGGCACCGAGATAGATGTCTACAATCCCTCAGGCATGCCGGAACCTAACAACATCAGCGAAGTTTACGAACCCTATATCCACGCTCAGATCATCACCAAAGCCGACTATATCGGCCCCGTCATAAAACTCTGCATGGACAAACGCGGCATACTGAAAAACCAAAACTACCTCACCACCGATCGCATCGAGATCACCTTCGACCTACCTCTCGGCGAAGTGGTCTTCGACTTCTACGACAAACTGAAAAGTATATCGAAAGGCTACGCCTCTTTCGACTACTACCTCAACGGCTTTAAACCCTCCAAACTCGTCAAACTGGAGATCCTCCTCAATGGTGATCCTGTTGACGCTCTCTCTACTCTTACCTATGTCGACAACGCCTACCCCATCGGCCGTAAGATGTGCGAAAAGTTGAAAGACCTCATACCTCGCCAACAGTTCGACGTGGCAATCCAAGCCGCCATAGGCAGCAAAATCATCGCCCGCGAAACAGTACGCCAAGTGCGCAAGGATGTTACCGCCAAATGCTACGGAGGCGACATCACACGTAAACGTAAACTGCTCGAAAAACAGAAAGAAGGCAAGAAACGTATGCGCCAAGTAGGCAACGTCGAAGTGCCTCAAAGCGCCTTCCTGGCAGTCCTTAAACTCGACTAATAAAAATATTATAATCTAGTAAGTTCAATAAATCTAGAAACAAAAAAACTACCCATGTCAACCCTACTAACCGCCATTATCATCATTGCCACTGCGTTGCTCAGCGTCGCCATAACTGGCATTATTTTCTTTGTCATAGCCAAAACCTATTTCGACAACCAGCAAAAAGCTCAAATGCTTCAGATGAAAATCGATGAGCACAAAGAGTCGCTGAAGGTTGTCACCCCCATCCGTCTGCAGGCCTATGAGCGCATGGCGCTATATCTGGAGCGCATCTCACCCAACAGCCTTATCCTGCGCACCTTCCGTCCTGGTATGGACATCAAGACATTGCAGATTGCAATGACCAAAAGCATCCGCGACGAGTGGGAGCACAACCTCAGCCAACAGGTCTACCTCACCACAGAGAGCTGGAACCGCATCCGCGAAGCCAAGGAGGAAATGATCAACCTCATCAACGGCAGCGCTGTGAAACTTCCCGCCGACGCCGACCCCTCAAGTTTGGCGGGTGCCATCTTCGAGAGCTGCGCCAAAAGCAAAGTACCCACCGACGAAGCCATCGAGTTCATGAAGAACGAGATTCAGGAACGCTTCTAATAGGAACGCGGACGGCTCGTCCGCACTAAGTGGAAATAAAATTATTTTCCAAATATATCGGACACTTTCATTAGTCTGACGGTGTACGTTTTGCCTCTGGTGGTGGTCAATAGCAAAGGTAGGTGGCATGTAGGGCGGCGAGGAGGGGGTTTGTTGCTCACTTCCTTTT
The DNA here is from genome assembly GCA_900316965.1 of uncultured Bacteroidales bacterium. GTDB lineage: Bacteria > Bacteroidota > Bacteroidia > Bacteroidales > P3 > Colimorpha. The sequence continues at coordinate 54,577 of ONEY01000001.1, forward strand.
GTTTTTTTTCAGCGGTGTTCGCAGGCATGCCAAGAGTAGATTTACAGCATCTTCTGTAGCTGTTCCTCGATGGCGGATTCTAGCGTCGGGTGGTAGCCGCGAAAGACTTTGGCAATGTTACCGTCGCGATCGATAAAAAAGAGGGTTGGAAAGGCGACGATGTGGTAGGTTTGGGAGAGTTGGCGGTCGGAGAAGAGGACTGTGTAAGTGATGCCGCGCTTGGCAATGAAGTCGGCCATCTCGTCCTTTTCGGGGTTGTCGATGGGGTCAATGCCGAGGAGCACGACACCGCGGTCTTTGTATTTCTCGTGGAGATTCTGCAGGAACGGCAACGCGGCGCAGCAGGGGGCGCAATGCTTGTAGAAGAAATCGAGGAGGACAATCTTGCCCCTTAGGTCGGCGAGGCGGACGGTGTCGCCGGCGAGCGTGGGCAGCGCCCAGTCGGGTGCCGGAGTACCCTCGGCGAGGGGTTCAGGCGGCGTATAGGTGACATAGTCTCTTCTTGGAAGATTGGCGGGGATGGCGTCCAAGGTCAGGCGGGAGGGGTCGAGCACGGTGTCGAAGGCCGTTAGTCGGTATTCTTCGAACTGCGTCATGGTGTCGCCACTCTCCTCGTTGAGGAAAAACACGTTATACTGTATCGGCAAGTAGTCATGTTTGTCTATCCAGATGCACACCTCGTAAAGCAGGGTGTTGATGCCGAAAACGGTGTCCGGGTCGAAGTCCGTCTTGCGGTAGCGTGCCAGATGGCAAGGCCGTCCGTCCAGCTCCGCATCCCAAAGCGAGTAGCTGTAGCTGCTGTCGGCCAAATGCTCCTCGTCGGGAATCGGGTAGCAGCTCTTGTTAGTCAAGGCGGTGTAGAACACGCGGTTGTGCCGTCCGGCAATAATCTTGTCGGCCCATTGGTTGCACGACTGAATGACCGCTGCGGTGTCGTAAATCCAGACCTGCTCGCGCCCTGTATAGAGTATGTGACCTTTCCAGTTTGCCTCCTCGTCCATCGGCTCGAAGAGCATATTGAAGGCTTTCCCGTAGATGGTGTCGTCGGGCAACTTGCGGAAGTCGCAGGTGAAGCGCACCATTTCTGAGTCCTTGTCGGACATATACTTCATCTTGTGCTCCATCACATAATGCCCTTGCTGGATGGACTGGCATTTCTCACGAGAGAGGCGGAGGACGCTCTTGGCGTCGTCCGAATTGTTGTTTTGTGCTATTGTGCTTCCTATGGCCAGCACACAGGCCAGCAGTGCGATTGTTTTCTTCATGGTGCTTCGAGTTCTCTTTCTTTATATAACGTAAAAGAAGGCGGAATATTACTTTATTGTCTGGAGAAGACGTCAGATTGTTTCACAAGCCTCACGGTGTGGCTATCACCGCTGGCGGTGACGACGGTGAGAAGATAGATGGCTTGCGGGCGGGCGTTGAGGTCTATGCTGTAGCGACTGTCGCCCTCGGCTGAAAGGCGTACCTGCTCGCGGCGACCCATCATGTCGGTAATGTAGGCGGCGGTGATGGTTTCATTACATTTATTTCGGAAGATGTGGATTGGAAAACAATTGCAAGTTGTCGAGACGGACGGTGTCGGCGTCGTTATGAAAAGTGTATCCGGTACAGCCTGTCGATATGGTCTTTATATTGGCAACCTGAGTAAGCAGAAAATAGTCCTCGACTTCGGGGAACTCCTTCTCCGAAACATAATCGACATTGACTTTCAATGAATCGCCGACAATCCAGCAGCGCATTTCGTATCTGTTCTGTGCCGAAATATTAGTGGCGAAGACAATCATCGCCGCTCATAGCATCAAGGCCTTCTTCATTGTTGCTTACCTTTTTTGTTCCATTTATATATCACCTTATCAAAGTTACCGTGCCGATGCCGGTGCTGATAATGCCGTTGGGAAGATGAACTTCGTATTTATACACATATGCAGCCTGCGGCTGTGGGATGCCATGAGCCGTGCCGTCCCAGGTGGCGTTAGGGTCGTTGGTTCTGAAAATCTGAAGACCAAAACGATTGAAAATATATAGTTCGTACTTTAGCGGCTCGAAATCCAGATAGCCACGAAAGAGGTTGTTGGTTTCCATGTCTGGAGTGAAGACATTGGGGAACCAGATATTGTACATCGGCGGCTCCTCGACTGTCGGTATTGTGTCTTCGGGTATTATCGGAGGAACAGCATTGAAGGTGACTATCAGCGTCACCGTCGAATCGCATCCATATTGGTTAGTGAAATGGAAGATGTATTCGCCGCTGGCAATGATTGCGGTTCCATCGTACATAAAAGTGCTGCCAGTGTCGATGCTGATGTGCAGTGTCGATGAGTCTGTCGGACTGACAAACAGCTTCAGTATGTAGTGTCGCTGTGCATAGGCATCCACGCTGTCACGATGGTAAGTAAAGGTACCTGGCATCGTCGGCTGGGCTATGAATCCGTAGCCGGTGTATCTCTCACCAAGACAGATGGTGTCTCTTACAGTTACGGTGTCCCTATGGATAACGGTCTGCAGATGCAGCGTCACCGTCGAATCGCAACCATTGGCGGCAACGATGGTATATGAGTATATGCCGCTTTCTGTCAGCGTGGAGTCGAAAAAGAGAAGACTGTCACCGATGAAGATGGTATCGTAGAGCACAGTGTCGCTTGTGGGCATGATGGTCAGCGTCAGCAGGTGAACATCGACAGTGCTGTCGTTCACCAAATCGGTATAATTGAAGGTGTAAGTGCCTGGAGTGTTTATCTGACTAACTGTTGGGGTAAAACCATGACCACTGTATGCCGTTCCGAGGCATATGGTGTCGGTGTAACGCAGTGTGTCGCGTGTGGTGATATTGGCAGGATAGATATGTATGTTGTCAATGAAGGTGGAGTTTCCTCCCGGGAATGAAACAGTAAGGGTGTCACATCTTTGGGTGCGGAATCCGATGCGGTAGGGCGGCGAGACACCGTCGAACATTCCGAGCACATTAACATCGAAGTGTTGCCACTCATGGCCGTTAAGCGTGTAGGTAAGAGTCGAGAATGGGATGAAATCACGTCCGCAGGTGGGATTACAGGGCCAACTGGTGCGGTCTTCCCACCACCAAAGAGTAGTAGTGGTGTCAGGCACCGAGTCGGTCAATATGCCCACCTCTATTTCGAGCGCTATAAGTCCGACGTCCGGATTTGGACTATTTGTGTCTTGCGCGACAACGAAATCGAAGGTAACCCATGCAGGCAATTCGTAGAACCAAGGCGACGCCAACAGTGCCCCGCCGCACTTGTAGTCGTAGGTCGTATCCCAAAAACCGGGCGCAGGATGATAGTCATTCCAAGCGCCGGCATAGTCCATAGACACCATACTGTTGTTGATATAGCTGTAATTGCTGTAAGGCGCAAACAAAATGTGAGGCCTTCGAATCATACTTCCCGCCCAACCGCGAGTACAGCCTTCCCAGCCACCGAAGAAATGATAGGCGGGATGATAATAATAAGTTGCATCGATTTGCCTAGTTGAGTCTTCAATGTAACTCTCAAAATTATCATAGAAAGGCAGGGTGACGACGACCTGGCTGCGCAGACTGGCACAGCCAAACAACAATAGCAACAGCCATATATGTTTCCCCCTGCATAACATTTTAGTAAAGGTTCAAAGGGTTTGAAATATTTAAAAAGTTTAAGGGGCTTTTTCGCTTGAAAATCGGAAAGCTTTATTGTCGCACAATATCCTTCGCTTTCTTTGCCAGCTCGAAAAGGGCGACCGGCAGATGGCAATAGCCGTTAGGATTCTTGTCGAGATAGTCCTGATGATACTCATCAGCGGGATAGAAGTTGCGCAGCGGCTCAACCTCGACTTGCAAAGGCAAACCATATTTCTTGGCTTCCGCCGCCATAACCTCATCGATGATGGCACGGTCGGCGCTATCAACATAATATATCCCTGTGCGGTAGCGCGTACCTTCATCCTCACCCTGCTTGTTGAGGCTAGTGGGGTCGATGGCTTTGAAGTACATCTCTATCAAGAAACGCAAACTGACCACCGACGAATTGTATCGCAAATGCACCGTCTCGGCATACCCTGTCTGGTCGGTATACACCTCTTTATAAGTCGGATTGTCTGTGTTGCCATTGGCGAAGCCCACCTCTGTAAAAGTCACTCCCTCTATCAGCTTTAGATACTTCTCGGCGCCCCAAAAGCAACCGGCGGCAAGGTAAATCTCTCTTTCCGGACTTGGCAGGGCAGGCAGCAGAGCGGCAATCTTTTCTAACCATTCTGCGTCAACAGCATCGAAAGTGCTGAGCTCACGACTGTCGATATCGAGCACAGCACAGACGACATCGTTCTGAACAACAGGGACAACGATCTCGCTGCGACTCTCGCTGCTGCAAGCTATATGCCCGGGAAATTGCTCGACATCGGGGACAACCAGTGTGCGATGCTCTTTCCATGCTGTACCGCACACCCCTCGTCCATAACCTATATGCATACATGCCAACGGACCTTGAAAAGGACCTAGAACGAGTTCTTTGTCGACAACACGGTAAAAACCTGTCCACCAAAAGCCAAAACACTCATGAACCATTGCCGCCATGTTGGCCATGACGGCAATACTATCACTCTCACCCTCTGCAACACTTTTTATCTGTGTATATAGTTGTCTGTATTTTTCCTCTTTTACCATTGTCTATCTTTTTATAACAAGTACGCCACGACGACTATAGTTAATATCACTTATGCGTATGACATAGAAATAATTGCCTTCGGGAAGATCAGCGCCACAAAACTCACCATGATAGTCGTTGGAGGAGTATATCCGCTGACTCTTTGCCGTGAATATCTGAACAACGACATGAGAATACTGCTCTAAATCGGGTATACGCCAGCAGTCGTTGAAGCCGTCTCCGTTAGGGGTGATAACATTGGGAATGTTTATAACCTTCTCCTTAGGTGTCACCTTTGGCTCTGGCGCTCCATTCTCTTTGACAGTTTTTTCACTCTCCAGGGCAACTTCGGGAGTCTTCACCCTTTTCTCAACTTTGGTGTCGACTAATACCTTCTGCTCGTCAACCTCACGCGGTTTGGGCGCCGTGACTTGGGGTTTGTCTGCCACAGAGGCCACATTGCTTTGCGCCACCACCTGAGGTTCCGCCTCTTTCGCCTCTATCACATTGTCGGTCTTGACAACCTCAGGAGCGGTTTCGTTCTTGACCTTTACAGCCTTTGTCTCGTTCTTAGACGCCACTACTGTTGGCACTTTCTCATCATTTGCCAACTCTTCGACAACCATATCCTCATATTCAATGGTATTCTTAGCGACTGCAGCCGAGTTATCCTCAATTTTACCTCCACGAGACATGGCAAAGGCCGTTGCAACAACTACGGCTGCAACAACTGTGGCAGAAATCCATCTGCGTCGCATCTTCGCCGCTCTGCTGGCGGCAAGACGACTCTCTATGTCGCTCCACACACCTTCGGGAGCCTTCTGCTCGGCATCCTTCAGCGTTTCTCTCATCAATTTTTCTAACTCTTCCATGTTATTCTCCATAAATCGTATTTTTCGTTATCCTTCTTAGTATTTTTATCGGTTTAGCGATGTTCATCTTTTATCGACCAGCGAATATCACAAATATCTATTGCCCAATCTGTTTTTCAATATTTCACCGAGGACCTGCTTTATCTTGTAGTATCGCGACTTAAGCGTGGATTGAGGGCTGTCAAAAAGGCGCGAAGCTTCTGGAAAAGAGTAGCCCTCTACGGCAATAACGTTAAACAACAAACGGTCGTCGTCATCAAGACTTCTCAACGCCACCACCAAAGCCTCTCGAATGTCTATCTGCCCCTCTATGTCCACGCGCTCCTCTTTCTGGTCAACATCAATTTCATCAACATATGATGTGGACACCATTTCCTGCTTGTGAAATAACGCAGCGGCTTTGCGCACAAAAATTGTGTGCATCCATCCCTCAAAAGAGCCTTCACCTCGATATTTATTTATGTTGTTGAACACCTCCAAAAAGCCATCAATGAGGATCTCTTTGGCAGTAAAATCATCTTTGGAATAGCGACGGCTCAAGGCATAGAAACGAGGACTATAACGTTCGTATAGCTCCCTTTGCATGGCTTGGTCGCCCTTCTTGCACCCTTCTATTACTGTGTCTAGAGATTTCATTACACTCCTAAAAGTGTGCGTAAATGACAAAAAAGACGAAAAATAAGTGTTAATTTTTCTTAAAGTTTATTTTCGTCGAGCTCTTCTCACCATTGGCGACATTTCTAATGTTGACAACATAAACGCCTGTGGGGAGGTCAAGCAATAACTGTTCGCCGCTGGCGACAAGACGCGATTTTATCACTTTGCGTCCGGCGGCATCGACGATGTCAACATCCAAAAGCTCGCCGGCTCTGTCGGTGACTATGGTGATGCTGCCCGACGTGGGGTTGGGATAGACTTTAACGGCTTTGCCGCTCACGTGGATGGGTTCGTTGACGCCCACATAGCTGGTGTCTATCATGGCCAAAGTGTACTCACCCGGCTTAAGGCTATTGTAGACAAAATAGCCCTCGCTTGAACTACCCGTTGTCAACGACGACACTTCCCTCCACTCCTGTCCGGCATGCTCTCGGTACACCAATCGCACCAAGCCAAACTCGGACGAGGATTGTATGAAATCTTTGTCCATAGAGGTGTATCCTATGGCGGAATAGTGGAAACGCCCCGACAACTTGGAGTTTTCTGAGGCTATGGTGCTCACCGTCCAAAAGCGGTTGGCGAAACGCTTGTAGTTGCCATTGCCTGTGCTGTCGGGCCGCGACCAATGGTGGACAACATACATCCATACGCTGTCGGCGTCGCCGAGCGAATTGACATTGACGGCGAAATGCACGTCATCCATATTGATTCTACCCCTCTCGCGCGTTGTCTGCTCGCTGCCTAACGACGCCAGGGAGAGCCTGTCGTCATAATTCACCATGGCATAGAGAGGCGTGAAGGGCAGTACGTATGTTGCCGTGCCTGTCTCTCCGTCGAAACACATCAGCCGACTGGTCTTGGCTCCGGTGGGCGAGACAAAAGTCACCAAGACCTTGTTGCCTCTCGCCATAGTTTCGGTGCCATAACTTTTTTGACGCAACACAATGGTTGTATTCTGCCCCTCGCTGTGCAAGGAGTCGACGACATAGTCGATAAAACCGGCATTGAAGACGTGGAAGTCGAAGAAGTCGGTAAGGTCGACGCCGCTGTACAAGGAAAGGCTGTCGCGCAACTGCCACGAGTCAATGTTGCCGAAGGCACATCTCTCGAACAAAGTGCGCAAGGAGGCATAGAACAGCGAGTCGCCGAGGTAACCTCTGAGCGAGTGCCACACGGTGGCACCTTTTTTGTAAACCGTAGAGCCGTAAGTGTATCGTGGCAGCTGACCATACAAAGGCTTGAAGCCATCGTCTCTGAAATGAGTGTTGGACAAGACGGAGAAAAGGTTCTCGCGGGCGTAATATCTGTATCTCTCAGGATTGCTGTCGGCATAAAGAGCCTCGATGGCGACCTCCTCACAGAAAGAGGCTCCGCCTTCATTAATCCACATGTCGTTGCTGCTGGCGCACGTCACCAGATTGCCAAACCATGAGTGGGCAAACTCGTGCGACATGGTGGCCAGACAAGCCTCGTCCTGCGACGCCATACAATTGGTGGTGAAGGCTATGTTGCCAACATGCTCCATAGAGCCCTTGGGGGTGGAGACATAGCCTACCCTGTCCCACAAGTATGGCCCAAAGCGACGCTCGAAGGCGGGGATGACCTTGCTCATGTGATTGTATACGTTCCAGACACTCGTACTGTCGTGGCTCAAGAAGCCAAGGATGGCGGAATAGACGGCATTCTCGCCTTGGTAGCTCCTCTTGATTACATGGAATGGCGCCACGGCGACGCCGACAAGATAGGTGGGCGTCGGCCTCGACAGCTCCCAATTCCAAGTGCTGCTGCCGTCGGCATGGTACTCAACGGTGTCTAAAAGACCGCTGCACAAGGCTTTCCACCCCGAAAGGGCTGTGATGTGGAAACTGTAGGTCGCCTTGTCGGTGAAATTGTCGCGGCACGGGAACCATGCCTTGCCAACATTGTGCGGATACTCGTACAATGCTATACCTAAATTATAATATATGTTATCGTCAAAATAAAAGCCGCCCCAGCCTTCCACCATAACGCTGCCGCCTTTGCTGTAATATACCGCGACAGCGACGGTGTCGCCGGCATGGGCGTTGCAGGGTATTCTTAACATCCGCTGGGAGGGATTGAAGGAGAATGGCGTAGCCACACCGTCGACAAGCACAGAGTCGACATCGGAGGGACACAACTCCAATCCAATAGTGTCGACATTGGTGACAATTCGCAATGTCACGGTTGTCCACCCTTCCATGCGGTGGTAGGCCTTATTGCCAATGTCCAAATGCAAATCGTAATGAATGGCATCGACGCTATCTGTTGTCTTTGCTCTGACTTGCGACTTAGCCTCGAAGGAAGCCATGAAGGAAAAAAACAGGGTCGCTATTAAAAAGAGTTTGAATTTCATAACAATATATTCTTTGTATTTTTTTTTACAAAATGCAAATATACGAAAAAAGATATCATTACGTTACTTTATCTGTAAAAAGAGACAACAACAAGCATGAAAAGAATTGTAACACTTATAGCAATGGCAGCAATGGCGCTCACGTTGGCATCGTGCAAGAAAGACGGCGTCTACAAGCCTGAATACCGAATCAGCACGATATACGAATACTCTTCGGTTGAGTATCAACGTTATGTTGACAGCTCGCACCTTTGGCACACCTACCACGTCGACTCGGTGGGTTCTCACATAGTAGAACGCTGGAATTGGAAGGACAAAAACCTTGACCATATCGACTACTATGCCAACGGTCGCGTCGACTACACCATAGACATGGTGTACGACGGCAAACGCCTGGCCAGAGTGAACAACAGCAAGGATAAAACTTACGCCTTGATGGAATATGACGGACGTCGACTGGACAAAATGACTTTCTACGACAAGAACGGCAACGCCCTAAAGAGCTATACTTTCCATCACGACGACCACATTTTTAGCAGTATCGACGTCGAAGTCGTCGACAAAAAAAGTGGCGCGGAAGTTAGCGACGCACTAGAAACCTTTGTGCTGAACATCTTTGGCGACGATAGCAAAGCGTTGTTGCGCGCCGCCAAGAACGGCAAAGGCTCCAATTACACCATAACCCTTAAATGGAAAGACGACAACGTGGTAAGTGTAAGGCACGAAAATATTCAGAGGGATTTCAAGTACGACAGCAAAAAGAATCCCATGAAAGGCCTGCTTCTTTCCCTTGTTATGCCTGGCGAGAATGAGGCGGCAACATTCGGCAACGCCAACAATGTCACCACGGCCATCCTGTTCAGGGACGGCAACGAAGAATCCAAGAAGCGCTACAGCTACACATATAGCGACGACATTCCCGTCTCGTGCTCCTCTATCGACATTGAGAGCGTCTCGGCTGGTTACCGCAACGTCCACACGGAGATGCAAAACTATTACTACGAAGAGTAAGGCATCCATTGGGGGGTGGGATAATAGTGGGTCATGAGTCCGCTATGAGTCCGCTATGAGTCCGCTAAAACGAACAAAAAACGTCTGCCCCGGAGGCAGACGTTTTTTGGTAGGTAAAGGATGCCCGAGTGACTATAATACATTCACTCGCCATTGGCACGCACATCAGGGCTCCAACATCTTCACCATATCGATAAGCCGCACACCATTAAGCCATACAGCTATGCAACCGACAGCGCCGTTTTGGGCGGCGTCTTCCCAGTCTTCTATTGGCTGAAGAGTCTTGGCGTCGACAATCTCAAAATATTCGGGTTCGAATTTCAAATCGTCAGGACATAACTCGGGGTTGACCTCATGGAATGATGCCAAGGTTTCGAGGACCCATTCCTTGACCTCTTCGACATCCTCGTACTCAACCATCTCTACTGCCTGCTGCAAGGTCTCATAGATGGCGGGAGCCATAGCGCGCGCGGCAGGGCTGAGGCGCATGTTGCGACTGCTCAAAGCCAAGCCGTCGTCGGCGCGAACAATGGGGCACGGCACTATCTCTATGTCGTAATGGATCTGCTCAATAAGGTTGCGGATGATGGCAAGCTGCTGATAGTCTTTCTCGCCGAAGTAGGCACGGACGGGCTTCACCAGGTCGAACAGGCGGCGCACTACCACGGCGACACCCGAGAAATGGCCGGGACGCTGGGGACCTTCCATAACCTCCTCGAGAGGGCCGAAATGATACTCTTCCTTCACCGGCTCGGGGTACATTTCCTCGACGGTGGGCAAAAAGACATAGTCGCAGCCAACACTCTCAAGTTTCTCGCAGTCGGCGTCGACGGTGCGAGGATACTTGGCAAGGTCCTCTTTGTTGTTGAATTGGATGGGGTTGACAAAGACGCTGACGAAAACGACATCGTTTTCCTCTTTTGCTCTGCGTATCAGCGAGAGGTGACCCTCATGCAAGGCGCCCATGGTGGGCACCAATCCTATGCTTTTGCCTTCTGCTTTGGCGGCGTTGACGGCCTCGCCAAGAGCGGCTACTGTTGTTATTCTTTTCATTTGATGAAAATATTTAAATATCCTTGGTTTTAATTGTCAAAAAAAAGAGTTATTCCACCTCCTCATATTCTGTAAATCCCTCGTCGTCAGTATCCTTGCTTTTGTATTCACCCCGATTGAGGAAACGGTTGGGCAGCTCCAAAAGGTAGTTCAAGGCTGTTATGACAAGGCTGAAAAGGAGGGCGCTGCCAAAGCTGTCGACTTGAAATGGCGGCACCAAAGCCGCTGCCATCTCAATGATGACGGCGTTGATGATAAAAATGAACAATCCCATAGTCACCACTGTGAATGGGAGCGTGATGAATATCAATATCGGGCGAATAAAATTGTCGAGAAGGGCAATCACCAGAGCTGTTACCACCGCGGCAGCAACTCCATTGCCCTCCATGTGCACACCTGGAAGAAAACGTATGGCGATAATTATGGCCAGCGTGAGAACTATGGTGCGACCCAAAAAGCCCCACGGACCTGACTGGCGCTGACGCCGTGTGTTGATATCTATTCTCATATTCATTGTCTCGTTTGTTTAGGTTTACTGTTATTCCAACTCGTCGACATCGCCCTTGCCTCTTCGCACAACTTCCATATTGCCGCCGCTGCAATCTATTACCGTTGAGGGGCTGTCTTCTCCTATGCCTCCGTCGACAACGACATCAACTTGACGACCAAAAAGCTCGTTGATGAGCTCGGGATCGGTAAGATATTCTGTCTCACGCTCGTCGTCGAGGGTACGTACCGACGTGCCAATAAGGGGCATACCCAACGACTCTATGATTGCGTTGCATATTGGATTGGCAGGCACTCTTATGCCTATGGTTTTGTTGGGATTGAGATAGTTTCTGGGTACCTGATTGTTGGCATCCATAATAAAAGTATAAGGGCCCGGCAAACATCTTTTGAGCAAAGCGAAAGTCTCTTTGTCCATAGGACGCACATATTCCGACGCCTGTGCCAGATTGCAACACAACATCGAATATTTGGCTTGCTTGAGCGAAAAACCCTTCAGCCGCGCAATGCTCTCAACCGACTTCTTAAACTCCATGCTGCACACAAAAGCATAGAGAGTGTCGGTGGGTATTATGGCTATGCCGCCATTGCCGAGGATGTCGGCTATAGCATTGACATCATGACGGTTGGGGTTGTCACTATATATTCTTTTCAACATCGTTATCTTCTTTTTTTGAGCGTGCAAAAATAATAAAGTTCCATATATTATTAGAAAAAAAAACATTTTTATCACACTAACACTCTGACTTTCTTGCAAGAAAAACAAAATTCATCGCCTTATTTTTCTCACATCATCATGTTTTAGCGCAACAACCTTTTTGTTATTTGTTCTTTTTCATCTCCTTTTTGCTAAAAAAATAAAAAAAATTTGTCGGTATTAAACATATTAGTATATTTGCATTGTAAAAGAAAAGGATTGAAAAATTTCGCACTTTGTTCAAAAAGACCAATAAAACAACATTTTACGCTATAATTATCACTACTTGACAGACAAAAATACGATAAAAAAAAAGTCAATTTATATATATTTGACGAGTTTTTATCGAAATCTTTTCATTGAACTGCAATAAAACAATAATTCAAGAAACTAATCAAAATAATTATTAACTTAAAACTAAAAAAAAATGAAAAAAGTTTTCACTCTTATGGGCGTTGCCCTGATCGCTTGCAGCCTTATCACCTCCTGCAAAGATGATCCCGAAGAAAACAACGACAACAACAACCAGCAGCAGGAAGAGCAGATTGCTGACGGTGTTAAGATTCAGTTCAAAGGCGGCGCAGAATGGACTCCTGGCGACGTTTCTACAGTCAACGCTACCACCCAGAATGGTACTTTCATGGTAGCCGACTATTTTGGCACCTCTGACAGCTACGTTCCTGGCTTCGAGCTCTACACCTTCCAGCAGGGTGCAGGTGCTGTTACCTCCACTTGCGACGATAGCGGTAACCTCCAAAGCTCCAACGGCCCCATCATCTGCGAATACTACGACCAGACCTATCTCACGAACCAACAGGGCACTGCTTTCGGTGACTGGTGGGCAAAGAGCGTAACTTGCGACATGAAGGCTTTCGACCTCACCACCTTGAAGACCACCTTCAAGGTTGACGCTGACATGTTCTGGGCTCGTCAGGCTTTCGTAACCTCTTTCGAGGGCTACACCAACGGTAACATCAACGCTGCTGAGCAGGGCAAAGTCATTGTTAAAGCCGGTAACGTTGAACTCACCGAACAATCAGCAAAAAGAACTTTAAAATTCTAAATTTCCATTAAACAATGAAGAAATTTTTCACAATCGCAGCTATCGCTGTCTGCGCTATGGCTTTCGCTGTTGCTTGCAACAACGCTGACAACACCGAAAAACAGGACACTCCCGTTGTGGATACCCCCGAAGTAGTCGACACTCCCGCTATTGACACAATGGCTCAGGACACTGTCGCTCCCGCCGAGGAACCCGCTCCTGCCAAAACAACTGCCAAGAAAGGCACCAAGACAGCTAAGGACACCAAAAAGGCTCCTAACATGACAGCTGCCACTTCCAACGAGCGTAACCCCAACACCACCACCTCTAACTCTAGAATTCAGAGCAAAGTCGACAACAATAGCGCCAGCAGCAAGGGTTTGACCACTGCTACCGACACTAAAAGAAACGGCGCCAAGGCTGGTGATAAAATCAAATAACAGCTCGCTTGAATAGTTAAGAGCCAGTGAGACACCACTGGCTCTTTCTTTTATATCTTTCGGCCTAAACATTGTATCTACTTTATCAAACGAAACGCACAAACAACAATGAAAAAAATCCTTTTTGTAATCTGTCTGGCGACATTGCTCTCCGCATCCTGCGCAAGCGACAAACAACAAGTCAAAAGTGCAGCAAAACATTATCTTAACGCCACAGGCGATTACAATATCGACGAGGCCTGCAAATACGCCACACCCGAAACCGCCAAAGGACTTCGCACCATCGAGAAAACTGTGATGCGTATGGTCGACCCTGAATATATCAAGAAAAACACTCCCGCCAGAATCTCCATCAAAGACATCATCTACGACAACGACAGCGTAGCCAGAGTGGCCTTCCACAAAAAAACACCCATACAGGAGGTTGACGACACCATCATGATGGTGAAAATAAACGGCGAATGGAAAGCCCAACTTAATATAAAAGTTCCCGAGATACTTGCCGGCGACGAAAACACAGTCATCAACTCCGACAAAAAAGCTGTCACAAAATTCAATTATGACACCATTACCACTCTCGAAGTCGGTGACCCCAACAAAAAACGCGACAACAAAAACATAATAAAATAAAAAACGCCTCCTTGCCATCGCGCAACAAAACAGCGACACGAAGGACAGCAATATTTTTTCATTTCGAAAATCATAGGTCTCAAATTTGCCAATTAAAAAAAAATGCGTACTTTTGCATTCTCTATTATGGCAAATAAAACCATACATATTAACGCTCGTCAGCTCTTCCTAAACATAAAAAGAAGAGACATTTACAGCATTCTATAGAACCATCGTCAACATGGTTCTATCTCAAAATATGACACCCAAAAGTGCCATATTTTTCTATTTTCTATATACGACAATATTATAAAAACAGATTTAAAAACATAAATATTATGGAACTCCCATTTGCAGAAGCGTGGAAAATAAAAATGGTTGAACCCATTAAGAAATCCACCCGCGAACAACGCGAAAAATGGCTCAATGAAGCCCACCAAAACGTATTCATGCTCAAGAGTGACTACGTCTACATCGACCTCCTCACCGACTCCGGCACCGGCGCCATGAGCGACCGTCAATGGGCTGCTATGATGATGGGCGACGAAAGCTACGGCGGAGCACGCTCCTTCTACCACATGAAGGACACCATCACCGAACTCACCGGTTTTGATTACGTAATCCCCACCCACCAGGGTCGCGCCGCTGAGAACGTCCTGTTCTCCTACCTCGTGAAACCTGGCAACATCATCCCCGGCAACGCTCACTTCGACACCACCAAGGGCCACATCGAAAGCCGCAAAGCCTTCGCTATCGACGTCACCGTGCCTGAGGCTTACGACACTCAGCTCGAAGTGCCTTTCAAGGGCAACGTGGACCTCGCCAAATTGGAGAAAATACTGCAGGAAAACAAGGGCAACGTCCCCTTCATGGTCCTCACAGTCACCAACAACACCGTCGGCGGTCAGCCCGTAAGCATGCAGAACATCCGCGAAACCTGCGAACTCTGCCACAAATATGGTGTCCCCGTCAACGTCGACAGCGCCCGCTTCATCGAAAACGCTTACTTCATCAAGACTCGCGAAAAAGGCTATGAGAACAAGACTCTCCGCGAAATCGCTCTCGAAATGTTCAGCTACGCCGACAGCATGACCATGAGTGCCAAGAAGGACGGTCTCGTCAACATGGGCGGCTTCATCGCTACCAACAAGAAGGAATGGTACGAAGGCGCCAAGATGTTCTGCATCCCCTTCGAAGGTTTCCTCACCTATGGCGGTATGAACGGCCGTGATATGGACGCCCTCGCCGTTGGTTTGAAAGAAAACATCGAGTTCGAAATGGTCGAGACCCGCATCAAACAGGTCCATTACCTCGCCGCCAAACTCGACGAGTACGGCATCCCCTACCAGCGCCCTGCTGGCGGTCACGCCATCTTCGTCGACGCCGACAAGGTGCTCACCAACATTCCTAAAGAGGAATTCCCGGCTCAGACTCTCACCTGCGAGCTCTACCTCGAAGCTGGTATCCGCGCATGCGAAATTGGCTACGTCCTCGCCGACCGCGACCCCGTAACTCGCGAAAACCGCTTCGGTGGCAACGACTTCGTACGCCTCTGCATTCCTCGCCGCGTTTACACCAACAACCACATGGACGTCATCGCCGCCGCCCTCAAGAATGTCTACGACCGTCGCGACACCATCAAACGCGGTCTCGAAATCACTTGGGAAGCTGAGCTCATGCGCCACTTCACCTGCCAGTTCAAACGCCTCGGCTAATAACCCGGCTACTGACAATAAAAAGCAAAGGCTGCGTCGTTCGC
This sequence comes from uncultured Bacteroidales bacterium, assembly GCA_900316965.1. Lineage (GTDB taxonomy): Bacteria > Bacteroidota > Bacteroidia > Bacteroidales > P3 > Colimorpha. The sequence goes on from ONEY01000001.1 coordinate 70,238, forward strand.
GCAGCCTTTTGCTTTTACACCTTACACCTGAGAACCTTCGAAACACCTCTAACCTTTTTTAAGAAAAGAAAATTGTCTCCGTTTGGTAATTTTTTCGTATCTTTGCATTTCAAAACTTTTGAATACAATGAACAAACATAAAGCAATCATCATCTTAACTATTTCGTCACTCTTTTTTCTGCCTCTCATCTCCTTCGGACAAAACAATAACACAAAAAAAGAGGACAAAACTGTCATCAATATCGACGACCTAGACATCATCTATTCTGAAGACAACGAAGAATACCAAGCCCCTGTCAAAGACCCCTCGACAAAAAAAGACAACGTGCCTCCAATGCTTAAGGCTCCCGAGGAAGAGGATGACGAGGAACTCACCCAGTCTTCACAATACCTGCATCCCGAACAGATGGGCGAAGGTGTGGAAAGCGAATTCGACATACTCTATGCCAGTATGGACTATGAGGTTATCCACTACGCCAGCGACACAGAGCTTCCCAATGGGGTCCGCATTCACCTCACCGACAAGAGCAAAGGCCGCAAATTCTGTTTTCCAACCCCCGAGCACGCCCGCCTCTCGTCTCATTTCGGTGCCCGCAAGCGCCGCTGGCACTATGGCGTGGACCTCGCGCAACCCACAGGCGAACCTATCTATGCCGCCTTCGACGGCATTGTCCGCATATCTAAATTCAACAAATCCTACGGCAACCTCGTCGTCGTCCGCCACTTCAACGGCCTCGAGACCTACTACGCCCACCTCTCACAACGCGACGTCAACCCAGGCGACACCATCAAAGCCGGCGCCGTTATAGGACTTTGCGGCAACACAGGACGCAGCTTCGGCAGCCACCTCCACTTCGAAATACGCTACAAGGGCAAAGCCATGAACCCCGAATATGTAGTCGACTGCGTCAACCACAAACTCCGCAGCGACGAAATAGTCCTCAACCCCAGATATTTCGCAAAAGTAGGAAGCTCTCACTCCTCACCCTCGGAATACGAAATAGCCCGTATCAACGAATATGCCGGCACAGCAGCCAACAATGCAAGCACTGTGGCCGAAAACCAGAAACGCGATCCTTCCAAACCTAAGCCCGCTCCCGAACAGAAAACCAAGAAAACTCAGAACAACCAAGCTAAATACTACAAGGTACGCAGCGGCGACACTCTCAGCAAAATAGCGGCACGCAACGGCACCACGGTGAAAAAACTGTGCAAACTCAACAACATCAAGGAAACCAAAGTCCTCCAAATCGGTCAAAAACTGCGAGTAAGATAATCTTGTCTGTCCCTCTCGCCACCACCACTCATAATAATAACAACCTATGCGCATCGACATTCTAACTCTGTTCCCCAACATGATGTCCATGTTCTTTGAGGAAAGCATAATGAAACGTGCTCAAAATAAAGGTCTCGTCGATGTGCATTTCCACAACCTCCACGACTATTCCCTCACTCGCTACGGCAGCGTCGACGACTATCCTTATGGCGGCAACGCCGGCATGGTCATGGCTATAGAGCCCCTCGCCAACTGCATAGAGAAACTCCAATCCGAACGGCACTACGATGAAGTTATATACACCGCTCCTGACGGCCAGGTTTTCAATCAGCCTATGGCCAATGAGCTCTCGCTCAAAGGAAACCTCATCGTCCTATGCGGACACTATAAAGGTGTCGACGAAAGACTGCGCGAACATTTCATCACTCGCGAAATATCCATAGGTGACTACGTCCTCACCGGTGGCGAATTAGCGGCGGCAGTAATATGCGATGCCGTCGTACGTCTCCTCCCCGGCGTCATCGGCGACGAACAGTCGGCATTGGAAGACTCTTTCCAGGACGGCCTCCTGGCTCCCCCCGAATATACACGTCCCCCCGAGTTCCGTGGATGGCGCGTCCCCGAAATACTGCTCAGCGGCAACCACGCCAAAATAGCTCAATGGCGCTACGACCAAGCACTCGAACGCACCCGCCAACGCCGCCCCGACCTACTCAAAAAAGACAATAAAGAATAATCAATATAATCAAAAATATCTAGAATATCTAGAAATAAATCAAAAAGCAATGACAGAATTCGAAAAATTTGCCACACGCCATCAGGGCATTAGCAGTACCACCTATGCCAAATATACCTCTGCCATCAACCGCAACGCTATGGCAGGCATGATATCCGACTCTTTAACTCCTTACATCATTGAGGAACGCCAACTCAACATGACTCAGATGGACGTCTTCAGCCGCCTGATGATGGACCGCATCATCTTCCTCGGCACCGCCATCGACGACTATACCAGCAACGTCATCCAGGCTCAGCTCCTTTTCCTCGAAAGCGTCGACAACCAGAAAGACATCCAAATCTATCTCAACTCCCCGGGAGGTAGTGTCTATGCTGGCCTTGGCATTTACGACACCATGCAATACATTCAACCCAAAATCGCCACCATCTGCACAGGACTCGCCGCCTCTATGGCATCTGTCCTGCTTTGCGCCGGCGAAAAGGGTATGCGCTGCGCTCTTCCTCACAGCCGCGTCATGATCCACCAACCTATGGGTGGCGCCGAAGGTCAGGCATCGGATATGGAAATCACCGTACGCGAAATACAGAAACTCAAAAAAGAACTCTACGAAATCATCGCCAAACATAGTGGACAAACCTTCAAACAAGTCGAGAAAGACAGCGACCGCGACCACTGGTTCACAGCCGAGGAAGCCAAAGCTTACGGCATGATTGACGAAGTCCTCGTAAGAAAAGCCAACCAAGAACTATCCAATCTATAATAGATAGATTTTCCTGACAATCTCCCTCCATGCAAGTAAAGTTCATCAATCGCAGCCATCATCAGCTGCCAAAATACGAGACAGCATTCTCCGCCGGCATGGACCTCCGCGCCTTCCTGCCCGACGGACCCATAACCCTTAAGCCCCTCGAGAGAGGTCTCATAAAGACAGGCCTCTTCATGGAGCTTCCTGCCGGCTACGAGGCCCAAGTGCGGCCTCGCAGCGGCCTGGCGCTGAAAAAGGGCATCACTGTCCTCAACAGCCCGGGAACCATTGACGCCGACTACCGCGGCGAGATATGCGTCATCCTCATCAACCTCTCTAACGAAGATTTCGTCATCAACGACGGCGAACGTATAGCTCAAATGGTTATCGCACGCCATGAACAAGCCGAAATCATAGAAGTACACGAGCTCTCTGACACTGAACGCGGCACCGGAGGTTTCGGCCACACAGGGAAAAACTAATGCGTCGAGGGGACTTACAACTTACGAAAACAGCGACGGAAAAAGGGAAAAACAATGAAACAACTGGCACAAATAGGGGCTCTCTTAGTTGCGATACTATCGCAACTACTCTTCTCTTGCTGCCATGCTCAACAGAGTCCCGCTCAAGACTCACAACCATCCCAAAACAATGCTGAAGCCTTTGAGACAGGTGCGCAACGAGTTCTCTCCGAAGAATTCGCCATCTTTGGCGACCTACGCTATGCTGTATGCGGCAACCAGTCTTCCCTCGTCGGCAACACTCACCTCGTCGACACCCTTATCGCCCGCGGTGTCAATGTTGTCAAAATTTTCTGCCCTGAGCATGGCTTCCGCGGCAACGCCGAAGCGGGCGCAACAATCAGCAACGGCAAAGATGAACGCACCGGTCTACCGATAGTATCTCTCTACGGCAAAAACAAAAAGCCTACAGCAAACCAAATGTCCGACATCGACGGTGTCATCTTCGACCTTCAAGACGTGGGATGCCGCTTCTACACCTACATTTCTACTCTCCACTATGTCATGGAGGCTTGCGCCGAGAATGGCAAAAGCTGCATCGTCCTCGACCGGCCCAACCCCAACTGCCACTATGTCGACGGCCCTGTGCTCGAGCCAAAATACAAGAGCTTCATCGGCATGCACCCAGTACCTGTCGTCTACGGTCTCACCATCGGCGAATATGCAAAAATGATCAACAGCGAACGATGGCTGAAAGACAGCATGCGGTGCACCCTCACCGTCGTCCCTATGCTCAACTACAACCGCGACAGCATTTACCAGCTCCCCATAGCTCCATCACCCAACCTGCAGACACCTCAATCCATAGCTCTTTATCCTTCGCTATGCCTCTTCGAAGGCACCAATATCAGCGTGGGGCGCGGCACCGAAACTCCCTTCGAAATCATAGGCGCACCTCAATACAAGGTCTCAGACATGGAATCTCAACGTGGCGACGAACCAGGACAGCATATCTCTTTCACCCCTAAGCCTATCAAGGGGGTCAGCGAAAACCCACCCTTCAAAGGACAAAAATGCAACGGCATCGACCTCTCTCATAATAAAGTCGAGGCTTGTTTCGACCTCACCTACCTCCTTTGGATGTACAACCACACCCCAAAGGACTCTTTCTTCAAGAAAACAAACTCCTTCGAACTCCTCGCCGGCACCGACAAGCTGCGAAAACAAATCCAGCAAGGATTCTCAGAAGAGGAGATTCGCGAATCCTGGCAACCCGCCCTCGATCGCTACAAACGCATCCGCAAAAAATATATAATGTACTAATCTGGTAAATCTAGAATATCTAGAAAAACCAGCCCAAATATCCCTCCCTTGAAAGTCCTTCAGCTCATCATAGCCATCCTCTTGTTTCCCCTCTCAATCTGGTATTCCGTAGGAGTGGCGGTGCGCAACATCTTCTATAGCCTCAATATATGCAAGTCAACCCCTACCGACATCACCACCATCGGTGTCGGCAACCTGCGAATGGGCGGCACCGGCAAAACACCTCACACTGAGTATCTCATCCGTCTCTTCAACGACATGCCCACAGCCCTGCTGAGCCGCGGCTACGGCAGAAAAACATCGGGATTCCACCTAGCCACAGGCAACGACGACTCCTATTCTCTGGGCGATGAGCCCGCCATGATGGCACGCAAATTCCCCTCACTAACTGTGGCAGTATGCAAAGACCGACTAGAGGGTGTGGCTAACCTCGCCAAAATGGAGCACAAACCCAGTCTCATCCTCCTCGACGACGTGTTCCAACATCGCAAAATAAAACCGTCGGCAACGATACTGCTAACAGAATATGGCGACCCCTTCTTTAACGACCACATTCTTCCCTTCGGCAACCTGCGCGAGTTCCGCAACGGCCACAAACGCGCCGACATCGTCGTCGTCACCAAATGTCCCACGACACTAAGCGACGCCAAACGCAACGAATACCGCCAACGTCTGAAACTATCCCCAACACAAAAACTCTTCTTCTCTTATATCGACTACAGCGCCCCTCAACCTCTTTTCCACGACAGCCCTTGGCAACCCGTCAAAGAGGTCTTGCTGCTCACTGGCATCGCTCACCCTTCTCCTCTCAAACATCATCTCGAAAAACTCTGCACCGTAACCCATATCGCATACCCCGACCATCACAACTTCTCCGACAACGACTGCCACCATATCATCAACACTTTCAACGCTATAAAAGACACCTCTAAAGCCATAATAACCACCGAGAAAGACACCATGAGACTGCTGCGGCCCGACATACGCCAACTCCTAAACGACCTACCCATATTCTATATCCCTATCAAGGTCTCTTTCTTCGACAATGACATTTTCGACGACACAATCAAAAAAATTTTCTAATTTTGCATTTCACAAAAAAGGCACAGCATAAATCAACTAATTAATAATCAACTCTTCCATATACTCAACCATAATCTTAGTACAACCGAAACATCGAAAAAAACATACCATCATGGCAGAACTGAGTGAACAAGAACAAATCCGTAGAAATTCATTGAATGAGCTGAAAAAACTCGGCATAAACCCGTACCCTGCCGCGTTGTATGAAGTCAACGCGACATCGGCACAAATCCTCGAGGAATTTCCCAACGACAACACCAAATTCCAGAACATCAGCATCGCTGGCCGCATCATGAGCCGTCGTATCATGGGCGCTGCCTCTTTCGTTGAACTTCAGGACAGCTTTGGCCGCATCCAGCTCTACATAAAACGCGACGAGATTTGTCCCGACGAGGACAAGACAATGTACAACACTGTCTTCAAACGCCTCCTCGACATCGGCGACATCATCGGTGTCACTGGTTTTGTCTTCGTCACCCAGATGGGCGAGATTTCCATCCATGTCAAAACTCTCACCGTACTCAGCAAGAGCTTGCGCCCCCTGCCTATTGTCAAGGAGAAAGACGGCGTGGTGTACGACGCCTTCAGCGACCCAGAACTGCGCTACCGCCAACGCTATGTCGACCTCATCGTCAATCCGCAAGTCCGCGACACCTTCGTTCAACGCGCCAAGATCGTCAACACCATGCGCAACTACTTCAACGAACGCGGCTATCTCGAGGTCGACACTCCTGTACTGCAAAGCATACCCGGCGGCGCTGCTGCACGCCCCTTCGTGACCCACCACAACGCCCTCGACATCGACCTCTATCTCCGCATCGCCAACGAGCTATACCTCAAACGTCTCATAGTGGGCGGCTTCAAGGGCGTATACGAGTTCAGCCGCAACTTCCGCAACGAAGGCATGGACCGTACCCACAACCCCGAGTTCACCTGCATGGAGATATATGTGGCCTACAAGGACTACAACTGGATGATGACATTCACCGAGAACATGCTGGAGCGCATCGCCAAAGTCCTGCATGGCGACACCAAGGTCAACGTCTGGGGCAACGAGATAGATTTCAAGCCGCCGTTCCGCCGCGCACCTATGTGCCAACTCATCAAGGAGGAAACGGGCGTCGACGTCGCCTCTATGAACGAGGACGAACTCCGCGAAGCCTGCAAACGCCTCGGTGTCGAAACCGACGCCACCATGGGCAAGGGTAAACTCATCGACGCCATCTTCGGCGAAAAGTGCGAGGGCAAACTCATTCAGCCTACATTCGTCACCGACTACCCCATCGAGATGTCGCCTCTATGCAAACGCCACCGCGACAACCCTGAGCTCACCGAACGCTTCGAACTCTTCGTGTGCGGCAAGGAACTCGCCAACGCCTACTCCGAACTCAACGACCCCATCGACCAACTGGGACGCTTCCAAGAGCAGCTGCGCCTTAGCGAAAAAGGCGACGACGAGGCTATGTTTATCGATATGGACTTCGTACGCGCTCTGGAATACGGCATGCCTCCAACATCGGGCATGGGCATAGGCATCGACCGTCTGGTAATGATGATGACGGGTGCGCAAAGCATACAAGACGTACTCCTATTCCCCCAAATGAAGCCCGAAAAGAAAGCCTCGGTGACCACCGACGAAGAATTCGTCAAACACGGCGTCCCCGAAGTATGGGTGACAGCTCTGCGCAAAGCGGGTATCAACACCTTGGCGCAACTCAAAGAGGCCAACGTCAACAAACTCTTCAACGACCTCGGCGGACTACGAAAGAAATTGAAACTCGACGTTCCCGCCATCCAGAAAGATGAAGTTGAGAAATGGATTAACGGATAAAAAAAACTCGGAAGCTCTGGCTGGCAAACAAACCCCGGAGCTTCCGCTTTTTTCAGACCATGATAAAACAATTCACTTTTAACCATTTTGGCGTCAACTGCTACGTCGTCTACGACGAAGTCTCACGCCAATGCGCCATCGTCGACCCTGGCATGGAAGCCTCCTATGAGGACGCACAACTCTACCAGTTCATCAGCAGCAAGGAGCTCTCCCCAATCATGATCCTGCTCACCCACGCTCACGTCGACCACATCTGCGGACTGCGTCAAACGGCAGAACGCTACAACCTCCCCGTCACCATGCACTCCGATGGTGTCAAACTGCTGGGTCAAGCCGAAGCCTATGGCAGCATTATGGGCTTCTCTGTCGACAACATGAAGGACCTCAACACCGTCTTTGTCAACGACGGCGAAAAGCTTACCATCGGCAACATCGACGTCGATTGTCTATACTGTCCCGGACATTGTCCTGGCAGCATCTGCTATTCCTCCGCCGAAGAGGAGGCCGTCATCACTGGCGACGCACTCTTCCAAGGCAGCATAGGCCGCACCGACCTTCCCGGCGGCGACTACCAAACACTGATCCTTAGCATCAAGGAGAAAATACTTCCACTCCCCGACAACTACCTGGTACTCCCCGGCCACGGCGAACACTCGACAATAATAGACGAAAAAAAATACAACCCCTTCCTCTAGATCATCTAGGAAATACCGAAAGCCTAGAAAAAAAATCCCAGCCCATGTCCCCAAAAATAGACCCTTCCTGGCTTGAAGTCCTGCAACCTCAGTTCGACTCACCCTACTTTGCCCAACTCAAAGAGTTCCTCGTCGCCGAACGTCAGCAATACACCTGCTACCCCAAAGGCAGCGACATCTTCGCCGCTTTCGACAACACCCCTTTCGACAAGGTCAAAGTGGTCATCTTGGGACAAGACCCCTACCATGAACCCGGACAAGCTCACGGACTCTGCTTCTCAGTACCCCAGGGTGTAACCGTGCCACCTTCTCTCGTCAACATCATCAAGGAGATCAATTCCGACCTCGGAGTCAATGTGCCTCTGGAATCTGGCGACCTACACGGATGGGCTGAGCAGGGCGTCTTGCTTCTCAACGCCACACTCACCGTGCGCGCCCATCAGGCGGGGTCTCACCAACGCCATGGATGGGAGATCTTCACCGACGCCGCCATCCGCGAACTCTCTAGCCGTCGCAATGGTATTGTGTTCCTCCTTTGGGGCAGCTTCGCCATACAAAAAGCTCAGCTCATAGACAAAGGCAAGCACCTAATCCTCACAGCGCCTCACCCATCTCCACTCTCCGCCTACCGCGGATTCTTTGGGTGCAAGCACTTCTCCAAAGCCAACGACTACCTCGTCGGCCAAGGACTGAAACCTATCGACTGGACAGCTATACGCTAGTCACCGATACCAAAAGCTTTCTTCATTCTCTGTATGCGGCCATAGCTGTCATGGATGCGCTCGGCGGGAATAACGCCCTCTTTCACCTTACTGAATAGCATGTCCACAACCTGTGGAACTATGTCGGCATTATATTCGGCGCCATTATTCGAAAGACACAGCATGTCGGCACCGGCAAGGAGAGTCAACGTCAACGCCTCTTCCAAATTGTACTGCTGGGTCATGGCTCCCATGGCCATATCGTCGGTGACGATGACACCGTCATAGTGCAGACTGTCACGCAGCAGCCCCGTCAGAGTCTTGTACGACAATGTGGCGGGATACACGCTGTCAAAATGGGCGTTAAAGACATGTGTCGTCATTATCATTGCCACATCGCCATCGGCAATCAGGGTTTTGTAAGGCTCCAGCTCCGACAAATTCCATGTGTCGCTGACGTCGGCAACTCCAAGGTGTGTGTCATTCTTCGAACTGCCATGTCCAGGGAAATGCTTCAGACAGGCCACGACACCTTTCTTCTGCAACTCTTCAACCCAGATGGCGCCGCAACGTGCCACACGCTTGGCATCTCCGCTGAAACTCCGCTCCAACTTGCCTATCACCGGACAATCGGGGTTGATGTCGACATCCACGCAGGGCGCAAAGTCCAGATTGATGTTGAGACTGGCAAGTGTCGCAGCGGTAAGCCGCGCGGCTTCCCTTACACTCTTGTCTCCCTCGCTGGCACTCTTCTTGGCTGAAGGAAACTCCGGGAAACCGTAATTCTGTTTCAGCCTACTCACCCTGCCTCCCTCTTGGTCTATACCTATCAACAAAGCTCCGCCAGAGCGTCGCTTCAAATCTGAACACAGCTTCTGGAGCTGGTCTCGCGACGCTATGTTACGGGGACGAGAATGCGACGGCACATCATACTCAAACAGTATCACTCCGCCAATATTGTACTCTTCAATGTCGCGCACTATATGATTGGTGTCACTTATCTCGGTGCCTCTCATTCCCACAATGAGGAGCTGACCTATCTCTTTGCGCAACTGCAACTCCTCGGCGGTGTACTTCTGCGCCTCAGCGCAGCCGCTGGCGACAAGCGCCGCCAAAACAAACAAAGATATTACTATTCTTCTTTTCATGACATTGAAAAAGGTATCCTGTTAACAATGGAACGTCCCAGAGTGACCTCGTCGGCATATTCCAGATTGTCGCCGATGGCAATACCGCGGGCTATTGTAGTCACCTTGACAGAAGGGAATCTCTGCAGCTGTCTGTCTATATAAATATTGGTGGTGTCACCCTCCATGGTTGTCGGCAAGGCAAGGATAACCTCCTCAATGCCCCCCGCCTCCACTCGCGACAACAGCTGTGCTATCGTAAGGTCGTTAATTCCTATACCGTCGAGAGGCGAGATAACACCACCCAACACATGATACACGCCCTGATACTGGCCGGTGTTCTCTATAGCCATAACCTCCTGAATGTTCTCCACAACACAAACAATGCTGTGGTTGCGCTTCACACTTGAGCAGATGGGACACACTGGCGTGTCACTTATGCAATGGCACTGGCTGCAATAGTGCGACTCGCTCTTCAAAGTTGTCAGAGAGCCCACAAAGGAGGCGAACTCGCCGTCCTGCATATTCAGAAGGCTCAAAGCATATCGCAATGCCGTGCGTTTGCCCACACCAGGCAATGTGGCTATCTCATCCACGGCATTCTCTAATATCTTAGAAGGTATATTCATATAATAAAAAATTTATTGTAGTCACTCTCCCCTTCAATCTCATCAAATATTAAAAACGACGAAAAACAAAAAATATTGCAAAAAGATACATAACACTGGTCGTCAAATAATTACACTCAAGCACATATTAATCGACAAAAAACAAGAGCAAAAATGGCGAAACCAAGCGTAAAAAGGGTGAAAAAAGCGAGCAATGATAAGTCTTGAATAAAAATAATAACAAAAAATAAATGATAGATATCACTGAAAGACAAAGTAATAAAATGGCAGTAACAAAAAAAGTTGAAAAAAAATTTTTCCGTATTGGAAAAAGTTGTATTTTTGCACTCTCAAAACAAGAGAAAGAGTTGTTTGAAAAGTTAAAAAAGCCGATGTAACTCAGTTGGTAGAGTAGCTGATTTGTAATCAGCCTGTCGGGGGTTCGAGTCCCTTCATCGGCTCGACCTTTTTACGCCAAAAAGGCATCGGAAAAGAATGGGGAAGTCGCATAGTGGCAATTGCAACAGACTGTAAATCTGTCCTCTTCGGAGTTCAGTGGTTCGAGTCCACTCTTCCCCACAACCTACAGAGAAGCGGAAGTAGCTCATTTGGTAGAGCGATAGCCTTCCAAGCTATAGGTGGCGGGTTCGAGCCCCGTCTTCCGCTCAAACGCATCCTTGGTAAGGATGAGGTCACCGGTTCAAATCCGGTCTGTAGCTCTTTTTTTGTGCTAAAACAATGACCTGTGAGGGTGAACGACATCGAAATAAGTAAGAGACGCAATAGATCCTTGCGCCTCTATGTCTGTGAAAAAGATTTGCACAAAACAGAGTATTGAATAATCTTATTACTAACATTTTAATACGTATTAAAAAATGGCAAAAGAAAAATTTGATCGTTCTAAACCGCACGTCAACATTGGTACCATCGGACACGTCGACCATGGTAAGACCACTTTGACCGCTGCTATTACCCAGGTACTCGCCGCCAAAGGTCTCTCCGAGGTGAAATCATTTGACGCCATCGACTCCGCTCCTGAAGAGAAAGAGCGTGGTATCACCATCAACACCGCTCACGTCGAGTATCAGACCGAAACTCGTCACTACGCTCACGTCGACTGCCCTGGCCACGCTGACTACGTTAAGAACATGGTCACTGGTGCTGCTCAGATGGACGGCGCTATCCTCGTTGTCGCCGCTACCGACGGTCCTATGCCCCAGACTCGCGAGCACATCCTTCTCGCTCGTCAGGTTGGCGTTCCCCAGCTCGTCGTTTTCCTCAACAAGTGCGACCTCGTTGACGACCCCGAACTTCTCGACCTCGTTGAGATGGAAGTTCGCGAACTCCTCAGCAGCTACGACTATGATGGCGACAACATCCCCATCATCCGTGGTTCCGCTCTTGCAGCCCTCAATGGTGAGCCCAGCGGCGTAAAGGCCGTCGAGGAACTCATGCACGCTGTTGACACTTGGATTCCTCTGCCCACCCGCGCAGTTGATAAAGACTTCCTCATGCCCGTCGAGGACGTATTCTCAATCACCGGCCGTGGTACCGTTGCTACAGGTCGTATCGAGACTGGTGTTATCCACACCTCCGACCCCGTCGACATCATCGGTATGGGTGCCGAGAAACTGAAATCGGTTGTTACCGGTGTCGAGATGTTCCGCAAAATCCTCGATGAGGGTGAAGCTGGCGACAACGTAGGTCTGCTGCTCCGCGGTATCGACAAGGACGAAATCCGTCGTGGTATGGTTATCGCCAAACCTGGCTCAATCAAACCTCACCACAAATTCGAGGCTACCGTCTATATCCTCAAGAAAGAAGAAGGTGGTCGTCACACCCCATTCCACAACAACTACCGTCCTCAGTTCTACTTCCGTACCACTGACGTTACCGGTACCATCATCCTCCCCGAGGGTCGTGAAATGGTTATGCCTGGCGATAACCTCACCATCACCGTCGAGCTGATCGCCGACATCGCTCTGAACGAGAACCTCCGCTTCGCTATCCGCGAGGGTGGCCGCACCGTTGGTTCTGGTCAGGTAACCAAGATCATTGAATAATCCATCCTAGGGGCGTGCCTTGTGTACGCCCTTTCGATAGGGGCATAGTTAAATGGTATAATGACGGTCTCCAAAACCGTAGTTGGGAGTTCGATTCTCTCTGCCCCTGCCAATAAAAACTGAAGAAAGATGTCTAAATTCGGAGACTACGTGAAATCTAGCTACGACGAACTGGTGCACAAAGTGTCGTGGCCCACATTCAAAGAACTGCAGAACAGCGCCGTCGTCGTTGCTGTTGCTGCCGTTATCCTTGCCCTCATCATCTTCCTTATGGACTATGTTTTCGGTGTCCAGGGTGGTGTTTGGAAAGGTATTTTAGGAATCTATTATTCCATTATCGGATAACAATTGTCGGATTTTCCTCCGACAGCGGCGGTGCCTTGCTTCCCAATCAATTATTGAGACACTGCTTTCTCTGTCCGAAAAATGGAAAAATCATATCTTTTTCAATAGTGTTTTGCAATGGAACAACAGTCTAAGAAATGGTATGTCGTAAGAGCCATCAGTGGTAAAGAGAAGAAAGCCAAAGAGTACATCGAAAGTGAGATGTCCAAACGCGGCTGGTCCGATCTGGTACCTCAGGTACTCATACCTACCGAGAAGGTCTACACCATACGTAACGGTAAAAAGGTGGTCAAAGACCGCAACCTTTTCCCGGGATATGTATTGATTGAGGCCGACCTCCGTGACGAAATCATACCTGTCATTCAGAACGTTCCCAATGTGCTAGACTTTATCCGCGAAAAAGACAGCGCTCCCATACCTATGCGCCCTGCCGAAGTAAGCCGCATCCTTGGCAACATGGATGAACAGCTCGACAGCGACGGCGGTATGATAGACAAGTTCCTTGTCGGCGAGCCCGTCAAAGTTATCGACGGCCCTTTCAACTCCTTCTCCGGCATTGTCGAAGAGGTCAACGAAGAAAAGATGAAACTGAAAGTAACAGTGAAAATCTTCGGCCGCAAAACTCCCCTCGAGCTCAACTACAACCAAGTGGAGAAAGAATAGCAAAAACAAAATCATCCCCCTGCTATCGATGTCGCTAAAGGCGTCAATACAAGGGCTTCGGGGATATGATCAAAAAAATAATAGAGAAAAGAAGTAACAAATTTTTTAAACTTACATTCAATGGCAAAAGAAATTGCAGGATTGATTAAGCTTCAGATCAAAGGTGGCGCCGCCAACCCGGCACCTCCCGTAGGTCCCGCTCTGGGTGCCAAAGGTGTAAACATTATGGAGTTCTGCAAGCAGTTCAACGCTCGTACGCAGGACCAGGCCGGCAAAATTCTGCCTGTCATCATCAATGTCTATACCGACAAGTCCTTTGATTTTGTAGTAAAGACTCCCCCTGTTGCCGTCCAGTTGAAAGAGGCCTCCAAAGCCGCCAAGGGTTCCGCCGAGCCCAACCGCGTCAAGGTTGCTTCCGTAACTTGGGAACAGGTGCGCCAGATTGCCGAAGCCAAAATGCCCGACTTGAACTGCTTCACTATCGAGTCAGCTATGAGCATGGTCGCCGGCACAGCACGCAGCATGGGTATCACCGTTACGGGTGAGAGCCCCCTGGCAAAGTAAGAAAAGTATTAACAGTGGTAGCGTTAGTAACCTAGGCGAAAGCGCGGTGACCACAAAAACAAGCTAAAATGGCAAAATTCACCAAAAAACAAAAAGAAGCTTTTGCTAAATTCGACAAGACTAAGGTCTACTCTCTCGAAGAGGCCGTCAGCGTCGTAAAACAGATTACCTACACCAAGTTTGACTCCAGCTTCGACATCGATGTCCGACTCGGCGTCGACCCTCGTAAAGCTAACCAGATGGTCCGCGGTAGTGTCACACTGCCTCACGGTACCGGTAAAACTGTGCGTGTCCTCGTTCTCTGTACTCCCGACAAGGAGGAAGAAGCAAAGGCTGCTGGCGCCGACTTCTACGGTCTCGATGAGTATATCACCAAGATCAAAGGCGGTTGGACCGATGTTGATGTCATCATCACCATGCCTAGCGTAATGCCCAAAGTTGGTGCCCTCGGACGTATCCTGGGACCCCGTGGCCTTATGCCCAACCCCAAAACCGGCACCGTTACAATGGAGATTGGCAAAGCCGTCCAAGACGCTAAAGCTGGTAAAATCGACTTCAAGGTCGACAAATTCGGTATCATCCACACCGCTGTTGGCAAATGCAGCTTCGACGATCAAAAACTGCTCGAGAACACCCGCGAAGTGCTCCAAGCTATCGTCAAACTGAAACCTTCAGCAGCCAAAGGTACCTATGTCAAGAGCATTACCGTCTCTTCGACCATGAGCCCCGGCGTCAAAGTCGACACAAAAGCCGCATCATTGTAATTAAAGATCTCGGCCAAGAAAGAATAACAAAAACTATTCTCTCCCACCGAAACTCTTAAAACGAATAATCAGAGTTATAATCATGAGAAAAGAACAAAAAGACCAACTGATTGACTCGCTGTGCGAAGATATCAAGGCCTATCCGCATCTCTACATCGCCGACATCGGAGGTCTCAACTCCGTGCTGACAAGTAAGCTGCGCCGCGCTGCCTTCCGCAAGGAAGTGAAGCTGGAGGTGGTCAAAAACACCCTTCTCATCAAGGCTATGGAAAAGAGTGGCGTAGACTACTCCGAACTCAAGCCCGTCATCAAGGGTGAGACCTGCATCATGCTCTCCAACATCAACAACGCTCCCGCCAAGCTTATCAAAGAGTTTGTCGCGGCCAACAAGGGCACAACGAAACCCGTCCTTAAGGGTGCCTACGTCGAAGAAAGCTTCTACGTCGGTGCTGAACACCTTGAGGCTCTGGTCAACATCAAGTCCAAAAACGAACTCATTGCAGACGTCATCGCTCTCCTGCAGTCGCCTATCAAGAACGTCGTTTCCGGACTTCAGTCGGCCGGCAACACCATCTGCGGTGTTCTCGAGACTCTCTCGGAAAAAGCAGAATAACAAAAAATATTGTGGCTCTAGCATCTCTAGCGCCATTGGGAACACTAGAACACAAATCACTAGTTTTCCTGTCTTAAAAAAACAAATTGTAAAACTTTTAAAAAAATAAAATATCATGGCAGACATTAAAGCCTTAGCAGAAGAACTGGTTAACTTGACCGTTAAAGAAGTAAAAGAATTAGCTGACATCCTTAAAGAGGAGTACGGCATTGAACCCGCCGCTGCCGCCGTTGCAGTTGCAGCTCCCGCTGCCGGTGCTGGTGCCGCCGCCGCTGAGGAAAAGACCTCCTTCGACGTTATTCTCAAGGGTGTTTCTGACACCACCAAGAAACTCGCCGTTGTAAAGGCTGTTAAGGACCTTGCTAGCCTCGGTCTGAAAGAATCCAAGGAACTCGTTGACAACGCTCCTAAGACCGTTAAGGAAGGCGTTTCTAAAGACGAGGCCGAAGCTCTGAAGAAAGCCCTCGAAGAGGCTGGCGCAGAGATTGAGATTAAGTAAGTTCTTTACTGCTTAGCTCATAAAGGAATAGGGTCACCGATCGTAGGGTCGGTGTACCTATTCCTTATTACTATGCACTGCGCTTTCGCGTGCGTATATAACTAGTAATACTAGTCCTAACGAGAGAAAAGACTAGCCAATCGTAATCTTAAAATTTTCATCCCTTGGCAAAAAATCAACCCACAGTAGTCAATTTCGCATCCGTCAGAAAGTTCAACTATCCGGACTTCTTGGACATTCAGCTGAAGTCGTTCCAGGACTTTTTCCAGATTGAGACCAACCCTGACAACCGTCTCGATGAAGGACTCTTCAAAGTCTTCAAAGAGAACTTCCCTATCTCGGATGCCCGCAATAATTTCACACTTGAGTTTCTGGACTATTTCATCGATCCTCCTCGCTACACCATCGAGGAATGTATCGAACGTGGTCTCACCTACAGCGTGCCTCTCAAGGCTAAACTGAAACTCTCTTGCAACGACCCCGAAAACGAGGAGTTCCAAGCTATTGAGCAGCCTGTATATCTGGGTATGATACCCTACATGACTCCTAAAGGCACTTTCGTCATCAACGGTGCCGAGCGTGTGGTGGTCTCTCAGCTTCACCGCTCCCCAGGCGTCTTTTTCGGCACTCAGTTCCACTCCAACGGTACTCAGCTCTACAGCGCTCGTATCATCCCCTTCAAGGGCAGCTGGATGGAATTCACCACCGACATCAACAACGTGATGTACGCCTACATCGACCGTAAAAAGAAACTCCCTATCACCACTCTCCTCCGTGCCATTGGCTATGAGACCGACAAGGACATCCTCGACATCTTCGAACTTGCCGAGGAAGTCAAGGCTACTCGCGCCAACCTCAAGAAAAATATAGGCCGCAAACTCGCTGCCCGCGTCGTGGACTCCTGGATCGAGGACTTCGTCGATGAGGACACCGGCGAGGTGGTCTCCATGGAACGTACCGAAGTGGTCATCGAACGCGATGTCGAACTCACCGAGGAAAATATAGAGAAAATCCTTGAACTCAACATCAAAACCATTCTTGTCACCACAGAAGACAAAGACGGTATCGACTATTCAGTAATCTACAACACTCTGAAAAAAGACACAGCCAATAATGCCAAGGAGGCTGTGGAATATATCTACCGTCAGCTCCGCAACGCCGAACCCCCCGACGAGGAAACAGCGCGTGGCATTATCGACAAACTCTTCTTCTCCGACAAACGCTACGACCTGGGCGACGTGGGACGCTACAGGATTAACACGAAACTAAACCTTGATGTGCCCGACGAGGTGCGCGTGCTCACTCAGACGGACATCACCTCTATTATAAAGTATTTAATACTTCTTATAAACCAAAAAGCCGACGTCGACGATATCGACCACTTGTCCAACCGTCGCGTCCGCACCGTAGGCGAACAGCTCTCGGCACAGTTTGGCGTGGGCCTGGCTCGCATGAGCCGCACCATCCGCGAACGTATGAACGTCCGCGACAACGAGGTCTTCACCCCCACCGAACTCATCAACGCCAAGACTCTCTCGTCGGTAATCAACTCCTTCTTCGGCACCAACCAGCTGTCGCAGTTCATGGACCAAACCAACCCTCTGGCCGAAATCACACACAAACGTCGTATCTCGGCTCTGGGTCCCGGAGGCCTCTCACGCGACCGCGCAGGCTTCGAGGTCCGCGACGTCCACTACACTCACTACGGACGCCTCTGTACCATCGAAACACCTGAAGGTCCTAACATCGGTCTTATCTCCTCACTCAGCGTCTACGCCAAAATCAACAACCTCGGCTTCATCGAGACTCCTTACCAGCGTGTCGAAAACGGCCAGGTCATGTTTGAGGAGGACCCCATCTACTTCACCGCCGAAGCAGAGGAAAACAAAACCGTGGCTCAGGCCACAACACCTCAGGACGAAAAGGGTCACATCATTGGTCAGCGCGTCAAAGCTCGCCGCCAAGCCGACTTCCCCATCGTCTCTCCCGAAGAGGTCGACCTCATCGACATAGCTTCCAACCAAATCGCCTCCATCGCGGCATCTCTCATCCCCTTCCTCGAACACGACGACGCCAACCGCGCACTTATGGGTTCTAACATGATGCGCCAGGCTGTGCCTCTCCTCAACCCCGAGATTCCTATCGTCGGTACAGGTATCGAACAGTCTGTCGCCGAGGACAGCCGCGTACTCCTCAACGCTGAGGCCGACGGCGTGGTGAAATATGTCGACTCAACCAAAATCGTCATCGAGCACGCACGCACCGAAAAGGAACGCCTCGTAAGCTTCGACGACGACCTCCACGAATATCGCCTCACCAAATACCAGCGCACCAACCACAGCACCGCCATCAACCTCCGTCCTATCGTCCGCAAAGGCGACAAGGTCAAGAAGGGTCAAGTGCTCTGCGAAGGCTACGCCACACAGGGCGGCGAACTTGCTCTGGGACGCAACATGATGGTTGCCTTCATGCCTTGGAAGGGTTACAACTTCGAGGACGCTGTCGTTATCAGCGAACGCGTGGTCCGCGAGGATATCTACACCAGCGTCCATGTCGAGGAATTCACCCTCGAAGTACGCGAAACCAAGCGCGGTGACGAAGAGCTCACCCGCGACATCCCCAATGTCAGCA
This sequence comes from uncultured Bacteroidales bacterium, assembly GCA_900316965.1. Lineage (GTDB taxonomy): Bacteria > Bacteroidota > Bacteroidia > Bacteroidales > P3 > Colimorpha. The sequence goes on from ONEY01000001.1 coordinate 88,969, forward strand.
GCGACGCCACCAAAGACCTTGACGAAAACGGTATCATCCGCATCGGCGCCGAGGTCAAAGAGGGCGACATCCTCATCGGCAAAATCACTCCTAAGGGCGAGAGCGACCCCACTCCAGAAGAGAAACTCCTCCGCGCCATCTTCGGCGACAAGGCCGGCGACGTCAAAGACGCCTCCCTCAAGGTTCCTCCCTCGGTACGTGGTGTCGTCATCGACAAAAAACTCTTCTCACGCGTGGTCCGCGACCGCAAACAGCGCGCCCGCGAGAAAGAACTCCTCGCCAAACCTGAAGAGGAGTTCAACATGGAAATCGCCGACCTCAAGGACAAACTCATCGACAAACTCCTTGTCATCCTTGCTGGTAAAACCTCCAACGGCGTATACAACTCTCACAAAGAGGAACTCATCCACAAGAAAGAGAAATTCAGCATGAAGGCTCTCCGTGCCATCGATTTCACCGATGTCAACCCCAACCGCTGGACCCAGGACAAAGAGACCAACGGCCTCATCAAAGAGCTGCTGAACAACTACAATATCAAATATCGCGAAATCAACGGCCGCTTTACCCGCAACAAATTCGCACTCACCGTCGGCGACGACCTTCCCAGCGGCATAGTGCAGATGGCCAAAGTCTATATCGCCATGAAGCGCAAACTGCGCATCGGTGACAAAATGGCTGGTCGCCACGGTAACAAGGGTATCGTCTCCAAGATTGTCCGCGCCGAGGATATGCCATTCCTCGCCGACGGCACTCCTGTCGACATCGTTCTCAACCCCCTCGGCGTGCCTTCGCGTATGAACCTTGGTCAGATCTACGAGACCGTCCTCGGATGGGCAGGCAAAAAGCTCAACAAGCGCTTCAAAACACCTATCTTCGACGGCGCTACTCTCGAACAAATCAACGGTTACATGAAAGAGGCTGGCCTCCCCGAAAACGGTCGCACCTACCTCTACGACGGCGAAACAGGCGAACGCTTCGACCAACCTGCAACAGTGGGCTACATCTACTACCTCAAGCTCCACCACATGGTCGACGACAAGATGCACGCCCGTAGCATTGGACCTTACTCCCTCATCACCCAGCAGCCTCTCGGCGGTAAAGCCAACTTCGGTGGCCAGCGCTTCGGTGAGATGGAAGTCTGGGCTCTCGAGGCCTTCGGCGCCTCTCACGTGCTCCAGGAGGTCCTCACCGTCAAGAGCGACGACGTCATGGGCCGCGCCAAAACTTACGAGGCCATCGTCAAGGGCGACAACCAGCCTACACCTGGCATCCCCGAATCGTTCAACGTTCTCGTCCACGAACTCCGTGGCTTGGGCCTCGAGGTAACCTTTGAATAAAGTGTAAAGTGTAAAGTGTCTACTTTAAACTTTAAACTTTGAACTTTAAACAACAAGAAAACAATGGCATTTAAACAAGAATCACAGTTAAAGAACGATTTCAAATCGATAACCATAAGCCTGGCTTCGCCCGAGTCCATCAAAAAACGCTCCTACGGCGAAGTTACCAAGCCCGAGACTGTCAACTACCGCACCTACAAGCCGGAACGCGACGGTCTGTTCTGCGAGCGCATTTTCGGTCCCACTCGCGACTGGGAATGCCACTGTGGCAAATATAAACGCATACGCTACAAAGGTATCGTCTGCGACCGCTGCGGCGTCGAAGTCACCGAAAAGAAAGTGCGTCGCGAACGCATGGGTCACATCGAACTCACTGTCCCCGTGGCTCACATCTGGTTCTTCCGCACTCTCCCCAACAAGATCGGCACCCTCCTCGACATACCCAGCAAAAAACTCAACCAGGTCATATACTACGAGAAATACATCGTCCTCCAGCCTGGCAAGGCTACCCTCAACGATGTCCCCGTACACAAACTCGACCTGCTCACCGAGGAGGAGCACTACGCCATCATGGAAAACCTGCCCTCCAACAACGACCAACTCGAGGACAGCGACCCCGACAAATTCATCGCCGGCATGGGCGCCGAGGCTCTCTATACCCTCCTCAAGGATATCGACCTCGACTCACTGAGCTACGAACTCCGCGACCGCGCCAACAAGGAAAGCTCCAACCAACGCAAACAAGACGCCCTCAAGCGCCTCAACATCGTCGAGTCTTTCCGCGAGTCCCGCGAACGTATGCTCGCCCGCGGCATGGACAACCGTCCCGAATGGATGATCCTCAACATTATCCCGGTCATCCCTCCCGACCTGCGTCCTCTCGTTCCTCTCGATGGCGGCCGTTTCGCCACTAGCGACATCAACGAGCTCTACCGCCGCGTCATCATCCGCAACAACCGCCTCAAACGCCTCCTCGAAATCAAGGCCCCAGAGGTCATCATGCGCAACGAGAAACGTATGCTCCAAGAGGCTGTCGACTCGCTCTTCGACAACAGCCGCAAGGTCAGCTCGGTCAAAAGCGACAGCAACCGCTCCCTCAAGTCCCTCTCCGACTCCCTCAAGGGTAAACAGGGTCGCTTCCGTCAAAACCTGCTCGGTAAACGTGTCGACTACTCTGGCCGTTCGGTCATTGTCGTCGGCCCCGAGCTCAAAATGCACGAATGCGGTCTTCCTAAGGATATGGCCAGCGAGCTCTTCAAACCTTTCATCATCCGCAAAATGCTCGAACGCGGCCTCGTCAAAACGGTCAAAAGCGCTAAACGCATCGTCGACCGCAAAGACCCCGTGGTATGGGAAATCCTCGAAAACATACTCAAAGGCCACCCCATCCTCCTCAACCGCGCTCCTACCCTCCACCGTCTCGGTATCCAGGCATTCCAGCCCAAACTCGTCGAGGGTAAGGCTATCCGCCTCCACCCCCTCGTCTGTACTGGATTCAACGCTGACTTCGACGGCGACCAGATGGCTGTCCACGTACCTCTTGGCAACGCCGCCATCCTCGAGGCTCAGCTCCTTATGCTCTCCACCCACAACATCCTCAACCCCGCCAACGGTGCTCCTATCACTGTGCCGTCGCAGGACATGGTGCTCGGTCTTTACTATATGACCAAGCCGCGCCACACCACAGAGACGGAAGTTGTCAAGGGCGAAGGCCAGCGCTTCTACTCCGCCGAGGAGGTCATCATTGCTTACAACGAAAAACGCGTCCAGCTCAACGCCTGCATCTCCGTACGCATGAAAGAGGCTAAAGAACGCGACGAATACTCCTTCGTACATACCGACCGCACCTTCAGCGAAGTCATCAAAGACCGCGAAGGCAACGTCCTTTACGACCGCGACTGCGAAAACGATGAGGAACGCGCCCAGCGCTGCCGCACCGAATACGAGGTGCTGCGCGACAAGGACGGCTTCCCCGTCACCGACGCTCAAGGTCATTATATCAAGACCGACCGTCTCCGCACCACCGTGGGTCGCGTCATCTTCAATCAAGTCGTCCCTGAGGCCTATGGCTACATCAACCAGGTCATGGGCAAGAAGAGCCTCCGCGACATCATCGGCGACCTCTTCACCGTCTGCGGCAACGCCGCCACGGCAGCATTCCTCGACGACATCAAAGCTATGGGTTACCGCATGGCATTCAAGGGCGGCCTCTCCTTCAACCTCGGCGACGTCATCATCCCCGTCGAAAAGGAACAGATGATAGAACATGCCAACGAGGAGGTCGAAGAGGTCATGGCTCAGTATGCTATGGGTCTTATCACCAACAACGAACGCTACAACCACGTCATCGATATCTGGACCAACACCAACAACCAGCTCACCGAAACACTCATGAAGAAGCTGAAAGCCGACAACCAAGGCTTCAACCCAATATATATGATGTACGACTCGGGAGCTCGTGGTAGCAAGGAACAGATTCGTCAGCTCTCGGGCATGCGTGGTCTTATGGCTAAACCTCAGAAAGCTGGCGCCGCTGGCAATGAGATTATCGAGAACCCTATCATCTCCAACTTCAAGGAGGGTCTTTCGGTGCTCGAATACTTCATCTCCACCCACGGTGCTCGTAAGGGTCTTGCCGATACCGCTCTTAAGACTGCCGACGCTGGTTACCTTACCCGTCGTCTCGTCGACGTCGCCCACGACGTCATCATCACCGAGGAAGACTGCGGCACCCTCCGCGGACTGCCCACCACAGCACTCAAGAAAGGCGAGGACATCGTCCAAAGCCTCAGCGAGAAAATCCTCGGCCGCACCTCTGTCCACGACATATTCGACCCCGTCACCGACGAACTCATCGTCGCTGCTGGCGAAGAACTCACCGAGGAGATCTGCCGCCGCATCGAGGAGGCTCACATCGAAGAGGTCGAGATACGCTCAGTGCTCACCTGCGAGGCTAAACATGGAGTCTGCGCCAAATGCTACGGCCGCAACCTCGCCACAGGTCACATGGTTCAGAAAGGCGAAGCAGTCGGCGTCATCGCCGCTCAGGCTATCGGTGAACCTGGTACTCAGCTTACCCTCCGTACCTTCCACGTTGGTGGTGTCGCCGGTGGCAACATTGGTACCACATCGAGCATAGAGTCTCACCACGAAGGTATCCTCGAAATCGACGAGCTCCGCAGCATACCCTACACCGAGACCACAGGCGAAAGCTACAACCTCGTCATGGGCCGCTCCGCGGAAATGCGTATCGTCGACCCCAAGACCGACGTCACTCTCTTCTCGGCTCTTCTCCCCTACGGCTCAAAACTCTACAAGATGGCTGGCGAACAAATCCACCGCGGCGACCTCATCGCCGAATGGGACCCCTACAATGTCGTCATCATCAGCGACGTCGCTGGTAAGGTAAGCTTCGAAAACGTCATCGAGAACGTCACCTACCGCGTCGAAAGCGACTCCCAGACTGGTCTCCAGGACAAAGTCATCGTCGAATCGCGTCAGCGCACCAAAAACCCAACCCTCAACATCGTCGACGACGAGGGCAATATTCTCAAGGTTTACGACTTGCCTGTTGGCGCACATATCGGAGTCGACAACGGACAGCAACTCCGCGCCGGCGACATCATGGTCAAAATACCGCGCAGCTTCGGCAAAGCTGGCGACATCACGGGCGGTCTGCCCCGCGTCACCGAGCTCTTCGAGGCACGCAACCCATCCGACCCCGCTGTCGTCGCCGAAATCGACGGTATCGTTTCCATCGCCAAGAAGCTTAAACGCAACAACCGCGAAATCACCATCACCTCCAAGACTGGCGAAAGCCGCAACTACCTCATCAGCACCAGCAAACAAATCCTTGCCCAGGATCAGGACTACGTCAAAGCTGGCACACCTCTCTGCGAGGGCGCCATCACTCCGGCCGACATCCTAGCCGTCAAGGGACCCATGAAGGTGCAAGAGTATATCGTCAACGAGGTACAGGAAGTCTACCGTCTCCAGGGTGTGAAAATCAACGACAAGCACTTCGAAGTCATCGTACGCCAGATGATGCGCAAAGTCGAGATCGAAGACCCAGGCGACACTCGCTTCCTCGAAGGCGAGCTCGTCAACAAGATCGACTTCCACGAAACCAACGACGAAATCTTCGGCATGAAAGTCGTCGAAGACAATGGTGACAGCGAGAACCTGCAAAACGGACAGATCATCACCGCCCGCAAGCTGCGCGACGAAAACTCCATCCTGCGCCGTCAGGACAAGAAACTCGTCACAGCCCGCGATGCCAAACCTGCAACGGCAAAACAGATACTGCAAGGTATCACTCGCGCCTCTCTGCAGACCAAGAGCTTCATCAGCGCCGCCTCCTTCCAGGAGACCACCAAGGTGCTTACCGAAGCCGCCATCAATGCCAAACAGGACTTCCTCGAGGGCATGAAGGAAAACGTCATCGTCGGACACCTCATCCCTGCAGGTACAGGTCTTCCCGAATACCAGAACCTCATCGTAGGCGACAAAAACAAAATGAAACAATAAACTCAAAGGCCTATAACCCTAGAGAGACTAGCCAGCCACGAAACTCTAGTCTCTCTAGTTTTTTATACAGCATAAAAAAAACATAAAGCCACCAAAATTCCCCTTACCATGGCACAAGAAAAGCAAACCCAGAATATCAATCTCAGCATCAACGACGAGGTGTCACAGGGCACCTATTGCAACCTAGCCTTGATAACCCATTCCCCGGCCGAGTTCATCCTCGACTTTGCTCAGGCGTTGCCAGGCAAAGAAGGTGCCACGGTGCGCCAACGCATCATCATGCCCCCCATTCATGCCAAACGACTCCTTATGGCCCTCAGCGAGAACCTGCGCAAGTATGAGGACAATTTCGGTCCCATCGACGAGCCCCATGGCCCCAAAGACGCCATCCCCTACGACATGATCCCCCAAGGCAAAGCATAAAAATAAAGCCTATACAAACTAGGCAATATAGACCCCAATAAAAGCCTCTGCGCGAAACGCAGAGGCTTTTATTTTACCCCATTAGAATCAAACTCAAACAATCAATTTTACGTATAACACACGGAAAACTCTTGCATATAATAAAATTTTTTTTATATATTTGCATGTTTACACTAGTAGCATCAGCCTAAATCCAAAACACTGAACACTAAGGCTTTTGCTACTTTGGGTGAATTGTGTACAAACGTAAATGAATAAAAAAAAGCACTAAAAAAGACAAAAACTCACTAGTGACAAGCAATACATACGAGAAAAAATGAATAGATATATGTCAAAAATTGTTAAAACATGGACAGCGATCACGATGATGATTCTTGGTGCCGGGATGGCACAGAGTCAAACCATCGGAGGCGCAGTTTTTGGCGGTGGCCGTATGGCCGACGTTAACGGCAACACCGTTGTCAAAGTTTACGATTGCGACACTGTTTCTGCAGTCTATGGCGGTAACGACATCGCCGGCACCGTAAATGGCGCCAACGGTTCCACAATCACTATCGGACATGTCGACCACACAACAGCCCAAATCTCCATTGGCTCTGTCTATGGTGGCGGCAACGGCTACTACGCTTACAACGGAACCTCTTTCCAAGCAGCTAGCGACAGCTACAACTCACAGACCGTCAGCCCATCAGCTTCGATTAAGGCAATGACTCAGACTCACCAAGTCGGCGAGATTGCTTGGACCAACAGTGACGTAGCCAACAAGGTTCTCTCATTCCCTTCAATTGCCAAGACCTCTGTCGAAGTCAACACCGAATATCCTCGTATCGACTCCCTTTTCGGCGGTGCTAAGAACGCTTTCATCAGCCTGGAAAACAACACCAATACCAACATCGCCATCAACGGCGGCGTCATGTATTCCGTCTTCGGCGGCAACAACTTCGGCGGTTTCCTCGGCGACGGTTCCACCCAGAACATCAGCGTCACCAACACCCTGGTCGACAACCTAACCTCTGCCAACCTGGGCGGCAACAATCAATATGGTCATGCTTGGACTTCCGACAACAGCGAGCATGGCATACGTTACCTCTTCGGCGGCGGCAACAAGGTGGCTGGTAAGAATGTCACTATCAGCGTTACCGGCGGCCAAATCGACACCCTCTTCGCAGGCGGTAACAGCGCCGACGTCACCAGCACCTCGGTCTCTGTCAACGTCACCACACCTCTCTACGACTACGAACACTCACCCTACTATACCACTCCCGTTGCTTACAATCCTGTAACCAGCGTTTTCGACATCCGCTGCCTCTTTGGCGGCAACAATGCTGCCGACATGGCCGGCATACCCACTCTTACGCTCACCAAAGGTGGCATCCACAACGTCTATGGCGGCGGCAACAAAGGTGTCATGAATGGCGAAGTCACCTATGCCAGCAAGAGTACCACCGACAACGAGGGTAGCGGCACAGCGACCCTCAGTACCTTTGTCGTCCTCAACTCACCCAACATCATCTGCGACACCATCTATGGTGGTGGCCAGAGCGCTGGTACCGCACACGACACCTACGTCTGCGTCACCGAGGGTAAGGTAGGCACCATCTTCGGCGGCACCAACATCTCGGGAGACATACCCAACGACGCCAAATCCAACGTCCGTATTGACGGTGCCAACGCCATTGTCTATCAAACCATCTTCGGCGGTAGCAATGGATACTACCGCTGCATGGGCAACAGCACCTACAACGACGTCACACCAAAATATTCGCTCAACAGTAGCGAGAACACCCACACCGAGCTCGCCGGCGTAGCCATACCATCCATCTTCCACACCAATGTTCTCGTCAGCAACGGCACCGTTCTCGAGCACATCTATGGTGGCGGCAACCTGGTCACCGTGGCTAAGCCCGACTACGCCTCTGGCAACGGCTCCACCAAGGTCAAAATCACTGGAGGTACCATCGGCGACAACGCCACCAATAGTGCCAGCATCTTCGGCGGCGGCAACTTCGCCTGCGTCTATGGCACCGCCGACATGATCATCACTGGCGGCACCATCTATGGCGACGTCTATGGCGGCAACGACAAAACCGGTACTGTCACCGGCCGTGGCCGTACTGGCAACAGCACCGCCAAAGCCGACGGTGTCACCCTCGACACCATAGCTCCTATCCCCGTCCTCGACGGCGGCCATACCACCATCGCCCTCAACCAGGCCAATGCGGCCTCCTATGTTCTCGTCCAAGGCTCGCCAACAATCTCCGGTAGTGTCTATGGCGGCGGCAACGGCGCATACAACTACGAATATTTCGACGACGAAAGTGGCTGGATTGTGGAAAGCAACGACCGCTACACCGAGACTGTGTCGCGCTGCCAGCGCCCTGTGGCAATACCCACACAGTATAGCGGCTTTGTAGATATTAATATGAATAAGACCGGCACCATCGGCAACGTCTATGCCGGCGGCAACAGTGCCACTGTAGGTGTCGATGTCGTCAACTACGGCGACGGTAGCACAGCCCTCACCGCCAGCGGTACCCAAGGCACCGACGGCTCCACCCTCGGCGCGGGACGCGCTTTCGTATATATGAACTGCGTCGGCGACGACCCCACAGAAGATGCCAGCAACATCAATGTCGGCAACCTCTTTGGCGGCAACAACGTTGTCGACATGACCAAAGTGCCTCGCATGGTCCTCGTCAAAGGTAAAGCCGGCTACGTCTATGGCGGCGGCAACCTCGGCGGCATGACCGGCAACGAGTACATCAAAAACCTCTCCCTCAGCACCTATGTGCCCATCGCCTCTCCCAAGATGGCCGTGGCACACCATGTATATGCAGGCTGCAACGCCGCCGACCTTGAGCAAGACAGCTATGTCAGTGTAACCAAAGGCTATATCGGCGGCAAGATCTTCGGCGGCAACGACGCCTCGGGTGAAGTGCCTAGCTCCCACGTCCTCATCGGCGGCGACGCCGACCTCACCATCCACGGCGACGTCTACGGCGGCGGCAACGGCGACTACCCCTTCTATCGATACAACGACCCCAACGACCCAAGCCACATAAACCAATACAAAGACCTCGCCAGCAACTGGCATGCTAAGCCTGGCTATGTCACCCAAAACTACTACATCCGCGACAAAGTCACCCAAAAGATGTACCAAGACCTTAAAGGTCGTCCTTATGTCGACAGCGCCTCTGTCATCATCCGCGACAATGTCACCCTCGAAGGCAGCATCTATGGTGGAGGTATCTCTGGCGACTGCCGCAAAACCGATGTCCTCCTCGACGCCGAGGGCGGCAACCTGGGCGGCATGGTCTTCGGTGCCGGCCAAGGTCGTATCAACAACCAAGGTATCAAAGTCGGCGGCGGATGCCACGACTCCTATATCGCTGTCGCTAAACTCGACGCCACAGGCAACCATATCGATGGCTATGTCGACAACGCCACAGCCATGGGCAACGTCCTCGACAGCGCCGTGCTCACAGTACGCAAATTCCAAAGCCTTACCGGCGCACGCCACGTAATGTTCGGTGGCGGACGTTCCGGCAACGTGGGAACCACAGTAGTGCGCTATGAAGCCACTGCCCAGGCTCCACTCAAAGCCCTCTATCTCGGCTGCCTTGCCAGCGACGTACAAGTCGCCGCGACAGGCCTCATCAACGCCTACGAGCCCACCAATGGCTCCTGGATTATCGACACCATCTATGGCGGCAACGACTTCACCGGCCGCGTCAACAGCACCGATCTCATCATCAATAGCGGTACCTTCACCCATGTCTATGGTAGCGGCAACGGCGACTACGACTACCGTGCTTGGCTTACCAGCCGCATAGGCACCGAGGGCAGCGAAGGCTACCTCTGGGAAAACGCAGCCCTCATCGCCAACAACACCGGCAGCGCCGAGCATCCTGTTTGGGCTCTCAAAGCTGACAACGAGCTCACCTGCGCTGACATCATCCCCTACTCCATGGATGTCGACGTCACCATCAATGGCGGCCACTTCCTCAACACCGTCTATGGCGGCGGCAACATGGGTCTTGTCGGCAACCGCGACATGAATCCCGCCAATGTTCTCACCGAAGACTATGGCGACATCACCCTCAACGTCCATGGCGGCAACTTCCACCGCCACATCTTCTCGGGTGCCCGCGGCAAAGCCGACATGGGCACATGGCGTTACTTCGGCGCCAAATATTGGACCAACGACGCTGTCACCGACCCATCACAGGCTGTTGGCAAGAATGTTGACGGCAAAGAGCTGGGCAAACAGCTTGTCTATGGTTTCAAAGTCTTCAATATGGACGGCGGCCATGTCGAGATGAGCGTATACGGTGGTAGCGAATCGGTCGACGACGGCTACCCCTTCGAGTGCAAGAGCGTTGAATACACTGCCGCAAGATGGTACAACAACGACCAGCGCAGAAGCTTCGCCAACAACAGCACCCTACGCCCCTCCAGCGTCATCAACATCGTCGGTGGCACCATCGAAAAGAGCGTCTATGGCGGCGGCTACCAAGGTAACATCTACGGCTCGGTATACATCAACATCGGATCCCACGCCGTCTACGAGAGCCCCGTATGGTCCAGAACCTACGGCACAGCTCCCAACACCTTCACCATGGCAGCCTACAAGCCCAACATCACCGGCGTCACCCCTGGCAACCAGGTCATAGCCTCCAACGAGACCCTCACAACCTCTATGGAGCACCCCGTCAACCTCCGCACATCGGTATATAATGGTAGCGACTGGGGCGAGGCTCTCGACAACCCATACTTCAACACCCGTGGTGTCTATGGTGGCGAAACCAACATCCTCATCGACGGTAAGGGCTACAACATCTCGCAGACCAACACCGAGATGAACATGCTCCCCTCTATGAACATCCGCTACAGCGTTATCGGCTCGGGCACCTCCACCGAAGGTGGCGACGTCACCCGCGCTATCACCATTCGCCATTACGGCGACTGGGATTGCCCACGCCCCTCACGCCGTCTCAGCTCTATACAGCGTGCCGACAAGCTCATCCTCGACAGCGTCTTCATCACTCTCGAAGGCGAACAGGATGCCTACATGGCTTACGCTTCTCCCTCCTATAGCCTTAACCGTCTCGACACCGTCATCATGCTCACCGACAACATCCTCTTGCTCCAGGCTCCCGCCAAATATATCGGCGAGCTCTCCAGCTTGAAAAAACTCCCCGACGGTCACGGTGTCATAGAATATGGCAAAAACGTACAGATGATCTACGCCGACAACAACCTGCTCTATCAGAACACCGGTGGAGATGTTAATGTCGTTGCCGACGAGCTCCTCGACAACCTCCACAACGGCCTCGCCGCAGGTGCCGACTGCCCAGGTCCTGATCCTGAAGACCCCGGCGACTGCCAAGACTTCGGCTTCTGCGACAAGATGTCCTCTGCCCGTGGCCAACTTGACCAGACAGGTGCCTTCAACAGCATCGTTATGGCCAACGGTTCCTATTTCCAGCTCTCGCGTTTCATCGACCTCGACGACGCAGTATCCGGCAGCCTGGTAGGCGACGGTGTCGAGGACGAAGTGGTATATGGCGGCGTTCATGGATGGTCCTACCTCGTCAACGAGGACAAAACCATGGCATACGTCTATGGCCGTAGAAAAGCGGGCATAGGTGCCAACGACGGCGGCTTCGTGGCCCCCTGTCTCTGCGACAACAACGGCACCTATCCCAACGAGATCGACTATGTCGACGTTAGCGATGTAACTCCCTCCTACCGCACATGGCGTGTAGGCTCGCAGCTCGGTAGCCGCACTCGCCACATCACCCTCGTGGCCAACGCCGTTCCCGACGACCGACTCAACTATAACCTCGACGGCACCTACTATGTCATCGAGGCTCCCAACGATCATCCAGCAAACTCAGCGCCATCACATACCTTCGCCCCTGGCGACGACTTTGGCTATGCCACAGCAAAACTTGAGCTGCCCCCATCAAACGGCGGCAACTTCTACGTCATCAACCAGGTTGTCATCGACCAGGAAAACGGCGGTGACCTTCACCTCGTCGACGAAGGCTTTGTCAAAGACAACTACGGCGGACCCAGCTATGTCTTCCAAGCTGGCGACGGCAACCGTCACTCCTCTTTCGCCGACATAGCAAGTAACCCCAACCGCTATTTTAGTCTCGCTTTCACCAGCAACAGCGGTTCCGGCGCTCCCGCCAACTTCAACAATGTCGACGCCTTCAACAACAGCAGCTGCTGGACCAGCGGCATCAGTGGACAAATAAACGCCAACGAGCGTGTCATCAATAGCAGCAGCACCTGCTGGCCCTACTCCCTCGTCGTCGGCAACCGCTGGTACACCGAGACAGAAGGCTACATCTCGCCTACTGTCAAACCTGGTATCGGCATCATCCCCTCTCTGACATTCACTCTTACATATAATAAGAATATCACCAACACCATCACCCGCGACATCCTCTTCCGTATGCAGGAGTTCGACTCGCAGGGACATTATGTAGGTCCTGTCGATGTCATCATCACCATCAGCACCGTGATTAGAGATTTCGGCAACATGGAGGCTCCCGTCATGGCTATGTACAACGAGGGTATCACCAACCAGTATATCCGCAAAGTCACCATCCCCGCAGGCTTCCTGCAGCGCGACATCTGGATTGAGGGTATCGACTGGGAACTCAACGACCGTGACCTCGATGACGACCATGACAATGGTATCAACGATAACGACTGGTTCCACATGCAAGGCGTCGAAACTCCTATCGACAACAACAACCACTTCTCTATCGAGGTCTGCCCCTCTGAGAGCAACAGCGACAACGTCACCAACCACCTCGGTTGGTACCACATCCAAGCTGAGAATATTGACGTCTACAACACAGCTCTCGAAGACCTCCGCAACACTACTGGCAATGGCAGCCAAACCTTCTTGGGTCCCACCGAGGGCGCAAATGGCTACAAGAGAGACCAGTCTATCTTCTACAACAACCGCGACTATCTCAGCGATGGTAGCGAGGAAGGCCATACTAGCGACGTCACCGTCATCAGCCAGCCGGGACGCGGCAAGCTGATAGGCACCCTCGACGGTCGTGCTCCTGCTGCCGTCGATATCAAGCTCAACTTCAACGGCGACTGGGTCTATCAAAACCGCTACAACAACCGCCTGGCTACTGTGACCCTCCACCTCGGCTGGGCCAACACCAAGACAACGGGCTCTGGCACCTTCGACCTCAAGATCTATGTGCTTACCCGAATGCACGGCGACACCATCTACTGGGCTCCCGACGCAACACTCACCAGAAACGGTTACACAGTACAGTCGCACAGAGAAAAACATGGTATCCCTGACAACGTTGCATTATCTCCCGAAGATCCTAACGAAATCAATCAATTGGTATACAACAACCCCGATGAATTCCTTCGCACCTTCGCCGATATATCGTCCATGTATCGTGAGGGCGACGTCATCGACATCCTTGAGACTGTCCCCGTCGAAGCTGGCGGTGCCTACCAGAACCTCTCAGGCGACGACTACAGCATCATGCAGATTATTCGCTACTCGGGCAGCCACTTCAAATTCCCCGGCGAAGACTGCGCCAACACTCACGCTCTCTTCGACGTCAAAGGCAACCTCTCGCTGCGCAACGTATGGATCAACGGTAGCTACTGTACACGTGTCAAAGAGAGCAGCACAACACCTCCTCCTGATATTACTCAAGGTGAATTCACCGTATGGACACACGACGTAAACAACGGCGTTTACTACTACAACAACGCTCGCCGTATCGAAACTCTCCACGAAAGCACAGCTCCTGTCATCTACATCCATCAGGAAGGTAGCGTCAACCTCAGCACCAATGTCCATATCATCAACAACTTCAACAATGGTAAGCTGGGCATGGAGATGATCGACACCGACTCCGACGGCAACCCCGACACCTACACTGGCAACCACACCTATGACGATCGCATCACCGTGGCTGACGCCCCCAACCCCAACTTTGTCATCCCCGGCGGCGCCATAGCTCTCGTTGCCGAACCCGGCATGAAAAAGCCAGAGCTTATCCTCGGCCACAAAACCCTTATCGCCGACAACCTCATGGTCGACTGGAACGCCGTGGATGGTGCCACCTACCCCAACTACCCCATGAACTATGGCGCCGGCATCTATGTCGACGGCGGTATAGTAACCCTCGGCGCGGCCACCAGCAACAAGACCGCTACCGATATCGAAATACTTCACAACTACTACCTCAAGAGCAATGGTCTTGGCGCCGCAGGTGTCAAACCACGTAAGAAATATGAACTCGGCGGCAGCACAACAATATTCGATGTTTACATTCTTGACACTGTCAACTATGCTGAGTCCTATGCTCTCAACAACGTTTACCTGAGCCGCACCGCTGGCGAATGCCCCAACAACGTACGCCGCGACAATAAGAGCGACATCATGCGCCTCGCCACCGAACTCACACCGACAACACGTATCGGTATCAGCAAGTGGTTCCCAGGCTACAAATACAATGTCGTAGACCACCAACTCGAGAACTACATACCTCGCGACACCATCGCCGTGGTATTCCAGTCCTATGGTACCACCGACCTCGTCAAGATGGCCACCGAAAACAACGTCTTCTTCAACGACTCTACCTACTTCAATATCGACAACCGCTCACCACAAATTCCTGTCAACATAACAGTGAATGCCGAGCAGGTGCCCAACCCCGAATATCCTCCCGCAGACCCGTCGTTCCTCATCGACTCCTATGACAAGGTCAACTATACTCACAACACCACCGCCAACCCAGGCTATGGCGACCAAGTCACTGTCTTCTTCCACGAATACGTACACCCCAACATGGTCTACCTGCACCGCTGCGCCACCTTCGGCAAGGGTGTCACCCAGATACCCACAACAGCATGCAACGGTGTTGTCTTCAACGACTTCAAAGAGGGCGACAGTATAGCCTACCATTGGAACAGTCTGGCTACCTGCGTGGCATCCACCGACTCCGTATTCTTCCACGTCGGCGGCGGTTTCTTCCCCTACACCTACACTTGGCTGCAGGATATCGTCGAAGAGGAAGGCAATAGCGGAACACCTGCCGTTCTCTCCACCGACCATCAGCTGCGCGCTCGCCAAACTTTCGGCGGCAACAACATATCTAATATGAATGACGGTGGTAGTTCAGACTACTATACCAAACTCCGTAACAGAGCCCAGGTCGACACCCTCGTCCTCACTGCCCTGCACCACCCACAGAGTGTTCAGAAATCCACATACCTGTATCGTGTACAGGCTACCGACATCAGCGGATGCTCCGTCGAGCAACCCTTCATGGTGCGTGTCGCCAAAGTCACTGACGTCACATACCACGAGGATGTCGACAACTTCCTGCTCCACGACAACAACCCCAACTTCTCGTCACTCCACTACCGTATTGGCGACGGCGTCAACGCCTCGGGTGTCGACAGCAGCAGTTTCCACGACCATGTCAACTACAACGCCTCTACCGACCAATTCTTCGACGCTGAAGGCAACGTAGTCGCCGACTACACCTCCGACGATGTACAGCGCTGGGTCAACCGCACCGATCTCGACGGCATCACCCGCATGGGTATCCGCCGCGCTGGCTTCACCAACAATCCCGGCTACAACTATGCCTCCGACGACTTCGACACTGAGGAGAATCGCCGCAACGCATGGAAATACCAAGGCAAGCCCTACAACGACACACGCGTGGCATCCAACTCTGGCCTCTCGACAACAGTATACGCCGACCCCATGGTGCCTCGCTACCTCCGCGTCTACCAGTCATACAAGGTCACAGCCACCATGTTGCCCTCCGACGCACGTCCTGTTTCGCCCGCCAATGGTATCAACAGCTACCTCGCCAACGATGTCGCTGTCGGCCATGAGCTCAACCTTACCGAAGCCGACTTCTGCCCCGGCGCCATACTCCACCTCGTGCCTGCTCCTAAACCTGGCTACGAGTATATGGCTTGGAACTTCGACCCGTCGTCCGACTCAGTCACCAATTTCGTGGTTCGCGACAACAACGCCGAAAACAATATCGAGGTCTACTACGCTCCTTCAGAATACTGGTATCGGCATGTCACCTCCAAACCCGCAGGCTATGTTCGCGAATACAACGGCGACGTCACCATTACCAGCCGCGAAGGTCTGGCATGGCTCATAAGCACCGTCAACGGCTTGAACAACCAAAATGCCCACTCCTTCCACAACAACGTCATCACCATTGACTTCAGCGGTTGCAACGCGTATGACTCTGTAGATATGCAGAAATACAAATGGACCCCACTCGGCAACCTCAACAACCCATTCAGAGGTACCATCAAGGTCGCTGACGGCACCACACCTATTATACGCAACATCATCGTCAACGAAAAGACCATACCTCGTGTAGGCTTCTTTGGCTATGCCGACAGCGCCAAGGTTGAAGGCTTCCGCCTCCAAGACCTGGCCATCAAGGGTAACGACAAGGTTGGCGGTCTTGCCGCTGAAACCCACGCCACCTTGATGAAGGACATCAGCTTCACCGCTGGCGCTCTCTTCGGCGAGAACATCATCGGCGGTGTCGTCGCTACCGGCTACAACAGCACCATCGAGAACTTCAGCACCGTGGGCAACGCTCTCAAGATGAAAGGTAGCGCCATCTCCGCTGGCGGCTTCTTCGGCACCGACGAAGGTAGCAACATCTACAATGGCAACATGGACCTTAACGCCACCAACCTCACCGCCATCTACATCGGTAGCTTGGCAGGTCAGGTGGATGACCCCACAACAGGTCCCAACGGCAAGAAGAACCGTCGCGCCAAAACAGGCGAAAGAGCCAACTACAACAACAACTACGTCCACATCATCACCGACAACAACAGCCACCGCGTAGGCGGTATGATTGGTATGGCCAACGCTCTCAACATGAACAACAACTATGTCTATGGTGTCACCAAGGGCAATGAATATGTCGGCGGCCTCGTGGGCAACCTCGGACAGAATGTCAACATCAACAACTGCTACTATGTCGACGGCATGGCAGGACAGATGACAGGCTACACCCTCAACGGTGGCGCCATCCAGAAGTCCACCACCTTCCGCGGCTACGGCAACCAGGTGGGCCTCACCGAACGCATCAACGGCTACACCAACCTCACCCGTGTCCTCAACGCTTGGGTCAAGAACAACATCGACGGAATACATTACAACACATGGCGTTCCGACCTAGAGGGCGAAAACAGCGGCTACCCAATCTTTGGCGATCCCGACATGATCTCCATCTACGACTCCATCAATGTCGCCAGCTGCTACGAGTATGAGTTCGAAGGCCTCACCTTCGACCAGTCGGGTCGCTACATCTTCCATGTTGTCGACAGCAGCGACTACCTCGACAGCACCTTCACCCTCGTGCTCACCATCAACCATGGCGACAGCACCTCGGTATCCGACAGCGTCGTCCTCGGCCAGGGCTATGAAGGCTTCGGCCTCCAGCTCAGCGACGAGGATATCCGCGCAGGCATCGCCGGTCAGGGACAGCGCGACATATACACCTTCATCTATGTCGACAGCCTCTACAACGCCAACGGATGCGACTCCATAGTCTTCCTCACCCTCTATGTCGTCAACAAGAACAACGAGACTCCACAGGTTAGCAGCCAGCTCACCGACGTCAAGGTGTACCCCAACCCCACCAGGGGCAAAGTCACCGTCGAGGGTAGCGACCTGCAAAGCGTGGAAGTCTACGACAACGTCAGCCGCCGCGTGCTCCTGCAACGCGTCGATGGCGACAGCATGAACTTCGACCTCAGCAACCACCCGGCAGGCTCCTACTACGTACGCGTCAAGACAGCGCACGGCACTGTGGTCAAGAAAGTCATCAAGAAATAAAGTAACGACGAGTAATTCATAAACATCCAGTTATTCTAGGTAATATAGCTAATCTAGCAAGAAATGAACACACCTAAAGCCAACAGCCTCAAAAAGCGCTACATGCCCCCTGAAATAGAAGTCTACCAGTATGTGGTGGAAAAAGGGTTCACGCAGTCGCCAGACGGCACTACAAGATTCGAGAGTTTTAGCGAAATCAACGACGCTCAAAACGAAAACGAACGTGGTCAATGGGACGTCAGCTGGTCTTAATAACGCCCCCTCAACAACAAAAAAACGATGACAACAGAAATGAAAATACGTAAATTCATTATCCTAATG
The DNA here is from genome assembly GCA_900316965.1 of uncultured Bacteroidales bacterium. Taxonomy (GTDB): domain Bacteria; phylum Bacteroidota; class Bacteroidia; order Bacteroidales; family P3; genus Colimorpha. The sequence goes on from ONEY01000001.1 coordinate 107,479, forward strand.
ATGGCTGTGGCAACCCTTGCAAGTTGCCACAAAGACAAGGGCGTTATAATGACCCTGGGCACCGCTATCGAACCTGTCGTAATAGAGGATGAGAGCAAGGTCTACCTAGGCCATGCCGAGAAATACCTCTACTGGGAGGATGGCGACGCCATCAATATCTTTCAAGTGGACCATGTCAAACATGAATGCCCCCTTATAACATTGCAGGAAGGCGATCAGCTGGCGCGCTTCCAAGGTGGCCCCTTCGAGGACGACCAACGCGCCTATGGCTTCTTCCCTAAGGAGATGAATGTGTCCTACTCCGGCAGCGACTGGATTCTCAACCTACCCACCGAGCAACGCTACCGCCAAAGCTCCGAATCGGCTCAACACCCCGACTCCTCCTTCGGCAAAGCAGTAATACCTATGGTGACCTACGTCAAACCAGGTAAGTTGGCTACAGAACCTATGATATTCCATGTCGTCGGCGGCATACTCCGACTTGAATTCTACGGCACCATGGCGGAACCTTTCACCATCGAAACCATCGAGTTTGAATCGAAAGACAAACCCATCGCCGGCAGTTTCAAAATCCATGACGACCCCTCGGCAACAGCCGACGGACCCGAGACCAACATTCAGAGCGCCGAGCCTATCCTCACCGCCAACGGCGGCTCTAACATCATCACCATCACCGACATCAACAAAACCATAGGCGGCGAAAGCGCCAGCAGCAGCCGCAACCTCTTCACCTTCTACCTGCCTCTCCCTGTCACCACAACAGGAAGGATGAACTACACCATCAAGGTCACCCTCAGAGGCAAACAAGGCGGAGTGCAGAAACAGGCTGTCAAAATACTCAGCGCCAACATACACCGTAGCAACCTCACCATGATGCCCGCAGTGGGTATCTCCGAAGTCGTGGCTTCCGGCAACGGCACCACAACGACATCGGGTCAGATGATTGTCGGCGAAGGCTCCAAAGACCGCCCCTTCCAAATCTATACCGCCGAGGAACTCCTCTACATAGCTCAAGAGATGGAGAAAGCCGATGGTCGTATCAACGGACAAAAGATTCGCGGCACCAACGACCCCAACCCCACCTACTTCAAGGTGGTACGCTCCGACATCAGCCTCGTGCCTCCTAGCGGCAAAGGCTACAACGCTCCCAAAGACGGCACCAGCGTACAATGGTCACACGGCATTCGCAACTTCCGCGGCATCATGTACTTCTCCTCATCAACAGCTGTCAACGGTGGCATCAGCAACACCAGCGGCTACCCCCTCTTCGAGACTATATCGCAATATGGTGAAGTGCGCGAAATATATGTCAAAGGCACCTTCAACATCGGTTCCGCGGCAACGGCATTCTCACCCCTCTGCCTCACCAACAACGGCACCATGATAGATTGCCACAACAAATGCAACGTCACCACAACAACATCACGTAACATCGCTGGCATTTGCGTCACCAACAACGGCACCCTCAACGGCTGCGCCAACGAGGGACGCCTCAGCACCAACGGCAACGTAGGCGGCATATGCTACATCAATGGCACCCAAGGCACCGTGCAGGGCAACTTCTCACTCTCAGGAGCAGAACCCACAGGAGCCCAAATCGGCGGCATCTGCCACACCAACAACGGCCAAGTGCAAAACTGCCTCGTCACCGCCAACAAGACCGACATCGACGCCACCGGCAACTGGGGCGTCATCGTCTACAACAACAACGCCTCAGGAAAAATATACAACTGCATCTCCTCGGGTGTCGCTGTGCTCTCCACCAATGGCAGCATTGGCGGAATATGCAACACCAACAAGGGCGATATCAACTTCTGCAGCAACCGTCTGGCACTGAAAGGCGCCACAGGCAGCATGGGAGGCATAGCCGCTATCAATGACGGCGGAGTCATCTACAACTGCTACACCTATGGCGGACACCGTATCTCGGGCAACGCCAGCGTTATGACAAACCCCGACCATGCCGGCGGCATCGTAGGCTACCACAAAAGCGGCAAAGTCTACAACTGCTACAACACCAGCATCGTGGAGAGCGCCATAGACAACGGCGGTATAGTAGGACTTATCGACTACGGCGCCGACATACAATCCTGCTGGACCATCATGGCGTCGAACTTCTATGGCCGTCTTGGCGAAGAAGACGACGGCGCTGGCGGAACCAACGTAGCGTCGATAGGACCCTTCTGCTTCACACGTTCCAGCGACGTGGGATGCAACCACATCGGTCCCAGCAACTTCGCCGTAACAGCCATGATCAACCCCGACCTCAACGAATATGAAGGCGGCATGCTCGCCAACGCGCTCAACGCATGGACCAAACCTACCGACGGCCGCACCTACTACTCCTGGCAGCAAGACAACATCAACAACGCCCCCACCTTCGCAACAGGAGCCAAAAGCAAACGCAGACGCTAAACATCAATCACTCGTCACCAACGATTTAGATAAACAAACAGGGAAACGAACGACACGAGCAGCACGACTGGATGGCAAGTATAACACAAACAATTCGTGGAATTAGTGAGATTCGTGTTCAGAAAAAAATAAAACATCCAACATCTGAATCAAAACATAAGCCAACCACAACGACAAAAAAAAACTTACCATATGAACAGATTATTACTGACCAATGGAATGAGAAAATATTTGCTTATGGCAGCATTGCTGCTGGCAGGGACTCTGACAGCCGGGGCACAGACGAACTATGTGTTCTACAACGCCACCTACGGCTACCTGTACAACGACAACGGGACAACGAAATCAGGTGATCTTCGTTTCGACAAGTCATCGGTGTGGACTGCCAGCGGTACAATCGGAGGCACAAGTAGAACTATACAATCCTATACTAGCCAACAATATTTGGGTGCCAGCGCAGGATTATCAAATACATCATCAAATTGGCGAGGAAATAACAACTATCTTTGCTATAGGACGGGAGGCACCAACTATTATCTCAAAGCTACAAGTGCAACCACCTTTACCACTAATAATAACCAGAACAATGGCCAGCGTTACGCATATTACACCGTAACAATATATGAAGGAGTTGAGACGTTAACCGATTTTACCATAAATTCGGGTGCAGACGTTATCACTCAAACGGGTAACTATAATTATGGTCATTCCAATTCTCAATACACTCCTGCTTATACAGATTACTATTTTAGCAACACCCACCATTATGTAGGCAGTTCGAATAACACTCTTGCTAATGTTAATGCGACCAATGTCACAACGGGCTACACGTGGACGCTATCCGATAATGCGGCAGGCTATGCTACTCTCACTGACAATACAATCAATGTAACAGCGATACCAACAAGTGACTTAACCTTAACACTTACCTGTTCTGTTACATATCAAGGCATCACCAAGACCGCTACCAAGCTAGTCACAATTCAAGGCACCAAGCCTTCGGCACCCATCATCAGCGTCAGCGGCAATACCGCCACGCTCTCTACCACTGCGGTAGGTTCCACCACTATCCGCTACACCCTCGACGGCACTGACCCGACCGCTTCCACCGGCACCGTGTACAGCGGCGCCATCGACCTTTCGGGCAGCAGCACGTCACCTGTCACCATCAAGGCCATCACCGTCCGCAACGGCAACGCCTCCGATATCACAGAGCAATCGGTTACGCTCACCCTTCCCGAGCCCACCATCACCATCAACGGAGAAGCTCAAACGGCCTCTATCAGCAGCAGCGTTGCCGGTGTGACCATCTACTATACAACCGACGGCACAACACCCACCACCTCGAGCACTCAATATACCACAACCCTCACCGGCCTCGCCTATATGACCAATGTCAAGGCCATCGCCGTCAAGGACGGCTGGAACAACTCGCCCGTGGCCTCGGGTATCGTGACCATCCCCTCGGGCGTAGGCGGTGGTGTTGTCACCCTGTTCGACTACGAACCCCACTCCTGGAGCTACTACAGCGACCCCGACTGCCCCGTCCGCAGCCTCTCGCCTGCCGACGTGACGATTACCTACTACGGCGACGGTGTTATGATGACAAACAATAATAACTATGCAGCTGGGACTACCGACACCATATTGCCGGGCAACACTAATTATCAGGTGGGCGCAAAGGTGAACGTGAACGGTGAGGACGAGAACACCTTTGTATATTATAAGACCCTGGAGCGTGGTGCCAATACCGATGATCCGTGGACCTTCAGCTCTGGCAACCAAAGTAGTGCATCCTCGCGCTGTCCCTATACCACCATTCCCAACCCCTTCCAAGTGCGTCCTAGATATGGAGCACGAACGGTGGATGCCAATGACTTCACCGGTTGGCGTGGCTTCCAGTGCTGGCGCTTGAAAAGCGTGACAGGCGGTGCTGTCTATAGTGCAGCCAGCGGTGGTGACGCTCTTACCGTGGGTGCTGTCATCAATGCCGAAACAAAAATCTATTTTGCCCCCAGCAGCGAGTACGGCATGGAGGTGGAGCTCGAGGCCGTCTGGGCCAGAGCCTATGTAAAGAAAGCAAATCAGGCAAATGAGAATCCGGTAGGAACAAACAATGTCGGTTACGAACGCAACTTCTGCGTCCCTACAACCGGTGCCGCTTACACACTTTATTCCGGTACTGGTAAGCGAATCACCAATTCAACTGGTGTTCCTGTTACCATTTCACGCTACTATCCTGACGGCACGGCTCCCGACAATACGAACAATTCAATATCGAACACTGCCGCTAATGTGACCCTTCCAGCAGACACTAAATTCGAAAATATCCCGGTTAATGTATCAGGAACTCATCAAGAAACTCAAGGTTGGCAGAACGTTAACGTTCCCAATACTCTCACTGCCAATAACCACGACTTAATCATTGGCCGTGGTTGCTCGGGCACAATGAATTACGTTAGAGGAGTAGGTGGTGATGCGACCGCTCCGAATTATACTATACGTATAGAGAGCGGCACCATCAATTATCTTTCTCTCCTGAGAGGATATTGGACGGGATCCAACGCTTATACAGATAATGGTTCTACTATGTCAGGAAATGTGGATTTGCGTTGCGTTTTGGGTTGCGACTATGATAGGGCCACCAATAAGGGTGTTACAAACAACCTTATCATCAATAATAACGTTATTTTAGGTGCAGCAAATACAATAGCAGATGCTAACAAACATCGCGAAACGACCAACCTGATCGTTAAGAGCGGTAAGATTGGTAATAGTATAACTATCAATTCGAACGACAGTTATATGGCTGATGCATACCAGTCAATATATATGAGTGTTTCAAACAGCCAGCAAACAATAGGACAGCGCAAAGTTCTTATTGAGGGCGGAGAAATAATTGGAATCGCAGGCGGTATAGATGCTCACTATCTTGGTACAGGAGTTACTAACAATAACGTTACGGGCATACCGACACCTCACACAGAGGAGCCTTCTTTCTCTGTTCGAATGACAGGTGGCAAGGTGAGAGGATGCGTCTATGGTGGTGCTGCAAAGAGTCCTGCCAGTGGTAACCGTCGAATGGTCTTTACTGGTGGCACCATCAACGGATGGGTAGGTTGCGGCTGCAACGGTACTGAAGACGATGGTGGCAAAACCTATGGTGAATCGTTCCTTTATTTTGGTGGAGAAACTCGTTGTGAGGCAGATCCTAGTCACGACTTTACGATGAATGGCACACTAGGAGGTTATGTATTTGGTGCTGGTAAAGGTTTTGCAGGCGGTAGTGGAACCAGTGGAGAGATGACATACGGTACCAATGTGGCAATAGCTGATAATTGTTATGTGCAGCGTAATGTTTATGGTGGTGGTAACTATGGTTATGCTCTTGTAAACACAAATCTTTATGTGGCAGGTGGCACCGTCCATGGTAAAGTCTTTGGCGGCTCCAACCAAAAAAATGGACCAGTGGTTAATGTCAAGATGATCGGCGGCATCATAGAGGGTGGCCTTTATGGCGGAAGCGATGCTACGGGCACCATTTCTGGAAAAGTCACCATGCAGATTGACGGTGGTCAGGTTGGTACATCGTCTATACCTGGAAACATCCATGGTGGTGGCTACGGTCAGCCTACCCGCGTCAACAATGATGTGGAAATCACACTTGGCTCGAGCTGCACCGCCACTGAAGGTGTCACTGTTTATGGCGATGTCTATGGCGGCTCGGCACTGGGCTATGTGAATGGTACAGCAGCTGCCGACACCTATCATACTTATGTCACCCTCAACAAGGGCACCATCTTCGGCTCGCTCTATGGCGGTGGACTCGGTGATGCCAGCAATGCCGCCAACGTCTACGGTCCTGTACAGGTAAAAGTATTCGGCGGCAGCGTCAAGAAAACCGACGCCAACGGCGCTAACGGCTCGGGAGCCGTCTATGGATGCAACAACATCAACGGCGCTCCACAGCGTGCTGTCTCGGTCGACATCTACGGCACCGACCCACAGCCGTCGGAAGATGAATATGCGCTCTTCGCCGTCTACGGCGGCGGCAACCAAGCCAACTACAGCTACGGCACCCCCACAGTGACTGTACACAACTGCAACAACAGTATTGAATATGTATATGGCGGTGGCAACGCTGCCCATATCACCAACGGCAACACCGATGTCACCATCTATGGTGGCAACAAGATAGGCAACGTCTTCGGCGGCGGTAACGGCACCGTGACAGCGGCCAACGTAACTGGCAACGCCACTACGAAAATATATGGCGGCAAGATCCTGAAGGTCTTCGGCGGCAGCAACAGTCAAGGTACCATCGGCGGCACCATCAGCGTGACTGCGCAAGCACAGACAGAGGCCGGCAACGACCCCTGCAGCGGCGATCCTTATTCCGCTTGTGCTATTGATGTCGACGAGCTCTATGGCGGCGGCAACCTTGCTGCCAGCAATGTGGGTAACATCAGCATCGGCTGCATGAACGATGGCGATATGATCAATTATGTGTATGGTGGCGCCAACCAAGCCAACATCACAGGCAACATCGAACTCTCCATGACGGGCGGTCGCATCGGCAACCTATTTGGCGGTAACAATATCAGTGGCAACATCAGTGGCTCCATCACCGTGGAGGTGAATTGGGACGGCAGTTGCTCAAACAACCACCTTGGCAACGTCTATGGCGGCGGCAACTTGGCTACCTTCGGCACCGTGGGCTCTCCCAAGGCTCCCACGGTCAACATACTCAACGGTACCGTGAGCGGCAACGTATACGGCGGCGGCAAGGGTAACCTGGTCGACGGCGGCGAACGTGGCGAGGCTGGAAAAGTTACCGGCAACCCGACGGTGAACATCGGCGACAATAACGGCAGCCATACTGCTATTGTGCTTGGCGATGTCTACGGCGGCGGCGACGCAGCCGACGTGGCTGGCACACCCGCCATCGTGATTAACGACTGCAACACCGAGATAGGTTACCTCTATGGCGGCGGCAACGCCGCTGACGTGAACGGCACCAGTATCACCTTCAACGCCGGCACCGTCCACCATGACGCCTTCGGCGGCGGACATGGCGACAAGGCCGCCAGCAACCCCTCGAAGTATGCCGACGTGAAGGGCAATGTGGTCTTCAATGTTTATGGCGGCACCTTTGGGCGCGTCTTTGCGGGCAGTAACTCGAAGGGCGATATTACCGGTTCATCGGCACTCACCATCAACAAGACTGGAACCTGCGCCATGAAGATAGGCGAGGTCTACGGTGGCGGCAACGAGGCCGCCGGCAATGCTGGCTCGGTGAACATCGGATGCACAGGCTCATGGACCACGGGCGCTGGAAACACCCACGACAACGCCAACCTCTCCGACAACCGCATAGGCTATGAACTCGAAGGTATCGGCACCGTCTATGGCGGCGCCAACCAGGCCAATATCGGAACGGCGCTAAGCCCATCAAATATCTCCCTCAATGTCAACAGCGGCATGGTGAACCGCGTCTTCGGCGGTAACAACACCAGCGGCGACATCAACGGCACCATTGCCGTCAATATCAACAAAACCTCTGACGCCTGCGGATGGTATGTCGGCGACGTCTTCGGCGGCGGCAACCATGCCGACTATAGCGGCTCGCCCACGGTGACACTCACCAACGGCACCGTCAGCGGCAACATCTTCGGCGGCGGTAACGAGGCCGGCGTGGGCGGCTCGACAGTCAACATCAACGGCGGCGCCATGACTGCCAACAAGGGTATCTATGGCGGCTGCAACAGCCAAGGCACAGTGACAGGCAACATCGCCGTCAACATCAACGGCGGTACACTGGGCACAAGCGGCAACGGCAACGCCCTCTATGGCATCTTCGGCGGCGGCCTCGGCGAAAACACAGCCACCGAAGGCAACATCACCGTCACCATCGGCGACCTGGCAGGCACCAAGACTCCTACCATCTACGGTGACATCTATGGCGGCTCGGCTCTCGGCAGCGTCAACAACGAAGCCTCCGATATCACCAAAATCGACTTCCTCAACGGCACCCTGCACGGCACCATCTTCGGCGGCGGCATGGGCCAGGCCAATGTGGATGACGGCAATGGCAACATCATTACCGACAACAGCGCCAAGGGTCAGGTGAACGGCACCGTTCAGGTCAATATCAGCAAAGATGAACAAGACCCTGCTAACTGCCATATCGACCTCAGAGGCGTCTCCATCTACGGCTGCAACAACACCAACGGCTCGCCTCAAGCCGACGTCACCGTCAACGTATGGAAGACAGGCTTCACCACTGGAAACTATAACTCACAGACCGAAAACGCTTACTATGCCATCGACCAAGTCTTCGGCGGCGGCAAAAACGCCGACTACCTGCCCGAGGCTGGCTCTAGCAGCAGCACCAAGAAAACAACAGTACATATACACGAATGCTTGAACACGATACGACGCATTTTCAGCGGCGGTGACGCTGCGGCGGCAACAGGCGTAGGTGTCATTATCGAGGGCGGCCGCTTTGACTATGTCTTCGGCGGCGGCAACGGTGAAAACGTAGCTGCCAACATCGGTGAAGGCGGCACCAACACTGTTGTTCATTCCGGTATCATCAACCACCTCTTCGGTGGCAGCAACGAGCGCGGCACCATCACAGGTCAGATGAGAACCACTGTCGACGGTGACAATAAAAGCAACAGCTGCGCCGAAAACATCCATGAATTCTTCGGCGGCGGCAACAAGGCAACTATCGAAACTAATTTGAGCACCACTATCTCCTGCGGCTCTATATTCGGCGACATCTATGGTGGTTCGAATATGGCCGACATCGTAGGAAACGTCACCCTCACCATCAACGGCGGCACCATCGACAACGTCTATGCTGGCTCGAAGGGCGTGGCTGTGGGCGACGCCACATATCCCGCAGGCGTAGCTGCCAACATCGCCGGCAACGTCACCCTCAACATCAATAGCGGCGACATCGGAAATGCCTTCGGCGGCAGCAACATCAACGGCAACATCACCGGAAAGATAGCTGTCACCGTGGACTGGAGCCAGAGCGACTGTGCCGAAAAACAAATCGACAATGTCTATGGCGGCAGCAACCTGGCTGTCTACACACCAACTCCCGCCCTCGGCAATGGTGTCTACTCACCATTGGTGACCCTCACCAATGGCCAGGTGGGACGTACCACTACACGCTCAGTCTTCCCCGCCTTCGACCAAACACACATGGAAGGTCACGGCCGCGTCTTCGGCGCCGGCAAGGGCGACCCGAATGTTCCCGCTGCCGGCGGTATGACAGCTCGTCCCAAGGTGTGGATGAACACCACGGGAGGCAATGAAGGCGGAGTATACCACGACGCGTCCAACACCGGCTTCACCGTACTCAACGCTATCTATGGTGGCGGCGAGGTAGCTTCGGTGACAGGAAGCACCTTGGTCCAGATCGACCACGGCCATGTGGGCTGCGAAGAACGAGACATTAATCATGACTACGGCTTCGTGTTCGGCGGCGGCAAGGGCGACACCGACAACCCCGACTTGGCCAACATCAGCGACAGTTCCACTGTCGTCATGAAAGATGGCTATGTGCACAACACCATCTTCGGCGGCGGCCAGATTGCATCGGTGGGAACATTCACTAGAGCAACGGCATCGAATGTGTCAAGTGGTGACTATTATGATATTGTCGTAGGCGAACCCATCTCATGCGCTAATGGTACCGGCATCACCTCGGTACGCATTAGCGGCGGCCAGGTAGGACCTCACGGTGTGACCATGGAGGCCGACTTGGGCTATGTCTTCGGTGCCGGCATGGGCTACTACACACAGCCTGATGTCGACTATACCGACCCCACAATCAATGGTATTGAGGCAGGCCGTCAGAACGCTAAGTTCGGCTATGTCGACAGTGCCGAGGTATGCATAAGCGATAGCGCCCTCATTGTCGGTGCTGTGTGGGGTGGCAGCGAGAACGGACAAGTGCTGCACAACTGTGGTGTGAAAGTCAAAGGTGGTCAGATAGGCTTGGGCAAAGAAAAGAATAACCCCTATTCCAACGGCCTTTGGAATCGCGCCATAAACGCTGTCAAGACTTATAATGCCGACTCCATCAAAGTGCTCTCGGCATTGATGCCAGAGTGCGAGAGCTGGGAATACTCTTCCACCTATGGCTATCTGCCCTATGACGCCTATATCGATGAGGACGTGACAAACTATGGTGTACCCCGTGACGCCAGTACCGCCCATGCGGGCGACGGCCACACCTTCTTCGGCAACGTCTTCGGCGGCGGCAGCGGCTACTACCCCTACCGTATCACTGTAAAAAACTATAACAACACCGCTGACTCCGTCTTCAGCTATTTCTATCGCTTCCAAGGCCGTGTGCGTGGCAACACCTACGTCGACATCACCGGAGGCCATATCCTCACCAGCATCTATGGTGGCTGCGAGTATGCCGACGTGGAAGGCGACTGCCATGTCTCCATGACCGGTGGTACACTCGGTGTGCCTCGTACCGTTGATGGAATACTCTCTCACCCCGTGACCTGCTACCTCTTCGGTGCCGGCAAGGGCGACCAGCGTACCTCGTTCAATATGCTTACCAACGTCTCTAACGCCTATGTCACCGTGGGCGGCGAGGCCGTAATCTTCGGCTCCGTCTTCGGCGGCGGTGAGGACGGCCACGTGAAAAACAATGCCGTGGTCAACATCAAAGGCAACGCCTTTGTGGGCACCAGCGGAACATCATACTATGACGGCAACATCTTCGGCGGTGGCCGCGGTTTCGGTGGCACATCCTTCAACGCAGGTACTATCGGCGGCAACACCACCGTCAACATCAGCGGAAACTGCAAAATATTAGGCAACATCTACGGCGGTGGACGTCTGGCTTCGGTGGGTGGCCACATGGTCACATCGTCCGACCCACGATATGGCTACCTGCAAGGCAACTTCCCCGGCAACGGTGTCATACCCGAAGACGACCACACACCAGTCTTTGAAGGCAAGCACGGCGTCATCAGCGTCAACATCTCCGGCGGCACCATAGGCAGCCCCATAGAGTTCAACCCCTATGCCTTCAGCACTGGACGCGCTTTCGACAAAGACAACATTGTCAAGTACAATAACAATATCTATAGATTCACTCAAAACCACGCCCCAGGCGCATGGAACGACAACCATGCCGTCTTGATTGAGCACACCACTGGCGGCAACGTCTTCGGCGGTAGCATGGGTCGTCTCTTCGAAATCGACGGCGTCACCTTCAACCACCTCTGGCCCGCTTTGGCTAAGTGCCGCAGCACCATGGTCACTATCAACGGCACAGCAAGAATCTACGGCAACGTATACGGCGGTGGCGAGTTGGGTTATGTCATGGACAGCGCCAATGTCATTATCGACGGCTCAGCGGAGATAGGCTATGCCATCGGTTCCATGCCCGACATACGCTACACAGGTTCAATATATGGCGGCGGCTACGGCAGCGACAACATCACCGCGCACGTCAACGACACTTTGAGCCTTAACGGTATTTCGGTTACGGCAGCCATGCACTCGGGCCGCGTATACGGCAACACACGCGTGACCATGAACAACGGTCAAGTGTGGGGCAACATCTATGGCGGTGGTGAGATGGCTTCGGTGGGTAGACGCTGGATAAATATGGCTCTCAATGGCGCCGCCAACAACTTCATCCCATACAATGGTAATGCCAATTCCTCATATACGGTACGCAACTGGAACAACACTGCCGACACCACATACACTACATTCGCATGGAACTCTCATATCGGTAACACTCGTGTTATCATTAACGGAGGTACCGTGGGTAACAACAATGCCGAGGAGAGAGTCATCGGCACCCATCGTCAAGCAGGTTATGTGGCAGGTGGCACCGGTGGTGTCTTCGGCGGCGGCAAGGGTCACCCGGGTATGATAGGCGACGACTTCCACTATACTCGTATGGCTTATGTCGACTCCACCAATGTCATCATCAAGGGTGGCAATATCACCGGCGCTGTGTTTGGCGGTGGCGAGAATGGCCACGTTCGCTTCGGCACATTGATAAACATGACCGATGGTACCGTGGGTATCCCCTTGGATCCTATTGAATACGAAATCGATGAGTATGGCTATAGTCCTCAACCCCTCTACGTGGGCAACCTCTATGGCGGTGGCCGCGGTGTCGACCACACCCTCCACGACCACTTGGGCGCCGCTGCCGGTCAGGTATACGGTGGCACCAAAGTGGAAATCAGCGGTGGCCGTATCTACCACAACGTATACGGTGGCGGTTCGCTGGCAAGCGTGGGACGCCCCATCAGCATTGACGACAGCAACCTGCTCGACGGCACTGGTCATGCCATTGTAACCATCAAAGGCAACGCAGTTATTGGAGACCCTGCCGCCAAGGGTTTGAACAGCGGCCGTGTCTTTGGTTCGGGACGTGGTGTCGCCGGTCAGTTATACGCCCACCGTGCCTACGTCCGCAAAACGACAGTGACCATAGGTGAAGACTCGCCGACACAAACCTGCCATGTATATGGCTCAGTTTTTGGCAGCGGTGAGAACGGCCACGTTCAAGATTATACTCATGTTTATATTAAGGATGGCTGCATGATCGGTGAGCTATGGAACACCCTGAATCACCAAAGTGACCAAGAATTTGTTGGCAACGTCTACGGTGGCGGCCGTGGTGTCGACCTTGCCGGTGGCCAGATTAGCCGTACAGCAGGTCTGGTGCGCGGCTCCACGCATATCACCGTCACTGGCGGCCAAATCTTCCACAACGTCTATGGCGGCGGCTCGCTGGCAAGCGTGGGCGACACAGTAGAGCTTAGCAATGAACGCAGAGCCGCAGGTGAAATATATGCCAAATTTAACGACACTGTTGTATATGACTATGATGCTGTCAAGCACACTGCCTTGACTGCCAACGCCTTCGACGCCGCCAACGCCAACGGCCACTCATATATCTTCATCACCGGCGGCAAGATTGGCACCAACGGCCAGAACAACGGTCGTGTCTTCGGCGGCGGCCGCGGTAACGCAGGTCTCAGCAACGACACTATCACCATCACTGCGGCTCAGGCAGCGGGATTGACACAGGGCACCGACTACCGTATCGACAACGGCGTATATATCTTGCTCAGCAAAAAGAACCCCGCCAACGACAGCGTAATTTGGCGTGACTACACCAACCACACCTATGTCACCGGAACACACATCGTGGTGAACTATCCTTCCTTTAGCACCACGACGAGTTATCCTGACGACCGCAGCACACTCTATAATCCTATAAGCAACTACAATACCGCTGTGAACAACACAGCCACAAGTACGGCGGATGAGCAGTACATCCGTGGCAGTGTCTTCGGCGGCGGCGACAACGGCCACGTGCGTGGCAACACCCAGGTGGTCATCGAGAACGGCCGCATCGGAACCCTGACAGGCAATGTCAACGGCGACGTCTTCGGCGGCGGCAGCGGTGGTGTCGGCGACTTCACTGTCACCCTCAATGGCGCTCCCGCAGGACGCGAGCACGACAAGGACGCTTGGCTTTCCGGCCTCGGCACCGTGGCGGGATACACCGTCTCGGGCGGCTCCTGCTACGTCACCGTCTCAGGCGGTCGCATAGGCGAACAGCAGAGCGATATTATGGCCAGCGAGAGCTCAGTGAAAGAGGGTATGGACAGCCGCGACGCCAACCTGGGCGGCAACGTCTTCGGCTCGAGCCGCGGACAGTCGTCGGACGACATCCTTGTCAACAGGATGGCCTACACCAACAATACAAACGTCACCATTGAAAACGAGGCTCAGGTGGCAGGCTCTGTCTTCGGCGGCGGCGAGAACGGACACGTGTTCTATACCGCCAACGTCAATATCGATGGCGGCACCATTGGCGTGAACAACCAAGCCACCAGCGGCAGTATCTACCGTGGCAACGCCTACGGCGGAGGACGCGGTATCGACCCCGTGTCAACCACACACCACTTCAACCGCAACAGCGGTCTCATCTTGGGTAACAGCTATCTCACAATGACTGGAGGCACTGTCTATCACAATGTCTTCGGCGGCGGCTCGTTGGCTTCGCTGGGAACCTACACCTACATCGAGGAGGCCGGCGACACCAAGGACTCGGTCATTGCTCTGCAACGTCCCGAGACCGGCAAGACCGAGGTGACCATCTCCGGCGGCACTGTCGGCATCAACGGCGTCAACAACGGTAATGTCTTCGGCGCCGGACGTGGTTTGCCCGGCGTGTCGAACGGCCAAAAGGTTGACCTTTACACCTTCGTCGACCGCACATACGTCACCGTGGGCGGCACAGCGGACATCCGCGGCAATGTCTTCGGCAGCGGTGACAACGGCCACGTGCTGCACAACACTCAGGTGGTGGTATACGGCGGCACCATTGGCACCGGCAACGGCGGCCCCACCTTCGGCAACGTCTTCGGCAGCGGCCGCGGCGCCGACACCTATCTGAACAATTCCAGCGAACCCACCCTCAGCCCCGTCGCCGGCCGTGTGTACGGCAGCACTGACGTCTATGTCGTCGGCGGCATCCTGAAAAACAACGTCTATGGCGGCGGCTATCTGGCCACCGTGGACGGCAACACCAACGTCACCGTGGCTACCACTGCCACCGTCAATCGTGAGGGGTGGAACTTCACAGGCGCTGTACCTACTCCTGATCCTCAGTCGGTGACCTTCCCGCCAACGCCCGGCAACCCCTCGGTTTACGGCGACGTCTTCGGCGGCTCGGCTCTCGGCGCAATCGGTTCCACATCGGGCACCACTACCGTCAACATCCTCGGCGGCACCATAGGCAGCAACAGCAGCTACTACTATAACGCCGGCACCGGTGCCCACAAGGGCAACATCTTCGGCGGCGGCAACGGCGACGCCGAAAGCCAGCTGGCTTCGGTGATCACCACAGGCAAACGCGACGCCAACGTGCGCAACACCGTCCATGTCAACATCGGCAACGCCGACCAATATGATACCCCAACAGCTGGCGCCATCATCAACGGCGCTGTCTTCGGCGGCAACAACATCGCCGGCTCGCCGACCAACGACATCTTCGTGGACGTGTACAGCACTCAGCACACCGTGGGCACCAACGACTTCAACAAGGTCAAGACCATGGTCGCTGCCCTCGACGAGCTCGACACCAACGACCTCGTGGCTGTTGACGCCCTCGATGACGCTGCTCTCGCCAACCTCTTCGCCCTCAACGCTGTGTATGGCGGCGGCAACAAGGCTACCGTGATACCGGCAACATCAGGCAAAACCACACAAGTGACCATCCACGACTGCGACGAGAACACCATACAGTATGTCTATGGTGGCGGCAATGCCGCAGACCTCGGTTCTACAACACCATCGGTATTGAACATGAATACCGACGTCATCATCGAAGGCGGTCATATCTATCAAGTATTTGCTGGCGGTAACGGTGCTGGAAATCACACCGACCCCGCTGCCAACGACTACAACCCCGGTGCCAACGTCTATGGCGACGCCTCCGTAACCATCAAGGGCGGCGCCATAAGCCAAGTCTTCGGAGGCTCCAACAGTCTCGGCATGGTCCACGGTGCATCAATGGTAGCCTTTGACAACAGCGGCTCCTGTCAGCTAGTGACCCGCGAGATATATGGCGGCGGCAATGTGGCTCCGGCAGGCAACGTGGTTATCACCATACCCTGCGGCACCACAGGACTCACCGACGTATATGGCGGCGCCAACAATGCCGACATCGGCACTCGCGACGATCCCAAGACTGTCACCCTGAACATCTTGGGTGGCGACATGACTCGTGTCTTCGGCGGCAACAAAAATGGTGGCACCATCTATGGCAACGTCACCGTCAACGTCCATGGCAGCAACCCGGGACACACTATCAGCGAAGTTTTTGGCGGATGCAACCTGGGAGGTGGCATTGTGGGCAACATTATCGTCAACATCGACTCCAACAGTGCCTCATGTCCGCTCAGCGTCGACTACGTATACGGCGGTGGCAACCTGGTGGAATATGCTCCCGACAGCGTCGACAACAACAGCGACGGGATCTTTGATGATGCCTACAACAATCCAGCACGTATCTCGCCACAAGTCAACATCATTAATGGCTCGGTGAACAAAGATGTCTTCGGCGGCGGACTGGGAACCAGCGCCGTAGTTACCGCCAACACTCAGGTGAATATATATTCAAAAGTGAAGGGCAACGTTTTCGGCGGTGGCAATGCCGCAGCTGTCACTGGCAACACCAACGTTAATGTTCAAGGCCATTCAGTGGTTAAAGGCAATGTCTTTGGCGGCGGCAATGAGGCCGCTATAAGTGCTGACACTAAAGTTATCATCAAAGACAACCCCCATTTATACGGCAATGTGTATGGCGGTGGAAACCGAGGCCCTGTGGGAGGAAACACCAAAGTGATTGTGAAATAGAACAAATAAAAAAAATAGAAAGACCGTTTTAACATTCTTTCGTTATAACGGAAAAGAAAAAAAACAAAACGATATGACTACAGAAAACACACAAACCAAAATACTTAAAATCTTTGCCAACTCTCCATTTACAGCATTCAACTACAAGCAGATTTCGTCGAAAGTAGGCGCTTATGACAAAGCCTCGCGACAGCTGGTGCAGTCGACAATTCTAGAGATGGCAGAAAACAAAATCCTCGTTGAAGAGGGTCGCGGCAAATACAAGATCAACCCGAAACATATCAACGACGACCTGCTTCCCAAAAACTACATCATCGGCAACATCGATATGAAGCAGACAGGCAAAGCCTATGTCATTCCCGAGGAAGAGGGTCGCGAAGATGTTATGATAGCCCCCAATTACACCCGCCACGCCCTTCACGGCGACAGGGTGAAGGTTCTTATGTTCCCTCAGCGCAAGATGCACAAACCCGAAGGCCAGGTGGTGGAGATACTACAGCGAGCCAAAAGCCGCTTTGTGGGTCGCATTCAGAAGATGGACAAATTTGCCTTCCTGGTGTGCGACAACCGCAACATGGTGGTTGACATCTTTATACCTCTCAGCGACTTGGCAGGTGCCGAGGACGGCGAGAAAGCAGTGGTAGAGATGACCGACTGGCCAGAGCAGATGCACAACCCCGTGGGTCGTGTGGTGAAACGCCTAGGACGCCCCGGCGACAACAACGTGGAGATGCAGTCTATACTGGCAGAATATGACTTCCCTCTCGACTTCCCCGCCGAGGCTGAGAAGGAGGCTTCGAAAATAAAGAACCCCACGAAAAAAGAGATGGAAAGCCGACGCGACTTCCGCAAAACGACGACATTCACCATCGACCCCGCCGACGCCAAGGACTTTGACGACGCCATCTCGTTCCAGCATCTCAAAAACGGCAATTTCGAAGTTGGCGTTCATATAGCCGACGTGTCGTATTACGTCCGCCCTGGCAGTGCCATAGACCGTGAGGCCTACGACCGTGGCACCAGTGTATACCTTGTAGACCGCACCATCCCCATGCTGCCTGAAAAACTCTGCAACGAGGTGTGCTCGCTACGCCCCAACGAGGACAAGCTGTGTTTCAGCGCCGTCTTTGAGATGAACGAAAAAGCCGAAGTGCTGAACCGCTGGTTTGGAAAGACGGTGATATGCAGCGACCGTCGCTACAGCTACGAAGAGGCACAAGCTATTATTGAGAGCGGAGAGTGCTCGGCAGAGAGCAAAGAGGCCGACGCGGCGGTGCTGGAGCTTCACAAGCTGGCAACGATACTGAGGGAGGCTCGCTACAAAGAGGGCGCCATTAATTTCGACAGCCAGGAGGTGAAATTCCAACTTGACGAAAATGGCAAACCCATAGGCGTCTATATCAAAGAGCAGAAAGAGGCCAACTGGCTGATAGAGGAATTTATGCTGCTAGCCAACCGCAACGTGGCAGAGAGCATAGGAAACACAAAAAAAGGCAAAGAGTCGAGTAAATCTAGAAAAACTAGAGAGTCTGGCAAAACCTTTGTCTACCGCGTCCATGACGAACCCAATCCTGAGAAGCTGAACACCTTTGTTGAATTTGTCACCAAACTTGGCTTCAAAATGAAAGTAGGCAGCCGCAAAGCCTTGGCCGACAGCTACAACAGGCTCTTCGAACAAATTGCCGGTCGCGGTGAAGAGTACATGATTGACAGCATAGCCATACGCACAATGTCGAAAGCCTACTATTCGACAGAAAACATAGGACACTATGGGTTGGCGTTCCCATTCTACACCCATTTCACCTCTCCCATACGCCGGTACCCCGACTTGATGGTACACCGATTGCTGGAACGCTACCTGGAAGGCGGCAGCAGCGTCGACGCCAACGAATATGAAGAATACTGCAAACACTGCTCCATCATGGAGAAGAAAGCCGCTGACGCAGAACGCACCAGCGTGAAATACAAGCAAGCCGAATACCTCAGCGACAAGATAGGCAAAGTGTTCGACGCCAACATATCGGGAGTGAGCAAATGGGGCATATATGCAGAGATTGAGGGCAACAAATGCGAAGGCATGATACCCATTGGATCGTTGAAAGGCGACTACTACATGCTAGACGAAGACAACTATCAAGTGATAGGACGCCGCTACGGCAAATGCTACAAGCTAGGCGACGCTGTGAAGATCAGAGTGCGCAACGTAGACATGTTGAAAAAGCAGATAGACTTCGACCTAGTAGAAGACATCCCCCAAGAAAGCAACCAATCCAGAGAATCTAGAAACTCTAGACAATCTAGAGAGTCTAAAAAAACTAGAGACTCTAAACAATCTAGAAACTCTAGAGACTCTAAAAAATCCCCCAAAAACAAGAAAACCAAGAAATCCAAGAAAAATGACAGATAGCCATTTAGGACAATCGGTTAAACCATCCAGAAAATCTTAACAAAAACGTAACCGTCATTTTTCTCATTATTTGAAGAGTGTAAGTATTTTTGTGACGTTGGAAATAAGTTTTACCAACGTCACATTTTATTTTTATTCAATATATTACCTATGAGTTTTAGCGACATTGTTTTTGTAATTTTGAATTTAGTGGGAGCTTTGGCTGTGTTCCTCTTTGCCATGAAGCTTATGAGCGAAGGTCTGCAGAAAATAGCCGGAAGCAAAATGCGTTCGGTGCTGAAGCACATCACTGGCAATCCAATAAGTGGCATTCTGACAGGTACTGTTGTCACCGCCGCCATTCAGAGCTCGTCGGCAACGACAGTGATGGTGGTAGGCTTTGTCAACGCCGGACTCCTATCGCTAGCTGGCGCCGTGGCAGTCATTATGGGAGCCAACATTGGCACCACTGTGACAGCGTGGATCATCACCCTTTTCGGTCTTGGCGACAGCGCCGGAGGATTCAGTTTGCCTATGCTGTTGGCGGCAATAAGCTTGTTTTTCGTCTTCTCAGGTCGCGACAGAATGAAATCTATAGGTCAGACCGTTATAGGTCTTGCCCTTCTCCTTGTTGGTATGGAGCTGTTGCAAGAGCCTCTGGCCAACCTTGACCAATACCCCAATTTCCTCCATGCCATATCGACACTCAGCGACTTTGGTTTCTGGTCAATACTTATATTCATAGCCATAGGAGCCATACTTACCTGCTTAGTACAGGCCTCCGCAGCCATGATGGCCATCACATTGGTGATGTGCTACAATGGATGGATAGGCTTTGATGTCGCCGTGGCGCTAGTGATGGGTCAGAATATAGGTACCACCATCACCGCCAATCTGGCAGCACTTGTTGCCAATGCCGCCGGCAAGAAAGCAGCACGTGCCCACCTGGTATTCAACGTTGTCGGCGTCATCCTAACACTCATTTTCTTCTCACCGTTGATGCAACTTATTGCCTACGCCACCAATTCCATTACCGGTTGCAGCCCCTATGCCTCTATTGACGACCCGCTATACAACCGCGAGTCGGTACCATTGGCAATATCGTTGTTCCACACCATCTTCAATGTCTGCAACACAATTATACTTGCCTTCTTTATACCCCAGATACTGAAAATAGTAAACTGGATGGTGAAGAGCCCTGTGGAGGAGAACGAAGACGACTTCCGCCTCACCTATATCGAAGGCAACTGGCTCTCCACGGCCGAGCTCAACTTGCAGTCGGCCAAGAGCGAAATAGAGGTCTTCTCGCAACGTGTGCTGCGTATGTACACCTTCCTGCCCGGTCTTCGCACCGCCAAAAACGAAGATGAATTCGAGGCTATTATGCACCGCATAGAAAAATATGAGGGCATAACCGACAGAATGGAGCAGGAAATCACCAAATTCCTTACCCGTGTGGGCTCCGGTGATGTCAGCCAGCATGGTTCGGAACGAATAAGCTCGATGCTGCGCATTATCGACAACCTTGAAAGCATTGGCGACGCAATATACCAAATAGCCATAACTCGCAAAAACAAACGCGAGGATGCAGTCCATTTTGACGCAAGCCTCAACGCAAACCTAGCACACATGAGCGAACTGGTGCAGAAGGCCCTAGACGTTATGGACAGCAATCTCAAAGACTACGACAATGTGGACCTCGACGCCGCCTATGCTGCCGAGAACGACATCAACGCTTACCGCGACATGCTGAGGTCGCAACACCTCGACGCTCTGAAACTTGGCATTTACAACTACGCCATAGGCAACGCCTACAGCGGCCTTTACGCTTTGTATGAAAAACTTGGCGACTACATCATCAATGTCAGCGAAGCCATTGGAGGTAAAAAAATAGATTAACACAAACTAATACACAACACGTCTAACAAGACGGAATGACACTGATATCTTGAACATTACATACATATATCACAGCTGCTTCGCTCTAGAGACCGAGAGTGCCTTGGTAGTGTACGACTATTGGAGAGACAACGACAGCGGCACACTCCATAAAAAGATTGAAGAGCGTGGCGAGAAAGTGCTCTACTTCATTGTATCGCACTTTCACGAAGATCACTACAACGAAGAGATATTGAACTATGCTGACGCACGCCTGCTGGTGTCGTACGACACCCAGAAGAGACGTCGTATAGAGAAAGAACGTCCTACAGCAATATTGCGCCCTGGTGACATCTACGAAGATGAGAATCTGCGTCTCAACGCATTGCGGTCGACAGATGTAGGCATAGCCACTTTGGTGACACTGCCCGACGGTACTACAGTATACCATGCCGGCGACAACAACAACTGGTACTTCCCCGAAAATGAGGAAGAGCATATAAAATGCACACTTGACGAAATGGAGGGCATGTTCATCTCCAACCTTCGCGAAGTGAGGGCAATAACTAAAAACGTAGACCATGCCATGTTCCCTGTAGACCCACGCCTGGGAAGCGAGATGTTGCGAGGTTCGTGCCAATGGCTGCAGCAGATTAACACCAAGCATTTCTACCCCATGCACTGCTGGGAGCAGTACGAAGAGGTTAAAGCCGGCATAGCCGAACTAAAAGAACTCTTCCCAGAAGTAGAATTTATAATCTAGGTGCTCTAGTAGATCTCCCCTAGCTGTTTTTGGGTCTCTCTCAGAGCTTTCATCTTGCTGGGCTTCACCATCCACAAAAACCAGTAGCGCAGATTGTTGCCTACGGCCTTGAGGCTATTGACAACAGGGCCCGCCAAGATGGCTCCCAGGTGTACCACGGCCACAGCCACCAAGCCCCACCATGCTCCCAATGGAGCAAGGTTGCTCATCCACATGCCACCACAGCATGCCATAACGATAGAGATGACAATACCATAAATTATTGACAACAAGAAACGTATGCCAAAATTCACGGAGCTACGGAACTGTGGGTCGCCAATGAGCGAGCGCATCAAAAGATGGGTAGGCAACATTGGGAAGGGATAGCACACCAGGCAGAAGAGCAGGATCCAGCGTACTGCAGGAACCATGATGGCAGCGACAAGAAGAGCCGCAAGTGGAATGAAGGCACCCAAGGTGGCAAGAAGCCCCCAATGGTTGGCGGCGTCGACAGGACGCATCCGCAGCTGACGGCACAAGTTGAGATATTTGCGCGCAGTCTCTATTATTGAGTTGTATTTGGGGTCGGCAGCCTCGGCGCAGGAGTCGAGCCGCTGAGAGATGGCCTGACGAGTTATGAAACGGTTCCAAGCATTGTTGCGGAGACCCTTACGTTTGCGCTCAGGAGTGTTGAGAACCTGTGATACTGTGAGTATCTCGTCATAATGCTCTTCGTGGCGTATGTCGTGCATCAGCGGACTGAGGGCCGTGGAAAGAGCATGGCGCATTTCGTTTAGAGCGACAGGCTCGTTTTCGACAAAATCCTTCATGAAAGGCTGCACAGGAATAGGTTTGCCGATATTGACAACGAGGTTGGCATAGGGACGCTCATACTCGTCGAAGTCGATACCCGTAGGCACTATGTAAAGCGGATGGTCGCCAAGTTTAAGCTGCGTCTCACCGGCAATACGGAACATACCTTTGCCCATCGGGAGCAAATGGTGACGGTCGTTGTGACGTCCTTCTGCCATAAGGCAGAGAGGGAAACCGTCGAGAAGAACATCGCGAGAGCGGTCAAATATTTCGTTGTTTTTACCAAGGTTACTCTGTCCGTCGCGGATACGATATACCGGGAGTATCTTGAGGAAAGTCAGGATGGCACGAATCACCGGTTTGGCAAAGATGTCGGCGCGAGCAAGAAAGACAGGGGGTTTAGGAGCAAAGTTAAGCACCGCCAAAGGCTCCATAAGAGCCTGCTGGTGACAAGGAGCTATGATATAAGCCCCATCGACAGGAAGGTTCTCCAATCCACGGACAACAAAACTCTGATAATGACATCGTGTACCAAACTGTACAAGAGGACTCAATATATTATATAAAACATTATTATCTTGTATCGCTTTCATTGACAAAGATATATAGTTGAATTAACATTTTTTTTGTTTTGCAAATGTACATAAAATCTTGAGATAATCAAACAGCTGATGAAAAGTTTGAATTATTGTCGATTGCTCGCCACAAGCAGCGAAAACATCATATACATTATGAATCCTATTGCAAGTTTTTTCCATTTAAAGATACGAAAATAAAGATTACTCAGTTATTTAATAGTGATTGTAATAGCGACTCAATATAACTTTTCAATCTCTGATAACCATGACTAAAGCGAGGCTGCTTACATATCTTCTTTTGACGGCATGCGGTATAGCAACAGCCCAAGTGCCATCGAACGCCACCCGGTTGCAAGGCTATGGCAGCAACCATATTCTTAGCTATGCCACAGTGCAAAACGGCGACACTATACCTATTATCCACCTCAATACAGTGACCATTTCAACGAAATGGGCATTGCTGACAAACAAAGAGATACGCAAAAACCAAAAACTTATCCGCAACGTTAAGAAGACCCTACCCTATGCCAAAGAGGCGCGACGACGACTGCAGGAACTAGAGAAAGAGATGGCAAGTCTGCCACCCAAAAAAAGGAGCGAATACATAAAAAGAGTGGAGAAAGAGCTGCTGGATGAATTCCAGGAGGATTTGGAGAAAATGACCTTCTCGCAAGGCAAAGTGCTGCTGAAACTTGTTGACCGCGAGACTGGCAACAACTCATACACCCTTGTCGCAGACCTTAGAGGCAAATTCCGAGCCTCATTCTATAACACCTTTGCGCGTATGTTCGGCTTTAATATGAAGGAACGTTTCGACCCTAAACGCAACAAAGAAGACAACCTCATTGACCGTATTGCACGCTCTGTGGAGCTAGGCCGGATATAATAAACCGCTGGCAGTAAGAATTTACCCTCAACAGGCAGACAATTATATTATTCAAGTAAAACAACACCCCTATCATACTACACCTATGAAAAAATGCTGTTATCTGTCGGCGGTACCGATGCGCAAAGAGGCCTCACACAGAAGTGAGATGGTCAACCAACTGCTGTTTGGCGACCTTGTTGACGTGCTGACAACAGAAGGCGACTGGGACCTCATTTGCTCAGAATATGACAATTACGAAGGATGGGTAAGCAGTCAGCAGCTCAAACCTGTCATGCAAGGCGACATAGATATTTTCGACATGATCGCCAATACAGAAATGTGGATTCACCTAGGAGACAAAAAGGTGCTGGTGCCCGCGGGAGCGCAATACAACCACCGATGGGCAACTTCTGACAACAACGACAAGACGGCAAAGAAAACCGTCATTGGTGTGGCGGAGCAATTCCTTGGAGCACCCTATCTTTGGGGCGGACGCACAAAAATGGGCATAGACTGCTCGGGATTGTCACAGGTGGTATTTAAAATATGCGGCAAGAAACTACCTCGCGACGCCTGGCAACAAGCAGAGACAGGTGTCGAAGTGTCACTGACGGAAAGCCGTGAAGGCGACCTGGCATTCTTCGCCAACACCGCAGGAAGGATAGTGCATGTCGGTATCATGGACGGTTGTGGTGGAATAATACATGCCTCGGGGATGGTGCGACACGACACCATAGACGAACATGGCATCTTTAACGCCGAGAGACAAGAGTACAGCCACATGCTGAAATGCATAAAAAGATTGGAGAAATAATAAGATAAAAACTGCCAAGAAAACTTGCTCGACCTAAGGCGAGGTGGATGGTTCCGAAGAGACTTCACCTCTTTTTTTTGCATTACTTTCAACAGGTATATTTCCACAAATACAGTGTGCGTGCGAAGTTGAATTATTTTTTGAATGGCTGCTACACTGCATTCAAAAAAAATATGTAAATTTGCCTGCTAAATCCGTGTTACCTGTATGGCTAAAACAGAAAAACAGATTACTGAAAGACAACTTATTGAAGACATCAAAGCGAAAAATTTCGCACCTGTATATCTTATCACAGGCGAGGAAAACTATTACATTGACCTCGTTTCAGACTTCATAGAGAAAAACATCATAGACGAGTCAATGCGTGACTTTGACCAGACTGTTGTCTATGGTCGTGATGTGACAATGGGCAACGTGCTTGACATGGCTATGCGCTATCCCATGATGTCGCCAGTGCAAGTGGTGATGGTGAAAGAGGCACAAGACATATCGAAAAAAGAAGAATGGGATTTGTTGGCTAAGTATTTGGAAAATCCTCAAAAACAAACTATTCTAGTATTCTGCTATCGTCATAAGAAGTTGGACAAACGCAGCAGCGCCTACAAAGCCATCAAAGAGAAAGGCGTGGTGTATGAGAAAAACAAAATATACGATAGCGAAGTGCCTGGATGGATAGCCTCGGTGGTTCAGCAGAGAGGATATAGCATTACACAGCGCGGCGCCATGATGTTGTCGGAATCGCTGGGCAACAACTTGGACAAGATTGCCAACGAGCTGTCGAAGATATACATCTCTATCCCCGTAGGGAGCACCATAGACGAGGATACTATCGAAACAAATGTCGGCATAAGCAAAGACTATAACGTATTTGAACTACAGAACGCCATTGGGCGACGAGATATAGAGCGTTGCGCTCGCATAGTGAACTACTTCGTTGCCAATCCCAAAGAGGCTCCAATGCCTGTACTGTTGGCATCGTTATACTCCTTCTTCATCAAAATAATGCTTTTCCATCAAGAGCCCGACAGAAACCGCGCCGCAGCAGTGCTGAAGGTGAACCCCTATTTTATAAGCTCTTACGAGACCGCCGCCAGAAACTACAGCCTCGGCAAACTAGCGTCATGCATTGGCTACCTCCATGAAGCCGACTTGCGATCGAAGGGTTACAAAAGCAGCAGCAATGTTACAGATGGCGACATTATAAAAGAACTGGTTTTTAAAATTATACACTAAAAATCTTAATAATCTAGAGTTCTGGACAAAATAGAAAAAACACCATTATAATGAAAAAAGCAATATATACTCTACTTTTTATTATCCTTGGATTATCTGCTGCCAACGCACAGAATATCATTAAGGGTGTACTGATGGATGCCAACAAAGGCGAGGCAATACCATTTGCACAGGTTTTCTTGGAAGGTACCAACCATTGGGCGTCGACAGATCTTAACGGATACTTTATTATCAACAAGATACCTAACGGAGATTACGTGATAAAGGTAAGATACATTGGCTATGAGGAATACAGCGAACCTGTCACTTTGAAGCACCAGACGATAACACGCAACATCAACCTTAAGCCGACAACGCATAAACTAAAGGATGTAGTCATTACAGGCAACAAAAGAGAAGAGCGCAAAATGCAAACCCAGGTGTCGGTGGAAAAGATTAGCGCCTCACAGATACAGCAGATGCCCTCCATCGGAGGTCAGGCCGACTTGGCACAGTATCTGCAGGTTCTGCCTGGCGTTAACTCGACAGGTGACCAAGGGGGTCAACTATATATTCGCGGTGGTTCTATGATTCAGAATCTCACCCTTTTGGACGGCATGGTAGTCTACAACCCCTTCCACTCGATAGGTCTTTACTCTATCTTTGAGACCGACGTGATTCTCAACGCCGACGTATATACCGGAGGTTTCGGTGCCGAGTATGGCGGCAGACTCTCATCGGTGATGGACATCACAACCCGCGACGGCAACAAAAAACGTCACACTGGCAAAGTAGGCCTTAACACTTTTGGTTCCAGTCTTATACTGGAGGGCCCTCTCAAAAAGGAAAAGAATGGATCGACATCGACGATAACATACCTGCTTACCGCCAAAAACTCGTTTCTATCCAAATCATCAAAAGCTATATACCCCTATATCGAAGGTGGCCTACCTTTCGACTTCATGGATCTATATGGCAAATTGTCAATAAATTCCGGAATGGGGAGTAAGATCAACTTTTTCGGATTTAGATTCGACGACCAAGTCAACAACTATCAGTCGCTAGCCAACTTCCACTGGAACAACTATGGCGCAGGTACCAATTTTGCCCTTATGACAGGATCGTCGTCGCTGATTGACGGTACTGTGGCCTATTCACACTACAAAGTAAGCCTTGAGGACGGCAGCAACAATCCTAAAAGCAGCGCCATTGGCGGATTCAATGTGTCATTGGGTATAACCAACTTTATGGGTGTCAACAAAATAAAATACGGCTTGGGAATTGAGGGACTTTCGAGCAAATACAACTACACCAACGCCTATAGTGTGCACCGATCACAAGACGAAAACAGCACCTCGTTTTCAGCTTACGCAACATATAACGCTCACCTTGGCAAATGGCTCTTAGACCCCGGCATACGCTTTGTATATTACTCCTCATTGGCAGAGACCCGCATAGAACCCCGTCTGGCAGCAAAATACAACGCCAACGAAAAATTACGCTTCAAACTCGCCACAGGTTTGTATAGCCAGGTAATGCTCGACGCCAGATCCGACCACGATATCGTGAACCTGTTCAGCGGATTCCTCACCGGATCAGGACAGCTGAACATACCATCCCTGTATCTTGGCGAAACTGTGGAAAGCTGCGTACAGAAGGCTGAGCACATTGTTCTTGGCGTAGAATACGACATGATAGATCATCTGACTCTCAACGTCGAGCTTTACTATAAAAACTTCAGCCAACTGCTGGGAATGAACCACAACCAGATTTTTGACCGCAGCGACCCCGCCTACAATTCGGGCGGAGTATACGAAAAGCCTCAATATCTGATGACCGACTTCATCATTGAGAAAGGTAGCGCTAAAGGTTTGGACATCAGTGCCTGCTACGACCTTGAGAGACTCTACTTGTGGTTCACCTATTCTTTGGGAGAGGTGAAACGCACCGACGAAGTGCAGACCTATAATCCTCATTATGACCGCCGTCATACCGTCAACCTTCTCGCCACCTACGCTTTGGGAGAAGACCGCGACTGGGAACTCAGCGGACGATGGAGCTTTGGTAGCGGATTCCCATTCACCATGACCATGGGGGTTTATGAACTACTGCCATTCAACGAAGGCATAAGCACCGACTACCGAGAAGAAAATGGACGTTTGGGACTTTATTATGGCGATGTCAATGGCGGCAGACTACCATCGTACCATCGTATGGACCTCGGCGCAAAACGCAAGATATCAATAGGCAAACGTGGCTTGTTGGAGATTTCGATGAGTATCACCAACGTATACAGCCGCAAAAATATTTTCTATATCGAGCGTGTGACAGGAGAGCGTGTAAACCAACTGCCAATACTAGTATGCCTAGGAGGCACATTCAGCTTCTAACTAATATAATATAGTGAACAATCATCAAAAAATCTATACCTTGAAAAAACAAATTACAGATTTTAAAATCGTTAACAAGAAAGTCTACAATGAAAGCTACTTTGCAATGACGCTGCAACATCCATCGACATTGCCAGAAATAGAGGCCGGACAATTTGTAGAGGTGGAGATACCTGGCAACAAGAATGTTATGCTGCGCAGACCTATATCGATACACGATGTAGACATTGAAAAGAACCAGCTGACTATCTTGGTTCAAGTCGTTGGCAAAGGCACCAAGACCCTTTCGCAAATGGAAGTGGGTGAGACACTGAATTTGGTATACCCTTTGGGCCGTGGCTTTAGCCAAGAAGGCAAAAATGTGTTGCTAGTAGGAGGCGGAGCAGGTATAGCCCCAATGCTGCACCTTTCTAAATGTTTGTCAGACAAAGGTACTCACTGCACCATACTGCTCGGAGGACGAAGTGCTGCGATGATACCGGTGCAAGATGAATTCCGCCCCTATGGCGACGTCTATTTCGCCACCGAAGATGGAAGTCTTGGCGAGAAAGGACTGGTGACACAACATAGCATTTTCGACGCAAAATACGACCATATATACACTTGCGGACCTACTCCAATGATGAAAGCCGTGGCACATCATGCAACGGAAAAAAATATTGAATGCGAAGTGTCGCTGGAAAACATGATGGCATGCGGCGTTGGTGCCTGCCTATGCTGCGTAGTCGACAGCGATGATGGTCACAAATGCGTATGCAAGGAAGGTCCAGTGTTTAATATCAAGAACTTGAAGAAATTCTTTCAACTCTAAACAATGTAAAAGCACAAGATTATTTAGACAAATAAAATTCAAACATAAATGCTTCAAACCAAAATACATAACATCACTCTTAAGAATCCAGTGATGACAGCAAGCGGCACATTCGGATATGGCGAAGAATTTGCCGACTTCATTGATCTCAACAAGTTGGGTGGCATTGTGGTGAAAGGCACCACTGGCGACCGTCGCCAAGGCAACCCTTACCCACGTATGGCCGAGACCCCATCAGGTATGCTCAACGCCGTAGGACTTCAAAATGTGGGCGTGGAGACATTCTGCAAAGATGTATATCATAGAATCAAAGACTTAGACACTAATATTATCGTCAACGTCAGCGGCTCCTCAATAGAAGAATATTGCAAAACAGCAGCCATGATTGACGATCTGGAGAGAATACCAGCCATAGAGCTCAATATTAGCTGCCCCAACGTCAAGAAGGGCGGTATGGGCTTCGGTACCAACCCCGATATGGCTGCACAAGTGGTCAGTGAGGTACGCAAGATTTATCATAAAACTCTGATAGTAAAGCTCACACCTAATGTGACAAGCGTTGTCGACATAGCCAAAGCCGTCGAAGGTGCAGGAGCCGACAGCGTAAGCCTCATCAACACCCTGCTCGGTATGGCCATCGATGTCGAGAAACAGCGGCCCTACCTCAGCACCATCACCGGAGGCCTCAGTGGCCCTGCCGTCAAACCAGTGGCTGTCAGAATGGTATGGCAGGTGGCACACGCTGTCAACATCCCAGTCATCGGATTGGGTGGAATTGCATCGGCAGCTGACGCGCTCGAGTTCTTGATGGCCGGCGCAAAGGCAGTTCAGATAGGCACAGCCAACTTCATCGACCCCGCTGTCACAATGAAGATAATCGACGGCCTTGAAGACTATTGCAAACGTCATAGAATCAACGATATTAACGACATTATCGGCATAATATGACTCTTGTCGTCGACAGCGGAAGCACAAAGACAACATGGGCTGAGATAGAGTCTGGTAACAAGTTTGTTACCGATGGACTCAATCCCCACTTCAACACCGACGCAATGGTGATAAAAAAATGCGCCGATGTGCGTCGCTATTTCAACATTGAGAATTCTTCGACAAAGATCTTTTTTTATGGTGCTGGTTGTGGGGACACAATACAGGCTTCACGATTGCAATCGCTTCTACAAAGTGCTTTCAAGACAGAAGCTGTCAGCATTGACACCGACATGCTTGGTGCTTGCAGATCGGCAAACATCAACGGGTCCAGTCTTGTTGGCATTCTAGGTACCGGCAGCAACGCTTGCTACTACGAAGACGACAGAATAGCGATGAAAAGTCCGAGTTTGGGCTACATATTAGGAGACGAAGGGTCGGCAAACCATGTAGGCCGCATAATGCTTAAAAAATATTTAAATGACACCCTGGATAAAGAGTTAAAAAATTTGTTCCATGATGATTATCCATATAGCTACGAAGAATGGATGCATAGGATTTACCATTGTGGCAATGCAAACCGTTTTTTAGCATCACTGGCGACTTTCGTTGTAAAACACCAGGACAAAAAAGAATGTGAGGGTATCATTCACGATGTACTCGAAGAATGGCTATCAAGTCAACTATGCTATCTCATCTCTCGTACCCACTGCAAAAAACTATATGTCATAGGTGGATTCGCCAAAGCTATCGAACAGACTCTTAAAGAGATAATGACCAATCACGGGATAGAGATAACCAATGTCGTCGGCAACCCCATTGATGGCCTAATGAAATACCACAGTTCTAAAAATTCTTAATTTCCTTCGCTAAAAATACTTTCAATATATAATCAGCGTTACATAACGAATAAAAATTCAAATAAAGAACAATGGACTTAAGCAAAATCTTAGTAGTTTCCGGCAAACCGGACATTTACGAACTCGTATCACAAACAAAAACAGGTGCAATCGTAGAATCTCTCGCAGACAAGAAACGCTGCCCGGTATTTAAAACAGATAGAATTAGCTCGTTGAACGAGATAAGTATTTTCACCACAGAAAAAGAGAAACCCCTCACTGAGGTCATGCAAGACATCTTCCGTAAAGAGGATGGCAAAACTATCGCCTTCGACATTAGAAAAACAGCTAATGCCGACCTCTTCGCCTATTTTAAAGAGGTGTTGCCAAACTATGACACCGAACATGTTCACGCCAGTGACGTAAAGAAAGTTCTGCTGTGGTACAACTTGCTGAACAAAGCCGGCAAGATTGACTTGGAAGAACCTGAAACAGAGAAACCAACAGAGGAAAAGGCAGAATAATATCACTTCCCTCTTGTAATACATAAGGCGGAGCGGCGAAAAAAATTTTGTCGTTCCGCTTTTGTTTTATATTTTTGTATTCCATATTTAAAATATAAAATGCGATATATACTCCTAATTATCAGCTATATTATTCTCGCCTTCGGTTATGCGGAAGCTCAGACAGGGCAGAAAATACTTCATATTGAGTATTTCAGCTACGACTATGACAGCGACCACACAGACACATCGAAGGTTTATGTCCACCATTTGCCGACACAACTGCAAATAAAAAATGGCAAAGCACCTGTACACCCTATACCTGGATTCGTAGAAGACAACACCTATGTCGACTACACTACCGACAGCATATACTATCTGTATCAATATAGCGACAGCACATTCTATGTGGCATCGACGATGAACCGCAGTGATATCAAATGGGACACCCAATTTGTTGATTCCAAAACAACAAAATATGTCACTAGCATAAACAGCAACCGTATTGAGCTGCTATTTTCAACCAAAGAGGGCATTAATGCTAATCCCCTACCCTATTACGGCAAATTCAAAGGTGTGCTGAAGCAGATGGTGCGAAACGGATTAGTGCAGATAGAATTGAACGACAAAAGCCTTAAAATAAAAGAAAAGAATAGTTCCAAAGTAAAACAGCTGATACCTGACAAGTTAGGGATCCGCAAAACAGCACGCGAGATGAGCAACCTCAAACGCGATAGGATGGTGCTGACCACACACGTGTTTGAAGACGAGCAGATATGTTGGGGCAAGGAGAAACCGTCACTGAAAGTCATTCCGTTCGACACCACGATGCATTATGCAGGTGGAACACTGATACTGAAAAGAATAATACTTCCTAAACTCCCATCACATTACCAGACTTTTATTGAACTCCGCCAGCGTTCAAACGGAGACGCTTATGACCGCACTGGCAGCGTCTTTGTTATCCCCAGAGCTGGTGAAAACGGTGTGCCGACATTCCTCGACGGTATTTTGTACCATCCCGACTCGCTGCCAATAGTTGAGGGTCGTGATGGCCAACGCTATCAAGGCATTGTTCAACAGCTCAGCAATATGCATAAATACAAATCAGCACCCTCTGCTTTCAGTCCCATTGTTGAGCTAATGCGTTTTTTTACCCCATTCGGCGTAGGCCACTTTAACGACCGCGTGAAGCTCGATGGCTTGGAGTGGAAAGATGAAACCTTTTACAAACAAGAGGTTACAGAACTCCAGCCACTATTGGAAGGTGAAGTATGGATAGGTGTATTTATAGGCAACTACGATGGTGGCGGACACAAGGTGAGCCTCGACATCAAATCGTATCCCAATGACTACGAATGGCAGATAGACCAAGAGCCTGGCAGCGACGTCATATCGCTTGTCAACACTTGCAATGTACTAGAGATGGCCGGCCAGAACTATGGCAAAATATTCGGCAGCGACAGTATAACAGTGAACTTCTACACCGAGGGTGATGAGAAAGAGATAACTTTGCGTTACATCAGCACCGGCCACGGCGGATGGGGCGGTGGCGACGAATTCAATCCCAAAGAAAACGAAATATTCATTGACGGCAAGAAACGCTTCAGCCATACACCTTGGCGTTGTGACTGTGCCCGCTACCGTGAGTGGAATCCCGTGTCGGGGAACTTCTGGAACGGCATATCGAGCAGCGACTTGAGCCGTAGCGGATGGTGTCCAGGAACTACCACACAACCAGTTTATTTCGACCTTAGCGGTCTAGAGCCCGGCAACCATACTCTGACTATAGCCATACCACAAGGCAAACCCATGGAAGGTGGCTTCAGTCATTGGAATGTCAGCGCTGCACTAATTATAAAATATTGACACCATGAAAAATAGGCTATATATTATTCTTTTTGCATTAATTATCTTTATAGGATGTAAAGGTAAAGTCACCGACACTAAGGGGCCTGCCAAGCAAACTCCCACAAACATACCTGAACTACCATACATACTACAGGGTGACTATACACCCGATACAGGCGTGATGTACAAAGTCATTATCGGAGGCGACACCTGCTTTGTAACCGTGGACAGTATTAGCAAAGACAGCATACATGGATATTACTATCAGGTAGTTGCTGGCAGCAATTGTGTGGAGCGCAAAAAGTTCGTCCATGACCGTCACTGGAAAGACAAAAGACACGACGCATTGGTATACGTCTACAAAGAGCCTGAATACAAGGCCAAAGATGACGCCTTGTTTCAACGACCCACCAAGAAGATTAAGGTACAGAGAGATATCGAATATGGGCAAGCCTTGGGATACTGGTGCAGCAAACCAGGCACCCAGGACGACAGCTATTTGCAGATTGCCCTAGACTGTTTAACAACAGCCATTACCAAGACAACACAATCGCTCAAGATGGATGTTTATATGCCTGATGACACCATCGACAACGATAAGAAACATCCTTTGCTATTGCTCCTTCATGGTGGCGGATTCCTAGTAGGCGACAAAGGTGACAGCGCCATTAGCGGATGGTGCAAACACTTTGCCTCGATGGGGTATGTTGCCGTCAGCGCCAACTACCGCCTTGGTTTCTTCCCCACAAAGAATGAGATAACTCGTACAGGATATATGGCATTGCAAGACGCCCATGCTGCTATGCGTTTTATGGTAGACCATGCAAAATACTATAATATAGATACCTCCAATATTTTTGTTGGTGGCGCCAGCGCAGGTAGCATAACAGCGCTGAACCTTGCTTTTATGACCGATAACGACCGTCCACAAGCAGTGAAAGGCAACAGATTTCGCGATATGGGGACTATAGCAAGCAGCGGCAACAGCAGCCATGCTACATTTAGAATCAAAGCATTGGCAAATATGTGGGGAGCCATAACAAACCTGAACATGCTTAAAAACAGCAAAACAGACATTATCTCATTTCATGGTGACCAAGACATGGTGGTTCCTTACGACAAAGGATACCCCTTTAAAGATGTCAGCGAGAAGCTGGGCAAACGTCTTTTCGACCTTATGTATGGCTCGGTACAGATAGACCTTCGCGCCAAAGATTTGGGATTGAGGAGCGAATTCCACTCCTTTAAAGACCAAGGGCATTCGCTGCACCGTTATAGCGATGGTAGCTGGAACCAAAAGAATTTCGAATTTATCCGCGACAAGATGTCCGCATTCTTTTATGAAGAGATAGCAGGTAAAAAGCCTAATTTGGAAGAAGATGCCAGCGACCCACGGCACATTTATATCGACGCCGAGGGCATCTCAGACATTGCGTGGCATATCGACGGGGGCTTCATCATGAAGATTGACGGCAACGACATCTGGGTTGTGTGGCGTGACGAAAGCAACAACCGCACGGTGCGTGCTTCGGGAATCAATGAAAAAGGCTTCGCTTTCAACATTAAAAAGATTATCGAGTAATGACCGTTGAAGAAAAAAACAAAAAGATAGAACTACTAAAGACAGCCATAGCCAACTACGAGGAGCTTGACAGCGACATGGAAAACCCCGAATATGTGGCCCGCGGAAATGGTTTCTGCGACAGCAAATACAGCGAAGACTTCATAGAAGGTCAGCTGGAAAAACTTAGAGAAGAACTAAAAAAACTTGAGGCCATTGAAATTATATAGTGCCTTGAGAGAAAATGAGAAAAAATAAATAACACTATGATATACACAGAAAAAGACAAGAAATTCAAACGTTACACTGTAACCTCCGCCCTGCCCTACGCCAACGGCCCCGTACATATAGGCCACTTGGCAGGAGTATATGTCCCTGCCGACATTTATGTGCGCTACCTTCGTGCACAAGGTGAGCAAGTTATGTTCATCGGCGGCAGTGACGAACACGGCGTGCCCATCACCATCAAAGCACGTAAGGAGGGCTGTACCCCTCAAGATATTGTGGACCGCTACCACACCATCATCAAGAACTCCTTCGCCGAACTCGGCATATCGTTCGACATTTACAGCCGCACGTCGAGCAAAGAGCACCACGAGACCGCAGCGGCATATTTCGAAAAGCTGTACAATGAGGGAAAATTCATTGAAAAAACCTCTATGCAATACTATGACGAGGAGGCACATCAGTTCCTTGCCGACCGTTACATTACCGGCACATGCCCCCATTGCGGCAACGAACATGCCTATGGCGACCAGTGTGAAGCTTGTGGCACCTCGCTCAACGCCACCGACCTCATAAACCCCAAATCGGCCCTCAGCGGCGCCAAGCCTGTGCTCAAAGAGACCAAACACTGGTTCCTTCCTTTGGACAAAGACGAGCCTTGGCTGCGTCAATGGATTCTGGAAAACCACAAAGAAGACTGGAAAACCAATGTCTATGGACAATGCAAGTCGTGGATTGACGCCGGTTTACAACCCCGTGCCGTAACACGCGACTTGGATTGGGGTGTTAAAGTGCCTTTGAAAGACGCTGACGGCAAGGTGCTATATGTCTGGTTTGACGCCCCTATCGGATATATAAGCTTCACTAAGCAGCTGAAAGGCGACGACTGGGAAAAATGGTGGAAAAACGACGACACAAAACTAGTTCATTTCATTGGCAAGGACAACATTGTTTTCCACTGCATTATCTTCCCCTCCATGCTTCATGCCGACGGCAGCTACATCCTGCCCGACAATGTGCCCGCCAACGAGTTCCTGAATCTTGAAGGCGACAAAATAAGCACCTCACGCAACTGGGCCGTATGGCTACATGAATACTTGAAAGATTTTCCAGGCAAACAGGATGTGCTGCGCTATACTCTGTGCAGCAATGCGCCTGAAACCAAAGACAACGATTTCACGTGGAAAGACTTCCAGCTGAAGAACAACAGTGAACTTGTCGCCATTCTAGGTAACTTCATAAATCGCACCTTGGTATTGACACACAAGTTTTTCGGCGGCAAAGTGCCTGTAAAAGGTGAGCTGACAGAACTTGACCGTCAGACCATAGCAGAAATGGCATCGTATCCTGAAAAAGTGGGACGCTCGATAGAGACCTACCGCTTCCGCGAAGCTTTGGCAGAGATGATGAACCTGGCCCGTCTTGGCAACAAGTACCTCACCGAGACAGAGCCGTGGAAACTCTTCAAAGAAGATTCTGAGCGTACCGCCACAGTACTTAACGTCGCACTACAAATATGCGCTAACCTGGCAATACTATGCGCACCCTTCCTCCCCTTCACCGCCGACAAGATTCACTCCATGCTGAACCTGCCAGCAAAAGGATGGAAAGACGCTGGCGGCGCCGACATACTTGAAAGCGGCTATCAGCTTGCTCAGCCGGAATTGCTATTTGACAAGATCGAGGACGCCACAATAGAGGCTCAAGTCAACAAACTACTTGAAACCAAACGCCAGAACGAGCTTAACGCATGGCAACCCGCCAGCGTAAAAGAGAAAGTTGCCTTCGACGATTTCGGCAAGGTTGACATACGCGTAGGCACCGTACTGGAATGCTGCAAGGTACCTAAGGCCGACAAACTTCTACAGTTTAAAATCGACGATGGTATGGGTGGACGCACCATCGTCAGCGGCATAGCAAAATTCTATCCCGAACCAGAGAAACTGGTAGGTATGCAGGTATGTTTCATCGCCAACTTTGAACCACGAAAGCTGAAAGGTGTTGTTAGTGAAGGTATGATACTAAGCGCTGAAGACAAAGACGGACGTCTTGTCCTAATAACACCAAGCCAACTGGTTACAGCAGGTGTTAACGTCGGATAAATACTAGCAACCGATTTGAGTTATAACAAAAAAAGAACGCCGCAATATGTGGCGCTCTTTTTTTATTTATGGACCCTGCGGCATCACACGAGATTGCCGCAGCTCCTTATAAGATTAGTAATTACTTGAGACCAAGTTTTTTCTTGACGAGGGAGAAGATGTCGTCGCTATCCTGCTGATAGAGGAGAGTGCCGGCACTAGTGTCGAAGATGTAGGAGTAGCCATTCTCTTTGGCAACATCGGAGATAGCCTGCTTAGCACGGTCGATGATAGGCTGAAGCAGTTCTTTCTCTTTCTCCTGGAGTTTCTGCTGTGCGTTCTGCTGATAGACCTGTATGCGCTGGTTGAGGTCGTTGAGTTCCTGCTCCTTGGTGGTGCGGATAAGTTCGGTCATTTGAGATTTACGCTCCTGATAGTCGGTGTATTTCTTCTGCAGTTCTTCTTGCATAGCAGAGAGTTCGCCTTCAAGGACTTTGACTTCAGCTTCAAAAGCAGCCTGAGCCGAGTCTTTGCCAGGCATAATCTGCATGAGTTCAGAGGAATTGATGTGCCCTAACTTAATAGTTTTCTGTGCCATTGCCGAAGTACCAAAAGCGAATACGGCGGCAAACAATAAAATCAAACTTTTTTTCATTATTGATGATGTGTTTAAGAATTTTAGTAAGACTTATTAATTAATTATCAATGATTAAAAATGTAACAATAGTTAACGTCGTGATGATCTTTTCATTTCTGGGTTGGAGACATCCTTTTCGCCTTCGGTGGCTGAGGAAGGATTGATGCCCATCATTTCGAGGACTTGGTCGCTGACATCGTATTTGTCGCTCACATAAAGCAGCGTAGGCGAGCCCGACTTGTCGAGAATGAAGGCGTAGCTTTTCTCCCTGGCGATACGCTCTATGGCGCTATAGACACGATCCTGTATGGGTTTCATAAGCTCAGCACGTTTCTTGTCGAGGTCACCGCCGGGGCCAAAATATTTGATCTGAAGCTCGCGAACCTCGTTCTCTTTGGCTTTCAGCTCTTCCTCGCGCTTATGTTTAAGATTCTCGGGCAAAAGATAGGCCTCTTGTTGGAATGTTTTATAGAGTTTGTCGATCTCCTGGAATTTAGTCTCCAACTCCTTCTGCCAAGCTGCCGCTTGCTTGTCGAGCTGCGACTGGGCACGGGAATAGTCGGGCACCTTGGCCAGAATATACTCCGTATTGACACAGGCATATTTTTGGGCCTGCAAAACCAGAGGGAGCAAGAAAACAGCTATAAGCAGTAGACGTTTCATTAATGTTGTTGTTATTAGGTGACGATTATATTCGTTATTGACATTTGGAAGAGAGTGTTCATGACATTGCCACTAATCGATACTCTGTCCTATGCTGAAGTGGAACTGGCTGCCGCCGTTGATGCCGTCGAAGCCATAGCCCCAGTCGATGCCGATAAGGCCGAACATAGGCATGTAAAGACGGACGCCGAGGCCTGCGGAATTGTAGACTTTGAAAGGCTGAAACTCCTTCATAGTAGCCCACGAGTTACCTCCCTCAAGGAAACCGAGGACATAGAAAGTGGCGCTGGCACTTTCTATGATAGGCTGGCGCAACTCGAGGGTGTAGCGGTCGAACACAGAGGCGCCGTTGTCGGGACTCAAGCTGGCATTTTTGTATCCGCGAAGAGGAATAACCTCGCGACCATCGAGGACCCATGAGGAGAGTCCGTCGCCACCAACATAGTAGCGTCCGAAGGGTGACAGACCTATGTCGTTATTATAATAGCCCATGTATCCGAAACGGAATCGCGCGTTGAGGACGATGTCGCCGACGAGGTTGAGCATCCAAGAGCCACGCAGGTTAATCTTATAGTATTCGAGCCAACGATATTTGTCGGAAGCCTCCATCTGGCTGTAGTCCTTGCCATTGATAACGGAATAGGGAGGTGTGGCAAAGCCTTGGACAGAGATTTCAGAGCCACTGCGAGGATATATAGGAGAGTCGAGAGAGTTGCGGCTGAAGCCAATGCTATAGGAGAGATCGTTGGCGTGGCCGTCGATAAAATAAGATGTCAGAGCAGTATAGTTGTTTAGAGTATAGTGGCGGTAGGATATGGCCTGGGACATGATGAAGTAGTCGTCGGGCCATTTGACACGACGCGTCAGCGACATAGTGGCGCCGGTGATGGCGAGGCTGTAGTAACCGTCGCTGCCTTTCTCCTGCCAGAAGCCATTGCTGATAAGGTTGTGGGACACAGATATCGAGAATGTCTGGGGGCGTTTGCCGCCGAGCCAAGGTTCGGTGAAGCCTGCATTGAGAGCATAATAGTAGCGGCCATTGGAGACGGCGTTGAGCATGAGTTTCTGACCGTCGCCGGCGGGAAGGGGCTGCCAAGCTTTCTTGTTGAAGATGTTGCGTGCCGAGAAGTTGTTGAGTTGTAGACCTATCTGGCCAATAATCATGCCGTTGCCGTAACCTCCCTGGAGTTGAATTTGCTGGGTTTGGTTTTCCTCGACCTTATAGATGATGTCGACGGTACCATCATTGCTGTTGGGGCGTGGCTCGGGGATGAGAGTCTCCTCTTTGAAGTAGCCCAGAGTGACAAGTTCGCGGCGGCTGCGGATGATGGCGTCGCGGTTGAAGAGGTCACCAGGTTTTGTATGAAGTTCTCGATAGATTATTTTGTCGTTGGTAACAGTGTTACCCTCAACGACGACGTTGCGAATGCGGGCCTGTTTGCCTTCGACAATGCGGATATCGATATCGATAGAGTCCCCTTCGACAGCCACCTCGACAGGAGTTACATTGAAGAAGAGGTAACCGTTGTCCATATACATGGAAGTGATGTCGGTGCCGCTGGGATTGTAGGTGAGGTTGGTTTCGAGTGTTGTTTTGTTGTAGGGGTCGCCTTTGTTGATGCGAAGGTGTTTGGCGAGGAGCTCGGATGGATAGACGGTGTTGCCAGAGAAGGTGATGTTGCGGAAATAGAAGGGCTCGCCCTCGTATATTTTCACTTTGACCTTTACGCGGTCTTGTTTTTTCTTCTTGTTGGCAGAGATGTTGAGGTCCTCGCTGGCCACAGGCCACATGGTGTCCATAACGACGCGGGCGTTGCGATAGCCAAGCTCGTTGTAATAGGAGATGATTTGCTCCAAGTCGTCATGGAGCTCGAATTCGCGGTATTTAGAGCGGCTCCAAAAGCCTTTGGTCCACACGAAAAACTTCTTGAAATAGTGGACATCGTGGGTGTTTTTCATTTTGCGGAGCAACTTATTGGTTGGCACCTGATTGTTGCCCTCGAAAATGAGCGAGTCGATCTTGACACGCTTACCCTTTTTGATGTCGAAAGTGAGCACCACATAGTCGTTGCGTCCCGAAGTGTCGGCGCTGAAGCTAGTGTTGACCTGGACATTGGTAAAGCCTTTGTCGGCATAGTAGGATCGTGCCTTGTTGGCACTCGTTTTCAGCATGTTCTCAGTAACCACATCGCCGACATGGATGCCGAAGTCCTTGCCCAGTTTGTCGGCATCGTTGCCGCTGACGCCATTGAAGCGGACAGCAGCGAGCTTGGGGCGGCTGCGGAGGACAATTTTCAGGAAGACCTTGTCGTCCTGAATTCTGGAAAGAAGAATCTGTACATCCTCAAAAAGGCCCTGTTGCCAGAGATTATCGATGGCTGTGGATATTTTGTCGCCAGGGATTTTGACGACATCGCCGACTTGGAGGCCTGCGACAAGCAGAACCATGCGCTGGTCCAAAGGGTTATCATTGTCGATAGTGATACCTCCTATTTCGTAGGTCTTAGGAGTGAGATAGTCAATATCATAATCTCCACCGAGCGCTACCTGCGCTTTGGCGTCGAGGCAACCTGCCAAGAGGACGAAAAGAGTCAATAAACGGGCAATAAGTTTCATCAGTATCTATAGAATCCGGATTAGTCTTTAAATAAGGGTAACTGAGAATAATGTGTTTTATTGTATGTAGGGCGTATTTTGTGGTTGTTATTTTTTCACCTGATCACCGGTTTTGCCGTAGCGGCGCTGGCGATTTTGGAACTGGAAGACGGCTTCGTAGAAATCGCCCATGCGGAAATCGGGCCAAAGGATGTCGGTGAAATAGAACTCGGTGTAGGCCATCTGCCATAGCAAGAAGTTGCTGACACGCAGCTCGCCGCCGGTGCGGATGAGCAGGTCGGGGTCGGGCATATCTTTGGTTTCGAGATATTTGCGAAGGGTTCCTTCGTCGATGTTTTCGGGTTTCAATGTGCCTTCGGCGACATTGGCGGCCATAGAGCGCAGAGCCTTGCCTATCTCCCAGCGGGAGCTGTAGCTTAGAGCCATGACGAGAGTTGTTCCGGTGTTGGCAGCGGTATCGGCGCAGCATTTCAAGACAGACTTGCGCGAGGTTTCGGGGACGCGGTCGATGTCACCAATGACAAGCAGCCGGACATTGTTTTTGAGCAGCGTCTCGGTCTCGTCCTCGACAGCTTTGATCATCAGCTGCATAAGGCCAT
This sequence comes from uncultured Bacteroidales bacterium, assembly GCA_900316965.1. Taxonomy (GTDB): domain Bacteria; phylum Bacteroidota; class Bacteroidia; order Bacteroidales; family P3; genus Colimorpha. The sequence continues at coordinate 149,327 of ONEY01000001.1, forward strand.
CGACTTCATCTTTAGGGCGATTCCAGTTTTCGGTAGAGAAGGTGTAAAGGGTAAGGTAATCGATTTGCAGTCGAGCGGCGGCCTCCACAGTGTCGCGAACAGCTTGGATGGCATGTTGGTGGCCATAGAGTCTTATCTCGGATTGGCGCTGTGCCCAGCGGCCATTGCCATCCATGATGACAGCCACGTGGCGAGGGACATTGGTTTTATCGATATCGTCTATTGTCTTCATAACAAAACGGTTCTAAGTATTATTAAATGGCGGCGGCCCTATTTGTTGTCACATTTACGTTTGAGCATCCAGCCGAAAAGGAAGTCGAATTTAAGTGTTAGCGAAACATTAAAATAAGCATACCAGTCGTCGAGCGAGTCGTCGCCGCGTTGGACGCCGGCGACGTTGACGTAACCTGGCTCGACCTGGGAGGAGCGGTCGGCGAGAGCGGCGGCGACATCGCCGGCATACTCTTTGAGAGCGGTATTGTCGACATAGAGGGTGCTTACATCATCGATATAATCGGTCCAAGTTTTTCTGAAACCGTATTCAGCGCATAATGTCAACGACTTGGAGGGGTGGTATTTGACACCTATACCAAAAGGCATGTTGAGCTGCATAAGGTTGTAGGGCGTGTTTGTAGGGTTGAGTGGGGTGCCCTGACCTTCTGTCGTCAATGGCTGAAGTTCATACCATTGTGTCTCGCCGGTATTGGGGTCGGTATACTGAGCCTTGGGGTTGTAAGCGAAAAAGCCTATGCCGCCAAAAATGAAGGGTGTCCAGACGAAATGGTCGTCACGCATGCTGAAAGGGAAAAAGTTGAACTCGACACGGAGTGACGCCTCGACAATGTGGGAATAGAAGGAGAGATTGCGGCGCTCGATGTAGTCGGGATTACCGCCCTCTACGTGGCCGAAATCTATGTCGCCGCGCATGCTCCACCGCTCGTCGAAATTGTAGCGCAACAATCCGCCTGCGGCGACGTTGACTTTGCCAAAAACGCTCTGATTGTTGAGGTCGCCGATATAGTTCATTCCGCCAGCCGTGAAACCTATCTCGGTACGGCTCATCCACGATTGCGCGAAGAGTGCCGGCATAGAGATGGCCATTGCCAAAACCAAGGGGAGCAGAGGGAGAACTAGGCGGAAGGATCTAGACATGAGACAGGCAATAAGGCTCTTATTGTTCAAACTTCATTGAGCGGCAGATGCCATCGACCTGCATGAGGAGGTCGCGTTTCATAAGCATTTTGCTGCGCTGAGAGGGGGAATAGACACTACCCATGAGAGTTAAGAGGCGCGAGCCGTCGGGCGAGTTGAAGGTGTAGCATACGAAAGGACCGCTCATGAAGTCGTTGTATGTGCGCCAAAGGCCGCGGGTTTCGACAGCCTTGACATCGCCTAACATAACTTCGCGTGTGTAGAAGAAGTCGCGGCGCTCGACGCCGGGGTAGCTGCCCTCGGAGGGACCCGGCACATAGCGGCGCATGATGGTGTCGAGATTGTTAAGGATGGTGGCTTCTTCGAAGTCGGAAGCGCCATTGGCAGGTTGGGAATAGAGATAGAGATGAAGGTCGAAATCCTTGGTTTGTTTCAGTACCCATGTGAAGTTGCTTTCCTCCTTCAAAGTGGCAAGATTAAACTCCTCGGGGATTGAGAGATGGTATCCGTATTTATCTTTGACGTAATTGATAATCTTGATATCAGGCGTTTGAGAGAATATCTTGTCCATACGGCGATATTCCTGAGCGTAGAATTCCTTCAGGAAACGGTCTTGATTGGCAAGCAACATAGAATCAAGCGATTCTCTGTCGGAGGCGGTGAGTCGGATGACAACCTGAGGAGTAGCCCACTTGTCGTATTCGAGATAAACCTTGTTGAGCGACTGAGGGTCGACCTCGAGCATAAGAATGTTGCGATGAGACTGAAACATGGTGTTGTTCTCAAAACTTGACGCCGCAATTTGCACCATATCGAATCGCGACTCAGGTTGGTTAAGTCCATTTTGGGGGACATTGAAGAGCGTATCGAGAGCGTCCTTGGTTGTGCCGCTATAAACGCTGTTTTTGGAAACGACCATAAGTTCCAATGTTTTGCCAGAAGAGCCGGGTTTGCCACCTAATTTGCGCTCGCCGCATGAGGAAAAGAGCATAACCAGCGACAAAGCCGCAACGAAAAAGCAAGCTATTCTTTTCATAATAAATAAATTATTATATATTATACCATAAAAGTGTCAATGCAAATTTACATGAAATAATTAAAACATAGGCAAATATTAATTATTTTTAGCATTTTAGGAGGGTTTGAAAATCAGATGCTATGTAAGATGTGTTCAAAATCTAGGGGTCGGGCATTTATTTTTCGAAGAGGAGAGCCGGGACTTAGGAATCGTGGCTGGGAGGGTTTTAATTGTGAGCGGTGTAAGTACCATCTGGGTACTATGAAAGTACTATCATGAGTCCGCTATGAGTCCGCTAAAAGTTCGCTAAAAGTTGGAGGGAAAAATTGAGATGGGACATAGAGGAGAAAATGTCCCTAAGAGATGCCCGAGGGGGTGTGAGCGAGTTTGGATAAGACACTATGAGCGCCAAGAAAAATAAGCCTTTATTGCGTCGCTTATTGATGTTGGTTTGAATGCCAGCTCATTACAAGCCTTTGAACTGGTATAATATTCTTTGGTGGTTATTTGGCGGATATTGGAAGTCGAGAGTTGTGTGGCCACACCCATTAAACGGAGGAGGTCACCACATTTTGCCACTATAAGCAATATCCATCGCGGGACAGAAACGACAAGTTGCCGATAGGATAAAACACTGGCTTGCAGCTTGTAGAAGTCGTGCAATGTATATTCGTCGCCTGTAAGCAGATAGCGTTCGCCGCTGCGTCCCATCTCCAATGCGTTGACAACGGCAATGGCGACATCCTTAACGGCGACAAAACTTTTACCTCCGCATGGAGCCAACATGATAGGCAGACGGTATGCCACCAACATCAAGCGCGCCGAAGAGGGTTTGGCGTCGTAGGGGCCAAGCATGAAACCTGGATTTAAGACAATTATTTTGGAATCAGCATTTTGTCGAGCATAACCAATCATTATCTCCTCACCAGCCAATTTGCTACGAGCATAGAGAGAAGAGGCAAATGGCTCTTTGGGGGGAAGAGATTCATCTCCAGGCACTTCTTTGGATCCATAGCCAATGGTGTTAGCAGAACTTACATGAACTATGATTTTGATTCCATGCTTTTTAGCAACATCGACGATAGCTTGGCACAGATTGACATTGGCTGGCACAAAGTCGTCGTAGCGCAACAAAGACATATCTGTTGCACCCGCACAATTAATAATAGCATCACATCCCTTTGCGGCGGCGTCGAGAAAAGCTGTATCGACAACCGAGCCAAGAGGTGTGGCGACGGCGGCGTTTGAAATCATTTCCTCGACAATTGCGTCACGCTTCCTTAATGGGGCGACAACGGACAGTTGTCTAGACACCAATTCATGTAAAACATTGTGTCCAAGGAGTCCTGAGGCACCTAGAAGAAGAATTTTCATTGCTGAAAAGTTTAGTTGTGAGACATCAAAGAAAATCGAAAAAAGCGCCCTAAAGAGTTCAGGGCGCTTTCGTTGTATTGGCACGACTTGACGGAGCAAATCGTCATAAACTTATTTATAACGTTCTTTGTACTTGTCGATCTGAACCTTCATGGAATCAACGCATTCCGACACAGCCTGCTCAAAAGTGTCGGCCTGTTTGCTATTGAAAAGAGGTTGACCAGGCATATTGAGCGAAATCTCGGCAATCTTGTTATTGTCGCTTTCGGGTTTATCCACTTTGAGGAAGACCTCACATTTGGTAGCATTGTCAACTAAACGTTCAAGTTTACCGACTTTTTCCATGACATAATTTTCCAGTTTGGGATCGGCTTTGAATTTCACAGCGTTAATTGCAATATTCATAATTACCTCCTTGTTTATTAGGGTTATTGTTAATGGTTATCGAAACAATAATTTTATATGGTTTGTTTTCAAGATGATGTTTTCCGGCAGCAATAAGGGTCGGGGCTTATTCTGACTTTTTGGTGGCACGAGGGTGAGTGTGACGATAGGTATCTTTGAGATGTTGACGTGAAACATGAGTATAAACCTCGGTTGCAGAGAGGTCGGTATGGCCCAAAAGTTCTTTTATGGCGCCAATATCGGCGCCGTCATTGAGCATGTGTGTGGCAAAACTGTGGCGAAATACGTGGGGGGAAATTTTGTCGGCATGAGAGAACAAAGACATATATTTCTTGACGGTTTTGTACACATCATATCGAGTAAAAGGAGTGCCATCAGAACGCATGAAAAAGACCTCTGAGCCGAAGCCCATTTGTCTCTTTAACGAAAAATAACATTTTATAGTATGTAAAATTTCATTTTCTAGTGGAATTATTCTTTCTTTGTCGCGTTTGCCCAGTACTTTCAAGGTGCCAGCAGAGAAATCGACCGAATGTTCTGCCAAGCCGACGACCTCGGCGAGTCGTATACCCGTTTCATACAAAAGTCGGAGGAGAAGTCTGTCGCGAGAACCCTCATAATCATCGCCAAACAGATCAGAATCATATATTTGAGAAGTCTCTTTCTCGGTAAAAAAGACAGGAAGATGTTTGGCTGTTTTAGGAGTTACCACCTTAGCCATAACATCGGTAGTAATCCACCCTTGACGACGCAAAAACTTAAAAAAGGAGCGCAAACAGACAAGTTTGGTTTTAATGGTAGATGCCGAATTGCCGTTTTGAGAAAGTTGTATCTGCCACTCACGAATATCGAGATGAGATATCTGCTCAATCTCATTGATTTGACACCCTTCGCTGAGAAAAGATGAGAATTCCGCAAGCACATCGGAATACTTGATAACGGTCGCCTGTGAAAGACGACGTTCCGATTCGATATATTGGACAAAAGAGGCTATTGCAAAATCTAACGACATCTATGACAAATATTTAAGTAACAATGCATGCTTTCTCCGTATTTATGAAGACATTTTTGGCGAAAAAGTGAAGGCAACCAGCAAGAAAAAACAATAAAACAACGAAATCGGAGAATGTTAATTAAAAATATGAACAATAATCAAATAGTTAATAGACAAGGATTTATAATAATTAAAATGTTAAAAATATTTAAAAATCGAGTTTGAAAGTAAAAATATTTTGTCAGAATGAAGAAATGTACGACTTTTGCAAACCCAAAACGATAAAAAAACGAATAAAAACTAAAAATATTTTAAGAGATGTCAAAGATTTGTGAAATCACCGGAAAGCATGTAATTACAGGAAACAATGTTTCCCATTCCCGCATCCACACCAAAAGAAAATTCAACCCCAATCTGCAGACAAAAAAATTCTACATTCCCGAGGAGGACATGTGGATTACCATGAAGGTTTCTGCAAAAGGTATGAGAATCATCAACAAGAAAGGTGTTTTGAACGCCATTAAGGATGCCGCAGCAGAAGGACATTTCCAGTTCTAAACCAAACTGGTTGTCATAAAACAATTAATTATTAACCCTTAACAAGAAAGAGGTATTAACAATGATCGTAGTTCCTATTAAAGAAGGTGACAACATCGAGCGCGCTCTCAAGAAATTGAAAAGAAAATTTGAAAAAACCGGTGTCGTGAAAGAACTCCGCGAACGCCAGAAATTCACCAAGCCCTCGGTCATCAACCGCGAACGCAAGCTTAAAGCCATCTACGTTCAGCACCTGCGCCAGCAGGAACTTGACAAGTAAGACTGTCAGCGGTCACTACGTATCAAGGAAAGAGGATTTCTCGAAAAGAGAATCCTTTTTTTTATGTCACAAAGCCGCTCAAAGGAGGGGAAAAATGAAACTGAGAAGGTGAAATAGCCAAGAAAACAAGAACGGGAGGAAGAAAAACGACGAGTTAAATTCATGGTACTTCGGACCATAAATTTATTTTTGTTAAATAACCGCGCTAATACAAAAAAATCTTGTACATTTGCAGTCCGAATCAAGGAAAATAATTACAGGTATTACTAAACAAAAAATTATGGTAGGAGTAAACAAAGTTATTCTGATTGGAAACCTGGGCAAGAACCCCGAAATAATCTCATTTCCGAAAGACGGTCGTCGTGACGACACAATGAATCCTGTCGTTCGTAAAGCCACATTCCCTCTGGCCACAACAGAAATAAGAAAGAACAAAGATGGCGAAAAAATCGAACAAACCGACTGGCATACCGTGGTGTGCTGGCGCGGGCTTGCCGACATAGCCGAAAAGTTGCTACGCAAAGGAACCCAAGTGTATGTTGAAGGCAAACTACAAAGCCGCTCATGGGAAGATCGAGAAGGCGTGAAACATTATGCCACCGAAGTTGTCGCAGAAAATTTCACCGTTTTGGGCAACCGCAACCGCAACGATGAAAACCAACAAGCCAACGATCCTTTCGCCAACATACTCACCAACGACACCGAGCCCCTTGGCGACCTTCCATTCTAAATCTAGAAAGAAAAAAAGAGCCGGTTGATGTGTAATCAACCGGCTTTTTTAGCATTTTGAACTATAATACATTTGATTATACCAGCTGCTTGCCTTCATAACCAGGCTTGCCAAGAAGGATGAACATATTTTTCTTATAGGCTTCAACTCCAGGCTGGTCGAATGGATTGACATCCAAAGTGTAACCGCTAACTCCACAGGCGAACTCAAAGAAATAGATGAGTTGTCCCAAGACATACTCGTCGACACGCGGCAAAACAATACGTATTGCCGGAACACCACCATTGCAATGCGCGACGACTGTTCCCAGTTCGGCGTTATGGTTGATCTCTTTAAGCGATTTGCCAACAAGATAATTTATTCCGTCGAGATTCTGTTCGTCCATCGGTATGGATACAGAATGAGAAGGAGCGTCGACGCTAATAAAAGTCTCGAACATAAGGCGCTCACCATCCTGAACATACTGGCCCATAGAATGCAGGTCGGTGGTAAAACTTAGGCTGTGAGGCAGAATACCTTTGCCATCCTTGCCCTCACTTTCGCCATAAAGTTGTTTCCACCACTCGCTAATATACTTCAAATTGGGCAAGAAATTGACAAGCATCTCGACTTTCTTGCCTTTACGATAGAGAATGTTTCGCAGAGCGGCGTAGAGGAGAGCCGGATTTTTTTCGAATGAATCATTCTCAATACAGACCTTGCGCATATCGCGGGCACCCTGAAGCAGAGCCTTGATATCATATCCGGCCATAGCTATGGGGAGAAGGCCAACAGGAGTGAGTACCGAGAAGCTCCCGCCCACATTGTCGGGGATAACATACATAGGGTATTTCTCCTTGACAGCAATATCGTGGAGAGCCCCACGACGCGCGTCGGTAATGGCGATAATACGACGTGATGCCTCATCAGCGCCATACTTACTAACCATGTGAGCTTTAACAACACGGAAGGCTACTGCAGGTTCCGTTGTTGTTCCCGACTTAGATATTACCACAGTGGCATAATCGTATGCGTCGAGAAGTTCGATCAACTGATGATAGTAATCCTCACTCAATGTGTGACCGGCATAGACAATATACGGTCTTTGAGAAGGGATTGCGGCGGCGAATTCCGACTGCAAAGCTTCGATTACGGCTCTTGCGCCAAGGTAGGAGCCACCGATGCCAATGACAACAAAAAGCTTGATTTTTGGCGACAGTCTTGCCACATCAGCCTCTATAGAGCTGATAATATTAGGGTCGATGGTGTCGGGGAGGTTGACCCAGCCAAGGAAGTCATTACCTTTGCCGTCTCCGTTGAGAAGAGTTTGTCGGGCTTGGAGGACCTCAGAACGCATAGCTTGAAGCTCAGCGTCGGAGACAAATGTTTTGAGATGTGAGGTATCGATAATCATGATTGTAGTTTTTAATTATTTTCCAGAAAAATAAAAAGAGTGAAATAGTACAGTGATACTACAACTCCACTATGTAATTACAACGCCAAAAGAGATGGAATTGTTAGATGAAAGAGATTCGCATCACGAAATATTTCAAAGTGCAAAAGTAACAAAAAAAAGTCACCTGAACAAAAGAAAGAGGTAAATAATGATTTTTTTCAACAAAAAAACGGAATAAAAAAAGGAGAAAAGAGCAAAAAAACGAAACAAAACATTGTACAATAACGTATACAAGCGTGAAAAAAGAATAAAAAAATATAAAAAAACTCCTGTTAATAACTTTTGCTCGACTACACCACAAAAAACACTGTTTCAAATTATTAACATAATAACAAAACAAAACTTTGCAAGAGATAATTAAAAACAGTTATTATAAAGTATAAAAAAGAGATTAAAAAAAATCTTTGTTATTAAAAAAAATCGTACTTTTGCAAAGTTATTCATGCGTAATAATAATTAAACAATAAAAAAAACTATGTTGAAAAAAGTATTTAAAATTGGTATGCTTGCAGGTCTTATCGCTATGGCTTGCACAGCAAACGCCCAAGAGGAAAAGCACTACTGGCCTCAGTATCCCCAGTACGGATTCTGGAGCAACTGGTCCATCGGCGGCGAAGTACTCTACAACATGCAGTACGGCAACTTTGGTGGCCCCCAGTATTGGAGAAGCGCTACCAACCTTGGCGGAGCACTGTTTGTTGAGAAAGAGCTCAACTATGTTTGGGACATGCGCCTGATGGGTACGGTCTCGGGGTTCTTCCACCCACAGCTTAAGAGCGACCGTATCAACGACCGATTTGCAAAGATCATGGTTGACTTCAAATTCAGCCTGAACAACGCTTTCCGCGGTCATTACGATCCCGAATGCCGCCACAACTGGTATTTGGTCGCTGGTCTCGGTGGAGCCGCCAACGCTGGTTCCCGGACCGCAAGTGCCAGAGCCAATGGTTACAGCCGCATGGCTTTCGACCAAGACTTTGGTTGGATTGGTTGGACTCTGGATGCTGGTATCGGCTATAGCCTCCAGGTTTGCGAGCATGGAACATTCTTTGTTGAGTATGTTCACGACATCACCGCTAACCCCAGAAACTTCATCAATTCTACTCTCAAGAACGAAGACAACCGCGCTCTCGGTTGGCAGAACATGACCGGCAACCTTGCTATCGGTTTCATGTACAACTTCGGTCCTACCCAGGCTGACCTCGACCTCATTGCTCAGCGCGCTCTCCTCACCCAGGAGAACTTCGACAAGATGAGCGACGAAATCGACGGCCTCCGCAAAGACCTTGCTGATGCCAAGACCCGCGAAGCTAAGCTTATCAACCGTATCAACGAGCTCGAGGCTCAGCAGAACGACGGCAACACTCAGATCGTCAAGACCGACGACGGCGTTGCTGACAGCCTGCGCAAAGTCATCGAAGGCTACGAGAACAACAAGCACAACTTCTATGCTCTTCCATTCTCCATCACCTACGGCGTAGACCAGTACACTGTCAGCGATGATCAGATGAACAAGATCAACGCTATCGCCAAACTCATGAAGGACAATGAGGACATCAACTTCGAAATCATTGGTTACTGCGACTACAGTGGTAGCGATGAGTACAACCAGAAACTTTCCGAGAAGCGTGCCGAATACGTCAAGAAACTTCTTGTCCGTCGCGGTGTTGCTGAGGATCGTTTGACCACCAGCGGTAAGGGCAAATCTCTGCCTTTCGGAGACATCAAGAACTCCATCAACCGCCGCGTCTCCTTCTATCGTTCAAACAACTAATAGGATAGAAAGAACCTCAAATATCAAAGCCCGCTCAATCGAGCGGGCTTTTTTTATTGCTATCCCAAAGAGAGTGCAATAAGTAACATACACACGCACCTTTGCATCATGAGAATAATATAATCACTCTAATACAACATCAAACTCGTAACTTTGCCGGTATTAGAGATACGGGAAACAGGTAAATATGTGTGATTGGGAAGCCGCTTGACAACAAGAGATGTCAATCAACAAACCAAAAGTCTTCTCTTAAAAATAAAATCACAGAAAGTTCCTTACAACCAATTGGAGTAAGAAGCATAAGTCAGAAAGCACTAATCTATTTATGATTGTTCATTAATATATAATGTACAATATATTACAATACGTAATAAACAATGGAGTCGCCTACATGCTAATGATGTAGAATTCAACGCGACGGTTGCGGGCACGGCCCTCCTCGGTAGCGTTTGTATCGATAGGCTGACTTTTGCCAAAACCCTTGTATTGCAAACGGCGCGGATCAATCCCCTTAGACACCAAATAGTCAACAACAGCCTTAGCGCGATTTTCGGAAAGGCGCTGGTTATAATCAATAGAACCATGACCATCGGTGTGACCTCTGATTTCTATCTTCATGGATGGATAACGAGAAAGAGTCTCCAGCAAGCCCTGTAACTCATTGTACGACTGCTGAAGCAGTAACGCCTTATCGTAGTCAAAGAAGATATCGTGGAGTATGAAAGTAGCACCCGCCTTGATGGAATCGTCATCAGATGTTTTCTCAACCGCCACGGAATATGAAGTGTCAGGGACGAAAGATGTATCATTATCCCTACAACCCAGACAAGTCACCGAAACATCATCAATATAATAATAAGCTCCTGGTAACAAATATGTCAGAGAATCGATATCGACCACATTCGATTGTGATGCCGGGTAAAAATTGCCAATAGTCAAAAATTTCTCACCACCCTTAGCAGTAAATACACCACTTACCAAAGTCCAACCCTTGGTGTCGGTTAGGACACGTTCATAATCGTTGACCACCTGAGGCTCGAAAAAAGATGACAAAGTCTGAACAATACCTGGCGCAATTTGTCTGTGTTGTTTGTCCATCAGCACACTGCGCACCGTATCACCGATACGATTGGTGGTAAACAAAGCTCCAATTGTTGCCACCGAGCCGGAAGAATATTCAGAGAGGCTGACATAGAATGCAACTCTATACATCTCACCCGCACGCAGAGGCTCACGCAATTGGGTCTGCAGGTACTCCCTGTAGTCGGTCTTGGAACAATATATGCCACAATAGCCATTGCCCCAGTGAGGCTCTTGAATGCCCAGTTTGTTTTTAGGCACACCACACTCACGCGAACCACAGGTATTATAGTAGTCGGCAGAACCGGCAGTAGGCTGATACCAAGCATCGACAATGGTAAGTGTGCCAAGAGCATCTATCTTGCGAGGACATTCACGATACTCCTCAAAAGATGAATTATATACCAAGTTGGACGACAGTACATCACGATTCTGAGCCTTAACGACCGAAAGCAAGGAAAAAACGAATAAGAGAAACGTCCAGCTGATTTTCATTCGGAAACAGTTTTATGATTTATAGCGTCATTGTAAGTAGCCATAATGCTCTGCCATAGAAGCGATGCCGTTTTATCCCAAGAAAAAAGTTTGCGCTGTTCTTTGCCACGATTAATAAGGTCTTCTCGCAAACTATTGTCGTCAGCAATACGAGCCATAGCGTTAGCAATATCATCAACTGAAAGAGGATCGACAAGCAGAGCAGCATTACCAGCCACCTCAGGCATTGACGTAACCGTAGAGGTGATTACGGCAGTTTCGGCATAATAAGCCTCAATTATAGGAATGCCAAAGCCCTCAAACAAAGAGGTGTATACCAAAGCCGTGGAGCTACCCATCAACATAGATAGTGTATGAGAGTCGACATGACCTAGAAATTTAACATTATCTTTGTTTGTCATTCGTTGCATGGTCTCGGCAAGATCGCTATCAATACTATACTTACTGCCAGCCACAACCATACGCATATTACTATCTGGATGAATCTTCTGGAAAAGCTCGTATGCTTTTAGGATATTGGCAAGATTTTTGCGTCGCGACAATGTACCCACAAAAAGGAAATACGGGCAACCGTCACTATATCGGTCCCTTGTTTGTTCAATTTCATCTGGCAAACAGGGTCGATAGTTGGCGTTTGAGCCATTGTACACAACATCAATCTTGTCTAGCGGAACGCTATAGACATCAGCGATATCATTTTTAGAGTACTGCGACACTGTGGCAATTCTGGTTGCTTTGGCAGCAAAACGAGGGAAGAAATGTTTCATATAGCGCTGATGAGACGGTCTCAAATAGTCGTTAGCATGCTCGAAATTGAGATCATGCATGACTGTCAATGTTGGGATGTTGGTCCTCAACGACATCCATCCATCAGTTGAGACAAAAATGTCCACATTGTATTTGCGCAAAGCATACGGCACACTCCATTCGAAAAAAAGCCACCACAAAAGCGGATGACGTGCTTGAGGGAATAGCACGACAGGGGTGACGTTGTCGGCAAAAATAAACTCCTGCGCCGGCTTACGATCGAAAAGGAAGAAAAATTGGTGTTCTGGATGGTCTACAACAATACGACGGAGCGATTCGAAAGAAAACCACCCAATACCATCTAGACGACCCGGCAGCAGCAACCTCGTATTAACAGCTATACGCACAGAATCTATAAATATTAATTAAGTACTATATTTATGATAATAATCAAGCACCGATATTACGATTGCTGTATAGGCATTGGCTTGTCAAAGATGTACGCATCAATGACTTTGGGGAAATATTCCTTCTCAAGAAGATGGATATTGGCGGCCACATCGTCGGGTGTATCGGTAGAAGCCACCTTACAGCGAGCTTGGAAAATAGTCGTTCCACAATCGTAGCGATTGTCGACAACATGGATTGTAATGCCCGTTTCAGTCTCATGGTTGGCGACAACGGCTTCATGAACATGGTGACCATACATGCCTTTGCCACCAAATTTTGGCAACAAAGCAGGATGAATATTGAGAACTCTCTGAGGGAAAGCCTCGAGGATATTATCTGGAACCAAGAGCAAGAAACCTGCTAGAATAACATAGTCTATTCCCCTCGCCTTCAACAGGTCTAGAACGACATCAGACTCCATAAAGTCACGACGAGAGAAATAACGAGACTCTATACCCAGTTTTTGGGCACGAACGGCCACATAGGCGTCACGTTTATTATAGATAATGATATCAACAACAACATCAGAGCGGTTGGAGAAGTATTCAGAAATCTGCTGTGCGTTAGTTCCATTGCCCGAGGCAAGAATTGCTAATCGTTTGGTTTTAGGCATAAGTAATTTGAAGTAAAAAAAAGAATGATAATTGACCTAGAAAAATGCAAAAATAAGAATAAAAAATGGATAAAAAAGCAAAAAAATGAAACAAAAATATTTTTAACTCATTATCAGTATATTATGACTATGCTTTTTTGTTTATTTATTTGATTTTCAAGATTTTTTTTAGGCAAAAAAGAGAAAAAAAAGACTAAAAAAAATATAACACATATAATACTGTACAACAAATTGTTAATATATTTAACACTAATAAAAGATGACAAGAATAGTGATTAAATGATTTTTTTTTCGTTATTTTGCAAATTGTTTAATTCAAAAAATAATAAGAAATGTCTGAAATTGCAACTAAAGTAAAAGCTATCATCGTTGATAAGCTTGGTGTTGATGAAAAAGATGTTACTCCAGAAGCCAGTTTCACAAACGATCTCGGAGCAGACTCGCTCGATACCGTTGAGTTAATCATGGAACTTGAGAAAGAGTTCGACATCCAGATTCCGGAAGCTGAAGCTGAGAAAATTGCCACTGTTGGCGACGCCATCTCATTCATCGAGAATGCCGGAAAATAAAAAAGATTCTATATGAATCTAAAAAGAGTAGTTGTTACAGGTTTGGGATCACTTACACCGTTAGGTAACGATGTAACCAGCACATGGCAGTCGATGCTTAACGGAGTAAGTGGTGCCAACCTAATTACTCGATTTGACACAACAAATTTTAAATGCAAAATAGCCTGCGAGGTTAAAGGTTTTGACCCGTTGGATTATTTTGACCGGAAAGAGAGCAAGAAACTAGACCTCTTCTCTCAATTTGGTTTGGTGGCTTCGGAAGAGGCCATCGCGGACTCCGCAATTGACACAATTACCGACAAAGGACGCATAGGCGTAATATGGGGCAGTGGCAATGGCGGAGTGTTCACTTTCCAAGACGAGGTGATTAGTTATGTTGAAGGCAATAGAAATCCGCGCTTCAGCCCATTCTTTTGCACACGAATGATATCAAACATCTGTGCAGGACTCATTTCTATTCGTCATGGTTACCGTGGACCAAACTATTGCACCGTCGCCGCATGCGCTTCATCAGCAGCGGCAATAAGCGATGCTTTCAATCTTATACGTTTAGGCAAAGCTGACGCCATCATCGCAGGAGGCTCTGAAGCTGCTGTTGTAGAATGCAGCATTGGAGGATTCTCCTCTATGCAGGCTTTGTCGTTACGCAATGACGATCCGGCCACAGCCTCTCGACCCTTCGACAAAGACCGTGACGGTTTTGTTCTTGCCGAAGGCGCAGGCGCTTTGGTTTTGGAGGAAATGGAGCATGCCCTATCGCGAGGAGCTAAGATTTACGCCGAACTAACGGGCTGCGGCCTCTCGGCAGATGCATTCCATATTACCGCCTCACACCCCGAAGGCGACGGCGCATACGACGCCATGCGCATTGCCATTGAAGAGTCGGGCATGAAACCAGAGGATGTTGACCATATCAACACCCATGGCACTTCGACTCCCATTGGCGACAGATCGGAACCCAAGGCAATAGCTCGCCTATTTGGCGACCACGCAAAAAAAATCAACCTGAACTCAACCAAGTCTATGACAGGACACATGCTTGGCGCAGCAGGCAGCGTGGAAGCTATTGCAACAGTTTTAGCAATAAAAGAAGGCATAGTGCCGCCAACTATAAACCACTTCACAGACGACCCTAATATCGAGCCCCTCAATTTCACTTTCAACAAGGCCGTCAAAAGAGATGTGCGTTTTGCATTAAGCAACGCTTTTGGGTTTGGCGGTCACAATGTGTGTCTTGCATTCAAGAAATTCGAAAGCTAGACATCAATTATGACTTTCTTTAAACGCCCCAAAAAAGACGAGGCATTTTACCGCTTCTTCAAAAATATACTCGGATTTAAACCTAGAAAGACTAATATCTATCAGGTTGCTTTTATCCATCGCTCCAAATCGCTGGAAGCTCCCATGGGTCACCGCATTAACAATGAACGCCTAGAATATCTGGGCGACACTGTTTTGAGCTCTATTGTTGCCGACTACCTGTACCACAAATTCCCTTATGAGGGTGAGGGATTCCTTACCGAGACAAGATCAAAGATTGTTAGTCGCAACAACCTTAACAAACTAGCAAAAAAGATAGGCCTTTCCGAGCTGATACAATATAACAAAGAGCAACACGGAATATTCAAATCTATCGATGGTGACGCCTTTGAAGCTCTTGTAGGAGCCATATATTTGGAAAAGGGCTTTAAATTCACCAAAAAAGTATTGGTTGACAGAATTCTTAGAGTCCATCTTGACATCGAGGCTATCTCTCAAGAGGAATGGAACTACAAAAGCAAGCTGATTGATTGGGGACAACGTGAACGAAAAAAGATATCTTTCGAGGTAATAAACATTACAACCCAAGGTAAAAAAGGCGCCACAAGAAAAGAGTATGAAGTACAAGTACGTATCAGCGGCGAACCCGCCGAGTCGGCAGTAGAATACTCTATTAAGGCTGCTGAGCAACTGGCAGCAGAAAAAAGCTACAAAAAATTACAAGAACAGGGCTTGATTGCTCAAGCTTGACAAATCCATTAAAACACACTGGGGGACTTCCCTACCTTGTCACAATCTTTTATTTCTAACTAAAAACGCCAGCAAAGCTGAGCTTTTATATCATGTCGACAGTTGCCGACAATACGGTCATAACCCGATCCGACCTCATCATTGTCTGGCATAAAAACAATAGCATATTTCAGACCCAGGGAAAAAGAAGAGCCGATATCCATGCGACATATCAAAAAGAACCTGATTCCCCTGCCATTAACCATAGGTGAGCTATACTCATAAACTAAATCGTTCTCATAAATAAAAATACGCGCATCATAAGCCTCAATATCGAAAATCGACATCCTTGTTGTAACATCGAAAGGATTACCCATAAAAGCAGTTTGATACCGCACATCCTGCGACATAAGGAATCCCGACAAAGAAGAATGATCCTCACAACTGAAATGGGAGAACACCGCTCGGGACACAAAACGCCATTGAGACGAAGCGTCATAATGGAACATAATATTTGCTTGACGACGGATAATGTTTTCAGCATAATATAACTCTGCATCACTATTTCGCTGAGAGTATGCGCTATGCATATAGAAAGAGAGTGTGGCGTTACGAGAAATATCCTTTGTCAGCCGGCAACGGTAATCGACAGAAGTTGACGGGCTGTATACTCGATAGCGGAACCACGGGAATCTGGTCAAGTCTACAGAGCTCTGTAAAAGTAATCCCGACGGAAAGGCAGTACGGAAAAAACACAGAAAACCATACCCACCCTGACTTGAGCCACTGTTGCCAATACTGTTGGAATGCAAATTATGATAGAGCGGAGAGTTACAATGAGCCACCAGAGAAAACATATTGTCGGCATTGACATTGAATTGAAATCCCGCAAGTGCAGAAAGTGGTATTTTAAGGTCTTCGTAATTATCCAAGTTATTATTATATGATCCTGCCACCTCTCCAAACCAAAGAATACGTCGAGTGAGCAAAGAGAAATCGGCCCCAATATTAAGATTGGATTTACCTCTGAAAGCAAAATAATTATATAGCCTTTCCGTAGGCACTATCTCAGACTCAAGAAAAGTATATGCTGCCGTCACCCCGAAAGTCATATTCGATGGTGTGTATTGAATATGGGTACCGATAAGGCGCTCTTCTAGTGCACGTTTCTTTGTAATCTCGTTGTCGGTACGATAATAGCCTGAAAGATAAAAAGAGGAGAAAGTGTCGCCTGTTGTGTCTGTCGGCGTAGCGCCTCTGTTGACATCAGAGAAAAAAAGTGTCATGTCCAACCTCTTAGGTATTAGTGCCAGTGTTGTAGCAATGCCCTGAAGATACCCATATTCACAAAAGGCACTGGCAGGTCTCACCCCTTGTCCATAACGGCGCAAAGGCATACTTCCCACTCCCCATGGGGCATAACCCGTCCACAAGGTAAGACCTTGTCCAAACTGCAAATTGTATTGGCCTATTATGGCAGACTTGAAAATGCCAATATTCTTAATCAACAGATGAAAACCATAGAAATCGAAACCATAATATGGCACGTTACCATCCTTCTTTGACAAAGCGAAACGCAAAGCCTCTCCAGGGTCTTTATCACCCGAAAGCATGAAGGAAAAACGATCATGATATTTATAGTTATATCTGAAATATAGTCTAAAAGGGGAGCCTTCATAAATATCCTCCTCATAGCCTCGGCTTTTAGGAAAAGATAAACGCATTCCTGTGCGCAGGTTACTATGTCCGTGAGTGACAATATCTTTCAAAGTAATAGTCCTATCCATTTTGGATGGAGCCACCGTAGAAACAAAGGTTAAAAGCCTTATTGTAAGAGAATCCAACCCATTAATGAAATGTAACTCAGCCAAAGTGACAAGCTCGCCATTTTGGGCTATATAAGCGTTGATGGCCGAGCGTTGAAAATCTGATAGAAATGGTAGCGAACGATACCTATTTGACATAGTATCGTTGATGTTCAATGGTGTTTCTTTGCTTTCCATGAACCACTCCATCAAATCGTCGGGATCTATATCATCGTCATTCTGCTCCATCCATGTCTCAATAGTCTCAACCATGTAGTCATCAATATTGTATTGAGCCCAACATTGTGGTGTTGTCAGTATAAGGGGTAATAGCAATATGCATAAGCGACGAAGCATGGCAAAGAAGTGTAGGGTAACCCGAAAACGATGATGTTAATTGTTACCAAATGAATAATATATAGATAAAACTGATGTCATTCCAATATAGTTGTTCATTTTGGCTGCAACATCAACACCCCACTGATCTCCTTTGATTCCAAATCCCAAAGAATAACGCAAAGGATTTGTCTCAAGGCCTAGACGGAAAGCGTATGATGCTAGAAACCGGTATTCCAAACCAAATTTGAAATTGACAGGATAAAAGAGATTTTTCTCAATTTCAGCCGCCCCAAGCAACTCATCAAGAAGCAAATATGTGGCTCCAAGTGAAAAAATAGCAGGGATACGCACATCTTCGGAAGATGAAGATAATACCGCTATAGGGTTGAAGGCTCGGAAAGATATTGACATATCTTCGACAGGCAAATATCTCAGAGCCAACGAGAAGGTTATACGATGCAACGGATCGTACAAGACATCAGAAGTGCCTGAATGAAGATAATGAAACGCTGTTCCTATTTCGACATTATCTCCTAGCGGTATTGCGTATGCCAAAGAAGCACGCAATTCGTTGTATAGTTTGTCCCCAAATCGATCAACTGCCATTGCGGCAGAGCCAAAAGACAGGGGGTGCACAAAGGCCAGAGCTGCGACATCAAGGCCCTCGGAGACAAAACCATGTGTGAACGATGCCGCTAAAGAAGTCTTTGATTGTGATGCCAAAGAAGCAATGCCATAAGTGGCAGCAAGAGGCTCATCATCAATAACAGTGACATCGCCCATAGCTGCCGTAGCACCGCTTACAACATGGAAATCAAACTGTGCAAAAAGTGGTGCCGTTCGAAACAGCACCACTATCAGTATCATGCCACGTAAAAATGGCCTCATAATAAATCGACTAACTTTTTTATAAACAAGTATCACTTGTTCTTTGCATCATTATTTTGTCAGTCCACCATCCTCGAAAGCTGTTTTAATAAGACTGCTGACAATTGTGGTGCGACGGCTGGAGGTGTTTCCAGAAATAGTAGCGTTCTTGAAATAGTATCCCAAATCGTTGGCATGGCTGAAATCCATGTTATTGAGGTCCGTATTAAAACGATCAATACCCGATTGAGTGATATAGAATGCCTCGACATTGTTGAAAGTACATTCTACAAAATGTCCCACAGAAGGATATTTGGAAATGGTTAAACTACCGGCATGAGACAGATACCATGCTGTGTCGCTCTCTGCCAAAACAACCATATTCCCACCATAAGGATCAGCAAGAATATTACTCATAGCTTCAAAATTGAGATTGAGCAACAGGTCTGCCGACAACACAGTGTCAAATTGGTAGTTTCCTGTAACAGTGTCTTCCAAACGGAAATACATGAAAGGGAACTGCAAGCTTGCATTTGACTCAGAAAGATTAACATTTGCGCACAAACCAACAGTTGCTTTCTTCTCATTCTCTAAAGAATCAATTTTTGAGAAGGCGTCAACAATACTCGATTTATACTTGACTGTATCGTTTACACCGTCTTTGTTGACAACAATTGTCGCAGATCCAAGGAGACCTTCCAATGGATTGTCATCATCGTCGAATAAATCAATCCCATCGCATGACACGAATGAGAAAATACCAGCAAAAGCCGCAGCTAAAAAAAATAGTCGTTTTTTCATTTTGGATTATTTTAGTGATTAAAATTATCTAAATTCAATGTTAAAAAACACACAATCAAATTATTGCATCAATAAAGAAAAACCAAAGCACCCACTATCACAATACGCTCCAAAGTTTTACAATTAAAATAACGCCAGATTACAAATTTTGTTTCATCTGGATCAAAAAATTTCTCACATCGGTAAGTGTTTGAACCAATTCCATACGTTGGTCGGGAGTTTTGTCATTTTTCAGTTGTTGACGGGCACCATCGAGGGTTAAACCACATTCTTTGGTAAGATAGTATATCCTTTTCAGCAAAGCGATATCATCTTTGGTGTAGCTACGGGTGCCTTTTTTGTTTTTCACAGGGTGCAGTTCACGGAACTCCTTTTCCCAAAATCTTAGCAGCGACTGGTTGACACCAAGCATTTCGGCGACCTCGCCGATACTATAATATAATTTACCTTCGTTCATAGCAACGTTATTTGTTCCTAATATTTCAGTTGACATAATATCCCTGGTTTGACTGATAATTCTCTCTCTTCTCATATTTCACATCGCGAAGTGAGCCCGCCTTTATGTTGATGACAAAATTCCAACTCTTATAGTACCCAAATGGTACCCAGTTGAATCTCATCTCCCAGCAGTGAAGGTCACGGTAGATGTCTATGCTAGTATACGACATTCCCTTATTGGTGAAGTCATAGCCCGTCGAAAAACTGAATTTCCACGCCTCAGTAAGCGAGAAATTACCCGACAACGTTACCGAGTGGGTCAAATCACGCTTGATATTGTACAAAGCGGCATCATAGGCGCTAACATAGCTGAGAGTGTAATGTACCGAAAGGTTCCATGGAACCGAAAAGTCGGTGTAGGTCCCTATCATCAGCGCCGAGTTGTGATCATATGGTGTCTGCATAATAGGAGTAACCATACGCCCCTTGTCTTTAGGAGCCTCTTTTTTGAATGTGTTTTGGTTCAAACTGAAAGACAGTTGTGCGCTCCAAGTCGACTGGCTTAGCTGGAACAGCTTGTGACGAGTATTCCAAAGATATTGGTCGTGCTTGTTACCAAGCGAGTCTATTTCATATGGCGAAAACGATCCTGAATAATTAAGAACCAACGATTTGAAAAGTGTTGTACGTCCCGAGACATTCAGGTTTGACCAGTTTAGCGAGTCACGAGCCAAGTCATAGTTCATCGAAAGTGTCAGGTTTTCGATGAGAACGACTTTCTTCAATTCCTCGGTTGTGTCGCGCCATGGTTTTATCTTGGCTTCCAAATTGTTGCCTATCGAAAAACCCAGTTGCCCAGATTTACCGTCGGGAGGACCGCCGTAAAGACTCTGCTCAAAGATAGAATAACGGTGCACATAGCCTGTAGTGTCGGTATACGATCTCCAGTAGCCTAAACGCTCGCTGCCAAAATCGGGACGGAAATTGAACGACACGCTAGGATTAACAACATGCCTCAGCGCCTTGAGCGGACCATAACGGAAATTGAACATACCGTAAACACGGGTAGAGAGCGAAGAACTGAACGAAATATCGCGGTTGGCCTTGAAGCCACGCAAGGTGTCAATCACCAACCTTCCTGTCGAGTCAATGTCCTTGTTTATAGTCGACCAATGCCAACGTTCATTGTATGCAACAGAGTTGGTCCAGTTGAAAAATTTCAACACTTTGACTGTACTTTGAAGCGGAATACGGTGGCTTATGCCATACTGCATATCGTTGAATATTGTCTTTTTCAAAATATTAGAATCCTGGGCGTCAAGATTGTTAGCACCCTGAAGAACATACGAGAGAGAGATGTTCTCATACCATCGATAGGCGCCCGAAGGAGTCTTTCGGCGCAACGGATAGAATGTTGTGCTGCTCAATGAAAGCGAAGGTAACTGTATATTCATCAGCCCCGTCTGGACATTATACGATTCTCGTGCCGAAAGAGCAAGGTTGAACCACGAACCTAGCGAGGCAGTATAGCTTACACTCGACGTAGTGGTGCTGTTAAAATAGTCGTTTTGGTTGGTTGTGTTACGATTATAGTTTCTGCTTATGAGATTGACGTTGGCTGAGAAACGGCTGTTGGGATTAGCTTTGGCATCTTGGTCATGACGCCAAGTTACTTTAAAATCACCATACTGGCGAAAAGTGTTGGTGTCGCCACGTATACCTGTCTTTGTAATACCATATCGGATATCAAAATTGCCTTTATAGCGATAGCGGCGATAATAGTTCGACTTAGCTTCTGCAGCCCAACTCAAGTTGGTATACACCTCACCTATAAGAGCAAGATCGAGATAGTCGTTTATGGCAAAATAGTAGCCTCCATCCTTAAGATAATAGCCTCGACCATTCATCCACCCATAAGAGGGAAGTAGTATTCCCGAAGCACGGTCGTGAGCCAACGGGAAAAAAGCGAAAGGCAATGCCAGTGGCGTGGGAACATCTTCGATAGAGACATAGGCTGGTCCTGTGAAAATCTTCTCGTTAGTGATGAGCTTTGATTTTGAAAAATTGATGGCAAAATGAGGATGGGCATAGTTGCATGTGGTATACTGTCCACTGCTTAGGTACATAATAGAGTCATTAACCTTCTTGATTTTGTCACCATGAAGATATCCATCACCTTCTTGGGTTATAACACCATGTATTATACCCTTTTCCGTCTTGTAGTTATAGGTTATTGTGTCTGCATTGTATTCCGAAGTGCCCTGAACAAAAAGAGGACGACCCAAATAAGAGCCATTGCTGTCGGACACTCCCGAAGCATGAAGTATCTGATGCTCAAAATCTATTTCCACAGCGTCAGCTTTAAGGTTCATATCTTGAAAAACAATCTCGCCTTCGCGGAAAAGAAAAGCTTTTTTGGAATCCAACTCTATAGCCACCGAGTCGACAGCGCGATATGTTACTATCTCCTTGATAGCGTCTTTGGATATTGGCAGCATGTCACTCTCAGCATTTCTCTTGACCGTCAAAGAGTCGATAATACGAGGCCTTGTCGTACTGTCAACTATGAAAGATGGTCGGCGTAACATCATAGAATCAGGTTGATACATGGCTCTATGTATAGTATCCTGAGCACAAAGAGAACCATTGACAACGAGCATGAAAAAACTCATCGACAAAAAAAGCAGAAAATAATATGATTTTCTGATACTCAATATCTAAAAAGTTAGTATCTTTGCATTTTCAAATTGCAAAGATAAGACAATTTGAGAAACCCATAAAAACAAAAAATATTTCACTATAAATGAAACGTTTAGTTGTATTGTTCCTAGCCCTTGCCGTAGCAACTGGCTTTGCTTATTCTCAAAAAAGAGAGCCCGGAAAAGTAAAAACCCTAGTTATTGACCCTGGTCACGGAGGAGACAAACCTGGTGCCTTAGGCAAACATAGCAAGGAAAAAGAACTCACCTTGTCCATAGCCAAAAAATTTGGCAAACTCGTAGAAGACAACTATCCAGATGTTAAGGTCATTTACACCCGCACCACCGATGTCGATGTAACTTTGGCCGAGCGCGCCAATATCGCCAATCGTGCCAAAGCCGACTTATTTGTGTCTATCCACATCAACTCACATCCCACCTCGGTACCCGTAGGTATGGAAACCTACGTTATGGGCCTTTCGCGTAGCCGCGCCAATATGGAAGTGGCAAAAAAAGAAAATGCCGACATTCTGCTTGAGGAGGGATACAAAGACAATAGCGATTACAAAGGCTTCGACCCCAATTCGCCCGAAAGCTACGTCATGTTTGCTATGTACCAAAACGCCTATATCGACAAAAGTCTCAACTTTGCCCAATACGTTCAAGACCAATATAAAAATGCCATCAAAACCACCAACCGCGGTGTCAAACAGGCCGAATTCTTTGTCATCTACAAAACGGCGATGCCGTCTGTACTTACTGAAGTAGGCTTTATTAGCAACCCCGCCGAGGAGGCATACATGATGTCGGATGAAGGCCAAGCAACCATAGCCGTTTGCCTTCTCAACGCTTTCGCCAACTACAAATCGCATGAAGAGTCGGTGGCAAAGCCTAAAAAGATGGAGATTGACTTGCCCGGCTATGGCAAAAACAAAACCAAGAAACCCATACCTCAAGGCGACGCTGTTGCCGACAGCACTCTCGACGAGCAAATACGTCAAGACGGAGCTTTGGAAGCCGCCATTCTTCAATCACAAGGCGAAGAGGCCCCAAAAGCCGAAGTCAAAAGACCTCAAGACAACAACCCTTTCCCTGAAAAAAATGTACCCCCATCGATAGAACCATATCTCCAGCAACAAGACGACGTACAAGTTACTGTCAAACAAGATGACAAAGAAGTTGCTGGTGTTACATACCGAGTACAATTCCTCTCCAGCGAAAAAGAGCTTAAAGCTGGCTCTAAGGAATTCAAAGGTCTGACAGGATACGACCAATACAAGCAAGGCAATGTGTATCGCTACACTATGGGCAACGAAAGCACAGTGTCAAAAGCAAAGAATCTCCAAAACGAACTACGCAAAAAAGGGTTTAAAGATGCTTTTGTTATCGCTTTTTACAACGGCAAACGCATTAGTCTGCAAGAGGCCCGCGAACTTCAAGAGCAATAAACAAGGCCTTGTTTGAACCCCCAACAAAAAGATCGATACAGTGTTAGAAGTTAAAAATATAACAAAAATATACGGCACACAACGAGCATTAGACGAAGTTAGTTTCTCCGTTCAACCAGGTGAAATAGTAGGTTTGCTGGGGCCCAATGGCGCAGGCAAATCCACATTGATGAAAATAATAACCTGCTTCATACCTCCTTCGGAAGGCGAAGTAACAGTGTACGGACATAGCATTTACGACGAACCTCGCGAAGTATGTCGCAACATCGGCTACCTGCCAGAGCAGAACCCTCTTTATACCGACATGTATATTCCCGAGTTCCTGCGTTTCACTGCCGACATATACAAGCTCAGCGACAGCAAAAAACGTGTGGATGAAATGATTGAACTCACCGGGTTGCAACCAGAGCTGGGCAAAAAAATAGGAGCACTCTCTAAAGGCTACCGTCAGCGTGTAGGGCTAGCACAAGCAATGATACATGACCCCAAAGTGCTTATCCTCGACGAGCCAACAACAGGACTCGACCCCAACCAGCTCGACGAAATACGCAAAGTGATACGCAATGCGGGCAAAAACAAAATTGTATTGCTTTCAACACATATCATGCAAGAAGTGGAGGCTATGTGCGGCAGAGCCGTCATTATAAACCACGGCAAAATTGTCGCCGACGGCAGTATTGAGAATTTGAAATCGCAAGGACACTCCAATTTAGAACAAATATTCCACCAACTCACAAAAGAGTAACATTATAGCAACACTTGAAAAAAACAACCATATATTAAAAAAAATCGTTTTTCTCTTAACAATATGACACGCCAAGAACTTATTAAAACCATACGCACAAAAAAATCATTCCTTTGTGTCGGCCTTGACAGCGACATCAACAAGATACCGCAACATATGCGCGGCGATAAAGACGCCATATTCAATTTCAACAAAGCTATTATTGACGCCACACTTCCCTATGCCGTAGCCTACAAACCCAACCTGGCATTCTATGAGGCAGGAGGAATCAAAGGACTGGAGCAATTGAAGATGACAATGGACTATCTTCATAGCCTTAACGACAAGGTGTTCACTATCGCCGACGCCAAACGCGGTGACATTGGCAACACCTCACAACAATATGCCAAAGCTTTTCTTGACCCTAATGGAGATTTCAATTTCGACTCTTTAACCGTGGCGCCCTATATGGGCGAAGACTCTGTGACTCCTTTCACAGTATACGATGGTAAATGGGTTATACTATTGGCTCTTACCTCCAACAAAGGCGCTTTCGATTTTCAGTTTATGGAAGACAAGAACGAAGGCAAACATCTGTTTGAAAAAGTATTGGAATCATCTCGCAAATGGGGCAACGACGAAAACATGATGTATGTTGTAGGAGCCACCAAGGCCGACATGTTGACGACAGTACGCGCTATTGTACCCAACAGTTTCCTTTTGGTCCCCGGCGTTGGTGCTCAAGGAGGAAGCCTTACCGAGGTATGCCGATATGGAATAACGTCGGAATGCGGTCTTTTGGTCAACTCGTCTCGAGGCATCATATACGCCTCTGGCGAAAAAGACTTTGCCGAACGCGCCGCCCAAGAGGCACAGAAACTTCAATGCCAGATGGCCGAAGAGCTCAAAAACCACAACGTCATCTGAACACAACTCCTACACTGAGGAGTATGCCACCCATATATTTATAATACAATCTAACTAATTAGGGATATTTCCTACATCATCAACAAATGAATAACGACGGGTCGATAGAACAGAAAATGTTCGAAGCACGCCGAAGAACATTGCGTATAGTTTTGGTACTAAGCATGATCGGCTCAGGCTTCTACTTCATAAATCACACTATAACTGGCATTGCTCAGCCTGCAATGAAGAGTGCCTATGAGTCTGGCGCAATAAAATTATCAGAACAAATGGCCACCTATACTGTGGCTATCGAGCAAATGCTCGAAACTCCTCGTTCGTTTTTTCTGTGCAGCGCACTACTATACGCCATGTCACTTTGCGGAGCCATTTTTATGTGGAATCTTCGAAAAAGCGGATTCCACATGTATACGTTGGCGCAAATGCTTATCTTGCTTATAAGAGTACTATTTCTAGGACGCGAAAGTTTACCCTTGGGTGACATAATGCTCACCATCCTTTTCGTATTATATTACTATATATCCTTACGGAACCTAGGAGTTTTCAACCGAACAGTGGTCACTGAAGGACCAATAGAAGAAAAAAATAATGATGACGAAGAATAATAATCAAAAAAAAGACTGGGAGAATTATTCATCCAGTCTTTTTTTTAAATCAATAATTAACAATTAGATATTATTGAAACAACGATAAAGAAAAATATTTTTAGGGAAAATACGGAAAAATACGGAAAAATATGCAGCTCTATAGGGTTTTACTTTGAAATCTGTGTATACTTTTGCATTGTGAAAAAAACAATAGAAACCTCCAAAAGAAAGGATATATTATGAAAACCAGCAAATTGATAACAATATTCGCAGTTCTTGCCCTATTAGGGACAACTCCTGTACTGGCGCAAGGCAGAGGTGGTGGAAGCCGCGGCGGTGGAAGCCACTCATCATCATCTGGTTCGCGCGGCGGAAGTTTCTCTTCTGGCTCAAGCCATAGCAGTTCTTCCTCTAGCCGCAGCAGCTACTCTGGTTCCTCTAGCCGTAGCAACTCATCACCATCAAGCCGTAGCAGCTACTCTAGCCCCTCAAGCCGTAGCAACTCATCACCATCAAGCCGCAGCAGCTACTCCAGTCCCTCAAGCCGCAGCAATGCGTCATCTTCAAGCCGTAGAGGCAATACTACCTATGGTAGTAGTGATAGAGGTCGCGGCGAAGCCACAGGGAATAGCAGAATTACTGACAATCGATCATCCTCTTCGCGCTCACGAGTAGGAACTCCATCCAGTACAGCCCCCAGAGGTTCAAGAGACAACTATGGTCGCCCTGGTTCATCCACAAATCCCAATGGTCGCCCTAGCGCCAACGCAAAACCAGACAACGGAGGTCCTAGGGGTACCGGAACTCGCGGCGATAGCCGCCCTAACGTCAATCCTCAAAACCATCCAGGCCATAGCTATGCTCGCCCAGGACGCCCAGGCCCCATGCCTCCATCACATCGCCCCATGCACCCCGCACCCTATTTCTACCACCCCTATCACCACTGCATGATTCATATGCACCCAATATTCTGGCACCCCGTACCTCCTCGCCCCATCTTCTGGCCCGGATTCTGGCTATACTGCAACTCTTATTGGTACGACTATCATGTTACCGACGTTGTAGTGGTCCACAAATACATACACGACACATATAACGTAGACATGGTAAGCTATGCAATCAGCGGCGACCTTATGTATGCTATCGTCAACGATGTAGACGGCAACACTTATATGCAAGTCTTCGACAGAAACGACAAATTACTTGCCGAACAAAAAATCAGTTCCAAATACATCAAAACCGAGATTGACAGAGAAAACGGCGGATGCTGGATTTTCAAAAAACGCGACAAAGACCCCATGCTGTTCATGTATGCTGAAGGAGAACTCCTAATTTACGAGGCAGATTAATTGATAATAAGCGGAGTTGTTTCTGAGTCAACAACGCAACAAATAGAGTTGAACAATCACTTTCACATTAATAACTCAGAAGTATTTAATGTTGTTCAAAGGAAAAGGTTTCCTCTTAAAAGGAGACCTTTTTCATTTGTACCATAGCAAAACAGAAACCAAATCGATAATTAGACAGACCATTTAACCCAATCGGTCGTTGACAGATTTGGATTAAAAATAAATAGGTGAGGGACACAACATTTCGGACTATTTGACGTAATATATCATTATGGAAGCAAAAAACATCATAGAGATAAAGAATAAGAAAGCTGAGTACCAATATTTTTTAATAGACTCTTTCACTGCCGGCATTGTGTTGACAGGAACGGAGATAAAGAGTATCCGTGAGGGACGAGCCAATCTTACCGACGCATATTGTGCTTTTATTGGAAACGAATTGTTTGTAAAACAGATGCACATAAGCGAATACCGTTTTGGAAGTTGGTTGAATCACCCCGCGAAACGTGATCGCAAATTGCTTTTAAACCGTAAAGAACTCCGGAAACTACAAAACAAAATAAAAGAACGAGGCTACACTATTGTGCCAACACTACTATATGTCAATCCTCAAGGATATGCGAAACTGGATATAAGCCTAGCTCGAGGCAAAAAATTCTTTGACAAACGAGAAACTATCAAAGCTAAAGATACTCGTAGAGATATGGAACGACAGCTTGTATAATACTTACTGCACACAATAATATCACCCTATCTATAAGTTCTCGCCGCTCACTTTCACATCAATATATCGAAATATAAATGAGAGTATTCAAATTCGGAGGTGCCTCCGTAAATAGCGTCTCGGCCATAAAAAACATGGCCAATATTGTTTCACAATATCAAGATAGACCTCTAGTCGTCGTGATATCGGCAATGGGTAAAACCACCAATCTTCTTGAAAAAATAATTCCAGGCATTCCTAACAACGAGACAGAACACTATGAGTTGCTTCAGCAATGCTATGACTACCATCTTACTATCGCAAAAGAGCTTTTTGACGATGCCCCAAACGACACATTTGTCAAACTTGATAATCTTTTCGACAATTTGAAGGAAACTTCATTCTCCAAACCGACAGAATATAACTATGACTACGATCGCGTTGTGTCATTCGGAGAACTTATTTCCACCACTCTTGTCTCTGGCTACTTAAACAGCCTTGGCATCAGAAACACATGGATTGACGTACGTCAAGTAATCCGTACCGACAACAACTACCGCGAAGGAATTGTCGATTTCAACACTACATGCACTCTGGTCAATAAGACCTTAAGACCCTTGCTGCAAGATCCTAAATCTATGGTCATAACCCAAGGCTTTATTGCTGGTACCGAAACTGGGGCAACCACAACCCTTGGACGTGAGGGTAGCGACTATTCCGCATCGATACTGTCCTATTGTCTGAATGCTGAAAGCATGACAATATGGAAAGATGTACCCGGTTTTCTAAATGCCGACCCAAAATTTTTCAAAGAAACAGTTAAAATCAATAAAATACCTTTCAACGAAGCTATTGAACTAGCCTATTATGGTGCATCAGTAATACACCCAAAAACCGTAAAACCAATTCAAAACAAGGGAATAAAACTGAATATCAAATCATTTGTAGATCCATCCGCAGAAGGTTCAATAATCGGTCCTTTCGACAGTATTGAGCCTCTCACACCACTCTACATCTTCAAAAACAACCAGACACTCATCTCAATACAACCCAAAGACTTCTCTTTTATTGCTGAGGATAATCTACACACTATCTTCGCAGTATTGGCAGAATTGAACATTCGTGTCAATATGATGCAAAACTCAGCGCTTAGCTTCTCTTTATGTATCGATCACAACGAGATACTTCTAAAAAAACTGCGAGGAAAACTTGAGAAAGACTTCCGGCTTGTGTACAATTCCAACCTGCAACTAATAACAATACGATACTATAACCAAACTATTATAGACAGCATTGTAGGAGGACGTAATATTCTGTTACAACAACGAGCGAGAACAACAACACAACTGCTTGTCGAACTATAACCACAGAGTAGATGCTTTACAGACTTACAAAGAGCAAATTCATTCTAGGATTGAAATGCGAAAAAGCATTGTACTTGGATGTATACCAACCAAATTTAGCCTACTTCCCACCCGAGACAATAAAAAAATTCCGGGAAGGTCGCAATTTTGAAGCTAAAATCAAATCGCTATTCCCAAACGCCATAGATATTAGTAAGCAATTGGGGCGACAAATAAACAAATACCCTGAGCTGACCTTACAAATACTAAACCAAGAGGGTGAAATAAATCTTTATGAAGCTGGATTTGTGTTCAACGAAGTACTGGTACTTGCCGACGTAGTACACAAATCTTCCAATGGAGAGGTTTCCGTTTATGAGATTAAAAACTCGTTATCCGTCAAAGATGTTTTCTTAAACGACCTTAATCTTCAACAATATGTAATACGACATTGCGTTAAAAACTTAGTATCGTTTTCTTTGGTGTACAATGATGGAAATGACAGTCCAATCTATGAAGACAAACTGAAAGAGGCTCAAGACGCCGAAAACCAAATTGCAGAACAAGTTGAAAGGATGAAAGATGTCATTCAAGGATTTGAACCAGACATAAAACCTGGAGAGCATTGCAGCAAACCTTACGACTGCCCTTATCGTCGCTATTGTGAGAGGAATAAAGCCACTCAGCTAAAGTTTGGAAACAGCTAACAATGCATCACGCACCTCTAACTCATCGATAGCAACATCAATTACAGGCTCACCAACATCTTGAAGCATAACACACAGGATAGACCCACCAACATTTTTTTTGTCATTCCTCATATAGCTGAGAATCTGCTCTGTATCTAGCAAAGTAAACTTCGGGAAATCTGAAAAATGACTCATTAAGCCACAATAGTCTTTTAAAACACTTTCCTTCAATCCAAGCTTTTTAACCGACAGATACAACTCGCACATTAATCCATATCCCACAGCGAGTCCATGAGGAATTGGATTCCTTTTGTCAATAAAAAAACTTTCGATAGCATGACCAAAAGTGTGACCCAAATTCAATATTTTACGGATAGAATGCTCGGTAGGATCATTATCAACAACACTTTTCTTAAAATCAACACAAATGGGGATGATTTTTTTTACATCCTCAATATCGATACCTTCAGCATTATTATCAATAATACTCTTAAAGGTATTTTTGCTGCATAATAACAATGTTTTAACAATTTCAAAATACCCTGAAACAACATTACTATCCGACAATGTGTCAAGGAAGTCTGGATAAATTATAACCGCTGAGGGTTGATGTATAGTGCCAATCTGATTTTTGACATTGTCAACATTTACAGCTGTTTTACCTCCAATAGACGCATCCACCATACCAATCAGCGAGGTGGGTATATTGATATATCGGATTCCTCTTTTATATGTCGAGGCCACAAATCCAGCAAGATCACTCACGCATCCTCCTCCAAGGGCGACAATTACGCTGTTGCGGTCGGCATTACTGTCGATTAAAGTTTTCCATAGTTGCGTGGCAACCTCTATGCTCTTAGCCTCTTCGCCAACGGGAACCTCAAGAAACTCAGACTCCTGTAGTCGCGAAGTGTGAGAAATCAAAATCGGAAGACAATAGTTATATGTGTTTTCGTCACAAATGATAAAAAAACGCGCGTCGCTAAATGCTGAGCCCGACAACATCTTGTCTAACGAGCTAAATGCACGATTGGTAGGATTAATGATGATCTTTGTCTTCATACAAACAGCACTATATCAAAACTATAAATAATTATTTTGGATTACTATCAGAAAACAAATATAAATAAAATAATTGTATTACCGAGTATAACCCACTTATTGTTAATTCCTGGCATTGACATATAAGCCGCTAATAAAGTTTTTTTATCTTAGAATATGCACTATAGCCTTCAACAATAATATAAATTCAATGTCGTTATCAATAACATGGGAACAAAAATAGAACTTCTTTCGCCAGCCAAAAATTATGAACAAGGAAAAGCTGCCATTAACCATGGCGCTGACGCTCTATATATTGGCGCTCCCGCATTTGGTGCCCGTGTCAATGCCAGCAACAGCATCGAGGAGATAGAATCTTTGGTAAAATACGCCCATCTATATGGTTCCAAATTATTTGCTACAGTAAACACACTCCTTTTCGACAACGAAATAGAACAAGCCGAAAAAATGCTTTGGCAACTCTATGAGGTTGGCGTCGACGCTGCCATAATACAAGACTTAGGATTATTGGAATTAAACCTGCCTCCCATCGAGTTGCATGCATCCACACAAACTCACAATATTGACGTAAAACGGATAAAGTTCTTGGAGCAAACAGGTTTCAAAAGAATAATACTAGCACGTGAGACTTCACTGAAACAGATGGAGGAAATTCGCAAATCAACAACTATCGACCTTGAAGCCTTTGTGCAGGGTGCTCTTTGTGTATGCTATAGCGGACAATGCTACATGAGCCTTTATCTGTCTGATGGAGATCGTTCAGGGAATAGAGGTAGTTGTACACAGCCTTGCCGCTCATCATATGACTTGATAAACGATGATGGTAAACTACTACGCAAAAACGAGCATCTACTCTCTTTAAAGGATTATTCTGCAGCTCAGCATATTGAGAACATGATAGATGCCGGAATTACATCTTTCAAAATAGAGGGGCGTCTGAAAGACTTATCATACGTTAAAAACAACACAGCATACTACCGAAAATTACTGGATAACATTATTAATCGCCGTGAAGGTCTACAGTCTTCATCGTCAGGCAAAACAACATTTCACTTCATACCAGACCCAACAAAAACATTCAATAGGACTTTT
Source organism: uncultured Bacteroidales bacterium (assembly GCA_900316965.1). Classification (GTDB taxonomy): domain Bacteria; phylum Bacteroidota; class Bacteroidia; order Bacteroidales; family P3; genus Colimorpha. The sequence goes on from ONEY01000001.1 coordinate 181,842, forward strand.
ACCGACTATTTTCTGATTGATAGACACCCTATGGCATCATTGGCCACACAAAAGTCTGTGGGCAAAAACATTGGAACCATAGTATCCAGCAAAGGCAACAAGATTACAATCCGTACAAAAGAAAGTATTGTTGCCGGAGATGGTATGCTATATTTCGATGAAAAAAAAGAAACCGTCGGTTTTCTTGTCAATCATGTCAGGGAGAAAAAAAATATTGGCGAATTCCACACGATTGAAATTACTGCAAACAAGAGTCTTACCATAACAAACGGCACAACTATTTGGCGCAACAATGACTATAGTTTCGAAAAAATGCTTCAAGGAGATAGCGCTGAGAGACTCATAGATGTATTTTTTTCTCTCAACGAAAGCGACAATGGATTTGAATTAGTAGCTGAAGATGAGGATGGTATCGTTGCCTCTGAAAGCATAGAAATTGCAAAGGATAAAGCCAACAATGCAGAAAAAGCATTGGACAACATCCGAAAGCAACTATCTAAATCAGGTGGTACAAGCTTTAAAATCAGCAATATAAAAATAAACACAAGCATCACATACTTCATTCCATCATCGCAATTAAACGAATTGCGACGCAAAGTATTGGATACTCTTGCTGAAAAGAGAATAAAATTCCATCATCCGAAGTCCGGAAAGATAAGTCCAAACGACATCTCATACTATGAGTCAGACATTGATGGCAGAGCAAATGTTACCAATGCCAAATCGAGACTTTTTTACAAACGCCATAAGGTAAAATCCATAGAATCAGGACCAGACACCGACAGCACAAGTATAAAGAATGGAACCATACCTCTAATGACATGCAAATACTGTCTACGTTACGAGTTAAAACAATGTCTGAGACATAAATGCAACAATATCATCTCTCCGGAATACCAAAGCAACTTGACACTAGTCAATAACGGCAAACGATTTCGTCTAGAATTCGACTGCAAAAAATGTGAGATGAAGATATACGCTACCAAGTAGCCGTCTAAGCCTTATTTTCCGTTTCTTTTTGCCTCATTCCAAAAATGTTGCATTTCATCAATTGAAAAATCGGATACGGATCTGTTTTCTTCACAAGCCTTTTGCTCAATATATTTAAAACGGCTTTGAAATTTTTGGTTTGTAAATGTAAGAGCATCGTCAGCGTTTAAACCCTCAAAACGAGCCCATTTGACAAGAGCGAACAATAGGTCTCCTAATTCTTCGTTAGCGTGCTTTTTTGAAGACTCATCACCTACGGTTTTCAATTCTGTCAGAGCGTCAATAAATTCGGAATATTCTTCATCTACCTTTTTCTTCGCTGCCTCTGCGTCAGGAAATTCAAAACCCATACCTGCCGCTTTCTCCTGTATGCGAATTGATTTGACAAGAGGCGGCAGCGTTTCCGGAACCCCTTCCATAACCGAGCGACGTCCCTCTTTCATTTTCACCTGCTCCCATCTTGGAGTCTCACTCTGACGCGCAGGCTCATACTCACCATCTTTATTTGGAAGAGAAATATGAGGATGTCTTGAAATCAATTTGTTGCATATACCATCAAAAACATCAGCAAGCGAAAAACGCCCTTCGTCATCAGCAATTTTGGCATAAAATAGAAGATGCATGACAAGATCACCTAACTCCTTGCGTATGTCGTCGTAATTTTTTTTCGTGATAGCTTCAGAAAGCTCGTAAACCTCCTCAATGGTAAGATACCGTAATGTGTCTATAGTTTGAACACTATCCCAAGGACATTGTCGTCGCAAAACATCAAGTATATTAGACAACCAAGCAAAAGATTTTTGTTCTTCAGAAAGTTGAGGCATATTATAATTCAGTTTAAATCATTAAATAGCATTAATTTGGCACATAAAAATGAATAACAAAAATACTATTTTTTATTTTAATGGAGAAATGACAAAAGTAAAGATACTATTTTTATTTCTACTGATTAAGAAAAAAAATGTATTTTTGTATCGGTTTAATTAGGTATATTATTATCTAGTAATAATATGTTTATATGTTGATTTATAAAAATCTAACAATAAATAATAGAAAAAAATTTTAACAATATGAAAGATATATTTGAACGCATTAAAGAGTCGACAGGCGGTCCTTTAGGACAATATCGCAAACTTGCCGACGGTTATTTTTATTTCCCCAAACTCGAAGGAGAGCTGGGACCAGAAATGACATTCAACGGAAAAAAAGTGTTGAACTGGAGTCTCAACAATTATCTTGGCTTGGCCAACAATCCTGAGGTTCGTGCCGCTGATGAGGAAGGCGCTCGCCGTTGGGGACTTGCCTACCCTATGGGTGCACGTATGATGAGTGGCCACACCGCTCTGCACGAAGAGGTAGAGGCTATGCTTTGCGAATACACTCACAAAAAATATGGCTATCTGCTTAATTTTGGCTACCAAGGCCAAATAAGTATCTTGGACACCATCGTGAGTCTTCGCGATGTCATCGTGTACGACAGTGAAGCTCACGCTTGCCTCATTGACGGCTTCCGCGTGACAGGTGCCAAACGTTTCAAATACCAGCATAACGACATCGAAAGCCTGCGCAAACAATTAACCCAAGCCACAGCATTGGCCGAGAAACAGGGCGGCGGCATTCTTGTAGCCACTGAAGGCGTTTATGGTATGGAAGGTGACCTCGGAGCATTGGACAAAATCGTAGCCCTTAAGAAGGAATTCAACTTCCGTATTCTTATAGACGACGCCCATGGCATGGGTGTTATGGGCCCTGAAGGTCGTGGTACACATACCCATTTCAACTGTGCTGACGATATCGACCTCTATTTCTGCGCTTTTGCCAAAACTATGGCAATCATTGGTGGTTTCATTGGCTGCAATGATGAGGACATCATCACCTATCTACGTTTCAATATGCGTTCGCAAATTTATGCCAAGAGCTTGCCTATGCCTATCGTATGGGGTGTCAAACGTCGTCTGGAGATTATCAACCAGCATCCCGAATACCGCGAAAAACTATGGGAGCTCTCCAACTACCTACAGAAATCGCTCCAAGCCGAAGGCCTTAACACTGGCGTCACCGAGTCTCCAATTACACCCGTATTCTTCCCTGGCGATGTCAACCAAGGTACCAATGTCGTTGTCGACCTGCGCGAAAACTACGGAATCTTCTGCTCAATTGTAGTATATCCCGTTGTGCCTAAAGGTCAGATTATGCTGCGCATAATACCTACTGCTGTCCACACCATGGAGCACGCCAACCGCACAATCGAAGTGTTCCGTGAGGTGAAAAAGCGTCTTGACGAAGGCGTATACAACAAGCCTATGCCTGATATGCATATTATTAAGCATAAATAAAATGAAGTATCAACTTAGATGTAAAAAATGTGGCAAAGTCATATCAGACTTTGCCACTTGGTTTAAACAAGATCAACAATGTGAATGCGGCAGCGGCTACGCCGAGGTTGAATATACCGACAACACACCGTTCCATTTCAGCGATCCTGCAAACAACTCATACCAAGACTATTATTTCGATTTGCTGCCAATTGTTAAACGCGAGAACATAGTCAGTTATGGCGAGGGGCTTATACCCATGGAACGATGGGGCAACCTCGAAGCCTATGCAAAAAGCAAAGGAATAGATTGCAAGGTATTTGTATACCGCAACGACCAAAATGACGGTAGCGGATCGTTCAAAGATATCAGCGCCGCTCTAGCAGCCTCTGTGCTTAAAGAGAATGGCATAAAGGAATACTGCCTGGCGTCGACTGGCAATGCCGGCGTTGCTTTCGCAACATACTGTGCCAAGGCCGGCATACGTTTCACCGAATTCGCGCCCAACTGCATAGACCCCGCTACAGTTGCGGCCATACGCAAAGTTGGACAACCAGTAATAATATCCAAGGGCGGATATGGTGACGCAAAAGCAGAGGCCGCCACCTATCATAAAGAAAAGCATGTACTTATCAGCGGAGGTAATACCGACCCACTGCGTATCGAGTCGAAACGTCTGCTAGCCTACGAATGCCTTCGCCAAATAGGTCAGCTGCCAACAGTATATATGCAGGCTGTGGCTGGAGGCACCTCTCCCCTGGCTTTCGAAAAAGGGTTTCGCGACTTGAAACGCACTGGCATGATTGATGCCAACGCCTTACTGCCTCGCATGCTGCTTGTACAACAAGACGAATGCGACCCAATGGTTTCTGCTTGGGAGAAGGCAACATCTGCTGGATTCCCAGCAGGATGGGAAAAAGACTACGAAGCCAAGAAGAACATAAAGACCAAAATAGGCATTCTTACCACGGCAAATCCGGGTAATTATCCGCTCGTCGCCCCACTGGTACACAAGTCTAATGGAACATTCATACGTGTAGCAGAAGCGGAACTGCCTCAATATGGCAAAGAGATGAGACTATCCCGCGGCACCCTTATGGGGCCTGCCTCTATGGTATGCTATGCAGGATTCTTCCAAGCTGTGGATAAGGGTTTGATAAATAGTGGCGACACCATTCTTCTCAACACGGGTGAAGGGAGCGACCGTGCTCAATGGTTCAAGGATTTGGTAGATGAAAACTAGTCTACTAGTAAAGCTGTCAATACTCGGAACAAATGAAGAAATTTGACAATAAAGTAGTATGGATTACAGGAGCCTCGTCGGGCATCGGCGAGGCCACTGCATATCAATTTGCACAAGAAGGCGCAAAAGTAATCGTGACAGCACTTGAGGCCGATTTGCTTGAAAAAGTCGTGGCTCATTGCATAGAACTTGGGGCTCCCGATGCGGCTGCATTGCCCTTCGACTTGTCCCAAAGCAATCAGCTAGATGCTCTGGCTGAACAAGCATGGAATCAGTTCGGTAGTATTGACATACTATACAATAATGCCGGTATCAGCCAACGCGGCACCACTGTCGAGACAGATATGCGCGTCATTCGCAAAGTGATGGACATCGACTATTACGCACCTGTCATCCTGACCAAAAACATATTGCCGCGAATGATAGAGCGCGGTGGTGGTCAATTGGTGGTAACAACCAGCATTGCCGGACGTTTCGGATTTCCGTTGCGTTGTGCATACAGTTCGGCAAAGCATGCTCTGTATGGTTTTTTTGAGACTGTTCAGGCTGAGACCTACGACCAAAACATTCGCGTCACCATCGTTTGCCCAGGTCGTGTACAGACAAATATTTCCAAGTATGCTCTTGAGAAAGACGGCAAACAACATGGCAAAATGGACGCAGGCCAAGCCGGTGGCGTTACACCTCAGCAGGCTGCTGAAAAAATTGTCAAAGCAGTATACAAGAAAAAACGCGAGGTCCTCGTAGGTCGCTACGAGCTGCTGATGGCCTACATCAAACAGTATTGTCCTGGCCTCGCCGCAAAGTTAGCAAGGAAAATCAAGCCGATGTAATGAGCTTTTAATGAATATTGCAACGTGCTGTTATCAATTTCAGATTCGTTTATGAGGGAGGAGAGGTGTTCGTTGAGAAACAAGATGAAGAATTGAACGCTGTAAGCGGAAAGCTTAGAGTGATAAAAAAGGACGGTTGAATTGGCAACCGTCCTGCTCATAAATTTATTGAATAGTTTTATTTGAACAAGGCGTCAATTTTGTCTTTATAGGCAGCTGTAACGTTTCGGCGGATAAGTTTTTGTGTGGGGGTGAGGAACTTGTTGGCCTCGCTCCATGTGTCGGCGACTAAAACAAAACGTTTCACTTGTTCAGTGACACCCAATTCAGCGTTGTATTTATCCACAACCTTCTGATAGCGGGCTATTACAGTCTTGTCTGAAATCATCTCTTCCTTGTCAGCAGCATTGACACCATGACGCCTGCACCAGTCTTTTAGCATATCAAAATCCGGAGCAATGACCGCAGCGGCAAATTTTTGGTCAGCACCCACAACCATCATATCAAGTATGAATGGCGACTGTTTCATTTTTTCCTCAATGACTTCAGGATTGATGTATTTGCCCATAGAGGTTTTGAACATACTCTTTGTACGACCTGTGATAAAAAGGTAACCGTCAGGGTCGAAATAACCTGTATCGCCAGTGTGGAACCAGCCATCACTGTCAATAGCCTCGGCGGTAAGTTCAGGCTGATTGTAGTAGCCTTTCATTACATTACCTCCTCGACATTGAATCTCGTTGGTGTCAGAAGCTATACGAACCTCTATCTTCCTCATTGCGAAACCGACAGATCCTATCTTACGCCCCTTTTTGTTCGAATTGGTAACAGCTATAAGAGGAGAGCATTCTGTTAATCCATAGCCTTCATATAAATCTAGCCCAACACAAGAAAAGAAACGGGTTAGTCGAGGTTGTATAGTAGCTCCGCCACTAACAAGCATATACAGCTCTCCACCCATACTTTCACGGATTTCCTTATATACTAACTTGTCTGCGATAGCCTTCTGCATTTTGTACCACAAACAAAGTTTTGATTCGTCAAGGTCATAATCGAATGCCAAATCAATAGCCCAGTCGAATATTTTCTTTCTCATACCACTCATTTTCTCACCTTTTCGATAAATCTTATCGTAGACCTTCTCGATAAAACGCGGCACACATGCCATCATGTTTGGACTTATTTCCTTGCAATTATCACCCACTTTAGCTATACTTTCAGCATAAGCAATGGTGAAACACAGCCACTGATATAAATAGCCCATCATACGCTCATAAATATGACACATCGGCAACCACGAAAGAGCCTTTGTCCATGTTTTTCCAGGGCTTTCCTTGATCTCCTGTACATTCATTATTAGTCCACGATGGGTAAGCATGGCTCCCTTGGGGACTCCTGTGGTACCTGATGTATATATCATTGTACAAACGTCATCAATAGTCAAAGCATCCTTGATGGCTTGCAACTGTTGTGGCGCCTGAGGATTTTCAGCAACGTAACGACGGCCAATCTCATATATGTCATCTAATGACTTGACACCCTCCATAGGAGTTATAGTGCATAGGTTTTCCAAACATGGAAGGCTATGGCGTATATTGCTGATTTTATTGTACAACGCAGGAGTCTCCACAACCAGCAGACGCACTTGGGCGTCGTTTAAAATATACTGATAGTCCTCTTCGCTGATTGTAGGATATATTGGTAATAAGACAGCTCCTGTTTGCTGAACACCAAAATCAATATAGTTCCATTCAGGGCGCCCGGCTGAAATAAGTCCTATGTTTTCGCCTTTTTTAACGTTTAAGTGCATCAAAGCATAGCTAATAAGATTAGCCTTCTCAATGTATTCATCGATATAATGGTCTTTCCATTCACCATTCTCTTTATACTTAAAAACAGGGCGTTCAGGTTGTAGATTCTTTCGCCATTCAAGAAGATCAAACAATCGTGTGGGTTCTGACATAGGTATCTAAGTTTTGTTAATTTTATTAAATTTTGCAAATATACACCATTATATTAAAATACACAAACTACCACAACATAAAAGATGTAATTCGCTAATGTTCAATATAAAAAATGCTTGAATAATTTTATTAAAACATCTAATTTTTCAGGAAATCAATTCTTAATGGGGAAAAATCACACCTAATAATTACTCTGTGTAGTGTTCGGATATTCGGTCTAAAATAATTAAAACTTCGTTGAGAGTTGTAACAGATACTAAAGGTATTCGGAACTGTTTGAAATCAAAGAGTCCACGGAAATAAGCCCCATAGTGCTTGCGCATTTCAAATATCGACTGTCGTTCACCTTTGAATTTTACCGAAGCCAATAAATGTTCACGACAAACCTCGACTCTTTCCTGCACTGTAGGCACAACAAAAGAATTGTTAAGCAATAACTGTTTTGTCTGCTCAAAAATCCACGGATTGCCTATTGAAGCACGTCCTATCAGAACACCATCAACGCCATATCGTTTTCGCGCCTCGACGGCTTGTTGGGGTGTGGTAATATCCCCATTGCCAAAGACAGGAATACATAGTCGCTTATTTGCTTTGGTCTCAGCAATTAATGTCCAATCTGCCTCGCCTCGATACATCTGACTTTTCGTTCGACCATGAATGCTTATAGCCTGAATGCCTATGTCCTGCAATTGCTCAGCGAGAGTAACAATGGGCTTATCGCTATCATCATATCCCAAGCGTGTCTTAACAGTCACTGGCACAGGTGAGCGTTTGACTAGAGCAGAAGTAATCTTCAAAAGCTTAGGTATATCCTTTAGCATACCGCTTCCAGCACCACGACCAGCAACTTTGCGAACAGGACAGCCCCAATTGATGTCTATGAAATCGGGATTTGCGTCGGCGACAACATCAATACAGCGTAACAAAGAATCCTCATCGTTACCAAAAACTTGTATACCTATTGGACGCTCAAATTCGTCATAAAGCATTTTTCGCATACTCTTTTCCGCATCTCTTATCAAAGCTTCGCTAGCGATAAACTCACTTATGAGAACATCAGCTCCATGCCGCTTGCACAACTGACGAAAAGGAAGATCCGTCACGTCGTCCATAGGCGACAAAAACAGTGGATACTCTCCAACCTCTATTTTCCCTATTTTAACCATTTACAATATTTTGCGGAGAAGTGCGTTACTTTTACAAAAATGCAAAAATATTAAAAAAAATGGACAAAACACAAACCATACACTATCAAGAATATAGCGCAGATCAACTCAGTGTCTCAGACCAAGATCTTATCAAAGAAGCCATAGAGGCGACCCAAAGTGCCTACGCTCCCTACTCCAACTTTCATGTGGGAGCAGCAATCAGAATGGTCAACGGCACAATAGTGCATGGCAGTAACCAAGAAAACATCGCATATCCCAGCGGACTATGTGCTGAACGCACAGCTCTGTTTTCAGCTTCAGCACAATATCCAGGCATGCCAATGGAGACCATAGCCATCGTAGCTCGCAACGAAAATGGAATACTCTCCCCCGCCCTACCCTGTGGCGCCTGTCGACAAGTCATGATTGAACAACAAAAACGACAAGGAATGAACCTAAGGGTAATATGTTATATCTCCAACAACAAAATATTAGTATTTGATAGAGTTGAATGCTTACTTCCATTTGTTTTCGAAATGTAATGTAATTAAATAAAGGCAATACGAAATATCAGATTATTAATATATTAAACAATATCTCTAAAAAGTTTTTTTTGCAAAAGTTTGTCATTCAGATTTTTTTTGTACTTTTGCAAACTTGTTTTGAACATACATAACTCTAATGTATACTACAAGTATATAATATTTTATCACTTACAAAACACTGAAATACAATAACAAAAATAAGAAACAGAATAATTAAATAAATAAACATAATATGGGAATAATAGGAAGTATCAGAAAACATTCATGGATTGCAGTACTCATCGTAGGTATTGCTATCGTGGCTTTCATTATTGGCGACCTTACCAAAAACCGTAAGCAAGAGGCCTTTGCCAAAATCAACGGCGATGAGGTCACCTACGACTATTTCAACACTCGACTGATGGAATTCGAGGAAGAGTACCAAATGCGCGGCAACAGCAGTGCCTCATTCAAAGATTATGTATGGCAACAACTTCTTGCCGAGCGTCTTCTTGGTGACGAAATGAGCGCTTTGGCTATTGAAGTCTCCGACGCCGAAATCACCGATATGTATATCGGCCGTTTTATCCACCCCCGACTGCAACAGCAATTCACCAATCCTCAAACTGGCGAGTATGATCGCAACGGCATCAGCAACTATGTCAACCAGCTTAATGAAATGCCCGACACAATGGAATACAAAGCACAGTGGATCAAGGTTCAAGAGCAGTTGCGCAAAGACCGTCAACAAAGCAAATATTTGGTTATGCTGCAAACAGGTATGTATATGCCCAATGCTCTTGCAAACAAAATCGCTGAAATATCCGCCAAATCATCAGACGTACGTGTAGCCACAATGCGTTACACCAACACTAACGACGTTCAACTGTCTGAAGACGACTACAAGAATTATTTCGAGGCTCACAAAGGCGAGCTGAACAGAGATTTCTTCCACATGGACAACAAAGAGCGTCGCGAGGTCGCCTACGCCGTATTCACCGCTCAGCCTTCACAGAACGACATGAGCGAAATACAGAAAGAAATCACTGAATGGTGGGATACCATGCGCGTTATGGACGAAAGAACCCTCGTCGACTTTGTCAACATTCATGGTGGCTATGACTCCATGTTTGTTAGCAGCGACCTTTTCACATCTCCTCTCGACACCGTGATTCGCGGCAGCCATGCTGGCAAAGAAATTGCTCCTATGATTGTTTCCAGCATTGTCAAGAGCGACACCCGTCGTCACGCTTACGGATACTATGTTATGGGAAAAATACTGAAGACCGAGATGCGCCCCGATAGTGTTCGCGCCTCTGTCATCTTCATACCTAACAACAACTACAATCCCAACCTCCAACGCACACCTGAAGCCGCCGACCATCTTTGCGATAGCGCTATGGCCAGCATCAAAGCTGGTATGCCTTTCGAAGAGGCTGTTCGCCAGTTCTCTATCGACACCACAAAGGGCGGTGACCTCGATTGGCGCCCAGACGGCACCCTCGTCTTTGGCGATGAAATCGTACACCATGCAGTTGGTGAGGTCTTCGAAAAGGAAATCCCCGGCAAGGCAGGACACTATATTGTGAAAGTGACCGGCAAAACAACCCCCACTCTCAAATATCGCCTAGCCTTGGCACAAAAAATGATCACCCCAAGTAACGATACCGAAAAAGAAATTCAGGAACGTGCCAACCAGTTTGCAAGCCAATATGCCACCTGCCAATCTATGATTGAAGGCGCAGCTTCGCAGAATGTCAACATGCGCAATGACCTGCTCATCTCTATGAGCGACTCACTCTCGGGATTTACAGACACTCGTGACGCCGTTCGCTGGGCTTTCGATGAAAAAACCGTAAATGGCAGCGTCAGCGCCACCATTTATCGCTCCGACTACAGCTATATCGTCGTTGGATTGCGTGACATCTATATTCCCAACAAGCTCACCCTCGAACAAGCTCGCAACGTTACCCGTCTCGACAATCTTGCTCGCATAGAAAAACTTGGCAAGGATTTGTGCGACAAAGCCAGCGAGGCAATGAAGGGTAAGAACGACATCGAGGCAATCGCTGCAGCCCTTAACGTCACCGTCGACAGTGTCAATGGTGTGGCCTTTGGAGGTTACTTTGGCGGCAACGGCATGGAACCTAAAGCAACAGGTGCCATCGCTGCCAAGAAAGACACCGGTATTATTGGTCCTGTACAAGGTGCTAGCGGAGTTTATGTAATTAGTGTCGACAACAACAATGTTGCCGAAAACAACAATGCCGCAAACATCCGCCAACGCTACGAAAGCACAGGTATGCAAGCAATAAACTACCTTGTAAACGTCCTTCAGAACAGAGTAAAGATAACCGACAACAGATTAAAATACCTATAGTATTAAATATTGCCCTGTTCTGACATCTTTTAGCAGACAGGTGTAGGAAAAGGCGGTGCGGAGGACTGACATCTATTGCACCGCCTTTTGCTTTTAGCAACAAAAAAGTTACGACCCTTGAAAATAAAACAGGCCATAACAAATCTTATTCAACCATTCAAACGCTTCTTCATGAGGCTCTGGCATGGTCGCCATGTTATAAGCGACCTCATGAAGCATAAGCACCGCTTTGTTGTTCTTGACACTGATACCTACAAAGAAAAAATCTCTTTTCAACTGTCGGGTGCCAATGTTTTCGTTTTTCTGGGAATAACATCTCTGGTTCTTATTTTCTTAACAGCTTTGCTGCTTGCGTTCACTCCTTTGCGCGAACTTATTCCAGGTTATTCCAACCCATCCATGGTACGTCAGACTTACGAAAACGCTCGTATAATCGACTCCCTTGAGATTCAACTGAAAGCTCAGGAAGATATGCTCACCGACATTCAAAATATTCTTCTAGAGAAAGACCCCACAAAACTTCACACTACTACCAAGATCAATGACACCATTAAAGCAAAACCAACTCCATACACTCATTCAAAGTCAGACACTCTTCTTCGTCAAGAGGTAGAGGAACGAAAAGACAGAGATAAAAAAACTAATAATTTCAACTATTAATACTTAACTCATTGAAACATATAGCTATACTAGGTTGTACCGGCTCTATAGGGACCCAAACTCTCAACGTCATACGCCGTCACCCCGACCTCTTCCAGGCCGAAGTTCTGATTGCGGGGTCCAACGCCAAACTCCTCATCGAACAGGCATTGGAGTTCAAACCAAACATGGTTGTAATAGCTGACAAATCAAAATACCATATTGTCAGTGAATCGCTCCAAAATACCGACATCAAAGTTTTCGCAGGAGAAGAATCCATTTGCAATGCCGTTGAAATGGATTGCGTTGACCTAGTTATGGCTGCAATTGTAGGATTTGCCGGTCTACGCCCAACCTTGAGAGCCATTAAAGCCAACAAAACCATTGCTCTGGCCAACAAAGAGACGATGGTGGTGGCTGGCGCTATTGTCACTGAAGAAGCAAGGCGTCACAATGTTGCGATATTGCCTGTTGACTCCGAACATTCTGCTATTTTCCAAGTTCTTCAAGGCGAAAGTCAGAACCGCATCGACAAAATACTCCTTACAGCTTCTGGCGGCCCTCTTAGAGGCAAAAAAAGAGACCAAATAGGTGATGTTACTCTAGAAGAGGTACTTAAACATCCCAATTGGAGCATGGGCCGCAAGGTTACTATTGACTCTGCAAGCCTTATGAATAAAGGGCTCGAAGTTATCGAAGCCAAGTGGTTGTTCAACGTCGAACCCAAAGACATTCAAGTGCTTGTTCATCCTCAAAGCATAGTTCATTCCATGGTGCAATTTGAAGATGGCTCGATCAAGGCCCAAATAGGCACACCGACAATGGAAACACCTATACAATATGCGCTAAACTACCCATTTCGTATAGAAAGTTATCTGCCTAGGTTTAGTTTTTGGGAGCACCCGGAACTCACCTTTTATCCTCCCGACACCGACACTTTCCGTTGCCTCACACTCGCCTACAACGCCATTGAGCGTGGCGGCAATATGCCTTGTGTACTTAATGCTGCCAATGAGATAGCAGTGCAAAAGTTCATTGACGGAAAAATACGCTTCCTCGACATAGCTGACTTTGTGTCCAAAGCTCTCGTCGAAGCTCCTTTTATCGGAAATCCCTCTCTTGATGATCTTTTTGCGATAGACTCCGAAATACGCAATAGATGCAATAAACAATAATGTTTTGCGTTAAAAAATCCGTGTAAAAAAATAATAACCCAAAGAATCACCTCAAATAGATGAAAATATTAGCCCTACTCCTCAGCTTATCGCTGTTGGTAATATCCCACGAATTCGGCCATTTCCTTTTCGCTCGTTTATTCAAAACCAGAGTACGCCGTTTTTACCTCTTCTTCAACTGGAAATTCTCCATTCTCAAAGCAAAAAAATTTGGCGGAAAATGGCATTTCCTCTTCTTCAATGCTGAAACACCCGAGGAATGGAAAGAAGAGAATTTAGCGCCCGAAGACCAAGACAACACATTGTGGGGAATTGGATGGATTCCTCTTGGAGGGTATTGCGACATTGCCGGCATGATTGACGAAACCAAATCGAAAGACGATCTTCCTTCTGAACCGCAGCCTTATGAATATCGTTACAAAAAAGCATGGCAAAGGCTCTGCATTATTAGCGGTGGCGTACTTGTCAACTTCCTTTCAGCACTACTTATCTACACTTGCATCTTCGCACATTGGGGCAAAGACGAGCTGCCAATGCAAAATGCTACGTTGGGATACAACTACCATGAGCTTCTACTTGAAGAAGGCCTTCAAAACGGCGATATTATTTATAGTATCGACGGTGAAGAAATGACCAACATCGTCAAAACACAGCATAAACTGTTGCTCGACAGCCCCAAAATCATATCAGTCAAACGCCGTGTAACCTATAATGACACACTAATAAATCCCGACTCTACTCTTTCCATTACCAGTAGAGACTCCATTTCACTCGTCGACATCGACATGAAGTTTGACTTACTGGATAAAATTGACCCTAGCGACACCAACATGCTATTCATGGTGAGAATGCCTTTTGTGGTAAAAGACTTCGCCCCAGGATCCCACGCTAAAAAAGGTGGAATGATGATTGGCGACAGCGTGATAAGCGTTGGAGGCACCCTTATGTCTTGCTTTGACGACATTTCGGCGGCTCTCGCCGAACACAAAGGCGAAAATGTGGAAATAGGCATTTACCGTAACGGAGCCCCCGAAAAAGTTAATATTTCGGTAGGCAACGATGGCAAAATCGGCGTATACGTTATGGATCCCCTGTCGGTATACGATTGCAACCACTATGAATACAACTTCTTCCAAGCCATACCCGTAGGCATCTCCTATGGCTGGAACCAGATGACATCCTATGTGAGGTCGCTAAAAATACTCTTCACACCCGACGGATACAAGGGTCTCGGTGGTTTTGGTACTCTTGGCGGTCTCTTCCCACAAACATGGAATTGGTATTCATTCTGGAATATCACTGCATTCCTCGCCATTATCCTCGCCTTCATGAATATCATTCCCATTCCTGGCCTAGATGGAGGTCACATCCTATTCACCTTGTGGGAGATTATCACCCGCCGCAAACCCAGCGACTCATTCCTAAACGTTGCTCAAACCATAGGCATGATTTTGCTCTTTGCTCTGCTCATCCTAGCCAATGGCAACGATATAATAAGAATATTTAAATAGTACTTCGTGTGATAAAGCCCCTTAAACAGCTGAGACTATTCTCCAACTCAAGAATAAAGAGACTCGACAGCATGGTTATTAAATCCTTTGTCGGACCTCTTGTTCTCACCTTTGTCATAGCTGTTTTTGTGCTTCTAATGCAGTTTATTTGGAAGTATATCGACGATATCGCTGGCAAAGGCTTGTCGGTAGGAATCATCATGGAATTGCTCCTTGACGCCTCTGCCACTTTTGTGCCTATGGCGCTTCCTATCGCTGTTCTCTTTGCCTCTATTATGACTATGGGCAATATGGGAGAGCATTATGAGCTGGTGGCTATAAAAGGCGGCGGCATACCCCTTTGGCGCATAATGATACCTATGGGTGTTATTGTGGCACTGCTTACCATCCTCGCCTTTTTCTTCGCCAATTCTGTCATGCCTTCGGCGGTATTAAAATACCGAGCCACACTATACGACATAACACGCAAAAAACCCGCGCTCAACATCAAACCTGGAGAATACTATTCTGAGATAGACGGCTTTGTGATTCGTGTCAACGAAAAGGAGCCAAACGGCAACATCTTGCACGATATCACCATCTATGACCAGCGCAATAATGCAAGCCATCCCGACATCATTGTCGCCAAAAACGGTGTTATGCAAGTGTCTCCCGACGAGCGCTACATGCTCTTCACTCTCTACGACGGCTGCTCCTACAGCGAAAACATAGAAAGAGGCCGTACCGAGTCTCCTCTCTTCACTCGTGTCTTTTTTGATAAAAACCTTCTCTCCATCGACCTCTCCTCTTTCGCTTTCAACAAAAGCGACGAAAGTATTTTCCAAGGCGGATATCAGATGATGAACCTAAGCCAACTGGACTCAAATGTTGTAAGATTGAAAAAATCCAACAAAGAGGAGGCAAAACGGCAATGCTCCAATTTTCTGCTAACTTCCAAAAACAAAAACAACGGAACTATGGTCGACTTGACAACAATCATGGCAACCATGGAATACAATAAGCTGAATCATCTTTATAGAGACGCTATTGCGCGAAGCGAACGCACTCGCAGCGATGCAAAACTATATGCCGAAAGCCACGATGCACAGACTATCTATATCAACCGACATTATATTGAATGGCATCGCAAATTTACGCTGAGCCTTGCATGCATTGTACTTTTCTTTGTCGGAGCTCCTTTTGGCTCCATAGTTCGCAAAGGCGGACTCGGCCTTCCTCTTGTCGCCTCGGTGATTTTCTTTGTACTTTACTATGTCATTGGAATGATAGCAGAAAAAGCCGTCCGCGAAGGAGCCATCGGCTCTTGGGGGATGTGGATATCCACATTTGTCATGCTTCCAATAGGTATAATTCTTACATATCGAGCAGTACGGTATTAATCTAATTAACCACTGTTCTTTAAAGAATAACGATCGGCTTTTTTCAAGCCGCTTATGTATTCATTCCTCACACAATCGTAGTTTTTTATAACACATACCCCAAAAAAAGTATCTTTTTATTCCTCAAAAAAAACATCATTATGGAAAACTTTATACTTATATAAAGTTTTCTTTTATTTTTAACGCTATAAAAAACAATTTTTTACATTCATATACGTTTAGAAAAAATAGATAATAACCCTTACAATATATCATCAAACAATGGAAGAGTTCTTTGTATCAGGAATACAACAAGTCGGCGTTGGCTGCGTAAATTTCAGCGAAGCATGGCGTTGGTATATAGATATGTTTCAAATGGATGTCCGTATCCTCGAGGATGACACTGTCGCTGAGCGTATGCTACCTTACACAGGCGGCAAGGCTCAAAAAAGGCATGCCTGCATAGCCGTAAACCTTCAAGGTGGCGGCGGCTTCGAGATATGGCAATATAGCGAGCGCAAACCGGTACCTGTCAACTTTAAAGTACAGGTCGGCGACTTGGGAATTTTTGCAGCAAAGATTAAAAGCCGTGATGTTAAAGCTTTTCATGATGAACTACTGCAAAAATACAATAAAATAGGCCCCGTTGAGAATACTCCGTCGGGTATCGCTAGTTTTATTGTTGAAGATCCATGGGGAAACTACTTCCAGGTGGTTGAAGACCCTTATGTATTTATAGATCAAAAGAATCTTAGCGGTGGTATTGTGGGAGCAATGACAGGTTGTAGCGACATCGACCGCACAATACCTCTTTATCAAAAGGTTCTAGGATACGATACCATTGTTTACGACAAGGAGGGGCAATTCAACGACATCAGCTATATGGCTGGAGGTAATGGTAATTTCCGACGTGTGTTACTGGCTTCCAGCAAAAAACGCAAAGGTGCCTTTGTGCCTCTTTTTGGAGAAAGTACCATTGAGTTAGTACAAGTCCTTGACCGCGAGCCTCGCAAAATATACGAAGGTCGCTACTGGGGCGACCCTGGTTTCATCCAAATCTGCTTCGATGTCACCAATATGAGGGCGCTGGAACGGCATTGTGAGGCATTAGGCTTCCCTTTTACAGTTGATAGCTGCAAAGGCAACGAACATTTCGATATGGGCGAAGCCAGCGGACATTTCACATACGTGGAAGACCCCGACGGAACCCTTATAGAACTAGTCGAAGCACATAAACTTACCATCCTGAAACATCCCCATATTTACATCAATATGCTGAAACGCAATCGTGAAAAAGCTTTTCCTAAAATCTTTTTCAAAATGATGGCAATGAATAAAGTAAAACTATAAACTATTAATAAGTAAATCTATAGTTCTTTATCACCATCAACCTTAGTATTGCGATTAATATTACTTAAAAAAATAATTGTGAACAATTTAATAGAATATCTGAAACAGGATGTCCGCACAGATGATGCACTAAAAGCTTGCATGAACTGCGGAGTATGCACTGCCGTATGTCCTGCGGCAGAATTCTACGACTACGATCCTCGACGAATATGTGACACCGTTCAACGAGGCGACGAAGCCGAAATTGAAAATCTCTTGAAAAGCGATACAATATGGTATTGCGGACAATGCATGTCTTGCAAAACCCGCTGCCCTCGCGGCAATGTGCCTGGCGAGCTTATCAGCATACTACGTAAAGCATCACAAGAATTGGGCTATTTCACAGAAAGCGAAAAAGGCGTTCAACAGAAACAACTTATGAACTCCATTGAAAAAAATATTCTCGACATTGGATACTGTGTTCACCCCGATGTGGTCAACCCTGACTATCACCCTGAACAAGGTCCCATTTGGGAATGGTATATAGAGAATATTGAGGATATTTCTAAAAAACTTGGTGCCAACTATCATGGTGAAGGCGCCGGAGCACTAAGAAAAATCTCGGAAGAAGACCTTAACGAGGTGCGTCGCATATTTGAAGTAACAGGAGGTATGAAACTTAGAGAAAGTGTATTAGACGCTTAAGAATTTTACCACTAGCAAAATACCTCTTCACACAGAACTAAACAGCATGAACAAATTTGGTTTTTCTATTTCTCAAGGGCGTCAAATAAACTTCGACGAGATTAAAACCGACAAGGTCGATAAATTACTCGAACTGGTGCCTTCCTTTAAACTATGTATCGGCTGTGGTGGTTGCACAGCGGCTTGTACTGCCGCAGGATTCACCGATTACAACATACGTAGAATACACACTGCTTTTCAGCGTGGACAATACACCGGACTTGAAGAAAAACTGCAGAGATGTATGCTTTGCGGCAAATGTCTGCTAGTTTGTCCGAGAGGAGTCAACACTCGCTCGCTCATCGTCAACATGCGACGCATCCTTTCCAATGTTGAGCCTGTTACATGGCGACCTCAACGAGAAATCAAAGCCGAATCAAATGAAGAATCTCACAAATAACTATGAGTAACAGTTTTTCAATATTTGTTTTGCCCTTTTGCGCCGGAGTACTTTTTCTCTTAGTCATTTCGGTGTGGAAATATTGGCGCTGGATTCGAGGTTTCAATAAACTGCAGCGCGCCACCATACGTAAAAATATATGGACTTGGCGTTTCCTGCCTGCTATATGGGAGGCTTTCAGAGAAGGTTTACTCCATTGGCGTATTACCAAGAAAAACATCATTCTGGGCTATATGCACCGTAGCCTGGCCTTCGGATGGTTTCTACTCATTGTCGTTGGAGCCATACAAGCCAAACTAGCCTATCCTGATGGACATCCCCTCTGGGTGGCCATATTCTACAACTATTTTGAGCCTGAATGCAACCCCGTGGTATTCCCCAAAGCCATGTTCTTTGCCAACCTCATGGACGCCATTCTCATTTACGTGCTGAGTGGATTAACTTTGGCAATGTTCAAAAAAGTTTGGTCCCGTCCTTTGGGCATGAAACGCACAACCCGACATACCATTATGGACCGTGTCGCTAAATTGGCATTGTGGTGCATCTTCCCCTTACGTCTGCTGTCAGAAGGCGCCACATCGGCAATTCATGGCAATGGTGGATTCATGACGAAAGCGCTTGGCAATCTAATCAACAACATAGGACTTGCCGACCCTGCATTCGAATATAGCTGCTGGCTACTCTATAGTGTCGCTCTTGGCACATTCTTCTGCCTTATGCCTTTCTCGCGCTACATGCATATTTTTACCGAAATATTCCTTATATATTTCCGCCAACTCGGTGTACGCGACAATGACAAAAAAACAGGATACACAATGTTCGAGCTCAGCGCATGCTCTCGCTGCGGTATTTGCATCGACGGCTGTCCTATGAACAAAGAACTGGGCATTGTCAATATGCAAGGTGTGTATATGCTTCAGTCTGTTCGAAACCTGGAGCTTCAACGCAATGCCGAGTCTATAGCAGAAAACTGCCTTATGTGCGATCGCTGTGTGGCCGACTGTCCTGTCAATATTGACCTATCTATAGTACGACGACAAGTACGAATCAAAAACAAAGAAGCCTTCGACAAACAAGGCACTTACGGATACCTTCGTAATGTACAACCATTCAATGCCATAGGCAGAATAGCTTATTTCGGTGGCTGCATGTCTCATCTCACTCCAGGTATCACCGCAGCCATGGAAACCATCTTCGATGCGGTAGGCCAAAAATACTGGTATATGGACAAAGAGGACACTATCTGCTGCGGACGCCCGCTATTGCAACAAGGATTCGAACACCAAGCTTTCGAATTGCGGCGCAAAAACACTGAAATGATTGTTAACAGCAAAGCTACTATGCTGGTCACATCATGCCCAATCTGTTATCAATCATTCAAAAAAGAGTACAAGCTGTCCATTCCTGTATTGCATCACACCGAATATATTAACATGCTGATAGAAAGCGGCAAACTGAAACTTCGCCACGACGACAAACGTGTGGTGTACCATGATCCATGCGAACTGGGAAGGGGCTGCGGCATCTACGATCAACCCCGCAACATACTCAAATCAACAAGTACTCTTGTGAAAACCAAGGAAGAACGTGAACACAGTCTCTGCTGTGGTTTCAACCTTGGCAATCTACTCCTAGACATTGATCAGCAAACAAAGATTCGTGACGCCGCTCGCGACAACTTGCTCGCTCAAAATCCTGACACCATCGCTACAGCATGCCCAATGTGCAAAAAAGCATTCCAACGCGCCGAATCGGTGCCTGTGAAAGATATCGCCGAAATTGTGGCCGCCAACATCATGGTCGACGCCCAATAGATATCGCAATCTATGATAAATCAACATTATTCTTTTTATAAAAAAGACTTCATTTAAACCTTTTTACCCTTTCAATATATGCAAAAACGCTATTGGAACGAATATCAGAAAGAGATAGCCGACGATCATTATTTTTATGAGCGAAGCTGCATACGCCAAACTTTTTTCCCTGGTTCTGAAGCGGCTTTTCTCCGAATACTGCGCGACGAGCTGGGCAAAGACATATGCGACAACCCTCATCAACACACCTGCACTGGCATTGGCTACCATAGCGATGTGGTTCCTTTGGAAACAACTATGACCATTGTTGCGCGTCTGTTCTCTCTGATGACAGAGTGTGGCTACGAAAACTATGTACCTTCCTGCGTAACATCATTCGGTGTTTTTTCTGAAGTAATGGAGAAGTGGGAAAAGGAACCCGAACTCCTTGCCAAAACACGACAGTACCTTTGGGAGGCGACAAAGCGCGAATTCAAAGAGCCCAAAAATCTGGTTCATCCATCCGACGTAATATATAAATTTCGCTTCGACTTGAAGCCCCGGATGAAATATCAACTCATCAATCGTTTTACTGGCAAACCTCTTCGTGTTGTGGAGCATATAGGATGTCACTACGCCAAAATTTTCCCAGAACGGGGTATTGGCAAGGCCGAGTTCCCCTATGTTTTGGCGGGCATGATAGAAGCTTGGGGTGGTGAGGTTATTGACTACCCCGAAAGAAGACACTGCTGTGGCTTTGGATTCCGCCAATATCTGATACAAGAAAACCGTGGCTATTCTATTGCCAATACCAAGAAAAAATTCCAATCCATGGAACCTTACGAGCCTGATTTCATTCTCACCAACTGCCCTGGATGCAGCATGTTTCTCGACAAATGGCAGTATACCATAGCCGAGATGGAACACAAAACCTACGACAAAGAGGGGTTTGGCATTCCTGTGCTCACATACGAGGAACTGGCAGGTCTTCTGTTGGGTTATGATCCTTGGAAACTTGGATTTCAACTTCATCAAGTACAAAGCGAACCTCTATTCAACAAAATAGGTATAGTCTATAATCCCGACGAAAAATACCAAGGCATTTCGGGTCGCCTTATCCAACGTCCCAATCGTCCTGAGTGCCTTAGACAAGAATAAAGAATCTCTTGAAAACAAAGTGATATAATATTAACAAGAAACAAGTTGCATTTTAACCATATTCTGCAACCAAAAGCCATAAATAAAGTCAAAGCAATGAAAACAATATCCATCATAGGTGCTGGTCCTGCTGGTATCGAAGCTGCTTCGGTGTTGTCCAAACAGGGTATAGCTGTCAATATTTTCGAAAAATCTTCCTCTCCTCTCAAAAATATCACCGACAAAGCTTTTTTGTTCCCAAATTTCGCTGCTGCCTCGGATATCGCGGAACTTATGAATAAAAAACTTCTTAGTCAAAACATAACCCAATATTATGATACAGAAATTATTGGATTAACACGAGAAGGCGAAAGAGGATGGAAGCTCATTGACAGCAAAAATTCTAGTCATTATGCCGACATGGTTCTTTTGGCCACAGGATATACTCCTTTCGACGCTCACCGCAAAGAGGAGCTTGGCTATGGCATTTACAATGGTGTTGTAACCTCCTTAGAGATGGAAAAAATGATTCGCTATAATCAGATTTTAAACTCGATAGGCGAAAAACCGAAACGTGTGGTTTTCTTACAATGCGTCGGCTCTCGCGATGAAAAATCTGGCAATCATTATTGTTCCAAAGTATGTTGTGTCACTGCCGTGAAACAAGCTATAGAGGTAAAACGTCAAATCCCTGATGCTGAGGTATTCATTTTCTATATGGACCTTCGTATGTGGGGGCAACATTTCGAAGAAATGTACCGCGAGTCGCAACAAGAATATGGCGTCCGCTTCGTCCGTGGCCGCATCTCTGAGGCTTCTGGCACCTTCGACGGTAGAGTGCAAATTAAAGCTGAAGATACTCTTATGGGGCTGCCTTTAAAAATGACCACCGACCTTCTGGTTTTGATGGTGGGCATGGAAGCATCCGAAGGAACCCGCTGCCTAGCCAAAGCGGCTGGTATTTGTGGCGACTATGGCTTTGCACAATCTATTGACCCCCACATTAATGACTGCTCAACGTCTCAACCTGGCCTCTTCGTATGCGGAGCATGCAAAAGACCTATGTCGATAAACGATGTCGTTAACGACGGACGCTCTGCGGCATTGGCTATTCTCGACAGTATTAAGTAATCTCTATCAAACTCGCAACACTTGCTCTACTCCTTCGAGAGCTCGGAGTCGTTCTAAAAGTGTGTCCAAATCGCTTAGATTATGGACATAAAGCATTATCAAACCCCTACCGACTCCCTCTGATGCCTCGATAGTTATTGCTCGCATATTGAGATCCATCTCGTCGCTAATAATGCGCGTGATGTCTTGTAACAAACCTTTACGGTCTATCGCTGTGATTTTAACACCCGTGAGGAATGCTATCTTCTCGCCTGGCCGCCACCTAGTACGGACAATTCTATCCTCATGAGTCGACATTTCGTGTATCGCATTGGGACAGTTGGTCCTATGTACCATGATTTTCCCGTCGGTGACTATTCCTATCACTCTGTCGCCTTGTATAGGCTTGCAACATTGAGCGGGCTGGGCTTCGAGAATTTCATCGCTGTCGGTTAGGAAGGCCGATGTGGTGTGTATCTTACCTCCGGAATCTTTCTCCTTTATTCCGGTTTCGCTATTATTCTGGAAAAGTGATTGGTCTTTGTTTAGAAACAGGAATTCAGGAGCTTGCGACGATAGATGGAAGCACTGGTTCATCGCCTCCTCTGTTATCAGGCCTGTGGAAATGCGATAATACAAGTCTATATCACTGTCACTGTTAAAATACAGTTTAAGACGAGCCACACGATCATTAGAAAAGCGCAGTTTAGACTTTTTCAAGAATGCTCTCAATTTCTGCTCACCATCTTCTCTGTGGTTTTTCTTTTGATTGCGGACAGAGTCCTTGATATGCTCCTTGGCTCTGGATGTCTGCACCTCCTGAAGCCAATCCTCTGTGGGGTTGGTTTTCTGCGATGTGAGAATCTGTACCTGCTCTCCGCTATGCAAACGATAGCCTATGGGGACAACGCGTGCATTTACCTTTGCTCCTATACAATGGTCTCCAAGTTCGGTATGAATGGCATATGCAAAGTCTAAAACGGTGCTTCGCGATGGCAGTTTTATCGTTTCACCTTTGGGAGTGAAAATGTATATCTCCTTGGTATACAAATTTTCCTTGAATTCCTCGACAAGGTCAAGTGCGTTTTTATTGGGATTTTCCAGAGAGGTGCGTATCTGCTGCAGCCATTCCTCCACAGGACTTTGCTTGACAGGCTCGTCGGGATGGGACTCTTTGTATAGAAAATGAGCAGCCATACCCTTCTCTGCTATTCGGTCCATTCGTGTTGTTCTTATCTGAACCTCTACCCAACGGCCAATAGGCGACATTACAGTGATATGCAGAGATTCGTATCCATTGTTTTTAGGAGTGCGAATCCAGTCGCGAAGACGTGAGGGTTGTGGTGGGAACATATTGGTAATGAGAGTATAAACCCTAAAACACTCTTCCGCCTCAATCTTGTGCGCCTCTGTTTCGGAAAGACCTTGTATCTGTGGCAAATCCAGAATTATTCGCATAGCGTAAAGGTCGAAGATTTCATCAAACGAAACCCCCTTGTTCTGCATTTTTTTCCAACAAGAATAGACCGACTTAACACGTGTTTTAATAGTATAGTGGAATCCGTTCTCGTCGAGCATATCCCGTATGGGAGCGGTAAAACAGGTCTTTAGTTTTCTCTCTGTGCCAATAGTTTTTCTTATCTTTTGGGCTATTTCAGCATACTTGTCTGGATTGGTATACTGCATAACCAGGTCGTCCAGCTCGGTCTTGATACCATAAAGACCCAGACGGTGAGCCAGAGGTATATATAGATACTGCGTCTCTGACGATATGGCGAGCTTCTTGGTGTCTTTCATAGAACCAAGTGTACGCATATTGTGCAATCTGTCACACAGTTTGAGGAAGATGACATAGGCATCGTCGCACATCGCCAAAAGGATTTTGCGATAATTTTCGGCTTGCGATGAAAAATCCTCGTTTTGCTCAGCAATCATCGATGCTTTGTCTATCTTGGTGACACCATCGACTATCTTGGCAACACGATCACCAAAGATGGCTCGTATGCTGTCAAGAGTAAAATCGGTATCTTCCACCACATCGTGCAGCAAAGCGCAAACTGCGGCTATTGTGCCCAAACCCACCTCCTTGACAGCGATGAGGGCCACTGCAAGGGGGTGGAATATATAGAGCTCACCCGATTTTCGACGAGTGTCCGCATGTTCAGTGCGAGCAATATTGAAAGCACTGAATATCTGCTTTTCTTCTTCTTCTGTGAGTGGATGATTGGCGCGACAAGCAGCGATTAGTTCGTCATACTTTTGCAATACCAGAGCATCCTCCGATTCTTCTTTCATAGAACTACTTAAATATTCTCTGCCTGCTGTTCATGGAGAGCTAGACGGATTTGCTGCTCTAGCTCATAGCTGAGCTCGGGATTGTCGCGCAACAGCGACTTGACTCCTTCTCGACCTTGAGCCAACTTGCTTTCTCCATAGCTGAACCATGAGCCGCTTTTCTTAATGATGCCTGTCTCAACACCCAAATCTATGATCTCGCCTGTCTTGGAGATTCCCTCACCAAACATGAGGTCAAACTCACAAACACGGAAAGGTGGAGCCACTTTATTTTTAACAACTTTCACTTTGACGCGGTTGCCAATATTCTGGTCTCCATCCTTAATGGCTTGGGTGCGACGAATATCAAGACGTACCGAGGCATAAAATTTCAAAGCATTACCACCTGTCGTTGTCTCTGGATTGCCAAACATGACACCAATTTTTTCACGCAACTGGTTGATAAAAATGCAGCAACATCCTGTTTTACTAATAGTAGATGTCATCTTGCGAAGTGCCTGCGACATCAGTCT
The DNA here is from genome assembly GCA_900316965.1 of uncultured Bacteroidales bacterium. GTDB lineage: Bacteria > Bacteroidota > Bacteroidia > Bacteroidales > P3 > Colimorpha. Next base: position 207,242 of record ONEY01000001.1, read on the forward strand.
CGCATGAAGTCCTACCTTTGAATCTCCCATCTCTCCATCTATTTCGGCCTTGGGTGTCAATGCAGCAACCGAGTCGATTACAATGATATCGATGGCACCGGATCGAATCAGGTTGTCTGCTATCTCCAAAGCTTGCTCTCCATTATCAGGCTGGGAAACAAGCAAGTTGTCAATATCAACACCAAGCTTCCTTGCATAGACGGGGTCGAAAGCATGCTCGGCATCAATAAAAGCTGCTATTCCGCCTTTTTTCTGGCTTTCTGCTATAGCATGAATGGCCAACGTCGTTTTACCCGACGATTCCGGACCATATATTTCGATAATCCTACCCTTGGGGAATCCGCCGATACCAAGGGCTGTATCAAGACTGATAGATCCGGTCGATATTGCCTCATAGGTCTCGTCTGGTCTATCGCCTAGCTTCATTATCGATCCCTTGCCATAGCTCTTCTCAATCTTGTCTAGTGTACTTTGAAGAATTTTCAATTTCTCAAGTTTCGTTGCATCTACTTCGTTCTGTTCTTTTGCCATAATTATCAATTATTTGATTATTTATATTATTGTTTACTGTTTCTTTTTTGGGAACTACAAATATACACATTTTTTTTGTTTTTTCACCTCATAGCAAAGAAAATCTAATCGCTATATATAAATCTCTCATTTGATTTATTATATAGCATTTTTTCAATGCTTTTTTTCATCGTCTTATCTTCCATTCAAATCAAGAAAACCATCTAATCAATTGTATTGTCATCTCAATCTTATGACAAAAATATAAATTGGTTTCCAGTAAATTACAACAACATACTGATAAAAATTTAATAATCAAAAAATTATTTGTATCTTTGCATTTCCTTTCACAGTTTCATAACTCTCTAAAACATAGTTTTGTTTTGAATTAAATGTACTGTGAAAGTATGATTTCTTAAACCCATAAACAAAAAGATACCATGGAGATTTTATCACAGAGAATACTCAATATGGCTGAGTCCGAGACCCTGGCCATGACTGCAAAAGCCCGCGAACTCAAAGCTCAAGGCAAAGACGTCATTAGCCTTAGCATTGGCGAGCCTGATTTCAACACTCCCGAAATCGTTAAGCAAGCCGCCAAAAAAGCTATCGACGACAACTTTACTCACTACCCTCCTGTACCTGGCTACCCTGATCTTCGTGAAGCTATTTGCGAAAAATTCCGTCGCGACAACAATCTGGAATTCAAACCCGAACAAATTGTCGTCAGCACCGGCGCCAAACAAAGCCTCTATCAAGTAGTGCAATGCCTTATCAACCCCGGCGACGAAGTCATCATTCCCACCCCATTCTGGGTTAGCTACAAAGAATTCGTCCGCCTCGCCGAAGGCAAATGTGTGTTCGTTAAAACAAAATTGGAAAACGACTTCAAAGTAACTCCCGAACAACTTGAGGCCGCCATTACTCCTCGCACAAAACTCATCATGTTCTCTTCGCCAAGCAACCCCACTGGTATGCTCTACACCAAAGAAGAACTCAGAGGTATTGCCAACGTCATCGCCAAACATGACAACCTCTTCGTTATGGCCGACGAAATTTACGAGCACATCAACTTTGTTGGCAAACACGAAAGCATTGCACAGTTCCCTGAGGTTAAAGACCGTGTCATCACCGTCAATGGTGTCGCCAAGGGCTTCGCAATGACTGGTTGGCGTATCGGTTTCATCGCCGCTCCTACTGTCATCGCCAAAGCCGCCAACAAATTACAAGGTCAGGTAACCTCCGCCACTTGCAGTATCGCACAAAAAGCCACTGTTTGCGCCATGCTTATGGACCCCTCTACCAGCGAAGATATTATCAACATGCGCAACATTTTCCAAAAACGCCGCGACATGGTTTACAAACTTCTTTGCGACATCCCCGGTCTTAAAGTCCGCCTGCCTCAAGGTGCATTCTATTTCTTCCCTGAAGTCAGTTCATACTACGGCAAAAGCTTTAATGGCAAAAAAATCGAGAATAGCACCGATATGGCTTTCTACCTTCTCAACGAGGCAAACGTTGCCACTGTCATGGGCTCCGCCTTCGGCGACGACAGCTGCATCCGCCTGAGTTATGCCACCAGCGAAGACCTCCTGGTCGAAGCCATTAGACGCATCAAAGAAGCTCTGTCGAAACTCCAATAACAACCCCCTTCATCTAGGTGAACTCTAATAATTCAATATCGAATATTCAACAACAAGCGCTTTAGAGCCAACCTCTAAATATTCAAAATCCCCTGTGTTTTATCTCAGGGGATTTTTTATTATTTCCATCTTAAAACTCCAAATCCTTAGTTTTGCTTTATGGTCTTATATATTGGAATGTCATTATAATGACCGATTTGGCTACAAAGTAATGAAAAAAAGACGAGAACCTGTTCCACGCAATCCCATTCAAAAAAAACCTCATTTTCATAAAAAAATCCACTTTGCGGGCATTTTTCACCTCTCCAAATCAACTTTTCGTCATCAAAAACTCATTTTTCATTCACTCTCTTTTTGCCAAAAAGCACTACTTTTTGCTCAAAAATCATCCTACTTTCCCCGACCCAAATCCTCTTTTCCATCTCTCAAAGCACATTAATAGCTTATACGCAAAACAACACACCAAAACATTATCGTCTGATTTCCAAACCATAACAATCACCCCCGCCAGATTATCTCAGAAAAAGCGTTACAGTGTGACAGTTGTGACAGTTCGTTTTTCAATGTTGAAAAACTCAAACTAAACTTTTATATTTATATATATATAAATATAAAGATTCTTTTTGAGGTTTCGTATACCCTATTTTTAACTGTCACACTGTAACGCTGTAACGCATATCGATGTATTTTCTATTTATTTTACTGATTATCATACATTTTGATATATTTCCCTACTTCACTGGGCTACTTTTTGTGCATTTTTACACAAAAAAGATGCCGAAAAGTACTCTCCGCCTCCCAAGGAATAGCAAATATTAAAATTTTATATCATTGCCACACAACAACTTGCAAATTATTTTCGTCACCATTCGTAGACCGCAACACCGTCGTCGTACTTTTGCATCGTCTTCAATCAACAACCCCAACCTCCCATGCCACTCCGATAGTACTTAGATAGTACTTATGTATCAAAAAAACATAGTTAACGTTAAGCCCAATAATCAAACCATAACCTCTAACCCAATATAAAAAGCCTTTCCTCTAACACCACCCATCCCTTCCTCTTCCATATCCCCATCATAACCGCCCCCAATTTCCTACCCCTCGAGTTCTTTGACATACTGTTTCCCATCAACACCACTCGGTCGTTACAATTCATGTCCAATTTGAAGTTGTTTTAAAGCAGATTGGCCACATCGCAAATGAATGTTTCAAAAGCATGAGCATAAATAGCTCGCTTACCATCACGCAGGCAAAATCAGACAACGCTGACGTCAACGAAGTTAAGGCGTAGCGAGGTGCAAACTCAACCGAAGCGAGTATAACTGATTTGCACGTGGCAAATCATGACAAGGATGTGAAAAAGATGCAGCAAAAAATTCTGATATTTCACATTATGAATTTTAAAACCAAGTTGTCGGCCTAATGACCTATTTGTGGTTAAATAACAAATTCTAAACCATCCGAGAATAGCAATAAAAAAACATTGAAAAAGTATTTTTTGCCGTATCAACTATTCTTAGTATTTTTGCATCAAAATAAACAACAAAACAAAGACAATCAATACCAAAATAACAATTCAATACTCTACCAACGCATTATAACTCCAATACTATACCCCACCCCACCTCAAAAAAAAACTTTAACAATAAACAAAAGCTTTGATATGCAAGTAGAAATATGTTGCAACTCTGTATTATCTGCCAGAAACGCAAAACTGGGAGGTGCCTATCGCATCGAACTATGCCAAGCTTTAAATGAAGGAGGAACAACTCCTTCGGCTGCCGCCATTGAATATTGCGTCAAAAATCTTAATCTGCAAACACGAGTACTTATCCGTCCGCGTTCTGGCAATTTCGTATATGACAATGAGGATTTTAAAATCATTCTTTCCGACATACAACATGCCCATAAGCTTGGTGCGCACGCCGTTGTGTTTGGCTTCCTAACTCCCAATGGTGACATCGATATTGAAAAAACTCGCATCGCTGTGGAAACTGCCGATGGTATGGATACAACTTTCCACCGCGCCTTCGACGAATGCCGTAACCCTAAAGAAGCCCTTGAGCAGGTCATAGATTGCGGCTGCTCTAAATTGTTGACATCGGGTTGTATGCCCTCAGCCGAAAAGGGAATACCTATGCTACGAGAACTGGTAATCCAAGCCAATGGAAGAATTGGAATAATAGCTGCTGCAGGTATAACTCCTCAAAATGTGTCACTAATTGTCAATGAAACCAAAGTAGGGCAAATACATGCTAGTTGCAAAAAAACAATTGATAACATGGTTGTTACCGACACGGATACTGTTCGAGACTTATTCAATCTAACCAACTTGATAGACTAATTATTGTTCTTTTTATCATAAAAAATCTATTTCATTTTGTTTAATTACATTTGATTATTATACACCACAAACAACCTTAGAATAAACAAATTAACATCAATCGAATCATTTCAATTATTTAACCAATATTTTATTTATAACATAAACAATATGCGAACAATAACTAAAATCGCAATCATAATTATAGTCGTATGCTCTTCTATGTTTTCATGCAAAAAAGAGAAACACTTTATTAGCGATAAGGACTATAGAAATCAAGTACATGCTGACTTTCTTCAACGCCAACAATTGGCGGCAGGTCTCTCCCATCAGCTCTTCGACGGCATGGATACCCTCGACTGCGAAACACGCGAAGCTCTTGAATTTTTATATGCCTATATGCCTTACAGTGATCTTGCCGACTACAATCAATCATTTTACTTACAACAAATCAAGGCATCCTTTGAGGCTCGTGACCGTTTTGAGTGGGGTAAAAAGATTCCAGAGGACATTTTTCGACATTTTGTTTTGGTTTATCGTGTCAACAACGAGAATCTCGATACTGCAAGATCTCTGATGCTGCGTGAACTAACACCTCGTATTGTTGGATTATCAATGTATGACGCCGCCTTGGAGGTGAATCACTGGTGTCACGAACATGTCGCTTATAGAGCCAGTGACGGACGTACTTCTGCACCTTTGGCTACTATGAGGACCTCCTTAGGTCGTTGCGGCGAAGAATCCACTTTCGCTGTTACTGCACTGAGAAGTGTGGGCATCCCCGCTCGACAATGCTACACACCTCGCTGGGCTCATTGTGACGACAACCACGCATGGGTGGAAGTCTTCATTGCTGACAGCAATAAATGGTATTTTTTGGGCGCCTGCGAACCTGATGCGGAATTGGATATGGGTTGGTTTGCAGTACCTTCCACTCGATGTATGATGGTTCATAGCAAAGCTTTTGGTAGATATCGTGGCGACGAGGAGGTTGTTAAAGAAACCTCGCTCTACAGCGAACTGAATCTGCTAAGCCACTATGCTCCAACAAAAAAGGTAACCATAACTGTGTACAACAGCGACAACAAACCTATCGAAGGCGCTGATGTGAAATTTAAATTATACAATTACAGCGAGTTCTACCCTCTAGCAACTATCAAAACGGACAAGCTGGGAAAAGCTAGCTTAACCACCGGCTTAGGTGATCTACAAATATGGGCAACTGATGGCGAAAAATACAACTACATTATGCTCGACGTTCGTAATAGCTCTGAAAGCGAGATATATTTAACACGGCATATTGACAACGAGAGTGAAAACTACGAGGAAAACATTGATGTCGTTCCTCCGGTAGCAGGTGCTGCAAAAGTTATTCCTAGCAAAAAGAAAGCTGATGTCAACGCAAAACGCTTGGTCTATGAGGATTCCGTTCGTGGTGCTTATGTTTCCACATTCCCTACAAGGAAAAATAATCCAGAATTTAACGATCAAGAATGGTATTATATACACAAAAGTGAAGGTAACTACCATACTATCAAATCATTTATCAACGCCCACAAAGACAACATACCATTATTATACGACTATCTCTCCAGTTTTAGCGACAAAGATATGCGTGATATTGAAGGGGTAACGCTTGAAGCTCATATAACTCCTATTAACGACAAAATCCCTTATGATGTTTATAAAAAGGGTATTATGCCTGCTCGCATTAGTAACGAGATGATTCGTCAATGGAGAGCGTTTCTTGCCAAAGAACTAAAACATATTAATGATGTCAACGAACTGATAACATGGACTAAAGAGAATATTTTTGTTGATGACACTGGCAACTATTACAATTGTCCTATATCACCTTGTGGAGTATACAAACTACGCCACAGCGACAAGCATAGTCGCGACATATTCTTCGTTGCCGCTTGTCGCTCAATCAATATTCCTGCATATCTGGACAATGCCACAAATACTATATATGTATATGATAACATGAACATTGCATCAAAACCAGGATGGCGAACTATTTCTTTTGAATCAGAAAATGCCATTCAGCCAAGTGCAACTCTTACTCTCACTTTCAAAAGCACCAAGGAGTTGGCAAAACCGACATATTGGTCTCACTTCTCACTGGCAAAATATGAGAATGGTGACTTTAAAACATTCGATTTCGAAGAGGATAACCGAATGAATCAGTTTCCAGCTACAATAAACTTGGAACCAGGCTATTATTGTCTGACAACGGGAAATAGATACTCTGAGGGCGATGTGTTGGCAAAAGCGGAATATTTCACTGTATCAGAAGGCGAAAAAATAACTAAAGAAATCATTCTAAGACCGTTGAAAGCGCGACAAAATAAAACACTTGCTTCCATCGACGCATCTCAAGAGATAGTGCCTGAGATGGCCACTCTTGCCGACTATGCTGGAAGTACAGGTGTTCTGTTCATATTTGTTGGTGACTACAAAGAACCGTCAAAACACCTTATCAAAGAGTTACAAGCTCTTTCAAAAGAATATTCAGCATGGGGCGGAATGACATACCTTGTCGCACCTGCTTCTGCAAAACCCATAACATGGAAACTCCCCAACACCGACTGTATTATTCGTGAAGCCAACGACAAAGACCCCTTTGAAAAACAGATTATTGAGGCTTTGGAACTCAATTTGAACAATGACTATCCTCTTGTAGCTTTAGTTAACAACAAAGGTGAGATACTATTCCATAGTCATGGTTATTCCATAGGATTAGCCGAGCAGATACTGAAGCACCTATAATAGTACTCTCGCAACATCTGAACAACAATAATGGCGTTGCATTTGCAACGCCATTATTATATTGAAATTATACTGTAAACCTTTATTTCGAATGGTTCATTCAACAATCCACCACTATTCTACAGTAACAGATTTCGCCAAATTACGTGGTTGGTCAACATTGCGTCCCTTCGCTATAGCCACATAATATGAGAGCAACTGAAGCGGCAGAATTGCCAACAATGGGACATAGCAATCACGTGTGTCTGGTATTTCAAAACAATAGTCAGACATACCCTTGACAATTGTATCTCCTTCTGTGACAACGCTAATAATCTTGCCTTTACGCGACTTGATTTCCTGTATATTGCTTACAATCTTATCATACATACCTCGTTTTGGAGCAATAACCACAACGGGCATCTCCTCATCGATAAGGGCAATAGGGCCATGCTTCATTTCGGCCGCTGGGTAGCCCTCAGCATGGATATAACTGATTTCCTTAAGCTTTAAAGCACCCTCCAAAGCGACGGGATAGTTGTAACCACGACCAAGATAGATAAAGTTACGAGCATAGGTGAACATCTGCGCAAAGTTGTCAATGCCTTTGTTATGGTCAAGAGTCCACTGCATTTTGTCTGGTATTTTCTGCAACTCATCGACGAGCATGTGGAACATATCCTCACTAAGAGTCTTTTTCTCTTTAGCTATGGCCAAACCAAGCATAAACAAGGTTATCACCTGTCCCGTGAAGGCCTTTGTCGAAGCAACGCCGATTTCAGGGCCTACATGAAGATATGTACCGCTATCGGTGGCTCTAGGTATCGAGGATCCGATAACATTGCAAATGCCATAGAGGAATGCTCCTTTATCTTTTGCTAACTGAATGGCAGCGAGAGTATCGGCAGTCTCACCCGATTGAGATACGGCAATAACAACATCGTCGGGGAAAATAACAGGATTGCGATAGCGGAACTCAGAGGCATACTCGACTTCAACCGGAATCTGAGCTGCTTCCTCAATAAAATATTTTCCGATAAGGGCTGAGTGCCATGATGTTCCACAAGCGCAAATGATGATACGACGAGCTTTCACAAACTTCTCTTTGTGGTCAATAATTCCGCTGAGAAGAACATCCTTGTCAACGATATTAAGACGACCTTTCGTGCATATTCTAAGTGCGTTAGGTTGTTCGTAGATCTCTTTTAACATGAAGTGGGCATATCCTCCTTTCTCCAGCTCATCAAGGTTCATCTGGAGGGTATGCACCTGCGGTGTTTGTTTTACGTTACTCAAATTGGTTATCTTAAGATCGCCATTACGATTCATAATAGCAATCTCCTCATCCTGAAGATAAATAACCTTGTTGGTGTATTCAATAATTGGAGTCGCGTCGCTTCCGAGGAAAAATTCTCCCTTACCAGCACCATTGTTAGTACCCACACCGATGATCAGCGGGCTACCTTTACGCGCACAGATGAGCTGGTCAGGATTACGCTTGTCGAGAATGGCAATGGCGTATGCACCAACAACACTCTTAAGGGCAAGCTGTGTGGCCCTATAGAGGTCACAACCATGCTGTTGCTGGGTATATTCGACAAGCTGAACAAGAACTTCAGTATCGGTCTCGCTACAGAATGTCATTCCATTCTTCTCCAACTCGATACGAAGGGACTTATAATTCTCAATGATACCATTGTGAACCAACGAAAGGTTCTTGGACTGAGAAAAATGAGGGTGAGCATTTATCGCATTGGGTTCTCCATGCGTTGCCCAACGAGTATGAGCAATACCTATAGTACCGCTAATGTCTTTATCGGCAACAGAAGCCTCCAAAGCCGACACCTTCCCTTTTGACTTATATACCGACAATACACCGTCAGCATTAATCATCGAGACTCCGGCGCTATCGTAACCACGATATTCCAGTCTATGAAGCCCTTTGATAAGAATGGGATAGGCTTGCTGCTCCCCGATATATCCAACAATTCCACACATATTATTTCTTTTTAAAAAATATTAAAAATTATTCAAATGTTTATCAATTAACTCATTAGACAAAGTAACTATGTAATAATAGTCAATCATTTTAATCAACAAAAATATTAAAAAAAATCAAAATATCAACATAAAATATAAACCATTGTGGGTCATATTTAGAACAACACAAAAAACGCATCAAATAACAAAAAGAGAGACAAAAAGTTAAACAATCTAACCGAAATGAGGAAGTGGCAAGATAAAACTATAAAACAATAATTATGCAATGTAAGATAGAAAAGGGCCTCATTTAAGCCAAATCGCCAGCGGGCTTTAACCGAATAGCCTCTCCTAAATGTCCATAATAAAAAAGTCGGCTCAAAGCCGACCCTGTGTGACCACGCTGGGGCTCGAACCCAGGACCCCATCCTTAAAAGGGATGTGCTCTACCTGCTGAGCTACGTAGTCGAACCAAAAACGTAGTGACCACGCTGGGGCTCGAACCCAGGACCCCATCCTTAAAAGGGATGTGCTCTACCTGCTGAGCTACGTAGTCATCAACTTGAGTGCCTCAAATGAGTTTGCAAAAGTACAACTTTTTTAAATACTGACAAAAATATTTTAATTCCATTCATCAATAATATCAGGCAATACTTTGTCTGTCAACACTTTTAAATGTAATATTTATACCCCAAAAAACACATTATTACTACATAAAATCATAAGAAAAGAAAAAATATATCTTGCCAATTAAAAAAAATTCGTATCTTTGTAATTTCAAAAAATAACAAAGATTACCATCATGAACTACGAAATAAAACTCAAAAATGGAATTGGCAACATACTATTTGGAATGCCAGTGGAGGATGTGGTCAAACTAATTGGCGAGCCCGATGAAGTTGAAAACTTCGAAAACGCACTAGAAGCTCCTACAACATTACTTCATTATGGAGACTCCCTTAGACTTTTTTTTGAAGATGAAAGTCCTACCCTACAATGCATAGACATCTCCGACGAATCAGCAACGTTGTTTGGTCATAAAATATTCGATATGGATGAGCGCGAAATAGTACGGTTGATGGTAGACAACGGCTTCTACGAACAGGATGCCGACGAAGAGGCCTGGGGTGAAAGACGCATATCTTTTGGAGAAGGCAACGTGGATTTCTTCTTCGACAATGGTGATTTATCTGCCATAGTATATGGAAAATAAAGCTTGCGAAGAAAATATCATTTTCCCTACCTCGTATTTCCCTCCTTTGTTTCTGGCAGCAGCAATGGCGCAACATGCTTCCAAAAAAGAGACGATCTTTATCGAGGATTGCGAAACATTCCCTAAGCAAACACTCCGCAACCGAACTGTTATCTTGACAGCCAATGGAACGATGACCTTAAGCGTGCCCATTTTTCGTACACAGGGCAATCACACGACAACAAGAGAGATCGGAATATGCTACACAGAAAGATGGAACGTGAATCATTGGCGAGCCATTGTGAGCGCATACAATTCGTCTCCTTATTTTTTATACTATCGAGATGATGTCGAAGCCATCATCAACAATCGCTATTCGAAATTAATTGACCTCAATGATGCAATAACAGTTTTTTTAGCGAAAAAACTAAAACTTAATTTTAACATACAACATACGACAGATTTTTTAGCCAAAGAAAGCTACACCCACGACTATCGGGATAGGTTTTCTTACAAACACCCCGAGACACTTCCAAAGGCCAATGTCTATAGCCAAGTATTCAATGACAGAATGCCATTCAACCCCAATGTAAGCATATTGGATTTGCTATTCAATCTCGGTCCCGAAACAAAAGATTATCTTCTTTCCATTGATCTGGAAACAGAGTAAAGAGAAGAGCTAAAACACATAGAACATGATTTTTAAGAGCGATGTTTCACGAGAAACATCGCCCTTGGCATTATTTAAGCCCCATAAGGGTCATAACAAACATGTTCCATGAACTTTACACAACAAAAGAATATCTCTACGAAGCCTAAATACGACCATCTATAAGCAACAAAAGCACCGACACATCTGCAGGGGAGACTCCACTTATTCGAGAGGCCTGGCCTATCGTTTTTGGCTGTATTGCCGAAAGCTTTTCTCGAGCCTCAAAGGACAATGCAGAAACAGAACGATAATCAATATCGTGAGGAATCTCCAAACCCTCATACCTCAAAATGCGGTCAGCTACATCGCTCTCCTTATCAATATAACGACTATACTTGACCATAATCTCGGTTGCCGAACAGACCTCTTCCCTCAAATCATCGGGAACCGTTTCTACAACATCATCAAAAGAAGGGGAAATATTTGAAACATCCTTGAGAGACAATTCGGGACGAAGCAGAAGACTCTCCAACCGAACCCTTTGCTGAAGAGGAGCCGAGGAATGGTCGGCGAGATAACTATTGGCGTCTGAAGGGGCAACTGAACAATCTTTAATGGCTGTTACAAGCTTGTCTACCTCTTTCATTTTGTCCTCAACCCTACGCATTCTATCATCAGAAGCCAACCCCAACTCATGCGACAATGGGGTGAGACGAAAATCGGCATTATCCTGACGCAGAAGAATTCTATATTCGGCACGAGAAGTAAACATACGATAAGGTTCATCAACACCCTTAGTAACCAAATCATCGATAAGGACTCCAATATATGCCTGAGATCGGTTCAAAACAAAAGGAGAGCGTCCTCTCAATTTCAAAACAGCATTAATGCCAGCCATAAGTCCTTGACAAGCAGCTTCCTCATAGCCAGTAGTACCATTAATCTGACCCGCAAAATAAAGATTTTCAACTCTCTTTGTTTCCAAAGAATATCTTAATTGCGTAGGAGGGAAATAGTCATACTCTATTGCATAACCTGGTTTCAATATAGATGCATTCTCAAAACCCTTGATAGAATGCAGAGCCTCCAATTGAACCTCCAGAGGGAGAGAGGACGAAAATCCATTTAGATAATATGAGTTTGTATTGCGACCTTCCGGCTCAACAAACAACTGATGATGGTCTTTATCCGAAAAACGTTCGATTTTATCTTCAATAGAAGGACAGTACCTAGGGCCTCGTCCCTGAATTCGACCAGTGAAGAGAGGAGATTTGCTAAAGCCTTTACGCAAAATATCATGTGTCTGCAAAGTAGTATATGCCAAATAACAAGGCTTCTGTTCCTTGAGAGTAGTTGTCAAAGGGCTAAACGAGAACTTCTGCGGATTATCATCACCGGGTTGAGGAGACAGAACAGAGAAATCGATAGTTCTACCATCTATTCGAACAGGTGTTCCTGTTTTCAACTTTTCAACACCAAAACCTTTCTCCAACAATTTGTCAGAAAGGCCTCGAGATGGCCCCTCCCCTATCCTACCTCCCGGCAAAGTTGTTTCGCCGATAAAAATTTTACCATTAAGGAATGTTCCATTGGTAAGCACTACCGACTTGCACGGAATCTCAATATTCATACGAGTAGTCACACCCAAAACAACATCACCATCAATAGAGATATCTACAACCTCGTCTTGCCAAATCGAAAGATTAACCCTATTTTCAAGCAAATGACGCCAATTCATAGAAAACAGAGCTTTGTCACATTGTGCCCTTGGACTCCACATTGCAGGGCCTTTAGATCTGTTAAGCATGCGAAACTGAATCATTGAGCGGTCGGTAATAATTCCCGAAAAACCACCAAGAGCATCAATCTCGCGAACAATCTGACCTTTTGCAACGCCACCCATAGCTGGGTTGCACGACATTTGGCAAATGGTGTCAATATTTTGTGTCACAAGTAATGTTTTAGCACCAAGCCCCGCAGCAGCGGCAGCGGCTTCAGCACCAGCATGACCACCTCCGACGACAACAACATCAAACTGTTCAAATCTCATTGTACAAATTAATTTTCATCGATTTAGACACATTGTTTCACGTGGAACAGAAAAGCAAAAACTACTTCACAACAAACATAGATAAAGCATCGTTTTCTAGTTTACGCATGTTCATAGCCTCCTCATCTGTTTTGTCTTTATTACCCAAAAGATGAAGAACACCATGTATAATAACCCGCCTCAATTCTTGATCAAAATCACCGCCAAATAGGGTCGCATTCTCCCCTACCCTGTCAAGACTTATTATAATATCACCTGATATACGATCACCAACAACATTATCGAATGTAATAATATCGGTATAAGTATCGTGATCAAGAAATCGCACATTTACATCATGGACATATTCGTCATTAGAAAATAAATAATTTATCTTGCCAGGCACCTTACCATGATGACGTATCACACTACAGATCCACGACGACACATACTTTTCATCGAAAAGTGGGTTTTTATTATCTTGGTAGGAAAAATGGACAGCCATTATATCAAAAAAGTGGATTATTAATTATTGTAAGAGTAAAACTGTCAAAGCAAAACCACAACACAAACAACTGAAACACAACAATATATTTATAAAAAACAAAAATTATTGCTCATTCTGAATGAAATATTCAGAGAGAACAAGAAACTTATTCGAGGAAAACAAAAGGGGAGGGTATTAAGCATTGACTAATTTGGGAGAATAATACCTATGAAGTGTGGCTATACGTTCGAGGGCACAAGATGGGTCAATACCATTGATGACGAAATCGAGACGAACTGTCGAACCTCCATCAAGGAAAGTTACCTTGTCGGAAAGAGAATGCATCAAAAAAATACCTTTGCATTGATCCGACAAATCACAATTCACCTTATCATAATCGAACCCTTCGCCTTGGTCAGAAATTGTAAAGAAAACACCACCCTTGCACTTATCACCAACAATAACCACTGATTTTGCAGAATCATTCTTATTGCCATGAATTATAGCATTCTTGACAGCTTGAATGAGTGAAATGGAAATAGAACCGGCATAATTGTTGATATTATAAGTGTCACAAAATACACTTATAAACTTTTCAACTTCTATGATATTATCTTCAGATGACTGAATTACAATCCTTTCCATGTCACATTCAAATATTATTCCAAATACAAATTTACAAAAAAAATTTAATAATATTAAAATTTTTCACAAATGTGTAGTCAAAGAAAAAAAAAAAACGATAAGTAAAAGGCGATAAGATAGATGATTACAGATTGAAGAAATAATCATTCACCTTGTTACGATAAAAACCATTAAAAGAGGGTGGGGTAGAGTGGAAAAGCTCTGTATTGCGCTCTTTAAGTTTCTTATATTCCTCTAAATCGCCTTGTGACGGTTGATACACATCCTTTCCTTCTGTGCTTTCTCTACGTTCCTCTTTTTCACGTTGCATTTCAGCCTTCTCGTGCTGCAGAAGACGGGTCATAATTTGTTGCTGACGATTGAGAGTTTGATTAGTTATAGTTTTATTAACTAAGTCAGTCTCTGTTTGTTCCATCTGACGCATGATATCTTCTATCTCTTTTGAAAGTTTAGAGTTTCCACCGCTTTGATCCTTTAGTTCCTGACCATATTGCTGCATCATTCGACGTATCTGTTCCTGCTGAGCAGCCATCTTGGCGAACTCAGAACTCATAGAATTTTTGTTGCCTATCTTTGACCGTCCGTCAGATTTTTTACCTTGTTTTTCAAGCTCTTTTTTAAGCGATTGCATTTGTTTGTTCAGTTCCTCCTGCATCTGGCGCAATGATTTTGGCGAAGGATTTTTACCAGGATTAGAGCAGTTGGTTTTCATCTTCATACCAGGCTTTTTACAGCTTCCTGACTTTTTCTGCTGCTGATTTTGACGCATTTGATTCTGCAGTTGGTCAAGAGATTCGGCAAGAACCAAGGAAAGATTATTAAGCGATGTCATCGCATATTGCATGCTTCTTGACGATGTAGTGTTGCGGAAATTATTGTAAATCGACTGGTTGTACTGAAGAAGGCCGGCAAGCGACTTGGCTACATTGCTGTTGATCGAAGCTAGCTCTTTGTTGACCACCGAAGCCACAGCTACCTGTCTTTTGGCAATAGCACGTAAAGAATCCTCGACGTTACGAAAATCCTCCTTTAAAAGGTTTTGTTCGGCAATTACTGTTTGATATTTGGGGTCTTGAATGTTGATAGCATTAATCTTCGAAATCAATGACTCTTGATTGAATGAGAGTTGAACCAAATTTTTGAGAATACGACGTATCTGTTCGGAATCCTCAGCCAAATCCTCCTGCTCCAAATCTGTCTGAGCCTCAGCCAATTGTTCTGACAATTTCTTTAAGTCATTAGCAGCTTCTTTTTGCGACTTGGAGGCGTCTTTTTCTTTACCTTTCGATAGCTTATTTTCAGAATCTTTCTGTTCGTTTTGAATTTTTTGTTGCAGTTCTTGGTCAGCCTTGAAATCGGCAGGTTGTTCAAGATTTTTATAATCCTTTTGTATTTGCTCTATATCTTTTTGAAGCTGTTTAAAGTCCTCTGAAAGTTTCTGCTGTTCTTTCAACTTGCTTTGATTATCATCATGCTTTTCGGCCAGTTTTTCCTGTTTTACAGCCAGTTCATCGGCTTTCTTGACAGCTTGCTCAACCTTCTTTTCAATCTCGAGGCGTTTCATCAACTCGATATTCTGATCCAATTGTTTTTCGAGATCTTCATTCTTCAGTTTGAGGTTTTCCAGCTCTTCTTGAACCTTTTTCTTGTCCATTTCATTCATCAGTCGCTCCATTTCTTTCATCATCTCCTTCATTTCCTCTGTTAAGACCTCATCAAAAAGACGATCTAACTCCTTTTGCTTTTCAAGAAGTTGTTCACTCTGATCTCTATATTTTTGTTCAAGACGCTGATCCTCTTTCATTTGCTGACGCATTTGCTGAAGTTGGTTTTTAACCTCCTCCTGCTTCTTTTTCAATTCCTCAAGCTGTTGCTTATCTTGCCAGTTCAATTCTTTTTTATCAACAAGATGACGCATCATCTCGTTGATTTCCTCTTGTATTTTGCGAAGGTCGGAAATGGATAATTCGGCCTGTTTTCCTATTTCCGAAGATGATTGGTTAAGAATCTTGTCAATTTCTTCTTCTGTAGGAACCTGAATCTCGAAAGATTGAGATTTAGAGGATTTTGCACCATTCACAGCGTCATTGTCCCAAACCTCGAAATAGTAGTTGAGATGGTCGCCGGGATTAAGAGTAATCTGTGAAAAATCGAAGGAATAGAAGAACTCTTGCGAAGCGTTGGAAGTGATGGCTACAGGGATAACCTCAGTTTTAGAGGAAGAATCAACCTGGTTAGTGCGAACCATCACAAAATTGAGCTTGGAAAAGCCGTAGTCGTCCTTTATCTGCCCCTTAAAGAAATGACGGTCAGGCATAAGAGAATCCTTGACTTGCATTACAGCTATCATCGGGAAAGCATCTTCGACAACAGAGACAGAGTAGGAGAGAGTATCGGAGACAATCTTAGTATTGTTGGCGAAGAAAGAATAAGAGAACGACTGCATAGCTCTAACACCAGTCTTAACTCTGCCATTATTCTTAAGGAATAAAGCCTTGGTTAGGTCATTATTAATGAAAAAGAGGGAGTCGGCATCTTTTGTTTGGAATGACCACTCGATCTGAGTGCCCTTAGGGACGGTGATGTCGCCGACATTCATCAACGATTCTGACTCAAGCCCCGTATAGGCAGGGTAGGAGAGTCTCACCTGGAAATTAAGCACAGCGGGACGGGGAATAACATCTATAGTATAAGGACGAGAAAGAACACCTACTGCCTGAAACTGAAAATCCTGTGAGTGATTGATGTTTTTGATAAGGTAGCTATAGTGAGTATTATCAATTTTTTTCATCCTATAGTTGTTACCATTGAGGATAATGGTTACACTCTCAGGAATCTCGTTGCCTTCGACCGAAACAGTAACAAGAAAGTCATCTTGCTGGAAAGTAGTCAAATCCTTATTACCCAGGATAAAAGAAAATGGTGCAGGACGTTCATAAAAAGTACCGTGGTCGATGATTCGTTTAGATGGTTCGGTAATAAAAGACGGAGCCACAATAAGAGAAACGACAATGAAAAGCAGCGGTATTGCGACATACTTGACATACTTGACATTACCACGCAAATCAATAGCATTAACAAAAGGAATGGGGCTTAGCTGTTTTGTTTTTTGCTCAATACTAGCTTGAAGCAACTCGTTGTAGGCAGATGAATCCATCTCCTGCAGCTGCAATAAGTTGAGCAATTTGTCGTTAACTTCAGGGAAGTGGTCGCCGATGATTGTCGCGGCGGTTTGGAAAGAAATCCTTTTACCGAGGCGAAACATCTTAAGCAAAGGTATTGCCACAAAATAGGTGACAATGAAAGTCATGGCGACGATGAAAAACCAGAAGAGGAAGGTTCGTACAGAGACGCTAAAGTATCCAAAATATTCCAATACAACGATGACAATGTAAAGTACCAAAAGGAAGGCCGCAGAATAGAGAAGTCCTTTCAGAAGCCTGTTTTTGTAGTACTTGCGAATAAAAGCATCAAGTTTATCTATTATGGATGACTGTGACGACACTATAACTACAATAATAAGATCATAATAATATAATTATGAAAAACGCCAAAGAATAATAATTATTGTCTATTATGGCAAAAATGGAGACAAGCGGTTATTATGGGTACGATATTTTACACAAATCGTGTAAAAAAAGGATGCAAATAGATACATATATAGCAAACGATTTATAAAATAATAATAACACCGTTTAACAAAACACAATAAAATATGAAAACATTGAAGAAACTAACCATGCTGTTTTTTGTTGCAGCAACAATTATGACGACGATGTCATGCAAAAAGGAGACGGGAATTGAAGAAAACCAGCTTTATGGGAAATGGAAACTACCCTCCGACGTAGAGTATGCTGAATTTCAAAACAGTATTATGGAAATCAAGAGCGACCACACAGTTATAATGCATGTAAGGGATTGGGAAATAACATACTCATGGACATTGAGCGACGATCGTTTTTTTGCCACACGCGATGTCAACGGCGTAAAAGCCGACATTGAGTTTACCATTGCCGAAATAAATACAAAAACTATGAAAATAGCTGGTACTTACGTGGTCAAAAGTTCAATAACACAAAGTTATAACATCAGCGGCATTATGACTAAAATGTAAAGGCGCATCTGATATTCTCTTTTTATAAATCGTTGTGGGTGCCAGTTATAGTGGCACCCTTTTTTGTAACACTATCATTTATCCACTTTCACATCCACAATACACCTGGTTTCAACCCTAATTATAGGTAATTCAGAAATAATGTGTATCTTTGCATTTCAAAACAACAAAAAATGAATAAAGTAATCCTAATTACAGGAGCCTCATCAGGTTTTGGCAAAGCCATAGCTGAACGCCTGGCAGCAAAGGGCAACATTGTTTATGGTACAAGCCGCAAAGAGAAGGAAGACAAAAACATACGCTTTTTGGTTGTTGATGTCCGCGACCGACAGACAATAGATAACGCCGTAAACCATATTGTAGAAGAAAGTGGTCGTATAGATGTTGTCGTTAACAATGCCGGCATGGGTATTGGAGGATCTCTAGAGCTTGCCACCAACGAAGAAATAGAGCTTCAAATGGGGACAAACTTCAGGGGTTGTGTCAACGTTTGCCAATCGGTGCTTCCAATAATGAGAGAGCAGGGGGGAGGCCAGATAATCAACCTCAGCTCCATAGGAGGAGTTATGGGGCTTCCCTATCAAGGCTTCTATTCGGCATCAAAATTTGCCATAGAGGGTTTTACAGAGGCCCTTGCCGCCGAAGTGCGTGGATTTGGAATCAAAGTGAGCATGGTAGAACCAGGAGACTTTGCCACCAACTTCACCGCCCGAAGGGTTAACAGCGAAGCGACGTCAAAAAACGCCTCCTATTCGCAGAGTTTTGCCAGAAGCCTATCCATTATCGAGAAAGAGGAGAATGGCGGCCTAAAGCCCGAAATATTGGCAAAAAAGATAGAAAAAATAATAAATACCCGCCATCCTCGATTACGCTACGTGGTGGCAAATTTGGAACAAAAACTGTCGGTGCTGCTGAAAAGAATAATTCCCGGCAACTGGATGGTGAGTATTTTGAGAAATTATTACAAAGTATAATTAAATAACGATATGAATAATAAAGGTAAAGAAGTTTGCGAATACCTTAAAACAATCCGCAAGCAAATCGCAAAAGAGAACGGTATTGAGTTGGAAGAGAGAGAATGCCAATACGAAGGGCCTTGCAAAGGCACATGTCCTCGTTGCGATGCCGAATTGAAGCAGCTGGAGAACGCCGTCACAAAACGCGGAATATTGAGCAAGGCGGCTATTGTGGCAGGCGTTACGCT
The DNA here is from genome assembly GCA_900316965.1 of uncultured Bacteroidales bacterium. Classification (GTDB taxonomy): domain Bacteria; phylum Bacteroidota; class Bacteroidia; order Bacteroidales; family P3; genus Colimorpha. Next base: position 226,775 of record ONEY01000001.1, read on the forward strand.
AAGTCTTGCGGCAACCTGTACAGATGTTCAAGGCGATGTGCCTTGCGATAATGAGCGATGTGACGATATTGACTATCCTGAAGACACTATCCAAAGTCATAATAATGAAAAAGCCTCAATAGATTATGAGGCTATAGATAATGATATAGAATAGTTTTTTTAGATTTCTTTGCCAAATATGGCGCGTTTCATAAGGGGTTCTGTCTGATAGGTAGTACCCCATATTTTTTCTGCCTCATTGCCAATAATCTGAGGATTGGTGTAAGCCCAAGTGACGTTGTTTTTGATGGCGTTGCGATTCATCTCAGCATAGTAGATGGAATGAACTCCACGTTTCTGCCAATCGGGGTGCACTCCGTTGAGCAGCAAATCGATAGTATCATATTTGCGTAAACCCCTCAACAGATGGTACCAACCGAATGGGAAGAGATGTCCGTTAGCTTTCTTGTAAGCCTCGGTAAGGCTGGGGATGCTGAGGCCGAAGGCGACAAGATTGTCGTCCTTGTCGACAACGAAGTTGACAAAGTCGAGGTTGACGAAAGGGAAATACTCTTTGATATAGACGTCTATTTCCTTATCGGTCATAGGGACAAAGTCGTATAAATCCTTGAAGGCGTCGTTGAGGGTGTGGAAAAACTTACGAGCATATGGGTATACCTCTTTGCGTTTTTTGAAACGCAAAAGCTTGAGGTTGTAACGCTGCAGAATAAGCTCATTGATACGAGCCACCTTGTCGGGAATAGGTTGGCTGGCTGGCATTTTGTATTGCTGCCAGCGGCATTTGATGATGCAGCCGAGGCGTTCGATGAATTTGATGTAATATTCAGGGTTGTAGAGAGTGCTGAGATTCTGTCTGGCGTCGAAGCCCTCGATAACCCAGCATTCCTTATCCATATCGGTAAAACCAAAGGGGCCTTCAATTTCAGTCATTCCTTTGGATTTACCATACTCGACGACCTTATCGAAAAGAGCCTTGCAAACATCGAAATCCTCGATAAAGTCGAACCATCCAAAACGCACAGCTTTCTTGTTCCAATGCTCGTTGACGCTATGGTTGATGATGGCTGCGACGCGGCCAACGACGACGCCGTCTCTCAAGGCGAGATAAGTCTGCAAATCGCAATGTTCGAGCGAAGGGTTCTTGTCGGTAAGGAGAGCTCTCTCGTCGCGGTTGAGAGGAGGCAAATAGGTAGGCACATCTTTGAAAAGCTTGTTAGGGAAAGCTATAAATTTGTTTAGGTCGCGGCGACTTTCAACTTTGCGTATTTCGATGGTGCTCATGATAGTATAGTGTTAGAATGGTTCAAAGAAAGATAGAACAAGACGTTACATGGGAAACGTCATGCTGTTGTTATTGCAAAAGTCCAAGTTTCTTGAAACATTTGACTGTCTTCTCGACGGCGAAATCAACATGTTCGATGGTGTGAGTTGCCATCCAAGCCAAACGAATGAGGGTGTCCTCGGGAGGTACAGCAGGAGAGATGACGGGATTGACAAATACGCCTTCGTCGAGGAGCATTTTGGTGACCATGAATGTTTTTTCGTTGTCACGAACATAGAGAGGGATGATGGGAGTTTCGGTGTTGCCGATCTCAAAGCCTGCCTCGCGGAAAGACTTGAGGGCGTAGTTAGACACTTTCCAAAGATTTTCCTGACGTTCTGGTTCGCTGCGCATTATCTCGATAGCTGCGATGACCGAAGCAGTAGCTGATGGGGGTATGCTGGCTGTAAAGATGTAGGGACGGACGTTGTGGCGCATCCAGTTGATAGTGTCTTTGTCGGCAGCGATGAAACCGCCGATGGAAGCCAGGGATTTGGAGAATGTGCCCATGATGAGGTCGGTTTTGTCGAGGAGGTTGAAGTGGTCGGTAACTCCACGTCCCTCGCAGCCAAAGACGCCGAGGCCATGAGCCTCGTCGACCATAAGCGAAGCCTGGTATTTTTCGCAGATAGCGTGCATTTCGGGCAATTTGGCTACGTCGCCTTCCATGCTGAAAACGCCGTCGGTGACAACGAGCTTGGCGGCGTCGATAGGACAACGTTGCAGAACGCGTTCCAGATCCTGCATATTGTTATGCTTGTATTTCAAGGTGTTGGCGAAAGTTAGGCGTTTACCTTCGATGATGGAGGCATGATCCATTTCGTCGAAGATGACATAGTCGCCACGACCTGTGACACAAGGTATGACGCCGGAATTGGCTTGGAAACCCGCCGAGAAAAGCATAACGCCATCCTTGCCGAGGAATTCGGAAAGGATGTTCTCGAGCTGTATGTGGATGTCGAGGGTGCCGTTGAGGAAGGGAGAGCCCGCGCAACCAGTACCGTATTTATCGATAGCAGCTTTGGCGGCCTCTTTGATCTTAGGGTGGTTGGTGAGGCCAAGATAGCTATTGGAACCGAGCATGAGGACTTTGCGTCCGTTCATGGTAACCATAGTGTCCTGGTCGCTTGAAATTTCTCTAAAATAAGGATAAACCCCTTTGGCTTTGGCTTCTTGGGGAGCTGTGTATCTTGCAAGTTTTTGTTGCAGTGGCTTCATTAAAATAATATAAAATATATATACGGTTTAAAAGTGCAAAATAACAAAAAAAAAATGAAAAATATGGTAGTTAATTTGTTAAAAGTTTATGAACCTGTGCCGTCAATCTACTTGTTCCTAATCTAAAATTTTGACAATTAATAATTTCTTTTTTCAATATTTTTTTGGTCATAAAGTAATAGAGCATGGCGTCGGAAATAGTTGATATGCCGCCAGCGGCTTTAAAACCCACATTTCTTTGTGTTTTTGGAGCAAAATCGCTTAATGCGACAAGCATAATATATACACTTTCGGGGGTGGCGCCGACGGAGATTTTGCCTGTAGAGGTTTTAATGAAATCGGCACCAGCGTCGAGGACAACGCGCGAAGCGGCGTAGATGGCTTGGGGCGAAGGCAGCTCGCCGGTTTCCAAGATGACTTTCAACAACACCTGCTGGCCGCAAACTTCTTTGGCGTTGGCTATTTCCTTGTAGAGCAAATCGTATTTTCCGCTAATAATGTTGCCGCGATTGACGACAAAATCTATTTCATCAGCACCATGCGAAAGCGCGTATTCGACCTCGCGAAGTTTGAGTTCAAGGGGCAGTTGTCCTGAGGGGAAAGCGCCAGCTACCGAAGCCACTTTGATATTAGAAGAAGCAAGCTTGCTTTTGGCTGTGGCGACAAAAGCGGGGTAGACGCACACGGAAGCTACATGATTGTTGTTATGTGAGGTAAGGAGCGTTGAGTCGCAGAAATTGGCTATACTTTCCTCGGTATCAGAGTTGCCAAGAGAGGTGTTGTCAATGCAGCAGAAAATGTCGTTGAGCGCTGAAGATTTCTGAGCCTCGGACAAAGAGGCAATATGAATGTTTATGTCGTTGACAAGCGAAGAAAATATTTCGTTGTTGAAATGAAAGCTGTAATCGTACATAGAGACAAGACTATGATTCTGTTTTGGTTTTATACTCTTTGTTGAAAGAATCGTGAGCTAGTGGAGGCATGCGGCGAGATTTGCTGACCTCGGAGGATATGTGTTTATAGAATAGATGTTTACGCATGAATTTGGATCTATTGAGTTTACCTCTGTTAGTCAGATTTTTTTTCAAAGCAGAGATGACGCGACGCAGACTTTTGTCGATGGAATCGTCGTTGACAAACTTCTGTCGCGACCAGATGATCATATCTCTGATGGGCAGCGAGATAGGGCACACCTCTTCGCAGCGGCCACACAAAGTGCAGGCGTAGGTGAGATGTTTGTATGTGTCGACTGTTTCCAGATAGGGGAGAGAAACATGAGCGATGGGACCTGTAAAAACGTTGTTGTAAGGCTCATCGCCAATAGTTTGATAAACGGGGCAAACGTCGTTGCAGCGGCCACAACCGAGGCAGGTGAGAGCTGGGCGCAATTCCTTGTGCTGCAGCAGACAAGTGCGCTGATTGTCGATAATAAACAAGTAGTTGTTGCAATTTGACGACCCATTGAAGAGAATCATGTCCTGACGGCCGGCGTTGTTGCGATAGGAGACAATCTGTTGTATAACCTCTGCCCAGTCGCTATTGCACAGAATCTGGTTGATGGTGGCAAAAAAGACATTAGTCTTGGAGTTGGACAACAACTGGAAACTGTTGACCGACTGGTTGAGGAGAAGGATGCTGCCATTGTCGGAAAAGAGCATGTCGACGGGGAAAAACTGCATAGCAGCATCTTCGCTGAGGCTAATTTTCTCTTCGTGAAGAAAATATTTAATGCCCAATTCTCTGAAAATAGTGGAATTATTGACATTGGGCAGTCGCACCGACTTAGCCTTTTGGGCTTTGATCAAATATTTGAGATTGGAGAAAACATCGTTATAATCGGACGCCCAATAAATGGCATTATGGGAATTGACAAATTTTTTTTCGAATTTCTGGAATTCTTCATCGAGATTATCAATACTTTTCATCATCGAGTACTCGAGCCTCGACGCGATATATGAAGGATTCAAAAAAGGGTAGTTGCTATTTTGCTTAAGGGAAAAACGCTCAGGCATTTGACCCGAGGAGATAACCTTTTTTGAAGATTCATTAAACTCTTGATGAAAATCTACAGACATCGAAAAAAAGCGAAAAGGTTAAACTATAATGACTTAGGATAAGGACAAAGGAGTATTGACAAAGGAATTGTTAGAGAATGAGTTTGTTGATTTTTTCGACACGACGTTGATGACGGCCGCCCTCGAATTCGGTATTGAGGAAAATGTCGACCATCTTAAGAGCCAATTCGGAGGAGACGAAACGCGCGGGCATAGAGATGATATTGGCGTCGTTGTGCTGACGGCCAAGTTGGGCTATTTCCTCGTTCCAACAAAGGGCACAACGAACATTAGGATATTTGTTGACAGTCATTTGAACGCCATTGCCAGAGCCGCATATAACTATGCCACGCTTGTAGGTGCCATTATTGACAGCAGAACCCACTTTGTGGGCGAAGTCGGGATAATCGACACTGTCTGAGGAATATGTTCCCATATCCTCAACTTCGAAATCTTTCGATTTGAGATAATCGATGACAATTTTTTTCAGTTCATATCCTGCGTGATCGGATGCGATAGGTATAATTTCTTTCATATTGTAATTTAGCGATAAATAATTTAGTATTGAAATAATTGATTGTTGTTAGAAGGACAATGAATTAAAATATTCAATACATGAAATATAATTGTAAAAGTAATTTTTATAATGAGAATGCAAATATACAAAAAAAGACTGGATGTTGAGATATAAAAACAAAAATAGTGGAGCTTGAAGGCAATGGCAAAACAAAATATTAGAATCTGGTATACGTTATAGAGACATAAAAGAAAAAAAATTAAAAAAACAGACATCAAAAAAAGGATGAGAAAAGGGGTCATAAGTCCGCTATAGGTCCGCTATGGGTCCGCTAAAAAGAGAGGAGAGAGGTAGTCAGTTTTTATAAAAAAAATGATGTCAAGCAGGAATAGTTCTCAACTATTATAAGACAAGCGCGGTTGATAAAAGAAATGGTGATGATTATTAAAACAATAAGCAATTATAAACATAGTCATGTTAATTGTTGTGTGAATAAATGTTCAAAAAGCCGAAAATACTGTTGAAAGAAAAAATGATGTTGATTAAGGTTAAAAAAAATGCGATTTATCAAAACAAATCACAAGGGAATTTAACAACAAATGGATTTCAACAAAGCTATGTGAAATGTGAAATCAACATATAGTTTATAACCATAGAAGATATTTGATTTTTAAAGGAAAATGATGTTTATAACAGAGGTGAAAAATATTAAAAACGTTATATGGAAAGGGAATTTTCGAGAGAAATTAACAAATTAACAGCACAAAATAAAAAATAGAAAAAAATTAAAATTTTAATATTGATATTTTTTTGGCAGGAGACAGAAATAGATTTTAAATTGACAGCATCAATTTTTTTAGTAAATTTGCATTCTTAAGGATACCGAAGAAATTGGTATATATCATTAATAATGAGAATTAAGAGATTGTACCGAGGTTTGGGTATCAAGAAATAGGCGAAAGTCAATCGCGTTTATAAACTTGATTTTGTAATGTTATAAAATTATATAATATGAAAAACGAAGATCTTAAAAAAGAAATTCTGAAGCTTAAGAAGGAGAAGAACGCCGTTATATTGGGTCATTATTATCAGATAGACGATATACAAGAGGTATCCGACTATGTGGGAGACAGCCTTGCATTGGCACAGGAAGCACAGAGGACGCAAGCGGAAATAATAGTTTTCTGTGGAGTTCATTTTATGGCCGAGACAGCCAAAATACTCAATCCATCGCGCAAGGTGCTTTTGCCTGATATAAACGCAAGTTGTTCGTTGGCCGAGTCGTGCACAGGCGAGGATCTTCGCAAATTCAAGGAAGAACATCCTGGACACTTTGTTGTGTCGTATGTCAACTGTTCGGCTGCGGTAAAGGCAGAGTCGGATCTAATCTGCACCTCGGGAAATGCGGAGAAATTGATAAACGCGCTTCCCAAGGATCAGAAAATAATATTCGCGCCCGACAAAAACCTTGGCGGATACATTAACAGCCAAACCGGAAGAAATATGGTGTTGTGGAATGGGGTATGTACTGTTCACGACTCGTTGACGTCGGAAAATATATTGAATATGAAAGCTGCCCATCCCGAGGCACCCGTTGTTGCCCATCCCGAGTGCAACGCCGCCGTATTGGCAGTATCAGATTTTATAGGATCGACCAAGGCCATGCTGACCTACATAAGCAAGTCGCAAAGCAAACAATTTATAGTAGCCACAGAGCCAGGCATACTCTATGAGATGAAAAGAAACAATCCCGACAAAGAGTTTTTGAATGTATTCAATATAGAGGGATGCTCCTGTAACGAGTGTTCTTATATGAAACTCAATACGTTGGAAAAATTATATAATTGTTTGCTCAATGAAACGCCGGAGATAGTGATGGATATGGCAACCATAGAAAAGGCAGCCAAACCAATAGTTCGCATGCTCGATATGTCGCGCGAGTTGGGAATTATCAAGTAGATGGACGAAAGAAGTAAACCGATCATAGTATTCATCAAATCATTTTAAGATTTTAAAAAGCAAATAAAGCGATAAATATTTCAATTTTTGATGATAGGACAGAAGCAAGTTTATGAGTACTTAGATAGTACTCATATCAGTTTTGATTATTACGAGCACCCCGAGGCGCCGACAATAGAGATTGCCGCACAATTTTATAGGGGAGAGGGGACGACATTGTGCAAAAACTTGTTTTTCAGGAACCATAAAGGCAACAAACATTATCTGGTCATTATGGATTCGAAACGAGATATGGATATACACAGCATAGAGAAGATGCTGCACCAAGGCAAGTTGTCGTTTGCCTCGCCCGAAAGGATGATGAAATATTTGGGAGTGAGGCCGGGTAGTGTAAGTTTGTTCAATCTGGTAAACGACACAAACCACGAGGTGATATTATTTATTGATTCGTGCTTACTCAAGGCCGAAAAGGTGAGCTTTCATCCCAACGACAACCGCGCATCGTTGGTCATAAGCCGCGACGATATGATGAAGTTTGTAGATAGTGTGGGTAACGAGTATAAGATACTCGACTTATACGAGAACGAGGAGTGTTGACAACCACAAGAAAATTGTTGATAACGTAAATTTTTTTAATTATAAAAATAATATATAACACGTTGTGAAATAAGTTGTTGCTGATATGTTTCACGTGTAACATTTTTAGTGTTGAAATGATAATATGAAGACAATAGAAATAGAGGTAAAAGAACCTATAAAATTGCTAGAGTTGATAGATAAAAAGTTTCCCGATTTCAGTCGTACCAAGAAGAAGGAGATACTAGCACATCGTGTTATTATAGCGTCGAGGCGAATCACACAGTACGACTTTCCTTTGCACGAGGGGATGAAGGTGATAATAGAGGGAGACGAAGACCGCAACAAGATGATGCATGGCAAAATGCCGGTGGTTTTCGAAGACCGATACCTAATGGTTGTTGACAAACCTGTGGGGTTGTTGAGCAATAGCAAATTTCCCAACGATATAACCGTCATTACCGAAATCAACGACTACCTTATAAAGCGCCGTTCCCGTCAGAGGGCACATATTGTCCATCGACTGGATCGCGACACATCGGGACTTCTTTTGGTGGCAAAGACAAAAGAAGTGGCTCGCCAGTTTGAGGAGGATTGGAAAGAACGAGTTTTCGACCGTTCATATATAGCGGTAACATGGGGTGCGCCTGTGCCAGCCACAGGCACCGTACGCTCGTGGCTCACCGACAATGAATATGGCGTTGTGTCCTCTCCAACCGACAATGGAGGCAAATTGGCGATAACCCATTACAAAACATTGAACAAAAAAGGGCCATACGCATTGGTGAAAATGAACCTAGAAACAGGTCGCCGCAACCAGATACGAGTGCATATGCGAGAATTGGGTCACCCATTGCTCAAAGATCCCATCTATGGCTATCGTGACGACAAGTCGCCATTGAAAAGATTGGCCTTGCACGCCTACCGACTTTATTTTGTCCATCCCGTAACAGGCAAGGAAATAAAGCTAGAGACCCCGTTCCCTCCCGAATTTACAAGCCTTTTCGATAAATAAACCTTTTGTCACAATATTTTTTATAATAACACGTTCAAATATATTAAGCAAAAATCACAATCACTTTTTGCATATAAACAGAACAATACAGAACAACAAGAGATGGATTATAATACAAATAGAGGTGACATGCTTTATCGCGAGTATGGCCGTACAATAACCAAGATAATAGAGGAAGTGTGTGCCGCTCCCGACGGAGCCTCGAAAGAAGAGGCGACTCGCGCTATAGTATATGCCATGAGCCAGGTTGCAGGAGTGTCGATAAAGGACGATGTGTCGTATCACAAACTGTGGGATCACTTGATGGTGCTATCCGATTTCCGTCTCGAGAAATCGTGGCCATTCACGGCAGAAGAGCTCGAGCTTCTCAAACAGAAAAATGCCAAGAAGAATGAGAAGCCAGAGAAAAGACTCCCATACAAGGATGAGAAAATAAGCATACGCCAGTATGGCGCATACCTTGAATCTATGATGAAAAAGTTGCCATCAACTCCAGAAGGCGACGAGTACGACGCATTGGTTACGCTCATAGCGCAACAAACCAAGAGATCCTATCTGGCGTGGAACGGAGAGTTGGCCGATGACAATATCATAGTTGACCATATAGCACGAATCTCTGGCGATGGACGTGTGGTTGAGAAATTGAGAAATAAAAGAATTGTTGTTCCCAGCAACACATTGCCGGTAGATGTAATGCAACCAAAAAAGAAAAAGAAATGAGTACTTTTGAGATAGAGGGTGGATACCATCTTAGTGGCACTATAAAACCACAGGGAGCCAAAAACGAGGCTCTTCAGGTCATTTGCGCCGTACTGCTCACAGACGAGGAGGTGACCATAGACAATGTTCCTGACATTAGAGATGTGAACCATCTCATAGCCCTGCTCAAACTTTTAGGTGTCAAGGTCAAGGAGAACCCCTGGAATGGTGTGGGCAAAAGCTACACCTTCTGTTCCGACAGCGTTGACCTCAACATAATAGGCAGCGAGGAATATTGCTCATTGGCATCGCGCCTGAGAGGCAGCATAATGATAGCAGGACCTCTGCTGGCTCGTTTCGGTATGGCTGTGATTCCGCAGCCAGGTGGCGACAAGATAGGTCGTCGCCGCATAGATACCCACCTTACGGGTATGGAGATGTTGGGAGCCTCGGTCGACGACTTCCTTCTCAGGGTTTCTTCCTCCGATGGCGCACGAGGCACCAGCTATGGTGGCTATCGTGTCACATCGCCCAACGGGCTCAAAGGAACCTATATGCTCCTTGACGAAGCCAGTGTGACGGGTACTGCCAACATTATTATGGCCGCTGTTATGGCCAAAGGAACGACAACAATAATGAACGCCGCCTGCGAACCCTATATTTATCAGCTTTGCGAGATGCTCAACCGCATGGGCGCACACATATCCGGCGTCAGGAGCAACCGACTGACAATAGAGGGTGTCGACCGCATGGGCGGCACCAAGCATTGTCTGCTTCCCGACATGATAGAGGTGGGTAGCTTCATAGGAATGGCGGCAATGACCCAGAGCGACATCACCATAGGTGGTGTGGAGCTTGAGCACCTAGGGCTCATACCGCAGATATTCCGTCGCCTTGGAATAGAGATATGGCAACGCGGCAACGACCTATACATTCCTGCCAAAGAGATATATGAGATTGACCGTTTCATGGATGGCTCCATACTCACCATCTCCGACGCACCTTGGCCAGGATTCACCCCCGACCTTATAAGTATTGCTTTGGTCACAGCCATTCAGGCGCGAGGAAGTGTCCTCATACACCAGAAAATGTTTGAGAGCCGCCTCTTCTTTGTCGATAAACTGATTGACATGGGAGCCCAAATAATACTGTGCGACCCGCACCGCGCTACCGTTATCGGCTTGGCACGTGAACATCCTCTGAAGGGAATGCACATGACCTCGCCAGACATACGCGCCGGTGTTGCCCTCCTTATCGCCGCTATGGCCGCCCAGGGGGTAAGCCATATCGACAACATTGAGCAGATAGACAGAGGATACGAACATATCGACGAGCGTCTCAACGCCCTAGGCGCCAAAATCAAGAGGTTGGATTGACGATTGATATAAGTTTTTCATCATAAAACTAAGTCAAAGATGTTTGGTTTTTTCAAAAGGAAACAAAATACACTACCCACATTCGCCCCGTTGGTGACAGATATGCATTGCCATCTGCTGCCTTTGGTCGACGATGGCAGCAAATCGCTTGAAGAGTCGCTCGAGGTAATGGAGGCTATGAAGGCTGTTGGCTACCAGCAGATAAAACTCACTCCTCATTTCAGCTATCCACGATTCCCTAATGTGGAAGAGCAAATAATGGAGCGCTACGCACATTTTTGCGACGAAGTGGAAGCCAATAAAGGCGACAGAGATATGCCCCGCATGACGGGATGCACCGGCGAATATAATCTCGACGACGGATTCCAAGGACATATTGATCACGGCAACTTGCTCACCTACCGTTTTGCCGACCCCAAACGAGGAGCCGAGAAGGGGCTTCTGCTTGTCGAAACCTCGCTCCATCACAAGCGCATGGGAATAGATGAGATCATTTTCAATCGACTTATGGATGGTTACGACGTTATACTTGCCCACCCCGAGCGCTATCCCTACTACGACAGCCACAGTAGTGAGTTGGAACAACTCAAGGAGCAAGGAGTTTATTTCCAATGCAACGTTTTGTCGCTCGACGGTTTTTACGGCGAGGTGGCACAGCGCAAGGCATTCGAGTTTATAGAGAACGGATGGGTTGAGTTTCTGGGCACCGATATGCATAATGTTGAGTACGCATTGGCGTTGCGTCATGCATCCACCAACAAGAAGATCATCAAGCTTATGGAAACCACCGATTTTGAAAACAAAAATCTGGCTGTGATATAATGAAAAACATTTTATGACCTTTTAATACTTTAATAAAACTTTCAAACCTATATATAATGAATATTTTAGAAGCTATATCGCCCATAGATGGCCGTTATCGTGGAAAATGTGAAAAACTCGCCGGCTATTTCTCGGAATCGGCCTTGATTCGCTATCGTGTCAGAGTAGAGATAGAATACTATATCGCAATAATCAAGGAACTACGTCGCGACAATAGCGCCCTTGCCGAAGAGGCCTCGCTTCGCGCCATATACCAAGAATGGAGCCTCGAATCGGCACAGCGTGTCAAAGAGATAGAGCAAACCACCAACCACGATGTAAAGGCTGTGGAGTATTTTATCAAGGAACGCCTTGACGCCATGAACTGCACGCTGCCTCGCGAAATGGTGCACTTTGGATTGACATCGCAGGATATCAACAATACCGCATTCCCCATGATGCTCCACGAGGCTCATAACGAAGTTATGCGTCCCGCTTTGGAGGAGATAGTCACCATAATAGATCAAATGGCCGAGGAATGGCGCACTATTCCCATGCTTGCCCATACTCATGGACAGCCCGCATCGCCCACAGCTTTGGGCAAGGAGATAAAGGTTTTTGCCTATCGTCTTCGCGAACAGATGAAGCACCTTGACGAGTTGCCTTTTGGCGGCAAGTTTGGCGGCGCCACGGGCAATTTCAACGCCCATACTGTTGCCTATCCCGACCACGACTGGGTGGCTTTTGCCAATGCTTTCCTGAAAGAGAGATTGGGATTGCAGCGTCAGCTCTTCACCACTCAGATTGAAAACTACGACAACCTGGCCGCCTACATGGACGCCATGCGTCGCATCAACACAATCCTTATCGACCTCAGCCGCGACATTTGGACCTATATCTCCATGAACTATTTCCGTCAGAAAATCAAAAGCGGCGAAGTGGGAAGCTCGGCAATGCCACATAAAGTCAACCCTATCGACTTTGAGAATGCCGAAGGCAACCTCGGTCTTGCCGACGCAATCTTCACCCATCTAGCCATGAAACTCCCCATCTCTCGTATGCAGCGCGATTTGACCGACTCGACGGTGATTCGCAATTTGGGTATTCCTTTGGCACACACCCTTGTGGCTTTGCAGTCGCTCAAGAAGGGTTTTGGCAAATTGCTTCTCAACGAGGCAAAGCTGCTCTCCGACCTCGAAGACAATTGGGCCGTTACAGCTGAGGCTATACAAACTGTTTTGCGCAGCGTAAACTATCCCAACCCCTATGAGGCTCTTAAGCAGCTTACCCGCACCAACGAGAAAGTTACCGCCGACACCATTTCCGCTTTCATAGATGGCCTCGACGTTGACAACGATGTCAAGAAACGTCTTCACGATATCACTCCACATAATTATGTGGGTAATGCCATGAACTGGTAACAATAGTTATTTGTATGAATCGGTTGACATCCATATTGGTTAAAGAGAAGGCAGGCATGGTGTCTGCCTTCATCTTAACATCGGCTTTGGCAGCTTTGCTCACCATGGGCTCAGCCCTTAGTGTCACCGATTTTCTGCAATTGATATTTCCTTCCGACTCGTCGGCGTCGATGCTGAAAGGCGCTACCAACCCTCTCATGCGTCTGCTCGACAAGGTTTATGTGGTTCTTGCCGCCCAGGGGACAACAAAGGCGTTGGTTCTTTATGCCTTGTTGTTACTTGTGCTTTACGGCATGAAAAACTTGTTTTCCTATCTCTCGGCAGTGGCGTTTTCCAATGTCAAAACCAATGTGTTGCGTTTGCTTCGCAATCGTCTTCACCGCTCTGCCACAAATCAGGATTTCGCCACCTGGTCGTCGCAGCAGCAAGGACAATGGCTTTCGGCTATGAGTAACGATGTTGTTGAATATGAAGCCAATGTGCTTGACAGTTTACGCATGATAGTCGCATCCTCGCTGACAATGATAATCTATGTTGTCATGCTGCTTTATCTTGATTGGAAACTCACCCTCCTTGTTGTTTTTGTAATGCTTGTAGGCACGTTGCTGCTTTCTGCCAGCCGGCGTCTCAAGCGTCGCTCACGCCAGCTTCAGGCTCTCAATGGCGAGTTGTTATCGACAACACAGGAGACTATCGACTCTCTGAAAGAGATCAAGGCGGCTACGGCAATAGAATATGTCAACCAACGACAGCGTGAGCAAAACAGCCTTTTTACTAAGCGTCGTGTGAGCCTCTATCGTCAGATATATGCCGCCTCGCCTTTGAGCGATTTTGTGGGCAACATCATTGTGGTTGTCATTCTTATTATCGGCGCCTACAGGGTTCTGGGCGACGCCGCGACCTTGTCGGCTTCGCTATTTGTGTCATACATTATGATATATGTCCTTTTGCTTACTCCCATCAAGGATTTCAGCAACGCCATAGCTCAATTGAAAAAGGGTAGGGGAGTTGAGGACAGACTTCGTGAAATGGCAAGTGCGGCAAGTAATTGCGTGCCATCTGGTGACAAGGGAGGAGAAGGAAAAGAAAAAATAGAAAGTATAACTTTCAAGGATGTCAGTTTCGGTTACGGCGAGGCCGAAGTCATAAACCATCTGAATCTCGACCTCCCCATGCATTGCCACATCGCTGTCACCGGCGAAAGTGGCTCAGGCAAAAGCACTTTTGGAAGATTGTTAGCGGGTCTTATTGAGCCCAGAAGTGGCTCTATTCTTATCAACGGACACATATCCAATGCTATGGAGCGAGCCTCGTTGATAGCTTACATACCTCAGGAGCCTATGCTCTTCAACGACACAATAGAGGAGAACATACGTTTTGGTCGTGAGTGGATAAGCCAGGAAGATATTGACGAAGCTGTGCGCGTTGCCCAGGTTACCCCTATTGTCGACAGCCTTCCCAACGGGTTGCAGAGCAATATCGGCGATGGAGGATGCCTGCTTAGCGGCGGCGAGCGTCAGCGTGTAAGCATAGCGCGAGCCTTGGCCGGCAAACCAGAGGTTGTTGTGATGGACGAAGCTACTGCCGCCCTCGATGCCGCAACCGAAACTCGATTCACTCATTCATTGCGCCAAATGTTGATCAATCACACTGTTGTCATCATTGCCCATCGCGTTTCGACAATAGCAAGTTGTGATAAAATATTCGACATAAAGAGCCATCTTCTTAAAACGATAGTATGATGGTTTGGCGTAATAAAATACATGGTCTCGGTTGGGTTAAGCCTAAAAGCATGCTGATAGTTGCTTTTATTATGGCGCTATGCTGTCATTTATGCCAAGCCAAAACCATATCCGACACCATCCCTGTCCATGCGCAACAGACGGCTACACGCACTGTTGAAGTGAATTGGACTTGCCAAGGTGAAGCCACCTTATATCGTCAGTATCCCGACCAAGAGAACGAAGTGGCATTGGTTACAACGTCTTCGGGTCATTGGATTGACCATCAAAGTCGCGCCGTATGTGGTGACACGGTGCGTTACACGGTTAGTGCGGGCAACGATCATGGCCATGTTGCCATTTCTGTGCGAGACATGGACCCCACCGCTATGGCGGAATGGGGTGTTGTCACCATGGACCCCACATTGGGTAAGGTTACCCTTGAGTGGATGGCAAGCCCCGACACCGACATTATGGGGTATCTGGTTTGTGAAGGAACCCCAAGTATAGCCATAGACACCGTATATGGGCGCGATAACACCCATTACGTATATAATGGCGAAGACGTTGATGTTGTTCACCATTTCAGGATATGTGCCTTCGACAGCTGTCGACAGGCGTCGCCACTTACCGATGCCTGCAACAATATTGTCCTTGCTCTTCACAGTGAAAAATGCAGCCAGGATGTTCAGATAGAATGGAACGCATATATGAATATGCCGTCAGGAATAGGAAGCTACGAACTGTGGTGTAGCGAGAACGAAGCACCTTTTGTCATGCGCCAACGTATTACCGACATAACACAAACCTCGACCACTGTTACCGTTTCGGATGACTGTATAAAACTGCGAGCATATATTGTGGCTGTCTCTGCCGACGGAGTATTGCAAGCCAGGTCAGGTAGTACAGAATATCTTTTTGGTACTGACAACCGTCCGGCATATCTTTATCTTCGCAAAGTTTCGACGAGCGACGATGGCAAGAGGGTGACTGTTGTGGGTCAGACCGATCCTGCTTTCGATGGTACCGATTACAAAGTCTATCGCATCGCTCATGGCTCAAACGCTGCGGTTGTTGGTCATTGCAGCCCATCGACCGATGGAACTCTGCAGTGGTGCGACAATGGTGTTGACGCCGCCAACGAGCGATATGAATATTATTTCGGTGTTACCGATGGTTGTGGTCGCAACGAGATATATAGTGGTAAGGGAGCAACGCTGACTCCTAAACTCAACATGAGAGGTGTTTGTGCCGAGATGGAGTGGAATGCCTACGAGGGATGGGATGGAAGCACCTCCTATCAGGTGCTTGCTAGCGCCATTGGCGAAGACATTTGGCATCAGATAGCGACAACTACGGCGACATCGTTTGTTGATAACGATGCCAACGAAGGAGCAAGAAAATATAAAATAGTTGCTTATGAGGCATTTAACTCCACTTATCATTGCGATGATAGTTTGCAAAGCAATGTCATCTTGCATAGACCCCATACCGACGTTTGGACACCCAATGCCATAACACCACTAGAAAACAGTAACAATTATTTCCTGCCGTTGTTCAGTTATGTTGACGCCGAAGGATACAGCCTTTATATTTGCAACAGAAAAGGTCAGCGGCTCTTTTACAGCACCGACCCTAATAAAGGCTGGGACGGACGTTGTGGAGGCCAACTGCAGCCAAGCGGGGCCTATGTATACAAGATTACCTATCGTCAGAACGACGGTAGCGAGCAACAGATTGTGGGAACAGTATTGCTGATTTATTAGGAGGTTCATTTTATGATACAAAACAGTCAAACATTAACAGTATAACACCAACACATATAGATGAAAGTAGCGCTATTCACCAAGAACAAGACCGATAAGCATGAGGCAGCGCGCGTCATGCTCATCGACGCATTGAGGAAAAGGGATATTGATATTGTAGAAAATTGGACACCTGGTGTGTCAATCGACGTCATGGTGTCGATAGGAGGTGATGGAACTCTGCTCAGCGCAGTGCACCGCATTGGACGATGTGGTGTCCCCGTTGTCGGTATCAATTTTGGCCATCTGGGTTTTCTCACCACTGCTGGTCGCGACGATATCGACAAGCTGGCAGAATGTCTACGCAACGGAGATTACACCATCGAGCGTCGAACCATGCTTGAGGTCACCCTCGACGGTGTTGCTTCCAAGGGTGAGTCGGTCTCAGATGGAGGCATGCCCGACCTTAAACTTGTCAATGACAAGGTATACGCTCTAAACGAGGTCTATCTGCATCGTTTGGATCAGCGACCTCTTCTCCACACTCAGGTTCAAGTGGATGGCAGTATGGTGGCCACCTATGCCGCCGATGGATTGATAGTCGCCACCCCCACCGGCTCTACGGCATACTCACTCAGTTGTGGCGGTCCTATTCTTGCTCCAGGATCGGGAAGTTTGGTGATAACACCTATTGCGGCGCATACTTTGACGCAGCGACCTATAATACTCTCCGACAATGTAGTGCTGCGTATGCGCGACGAGGAACCCATGGTTCGCTACACCCTTGGAGTCGACTCCTTTGTGTGCACGGTTTCTGGCAGCAGCATTATAGAGGTGAAGAAAGCCGACTATTGCACACGTTTGGTACGTATTGGTCATCAGAATTTCTTCTCGGCCATACGCGAAAAATTGATGTGGGGCCTTTGACCGGTTAATGTTTTTTAACTTATATTCAGAAAAAATACTATTTTTACATTTTGAAATAAAGCAAGTACAATGGATTTAAGTGCATATTTTCAGCCGATTAGTCTCGAAGAGCTGGGCATAGGACAGGGCGAATTCTATACAAATATAGCTTCTGTCACCTCTTTTTATAGTAAGGAGGGCGATTTCCCCGAGTTGGATAATGCCACCTTGGCTATTGTTGGCGTTTGCGAGGACAGTGCCCTAAACATCAATGCTGGTTGCAAGGATGGTCCCGACGAGATTCGTCGTTTCTTGTATTCTTTGGCAGCGCCTTCTGAGGAGATGCACCTTATCGATTTGGGCAACATCATGCCTGGCAAGAGCAATGAGGACACACAATTTGCCGTCACCGAGGCTCTCTACTCATTGATCGACCGCAACATTACTGTTATCATCCTTGGTGGTGGCCAGCATATATCTTTCAGCAACTATAAGGCTTATGAGGTGCTGGGTCGTGTTGTCAACATAGCCAGCATAGACTCTATGTTTGACCTTGGCAGTGACGTCAATCCTCTTTCATCGCATAATTGGCTGAGTCACATCGTGGCCCAGCAGCCCAACTACCTTTTCAATTTTGCCAATATTGGTTACCAAACATATTTCAATGGAGGCCAGTTGACACGATTGATGGACGAGCTCAATTTTGACGCCTACCGTCTTGGCGCTATTCAGGCCGATATGGTTCGTGCCGAAACGTTGGTGCGTTCAGCCGATATGGTGTCTGTCGATATCTCCAGTGTTCGTTTGTCCGACGCCCCTGGTCAGGAACAGGGCTCTCCTCATGGTTTTTATGGCGAGGAGCTTTGTCGCCTGACACGCTTTGCTGGCATGAGCGACAAGCTGTCTTCGATAGGCTTCTACGAATACAATCCTCTCTACGACCGTCGCGGCCAGACGGCCCATCTTTTGGCGCATGCCATATGGTATTTCATCGACGGCTTCCTCAACCGTACCGCCGACTTCCCCCATCGTGACAAGCAGAACTACAAACATTATATGGTCGGTCTCAATGATGGCGATTTTGAAATCTCTTTCTATAAGAGCAAGAAAAGCGACCGTTGGTGGATGGAAGTCCCCTACAGTGGTGAACAGTTGCAGCAATATCAGCGCCATCTTCTCATACCGTGCACCTACTCCGACTACCAGCAGGCGCAGCAAAATGAGATTCCAGAACTTTGGTTGAAGTATTACAATCGTTTAAATTAACATTATTACCCAAAAATTATATCTCATGAAAACAAAATCTATTTTTTTGGCGTTTGCCACCTTATTGGCCCTCTTGGCCACTAGTTGTTCAAAGAAAACTTACTATCAGGTTTATCAAACAAAGGCTGTCGACACTGCTGTATGCTCACAAGTTGGCAATTACCTTGTCCACGAGGAGAGCGACTGCGTCGTTAGATATAATTTCTATGCCGAGGAAGGTGATGCCGGTTTTTGGTTAACCAACAAAACTGATTCGATCATTTATGTGGATCTTGGAGAAACTTTCTTTGTCCTCAACGGCAATGCCAGTGATTATTTTCAGGCTCGTCAGTGGACCACAACACGTTCCTCGACTGTATCATCGTCGAAACGAGAGACCAAGGGCCGCGGAAACCGCGCAAGCTCAGAGAGTGCCAGCCAGACTTCAACCAAAGCTTCCACTTTCAGCGAGCGTCGCGTAATCGCTGTGCCGCCACAATCCACACGTTATTTTTCGGAATTCCATATCAACGGAAGTAAGACAGAGCTCTGTGGAGGCAAAGACAGCCCTCGCAAAGGCAGAGCCGAGGGTACCTCATTCACCATCGACAACAGCCCCTACTGCTTTGGCAATTTTATTAGCTACACCGTGGGTTGCAAGGGTAAAAAACGTAATATCACCGACAATTTCTTCATTTCGGAGATTATCAACGTCAATGCGGCATCGATGTACGAGACTGTGCGTTCTAAAGATGCTTGCGGCAGAGAGGGTGACAGAATTGAGCGTTTGCGTTTCAATACACCAGACAGATTTTATCTGATATACAAAAAATAAATTATTAACCAGGGGGTGCCCAACTAGAGCGGACAATGCCTGCTCAATGGCTGAGAACAAACCCCAGAACCTGATCCGGATAATACCGGCGGAGGAAAAAAACATGAAAAAAAAGATTCTTAATGCAGGTGCATTGAGCCGTTTGCTCTGCACCACGATGGCAATCATTGCCACCACACAGTTCACTTATGGTCAAACCGATAAGCGCGATACCGTTAAGGTTAAGCAGTTGGAGAAAGTTGTTATCTCCGATTCGCGTGTGAGCAACAAGGCTCCTCTTACAACAAGCACTCTCAATCGAGAGCAGCTCGATGAGGAGAAAATCTCTATTTCTCTGCCATACATGCTTGAAACCCAACCCAGCGTTGTAACATCAAGCGAGAATGGCGCTGTCGGCGTTACCAGTATGCGAATACGCGGTGTCGACGCTACGCGTATTAATGTCAACATCAATGGCATACCCCTTAACGATGGAGAAAGCCAAACGGTTTATTGGTACAACATCCCTAATCTTGGAGGTATGTCGCAAAGTGTCCAGTTGCAGCGTGGTCTTGGTGCTAGCAATGGCGGTACCGCAGCTTTTGGAGGCGCTATGAACTTGCAAACTCTCAACACAGCTTCCCAGCCCTATGGCTCGGCAGATCTTGGTTGGGGCTCTTTCAACACCCGCCAATATGGCTTCACGGCAGGTACAGGTATCACTAAACATGGTTTTACTTTCGATGTTGCCTACAATGGTCTTACCAGTGACGGATGGCAGCGTGGAGGCCAGACCAAACAACAGAGTATCTTCCTTAATGCAGGTTGGTATGGCGAGAAATCGATGCTTAAAGCTATCGCCATCATCGGCGACCAGCACACAGGAATAACATGGAACGGCGCCACAGCTGAAGAACTGGATGCTGACCCTCATTTCAACAGCCGTGGCTCTTATACCGACTCGTTGGGCAACGTCTACTATTATGGTAACGAGACCGACAACTATCTGCAGCAGCGCTATCAGCTGTACTACACTCAGATACTGTCGGACAATCTGAGTTTGAATGCCGCTGTCGACTATACCATGGGTAATGGTTACACCGAAAGTTATAAGGACAACAAGAAGGCCACCAACTTTGCTATGGGCGATCTCATCGCCTCTGGCGTAAAGAGTGACTTCATCACCCGCAAGAATATGGACAATGACGCCATTACCACCAATCTTTCCATGCGCTACAACAAGAGTGCTCTTACACTTACCTACGGCTTAAGCTACCAACACTATACGGGTGGACACCTTGGCGAGGTTATTTGGTCCCAGCTTGTACCTACAGTGGATGAGGACTTTGTCGTTACTGGATGGGATGACAACACGGGTGTGAAGAATGACGGTGTTGTTTTTGCCAAGCTTAATTATGATTTCTCAAATAACTTCAACCTCTATGCCGACCTTCAGGCTCGTCGTGTTTCCTATAGCCTGCATGGCATAGACGACGACTATGGTCAGGTAGACTATGACACTACCCATCTTTTCTTCAATCCAAAATTGGGCCTCAATTATCGTATCGACGACAACCAACGTCTTTATGTTGTAGCAGGTATCTCCAACCGCGAGCCTAACCGTACCGACATCAAGGAAGCGTGTGCCGACAACGACACTATAAGCCCCGAAACCATGCTCGACATCGAGCTAGGTTACCAAATCAAAAAGAACCGTTTCCATTTTGAGGGTAATCTCTATGCTATGCTCTACAAGAACCAGCTCACCGCCACTGGTGTTGTCACTGAGAGCGGTTACGCTTTGATGGAAAATGTCGACAAGAGCTACCGTATTGGTGCCGAGTTGGTTGCTGGCTACCAGTTCGACCGCCATTTCTCACTCGAGGGAAACCTTACACTTAGCACCAACAAGATTGTCGACTACCAGTATGAAATCACTCTCAACGACTGGTACACCAAGTCGGTTCTTAATCTGGGAACCACCGATCTTGCTTTCTCTCCTTCTATTGTTGGAGCAGCAGTGCTTACTTATCGTCCCGTTGAGCAGGCCAAGCTGCAGCTTGTTGGCAAATATGTTGGCGAGCAGTATGCCGACAACACATCACGCGAGGATATGCTGGTCGATGACTATTTCCTGCTCAATTTGCGTGCTTCCTACACTTTTAACATGAAGAGTAATAACGAACTCGAGTGCCAGCTGGCCGTAAACAACATACTGAATCATCAGTATCGTTTGAGTGCCTATGCCTATGGCGTCTACGACCCTGCAACGCAGACTTTCGAGAACTATCGTGGCTATTTTCAACAGCCCGGTATCAACTTCATGGCACGTGTGATTTATAGATTCTAGTCAAACCAATAGGCTAGAAAAATGAACTTTCCACTGTCTTTTATCGACATTATCGGATCCATCATTGGCCTGTTCTATATCGTTAGCGAATATAGAGCAGGCCGGTGGTTCTGGCCTTGGAGTCTGCTGATGTCGTTGTTCTATATCATTATCGATTATTCCTCGGGCTATTATGCCAACGGCACCATCTGTGTCTACAATTTCATAATGTCATTATATGGCATTATGGTGTGGCGTGGTGTCATTCAAAGCTCTACCAAACAGGAGAAACCCTTTGGCTCATGTCCAATGAGAATGGTGCCATATATCTTAGTCGCCGTGGCGTTGCTTTCGGTAGCTTTATGGTGGCTGTTGGGCAAAGTTGGTGAAAGCCAATATCCTTGGCTCGACGGCATATCGTCGGCGCTCTCCATTGTTGGAATGTGGATGTTGGCTCAGAAGTGGTGGCAGCAGTGGTTTTGTTGGATGATAGTAGAGCCTCTTATGGTCGTTCTCTTCTGGATGGGTGGAAACTATGCTTCAGCATTATTATACGTTATATATGAGGTTTTCTGTGTGTTAGGATTGATATCGTGGAGGCGAAGAGCGATGAAAGAGGGCTTAGGTGAGCCAGAGGATACTGTACGTATGTCAAAACTTTAATTCTTTATACTTTGAACGCAATCATTTTAGCCAACGGACCATTCCCCAAACGTCACGAAGCATTGATGGCAATAAAACAGTCTAATTTGCTTATATGCTGCGATGGCGCATATATGCGTCTTATAGAGAGTGACATTTTCACAAATGCAAAACAAACACCAGAGGTCCATGTTGTGGGCGATGGTGATTCGCTTACAATGACATTATGTGATAATCCTCCTTTTGCAACAACTTTTGCCCCTTGGAGCAGCGACCAGGAGTGTAACGATCTCACCAAGGCTGTGCGCTATGCCATTGGTCTTGGTGTAAGCCGCATAGTCATATTGGGAGCCACAGGACTTCGCGAGGATCATACTTTGGGGAATATCAGTCTTTTGGCTTATTATGCTACTCTGAAAACTATCGAAGCTAAACCACTTGAGGTCCGAATGTATAGCGACTATGGATATTTCACACCATTGCTGTCTTCATCGACGCTGTCGTCGTTCCCGCGTCAGCAAGTGTCGCTTTTCCCGTTGACACCAGGGTTGCCCATCAGTGTTGAGGGATTGCGCTACCCTATAGTACACCATGTTTTTTCGCAATGGTGGGAGGCAACGCTCAACGAGTCGATAGAAGACACTTTTAAAGTTATTCTTCATGGCGACGGTGCAGTGCTGGTATATCAGACACATGTCGCCAAGAATTGAAAAAATAACGTTGTCGCAACCTAAAAAAGGTTGACACTTTTGGCTTCAATACCTAATGTGTCAACCTTTTTCAGTACAAGATAATCATGTGACAAACTCAAGTACCTGTCTGTTATGCATTTATATCCTCATCGGCAAGTACAGTTTCCTGTTGTCATTATCAGTCTCGATATGGCTTAAATCATCTGTTTCAGCAAGTCTTGTCCTATGTCGTGGCGATAGTAGCGGCCACGCCATTTTATCTGTTCTGCTGCCTGCAGGCTGCGCAACAATGCTGTCGGCAGGCTGTTGTCTAGCGAAGTTACGCACAACACACGCCCTCCATTGGTGACAAGGCCTCCTTTGTTGTTTAGTTTGGTGCCAGCATGGAAAACAATGCTACCTTTAACATTTTCTATTCCTTTTATGGTGTCACCCTTGCGGTATTCGCCAGGATAGCCCTCAGCGGTGAGCATAACGCAAGCTGCTGTGCGGTCGTCGATTTCGAGATTAGTGAGGTTTAGTGTGCCTTGCCAGGTGCGCTCGAACAGCTCTACAATGTCGCTTTTGATACGAGGAAACACCGATTCGGTCTCAGGATCGCCCATGCGGACATTGTATTCTATCACATAGGGGTCTTTCGTTCCGTCCTCAGCGTCTACAGCCATAAGGCCAACGAAAACAAACCCATTGTAGCGTAGTCCTTCTTTCTGAAGTCCTTTTATGGTGGGAGCTACAATGTCGTGTTCCACCTTTTGCATAAATGTTTTGTCGGCAAAGGGCACGGGACTAATAGAGCCCATGCCACCGGTGTTAAGGCCTGTGTCGCCCTCACCAATACGTTTGTAGTCTTTGGCCGAAGGAAGTATTTTGTAGTGCTTCCCATCGGTGAGAACAAAGACAGAGAGCTCAATACCCGACAGATACTGTTCTATCACCACACTGCTTGATGCTTTGCCGAATTTCTCCTCTTTCAGCATTAGGCATAGTTCGTGTTTGGCTTCCTCAAGGTTGTCAAGGATAAGAACCCCTTTCCCTGCGGCAAGTCCGTCGGCCTTTAGTACGTAGGGTGCTTTCATCTCGTTGAGGAAATTCAGACCCTCGTTGAGGGTTTCACGAGTAAAAGTGCGGTAAGCTGCTGTGGGAATGTTGTGACGCTGCATAAACTGTTTGGCGAAGTCTTTGCTGCCTTCCAATTGTGCCGCGGCTGCCGAAGGTCCAATAATCATGACATTCTTCAGCTTCTCGTTGTTGGCAAAATAGTCGACAATGCCGCCAACGAGAGGTGCCTCAGGACCAACAACGACCATATTGACGTTGTTGCTGATAACAAAGCGACCTATGCCGCTAAAATCATCAACTTTTAGGTCTACATTCGTTCCACATTCTGCTGTCCCTGCGTTGCCAGGGGCTATGAAAAGCTGTTGACATTGCTTGCTTTCTACTATTTTGGCGGCAATTGCATGTTCACGACCGCCAGAGCCTAAGAGAAGTATTTTCATTAATTATTGTAGTTTGAGGGGTTTGAAAAACTTTGCAAAGTTACACATTTTTTCTGAGATAGACGCAAACATAAGGTTTGGAAATGTTCTATAAAATAAAAATAATGATTCTTAATGGAGATTGATGATGTTGAATGTCTCTTTTCTAATTCATTAGTGTCTTGTGCAATTGATCCAAGCCACAATCAATCAAATAACTCTTGAGGCATCATACAGCAAAGCTCTTTGGAATAATCACCAATCTGTCTTTTCCGAATTCTATTGAATGACTTGAATGCCATCTATGTTGCTGTGCTTCAAATGGTGGAAAGAGGTTGCGATTGTTTTGTGACGCAGCTGTCGCTTTTTTTATTTAGTCACATTCAAGTCAAAACCTTAGAGTGATAGGCGGAATAAGTATTTTGGCAGGTGGTATATCAGCTTCGTCGCATATTTTCTGTGACAGCCAATAACCGGCAAATCCCGACAAGACTCCCACCGCCATACCAGTAAGTACATCAGAGGGATAGTGTACGCCGAGATACAGTCTCGAAAAGGCAACTCCGCTGGCCCACAGCATCGAGGGGGCTACAACGTACCATTTTCTGCAACTTAGGCTCAGCGAAGTGGCTGTGGCAAATGTCAGCGAGGTATGGCCCGACGGGAATGAATATCCGATAGTGGTTTTTACCGGTGTTAGCGTCATGCTGTGTGTGATATAAGGCCGAGGGCGGCGGATGGCGTATTTGAGTGCCTCTGTGACGGTGAAAGCAGTCAAAAAAGAGATACCTGTGGCTGTGCCGATATATACAAGCTGCTGATTGTCTGCCAATGCGCCCGACACAAGTAAACCCGCAGGCACACATGGTGCCAGAATCAAGCTGTTTGACGTCCATTCCATCACCTTGCTCATGGCGGGTGTGCGTTGTTGCTGCAGATTCCACAGTATGTCGTAGTCTATGCCTTGTGCTTCTGTTTTTATACAAGGCAAGGTCGCAAGGAATAGTAGCAATATGGTAAGCCTTTTCTGTATCATTTATTTTAGGAGGTCATCTTTCGAATTTTAGGTAGCCATCGATATTTTTTGCCTGTACGCCGAAGGCGGTAAGTATGCGGTCGTGGTTAAGAGCCTCGGTTGTAGGACCTTGAAATAGGAGTGAGCGGTCATAAAGCAGCACGGAGTCGGGGCAGTAGTGCAGCGCCAGGTTTAGGTCGTGAACCACAATAAGGATGGTCTTATGCTCGTTGTGGTTGATGTCGCGTAGCAGTTCCATGATCTCGAATTGGTGGGCTATATCGAGGTTCGATGTGGGTTCGTCGAGCAAGAGTATGGGTGTCTGCTGTGCTAATGCGCGCGCTATCATCACACGCTGCAGTTCGCCGCCGCTCATCTGGCTGGGCATAGCAAGGCGCAGATGCCATGTGTTGGTCTGTTTCATGCATTTCTCTACTATGTCCCAGTCTTGTTGCGATTCGTTTTGTAGGTGCCGTTGATAGGGGTTGCGTCCCATAAGCACAGTCTCAAAAGCCGAAAACTCTATGTCAAAGGCTGGGCGTTGGGGCACCAAAGCTATTTGTCGCGCCAGCATGCGGGCACCATAGTCTTGCACATTGCGGTTGTTGATGGCGATTTGGCCTTTTTCTACTGGCAACAGGTTGGAGATGCAGCGCAGCAGCGTTGTCTTTCCGCATCCGTTCGGGCCAAGGATGGCATGAAATGTGCCGGCTTCGATAGTCATGGAGATATCGTGCAGAATCTCTTTGCTGCCGAAAGAGTAGGAGAGATGCGAGATATTTATCATATTTTGCGCTTCGATTTGTAGAGAAGATAGATGAACATAGGTGCGCCTATAAGAGAGGTCAAACTGCCTACTGGCAGCTCGTTGGGAGGTATCATTGTCCGCGCGGCGGTGTCGCAAAGCAGCAGAAAGATGGCTCCGACAAAGATAGAATATGGTACAAGGTGTCTATTGTCGTTGCCGCACACTATCCTGACGCAATGTGGCACAACGAGCCCCACAAATCCTATCACACCGCATGCCGACACGCAAAATGCCACCATTAGTGTGGTGAAGAATAGCAGGCGACGACGTACTTTCTCCACTTCCACACCCAGGCTTTGTGCCGTTTCGCTGCCGGTCAGCAGCAAGTTCAAGTCTCGGCTGTGGTATATCGCTATTACAATTCCGATTATGGCTATGGGCAGCAGTATCCATACATCAAGCCATGATGACGACGCAAAACTGCCCATGGTCCAAAAAATAATACTCTCCATCTTGTCGTGGTGAAGTGCCATAAGGAGCGAAATGACAGCAGTGATAAGGAACGTTAGGCACACGCCTGTAAGAAGCAATGTGGTGACATGCATACGGTTGCCTATTCCGGCAATCTTGAAAATAATCACAATGGTCAGCAGCGCCGTAGCCAAAGCCATACCCCCAACACCCCACAGATGGGCCTCAAGACCAAGCAGAATGGCTATTGCCGCGCCTAGCGATGCTCCCGACGATATGCCCAAAACGTATGGGTCGGTCAAAGGATTGCGAAACACAGATTGGTATGTGACTCCGCATACCGACAGCGAGGCACCTACTATTACGCTAAGTACTACGCGAGGCAAACGCAGGTTCCAAAAAATGGGCGATTCTGTGAGACTATGTATATCGAATCGCACAATTCCCACAACCGAACACAGAGCCATAACCAGCAGTGTTATCACCCCCATTATTGTGCAGACTATCAGTGTGTGACGACGGTTTTTCATGTTTTGTTGCGTTAGTGTTATTCTGTCGACAATGCCCATTGGCTATTGTTGTTCAGCTTGTATCCTTGCCACGTTCCTCGTCGCTCAAGGGCTTTTTCTATCATTGGAGGTATCTCTTCGTTGCGAATAAGACGGCCGTCTTCGCGGCGCCAGCTATACTCAGGCAGCGCCTGATAGCGGGGTGGCACCTCGCCGGCAAAACGCTCCATCATAATGTCGGGCCGTAGCCGCTCCATGATGTCGCATACCAGCTCCACATATTCCTCCATAGCAAAAGGTCTGAATGTCGTCTCTTTCTTGGCAATGCTGTCAGCGAGAGGTGTGTCGACTATTATTTGAAGTTGATGTAATTTTAAAGAGTTGATAGGTAGTGTGTTGATGATAGATGTTTGGTCTACTATTCTCTGCCTGCTTTCCCACGGAAAGCCTAGCACAAGGTGCGCCCCGCAGTGTATACCCCGCTGGGATGTGAGGTTTATCGCTTGTCGTGTGGCGGCAAAGTCGTGACCCCTGTTTATCTTGCGTAGAGTGTCGTCATAGCAGCTTTCAATGCCATATTCTACCGAAACAAAACGGCGTCCCCCCTCATTGTCTCTTTGTAGCGAGGCGATGTAATCCAGCTTCTCCTCGTCCACACAGTCGGGTCGTGTGCCTATGACAATACCTCCCACTTTGGGGTGGCTCAACGCCTCGCTGTATAGTCGTTTCAAGGTCTCCAAGCTCGCGTTGGTGTTCGAGTAGGGCTGGAAATAAGCCAGGTATATTGATGCTTTCCTATAGCGCCGCTCATGAAACTCAATCCCCTCGTCTATTTGTTGTGTAATGCTCTTCTGTGGCGAGCAGTATGAGGGATTGAACGCCTTGTTGTTGCAGAAAGTGCAGCCTCCCTTGGTGCGGTCATCGCTGCGGTTGGGACAGCTGAAGCCGGCGTCAATCGAGAGCTTTTGCAGGCGTGAGCCCCAAGCTTGTTTCAGATAAGCGGCATAAGAATTATATCGGCAGCGCATGCAAAGAGAATGGTCTTTAATAGTAGTTCGATAGTACTTAGATAGTACCTAGACATTTTTTTATTGTTGTGTCCCCTTGTCGCTCCACAGCACATCGGCGATGTAAAGGCATTTGAGAGGAATGTCCCTTTTGTCTATGTACGATTGCAGATGGAAAAGGCATGAAGGCTCGGTCGACACTATATATTCTGCGTTCATAGACAGAGCGTGGTCAATCTTTCGTTTCGCAAGGCTGTCGGATATTGGAGTGAACTCGTTAGCGAAATTGCCACCATAGCCGCAGCACACATCAGCCTGAGCCATATCCATCAGCTTCAGCCCTTGCACCGACGATAGCAGTTTGCGTGGTTCCTCCTTCAGCCCCACAACGTCGGGATGCGCCACGCAGCGATAGTTGCGTATAGTGGTGCAATGGTCAAGGTATGCCACAATATGAGGAAATGAGGCTGTGGGCGAATAGTGTGCCACATTGACAAGGAAATCACTCAAGTCTAAACATTTGTCTATAAACTGACGATAACTGTTGTGCTTGGTGGTGTTGTGGAACAATTTGCCGAATTGCTGTTGCATATATACCACAGCCGCGCTGCTTATCGACACCACGAAATGGCAGTCCTCATACATTTCTATCATCTGCTCTCCCAAGCGTTTAGCCGTCTCTCTCTCCCCCAGATGGTACATCTCCATTCCGCATGATGTCAACTCAGTTGGATAGTAGCATTCCAACCCCATCGACTCCAGAAGCTTTATTGCGTTCCAAGCTGTGACGGGAGAAAACTGGTCAATAGACAACGGCACATATAAGCCGACCTTTATTCTGTCTGTTGTCATTTTTTTGATTTGTAATTTGATTGCAAATTTACGACAAAAAAATGAAAAAGCCGCTATAAAACATATCTTTTTGATAATATGATGGTTATTTCGCCTGTTATGATTGAGCGTCGTTTATTTCCCGGCCCCAAAAACCAAATTATCTATTAATGGTTGGCTCTCCTATCGGCAGCAATGTTTGCGGCATAACCCTATAATAAAGTTTTTGTAGTCTCTCTTTAAAAGTAATAATATGCGGTTGCCAATTGTCTTTTTTTCGTAAATTTGCATTTTCAAAAACGCCCAGCTATCATAATAGTGATATCGGTCAAATTGCTTACAATTAAATTGTTATGAATAGTGATATAATAATTCTGGCGCTTGCTGTCCTTCCCGTGATAGTCTTGGCCATATTCGTATATAAGAAGGACCAATACAACAAAGAGCCTTTCCTTTTGTTGTGCAAGGCATTCTTTTTTGGTGTGCTTTCGGTTATCCCTGCCTCATTGATAGAGAGCGTTGTAAGCCCTCTTTACAGCATTATGGGTGGAACCGATTTGCCTGTCTTCTTCCAAGGCATCTTCACAGGCTTTGTTGTCGCTGGCTGCACCGAGGAAATATGCAAATTGATATTTCTGAAGTGGGCGGTATGGAAATCGCCTCATTTCGATGAGTATTTTGATGGCATAGTCTATGCCACCTTCGTTTCTCTCGGTTTCGCCGGCATCGAGAACATTATGTATGTCGTTTCCCAAGACAGCTTCGCCGCATCCTTGGCCACAGGCTCCATGCGTGCCATCCTTTCGGTGCCCGGGCATTTCTTGTTCGCCGTGGTTATGGGCTACTATTTCGCCTTGGCGCGTTTCAATCCCGAGGAACGCAAGTCCAATATGTTCAAAGCTTTTCTCTACCCCATGCTGCTTCATGGCACCTACGATTCCCTGCTCATGGTGCCTGAGTATCTCGACAATGATCTGGTCTTAGGACTCTTCTTCGTTGTTTTCATCTATTTCGACATCAAATTGTGGAAGATAGGAATGCGTAGGCTTAGAGCTCTGCAGGCCTTGAACGAAGAGCAGTATCAATCCTCCACCGCCAACGATGCCAGCGATAGCGCCAATTACGGCAACGCAAGCACAGACAATGATAATGCTGGCTACGGCAACAATTCATGGAACAACGGCGGCACTTCAAATCAGAATGGTGGAGATCCTTTCAGCGGCTTCAAGTGGGATGTCTGATATTCGGTCGCCGCTTTCGCAAGGCTCTCTGAGCCCCTTACATCTTGTCTCTTTTTGTTCACTCACACGTTTTTTTAAGCCCGAAAAGCCCTTTTTCTATCTATTCCACAATATCGTTTTTTCTTTAGCTATTCATAGATATTGTTGTCAATCAATATGTAAAAATTTTTTTTTGGTAGTTTGGAAAATAGTTGTATTTTTGCACCCGCTTTCTAGGAAAGAAATGGGGTATTAGCTCAGTAGGCTAGAGCGCTTGCATGGCATGCAAGAGGTCATCGGTTCGACTCCGATATACTCCACAGAAAGGGACTCAGACGAGTCCCTTTTTCTTTGTGTAAAATCCGTTATTACAGACGTTTATACCTGCTTTCAAGGGTCTTTTGGTGTATCGAAATTGGCCAAAATTTTACCTCGTTTTACCTATTTTTATCACGTTTTTATCACGCAGAACCAATTGTTAGGGATAATAAAATCTGCTGAAAATCAGTATTTATGAAATGATCGATGCTGGCAGGTACCCAAACAGACTAGACAACACGTGATATTTATCACGCAGAATAATAGTGTAAACATTTATAAATCAAATATTAATAACGTGATAATATCGCTCGCGTGATAGAAATAATTGTTTACAGAACCGTTATTCCAAAACTTTTTTGTAATTTTGCATCAACTAGAACCCGGCAAGCATTACAGGCAAAGAAGAGCCGTGGATGTAAGTTGGGTAATCCTGAACACCTGATGGATAAACATGAAGAGGCAATAGAAGCAAGCAACAAGACCAACCGTAAGAAAGCCCATGAGAATCCTAACAACAAGAGGGCTGTGGCTTTGCTCCGTTCTCTGGTCAAGCAAGGACTATCGCTTCAACAGATGGCAGACACAGTGAACAGTGAAGGATTCCAGACCTCGAAAGGATACAGATTCCAACCTACAACAGTTCAACGGCTCATCAAACGCTATAACCTCACACACTAACCCTATCACCTCGGAGAGCATATAATACTCTCCTACGGACATTACACACTACATATTACATTAGCGGGCATATTTACTTGATTTTCACTATATATATTATAGGAGAGTACTAAAAAATGCCCAAGTTATAATAAAAATATGTCACAATGTTTTGCCCGCTCATTTTTTCAATCTATTATGCCCAAACACCTTAACACAATGACAATAAGATACGAATTTCTAATCACTATGCCGGAATGTTCAGACGGTATGAGGGTGGCGGTGGATCTGGAGGTAATAAACCAACTTGCAGCCCGCCATAAGATTTCCCGTCTATATCCATCGGCGACAAAAATCAGTTTTATTCGTAGTCATAGAATCAATTAACAACATTGTGGAACCCAATCATTTAATCCTGCTTAACTTCTGTGTTGGCGAGGTTGTAAAGATTAAGCTCACAGAAGAAGAAAAACGAAAAAGCGAAGAATATGAGGACTTCGAGGAGTTTATCAAAGAACACATAGAAGAGAAATATGAGATACGCCTGAAAGATTGTACTTGGATGACTCTCGAAACCCTCTCGGAAAGAACCTACAACTTTGAGGAAGGAGGTGAGAATGCCTAACTTCGCCGCCAATGACACCCTAGGAGACCCATCGTGGTCTCCTTTTTTTTGCTTCCTTTGTCGGTGATCCTTCGGCGATGGTTCGACGGTCTCCCTTCTATGCCCCTTCTTCATGGGCTCTTTTGTCATTCTGCTGCAAAAAGAATGAAAGAAAACACAAAATCACTTGTTTAGGTTGTTTTGCATTAAACTCGCAACATTATTAAACAATTGATTTCCTTATTATTGAGGAACTTTGTCCAAAATAAGCCTCTCTGTATCAGAAAAAATGCTTATTTTTGCATCCGAATTCGGCGGAGTATGCCGAGCAATGCGGAAAGCATTTGTACTGTCTGAAGTTGAAATTTCGCCAAAATAATCCAGAGGACAAGATACAGAGCGGCTTTTTGCTTTTTCGTGTATGTTTTGGCTTATGCCACTACATATCGTGAAGCATAGGATGAAGTTCTTCTCTGTTTTACTCTGGAACGGCGTTTGGCGATGCCTCAACTTCGTAAAACAGACAACATGAGTTCTATGCTTTCCCTGTAATATTTAGTTATCGCCCCACTGAGGACTCAAGGCAGGTAATATATCAAATATTATGGAAGATATTGCAAAAAAAATTATCGGCAATACAAATGAACTACTAGACCCCAATTGTTCATTGAAAGACATGGAATTGGTCAGGAAACTTCAGGAGTTGGAAAAAATGTTAACTACAATAGAGGCGTCTGGTCGTTGGCAAGAAATTGATTTCTCATATAATGAACGTTGGTGGACAACTGAAACTGTTAAGAACGGTGAATTGTGTAGAAAAAGAAGAACTATTGAACAATTCTATCGTCAATATGGTCGGATTCAACTAAAAGAATATCTATCCACACTTAAAGATAAACTTGAGTCTTATCTCAAAAAAAACTATAACATTTCTTGAATATGGAATGGTTAAATAACAAAATTGTTGCCGTATTTCTATTTTGGGTTGTTATGTTTGGAGCTGTTCAAGCACAAACCGAAAAGAAGCCTACTTTGATGATACTTCCATCTGACAATTGGTGTACACAAAGATACTTCACTACAACCTATGAGTTTCAAGGACTAAAAACACGTGTGCCTAATTACCAACAGGCGTTTCAAGAGGACACTGAGTTGCCCCAGGTAATAAGCAAGGTTGGCCAGTTATTAACAGCGAAAGGGTACAGAGTAAAGGATGCTGAACAAGAAATCAAAAACCTGTCAATTAGAGAGGCAGAAAAGAATGTTACAAGTAGCCGGACTTCGGGTTCATTGATTGATGAAACACCTCTCGACATTCTAAAACGTCGAATAAAATCTGATGTGGTTATTCAGATTTGGTGGCAGGTACACAAGAATAAATCCATTTCATTTACATTGGAAGCTTTTGACTCTTACACAAGTAAACGAATAGCAACCTCTACGGGCATCGCCGAGAATGCTGGTGACGTTCCTCATACGTTAGAATCAGCTGTAGGGAAAAATATACAAGAATTTGACATTCAAATGATGCAGTGGTATGAACGGATGTGCGGTTCCGGTCGTGAAATAGTTCTTACCGTGAAGTGTTGGGATAACTGGGATAAAGACCTGGAAACAGAGTATAATGGCATGGAACTTATTGACTGCATCCAAGCATGGTTAAGGGATAACACTGTCAATGGATCATTCAATCTTTCCGATGCTACAGAGGTTACAGCACAATTTGAGCAGGTACTTATTCCACTAATGGAAAATGAGCAAGCAACAGATGCCCGTAGTTTTGCAACCAAATTAAGGAAATACCTACAAAAAACACCATTCAATATTACCTCAAAGGTTGTAATCAGAGGTTTGGGTGAGGCAATATTAATTTTAGGAGAAAAATAATATGAAGAAAATAGTACTCACATTTTTATTGACGATCTTGGCACACCTTATGTTTGCTCAGGCTCCAATGGGCATTCGTCCAATGGTTAGTAATGAAGAACTATCAGATGCCACAAGCCAATACATAGAAAGTGTGCTGAAAAACATAATATCCAGTAATGATAATTGGGAGTCAACAGATTGGAGCCGAATTGTTTTAGCGATAAAGCTACACCCAACACGACAGGATGTAACACCTACCGCACCTGTAAAAGTAAGCATGGAATTCGATGTTTTTATTTCTATTGGAGATATTACAGACAATCATACTTTTAAAAACGCAAAACTATCATTAAATGGGATTGGATCATCCGAGGAGCGCGCTTATGTTGCAGCAATAAAGTCAATCAAACCTGACAATCCGACCATCAATAGTCTGTTAAACGAAACACGACCAATCGTTGAGTCTTATTACAAAAACCATTGCCACCAAATAATTCAGAAAGCGAATACTTTGGCTAAAACCAATAATTACGATGAAGCTATATATTTACTGACAAGTATTCCGGATGTATGTACTGATTGTTATGAAAAATGTATGAAACTCACACAAACTGTCTACAAGCAGAAAATTGATCACGAAGGTTCTCAGTTGCTAAAACAAGCTAGAATTGAGTGGATGAATGGCCAAGACAGAGAAGCCGCTAACAGGGTCGCCGATGTAATGAATGGAATATCACCAAACTCTTCGGCTTATGCAGAAGTAAAGAAAATGCAAAATACCATTACTAACAAATTAACCGCAGATGAACGACGGGAATGGGATATGAAAGTAAAACAAATGCAAGCCAGACACGAATCCAACCTTAGCATTATTGAGGCAGTGAAAGCTATTGGAGTAGCTTGGCTTCAAAGTAGACCGCAAAATGTAACCAAAACAATAATACGAGCATGGTTTTAAAAAGAAATACAATTTCAGTACTGGCATTATTGGTTGCAATGATAGCAAACAGTCACGACTCTTTTGCTCAAGGTTTTAATGGAGACAAAGTCGCATTTGTTAATTTTGTGTCCAGGATGTACGAGAATAATCCATTCGAGGGTGTGAAAATTGTTGAAGATTATGACGATGCCTATATTATTTCAGTAGTTTCTCTATCGTCATCCAATTATCCTTCGGAGTCAACAATGACAAGGGTGGCAGAAGTGAAATCACGAGCACAGGCCTCTCGATATATCAATGGTGCAGAGGTTACCCTTGATATGATTGTAACCACAAAGGAAGATGGAAAAGGAAATGTGTCGACGGAAATAGTTGAGAAAATCCATGAAGGCTCGTTTGGCTATGTTGATACATTGGAACTACTGACCATATTAAATAAAAACGAACAAACTATTTATGTGTATTCAACAAAACTAAAGAAAAAATGAAAAAGTTATTGATTGCCATACTAATCTCTATTCCCTTGTTTGCTTCAGCAGCCGATGAAATATCCCTCACTGCTTCTGGGAATGGTTCTACACAAGACGCTGCTGTGAAAAGTGCCTTGAGAAATGCAATAGAACAGGCTTATGGGGCATTCATTTCAACGAACACCCAGGTTCTGAATAATAAGCTGGTTAAAGATGAAATAGTTTCTTTGTCACAGGGTGTCGTAAAGTCATACAATATCGAATCTTCCGCCTATATCAAAGAACGTAATGTTTTTTTTGTCACTGTTAGAGCTGTTGTCAGCATTAGTAGTATGGCTTCTTTCGTCAATGCAAAAACAAGCTCAGGTGTAAAGGTGAACATGGGCGTTTTTGATGCTAATATTAAACTCGCAGAACTAAATAAAAAAGCCGAAAAAAGAATCATGAAGAATCTCGTGGACTTTATCGCCACAGTTCCCCATTTGTGGAGTTATCGGATGGTTCTTGACGAGCCATATGTAAGTGATATGTACGACGGCTTGTATCAGATAAATGGATTTGTTTATGTTTTAAAAAATGAAAACACAATACAAATATTGAATCTTATAAAAGAAACATTATTATCGCTGTCATTGTCGGCAGAGGAGCGTGCCAATTACGATAAATGGGGACTTAATTATTACACGGTGAGGAGTATAAGTTTCTCGCAAAATGATTTGTTTTTTAGAAATCCCCAATTACCTTTTGTGGGAATGGATGAACTTTTTTATAAAACTGATGGAATACGTCGATTCGCAGATGATATTTTGCTTTTGTACGCTTTTTTTGGATTTACTATTGCCGACAATATGAGCAATCCAACGCGCTATTGTTTTTACGATTACTTCGAGGCTAATTTCGGATATGGGGTGGATCTCCTGAACATGGATGAAATATTTACTATATATTCTACAAAATTTAAACGAACACCTAAAATAACAGATTATAAATATAAACAACCAAAATATGATTCAGAAAAAGCGGAAGCATTTGCTCGTCATATGAAAGACAATACTCATGCCATGTACAGTAATATGCAAAGCGGAACAACTGTGAGGTGTATACCTATTCGCATTTATATTCCAATTTCTAAAGCTTCGCAATATACAGGTTTTGAGGTGAAGGAGAAAAAGATTGTTATTAAAGATGCAAAGTCTTTTTATGATGGTTTGCCAGAAGGGATAAGTGTTTATGGGGGTATCGATTATAGTGAAATTGAGTTGCCGAATGGGAAACGGAGATATAGGGAATGACTTAAAAAACGTAACCGGTTCGGTTTTTTTCTGAGATTTGACAAAAAAAATATGAGAAAACGTAGTAATATTAAGGGAATTCTTTTGCAAGTTCTGCTTCTGATACCTATTATGTCATACGCAACCGAAGATGTTGAGATTATGGTTTCCGGGAGTGGCGTGAACAAAGAAACTGCTGTAAACATCGCTTTACGTAGTGCACTTGAACAATCCTATGGGGCTTTTGTTTCTACCAGCACGAAGACTCTTAATGACAAGCTGGTTTCAGACGAAATTGTATCATTATCTCGTGGCAATATAAAGAACTACAATATTCTATCGGAAAAACAACTTACTAATGGACATTGGTATGTCCTTGTAAAAGCCACCGTTAATGTCAACAAGCTAATTAAATACGTTCAAGGAGAAGGCTCTTCTGTTGAAGTAGATATGAGAGCTTTTGGCGCAAAAGTTCAAATGGAAGAGCTTAACCGAAAGGCTGAACGTAAAATAATAGAAGATTTGATTGCAGAGATTGAGGCTATTGACCTATGGGATTATTCTTTGGAACTTGATGAGCCAAGTTTGTCTGGTAACAAATATGTGATAAGCGGTGTTGTAAATGTCCAATACAACAATAATACCAATATGGTTATCGATTTAATGTCAGCTGTTTTTTCCGAACTAGACGTTTCTTCACATCCAGAAAACAGAGTCAATGGCGGAGCTTACTATAAATACATTTGTGGTCCGACACTTCTTTTTAATTGTACTTTGAGGAATCCGTATAATAATGGATTACTACGATCCAATTATTATGGTAATAATGGACGACAAGATGATTGTGGATTTGAGCCGCGATGTAGTTGGGGGGAACCGACTTCAGCAACATTTCTGACGAAGATAAGATTCACTATTGAACCTTTAGGCATCAGAATTGATGGTAATAACACATGGACAAGAGGAGACAGAGAAAATATTAATAGAAGTGGTATATATCAACTAACAGAAAAGTCATATGGGCTAAATTTAATTTGTAATGAGTCTGATAATATGTATTATACTTATATTATCAATCCATACGAAAAAAAAACAATTGTTCGACACAATGTTCATGATGTTATTTTCAAAATTCATTTTAAGAAGGAACTAAGCCGAGAAGAAGCCATGAAAATAAACCGAGTAACCATTCAACCGTTGTAAGTAGCTCAGTTAAAGAAATAAAGGCAGTACCAATTATTTGATATTGCCTTCGTTTTTTACCAAAATGAGCAATGATTGTTAATATACATTTTAGCCCTTGGATTAAAATATAGCATCGACGTACTACTTAACGAAAACCCCACATTGTCATCCCCTGTAAGTCTCTTGAAATGTGCGTCTATCTTATTGTTTAAATCATCGTATGGAGGTTTGCGGTTAAACATTCTCCACAGATAATAGTCGAAGTAAATTGAGTTCATGAATAGCTCACTAAACTTCCCTATGTCAGGATTAGGACTAACATCAAGGTTTGGAAACATTTCAATAATGCACTCCCTAAATCCAGTTCTGGTGTAGTGGTTGTTGCTGCCGTCAAGAGACAGGACTTTGAGACCGGAACCATTGACACTATAGTAATAATAAACCCCGTCAGATACATAGTGTTGGCCATTACACCCAATAACATTCGCCATTTCCATAATGTCAACATTTCTTGCAATCGCTTCTCGGTAATAGGGGAGCTGAGAGTTTAGCCACTGTGGGATAAAAGTCTCAACTGCATTTCTGAATACTGGTGTCAGATTAGCAATATTTTCTGTATAATTTGGCATATTCAATCCTTTCTTTCATTAAGTTTTGTTCTGCGTGAGTATATCTTTAACTCCACGCCATATTCATTGTGCAACTTCTTGATGAGTCCACTGAACGCATCCAGCCGTATTCTCTTTCGACCTAGCAATCTCGCCGCCTCATTCAGTTCAATAGTAATCACCTTCCCGGCCACAAGCTCACCATATTTATCGGCGAGAATAATCAGGTCGAGGTCATCATAGCGTTCAATCTTCTCCTGCTGCTTTTCGACGTTTACTTCTACTTCGCCAGCCATAATCATTTCATTGTTCCTCTCCGCTCTCTGGCCACATATTTCACTGCCAAAGAGCCTGTTTAGAATAGTCGTTAGCATCTTCAACATCATTTTAGTTTTAAGTTTGTTAGGAATTGTTTTGCTTCTTTGTTTCCCTTGTGTTCTGCTGACCTAATCCATTCCAGCCCCTCGATAGAACCTTGGCCGAGCAACACAAGTCCGTATGCAAATTCATGTCTTGCCAGCTCCCTTTTACAGTAACATTGTGGGTCTAGGAAATCTTCAAGTAATATTTTCGCTGTTAAGCAACCCTTCTCTTTGAATTTCAGCGACAATTCCACTTCACCATACAAAGCATCGAATTCTTCAATCTCGAAGGCATATTTCATGGGACAATTCATGCAGAAAGGGCATTCGTCACCACTGCATAGACTTTCGACTGGCATCCTCTCACCATCTACTTTTATGCCTATCACATCATCACCGTCCGACAATATACTCTCAATAATTATCTCTCCAGCGGTCATTGGACGGTCTTTCTTACCTCTGGATGTTTCTGTTTTTCTTTTTGGCATAATCAACTAAATTACAGATTTATACTTCCTTTTTCACTCGTAAGGAAATGACGGCATTTGGACTGCGTTTCGACGATCTGGACAGTGAATATCAAAGTAACATTTTGTTATATTCAAGAAAATATGTATTTTTGCATTTTCTTTTGAATAGAATGTAATGAATTATTTGCAGTTTAGAGAACAATGGTTAGATGTAGGCTGTTTCAGTATCTACCAGCTCCGAGCGTGGAAGAACAACTTTGACCCAGGAGCCCTTTCAAGATGGGTGAAAAAGGGTTATATAACCAAATTACGCCAAGATTGGTATGCATTTAGCGAGTTGCAACGAGAGCCTGATATGGCACGGTTTATTGCAGGCAAAATATACTCGCCCTCGTACATAAGTCTTCACACGGCATTGTCTATTTACGGTATTATCCCTGAAGCAGTGACGCAAATCACTTGCGTAACCTCCAATCGTACTACTTCTTACATCAACTCCTTTGGCCAGTTCCATTATCAGACTGTTAAGCCTGAATTGTTCTTTGGTTACAAGCAAGAACTGCTGAAAAGGGGTGGAGGCTGCCTGATTGCAGAACCGGAAAAGGCCATTGTTGACCTGCTGTATCTATACCCACAGTACAATTCAGCTGAAGCAATGCGTGAATTGAGGTTTGATGAATGGTGGATGCATGAACAGCTGAACCACGACAGGCTGATTGCATTCACTCATCAAACATCAAAGAAGGCTCTGACCAAGAGAATAGAATTATTAATCAAGACTTACAAAGATGATTGATATTAAGCAACTATTACCGTATTATCCCAAGTCGATTGCAGATAACGCTTCTCTCCAGAAGCATATTCTGAAAGAGTATGTCGAACTACTCGCCTTAGAGCATCTGTCACAATCCGTTTTCGCACCTCAATTGGTGTTCATTGGTGGTACTTGTCTACGTCTCGTATATGGTATTGACAGATTCTCGGAAGATCTGGACTTCAACTGCAAAGCACTTTCGAGGGACGATTTCATGCGGATGACAGACTCACTCATTGACTATTTGCGTGGAAATGGTATGATGGCGGAAGTCCGAGACAAAGAGAATCCCAGGCTTACTGCTTTTCGGCGCAATATATATTTCCCGGGTTTGTTGTTTGAACTGAATCTGACAGGACATCGCGAAGAACGTTTCCTGATGAAAATTGAAGCACAGGACCAGGGGATAACCTATATCCCTGAGACTGCCATCATTAATAGAAACGGCTTCCTGTTCTCCACCAGTGTTCCGCCAAAGGGTGTTTTGCTGTCGATGAAACTCTCTGCTCTGTTGGCTCGTGGCAAGGGACGTGATTTCTACGATACTATCTTTTTATGGCAACAAACAGAACCCGATTATGATTTCCTTTCAAAACGCTGCGGTATAAGTACACCGGAGGAACTGAGGGATGCTCTTGTCCATAATATGTCGGAAACAAGTTTGACAGACAAGCAAAAGGACTTTCAGCACCTTCTTTTTGCAAACAATACTGCCGACAAAATTCTACTCTTCAATGATTTTTTTGAATCTAAACTGAATAAATAATCATCTGATTTCCAGTAGTGATAATCATTTTCGTAAGCGAATGTTGATAATTATAAGTCTGCAATTCAAATAATTAGCGTACTTTTGCAGCGCAATTAAGCAAGAGAACATTGAAAGAGGGTCCGGTCTGAATAGGAGTATTTTTATCACGTTTTTATTACGTGAATCCAAAATAGACAATCTAAACGACTTAAAATCTGAATGATAGTATATCTGTTTTTATTCCGATATACTCCACAAAAGGGTCTCAATTGAGACCCTTTTTTTATATTTCAATGGCTGCAAGAGATACTTCGCCTGCAAAATCGAAAACTCAAAATACAACAGCATTTTCGCCATCAACCTACACAACACCTACAATCTAGGCAAACGCCTGGTGGAGAAAGTCATGTGAGGGAGAAATGACATTTTTTATGTTTCATTTCTTTATTAGAACCTGATGCCCGCGATGATGGTGAAGAATCCGAGCGAGAACTCGTCGCTCTGGGTGGGGTGCTGCTCATAGCGAGTGACATTCCCGTACTGGTCCCACGCCACAGGCACCGACTCGTAGGCGGCGACGTTGCCCATACCGTTCCAGCGAAAACCGACGCTGAAATGATGCGCCAGCAGCAAGTCAAGCCCCACCTTGTAGGCGAATGTGCCCCCTTTGTCGGCTTCGGCCTTGATAAGGTCCACGTTGCGGTGGTTGAACCCCACACCGATATGTGTCGAAAGGCCGCAGGCTTCGGCAAACTGCCACACGTAATTTACACCCAACGTGACGGGCAAGAAGCTGTAGCTGCTCACCGAGTCACCTTTGCCACTGATGCGGTCGAGACCTACACCTACGCAGAGACCCTCGACAGATGGAATCTCGTACAGTAGTTGTGCTCCAAATGCCGTTCCCGGGTCAAGAGTGTAGGATGTGTTTGCTGCGGCGGGAATTGCCATTCCGGCATAGCTGGCCACATGTAATTGTGCTTTTGAGCTAAATGTCAGGGTGCATAGTAGCGTGCACAGTAGAACTAGTTTCTTCATATAGTCGTTTTTATAATATCTGCAAAAATACATAACAAAACACTTTTGCAGCCTAAAAGAAGGCTATCGGAACAAATAATATACCCTACAGAACAATATCAAGGCTGACTTTACGTTATATGAATATGGAACAAAACGACTACAGCTATTTCTCTGAATCGTGCCTCCACTATGGCGACGACATATACCTGCTTGAAGAGAATCGAGCCGCAAAGGCAAAAGAGTTCTTCCCTCTGGTAAAGGGACGTGAGATCATGGTCGACAAGGTTGTCTTCCTGCTGTGTCGAAATGGCTCCATCGACCTTCGGCTGAACCATCATAGCCTCCACATTGTCCCCGATTCGGTCTTGATAGTGTTGCCGGGAATGATAGTTGAAACCCTTTCTGTTAGCGATGACATTAGTGTGCTCACCCTGCTCCTCTCCGAGCGTTTCACCAGCAGTTTGAACCTGGGCAGCTCCTTCCGCACCTCGCTCTCCATCCGTCGTCAGCCGCTGCTGACAATGCCGAAAGGATTGGGTTCGGCATTTCTTAACATTTACGGAATGGTGTGCGGAATGCTGCAGCAGCCATCGCACCCCCACCTCGGCCGCGTGCTACACCTCTTTTTTGAGGCGGCTTTCTATGGCATCGGACCTTACCTGATTGACATCGAGAGCCAGCGTGTCGCTACCGCAGCCGAACTGCATACCGAGCAGTTTCTGCACTTGGTGGAGCAGCATTTTCGCCAGCAGCACTCGCTCGATTGGTACGCCCGACAGCTGAACATCACCCCTAAGCGGCTCAGCATCTGTGTGAAGCAAACCTCCGGACGAACCACGACAGAGTGGATTGACCAACACCGCCTGCTCGAAGCCGACAAGCTGCTCCGCAGCGGAACATTGACGGTAAAGGAGATTGCCTCACAACTCGGCTTCCCCAACCAGTCGACCTTCGGCACCTGGTTCAAGCGCCACACCGGCTCCAGCCCCAGCCGAATTGAGAGATAGATTCCACGAATTGTGCAAATAATCGTCTGAGGTGCAAGAGCATGGAGGATTCGAAGCTCCAGTGTAGCTTTGGCAACGCATAGAGGGATCCTTTGTGTGTCGCAATCTCTCTTTGTTTTTATTCCATTGCCAAATTGTTCTCCGCTTGGCTGCACTACGTTGTTATTGCGCATTTCCTCTCTACGCGCTTCACAGAAGCTTGTACCCCAGCGGGACGCTATCTAAAGCCATAGGCTTTCTTCATATGCCGCAAGATTGTTGTTTGCGGAACTTTTTTTCAACAACTTGTAAGAATTGACCCCATTTGTGCGTCTACTATAGTAGAACAAAACTAAATATAACAACCAAAAACAAAATGGATCTAATTAATATAATCCCCATAAGTGGTGCAGCTGGCGTCTTTATTGCGATTGTGGCCATGTTGGCCTTACTTAGTGGCATTGGCATCCTCATCAGAAAGGTCAACAAAAGGAGCTGGGCATACTACATCCTTCTGTTCGTCATGTTCACAGGAGTGATGCTACTCTTTGATCAAATGATAGGCATGTTCGACCTCCGCGCCTCCGTAATAAGCTCGCTTGTCAGCGGTGCGCTATTAACGTTCTTTTTCTTCCTTTCAGACAAAAAAGGAACTAACGAAAACGACCCTCAATGAAACGCACATAGAGGTAGTGGATCTCCATCGGGCGGTGGAACTGGTAATCCAGCTTCATACTTGGCGAATATGGCACCATCGTTTTTGTCACCTCCATCATTTCGTCGGCAAAGGAATAGTCGAGGTTTCTCACGCCGCAGGCTTGTGCCACGTCAATCACTTCGCGCATCTGTGCAGGGATTAGCCTTGCGGTGTCGGGGTTGGCATTGAGCTGGTCGGTAGTGGTGTTGTGCACGACCGACATCCCGTTGAACGGAATGTTCTATACGGCTTTCTTCCACCGTGCCTCGTGGAATTCCGCCATTGTGGTCATGACTCCTGCCAACTGCAGTGCATCGGCGAATTCCTCTATGCGTTGCCGATCGACACAGTTGTAGTTGCCGAGCCGTATCTGGCCGAAACATTGGTGGTTGACGATGCCGGGCTTGGTCTTGGAGGAGCAGATGAAAGCCAAACCAGCCATAACGCTCACGCCAGGGAACCGGAGCGCGAAGTCTTTCTCCAGGCCGAGGCCGTTCTGTATCAACACCACCACGGTGTCGTCCTTCAGCAGAGGCGGCAGAAGGGTCTTCAGCATCGACTGATTGGTGGTTTTCAACCCACGATGACCACGTCCGACTTGGGCATCTGGGCAGTGGTGTTGTAGGCATTAACCTTGTCGAGCCGGAAATCGCCGTCGCACGACTTCACGTACAGGCCGTGTTCTTTAACGTATTCGTAGTCGCGGTGCAGCAGGAAATGTACATCCTGCCCGCCACGCGCGAGTTTTGTGCCATAATACCCTCCGATGGCGCCGGTGCCGATTACTGATATTGTCAACATTTATCCCTATTATAATTAAAGTTTTCGGCCAACGGTACAAGCTCAAGTGGAGTGCGTAGAGCTGATTTGTGCGTTGGATGTTTCAATTTGCAGCTGTTATGGGTGCACCCTTGAGTTATTTGGATGAACGGCCACGTGGGCCAATAGGGATTGCGTAGAGCGGTTCAGTGATATGCATAATTTGTAAATTGACGATGCAAAGAAACTGCTCGTTTTCTAAGTGCAAAGATACATATCATTTCTGACATACAGGCAAAAAAGATAGAAGTGGGCATCGAAATGTATGCCGAAATACCATAATGGTATCTATCTAGTTTTGACCTATTTCTTGTCGTTAAAACATTGTAAGTAACGGTAATTCACTAGGTAATCGCAAATTGTGACCCCCCTCTGCTACAGCGCTACAGTTCATTTTTCGATGATGAAAAGCCGAAGTTCACTATTAACCCATTAACCCTTAAAGCTATGGCAATATTTCGTTCAATGTTTTTTTAGCGACTGCGCAGCCAACATCGTAGTT
Organism: uncultured Bacteroidales bacterium; assembly: GCA_900316965.1. Lineage (GTDB taxonomy): Bacteria > Bacteroidota > Bacteroidia > Bacteroidales > P3 > Colimorpha. Next base: position 271,448 of record ONEY01000001.1, read on the forward strand.
TACCGGATGTTTTGTATTCCTCGTGTCTGATGTGAGAGTGTTGCCATCGACGTTGTATGTGTCGCCATTCTCGTTGGCGTTGTCGAAGATGCACGTATCATATTCAACAACCTCTCTGCCCATGCCTCGTCGCCTGCGATTTGGTAGCGGTAGTTGCCGTCGGGGTCGGCTGTGAATGTGATCTTATTATCGGCGCTGAGGCTTATGCGTCCGCGGGGCGAGAGCTCGATAAGATCATCACCCTCAATCTCATGCATGGGTAGTAGGGGGTCCCACATTTTCTGCCCAGTGTTGCAGTCATATTGCGTGTAGATTTGTTTCAGCGGATGTATCTCTGTCCAATTGATATCGCTGATAACCATTTCGGGCGTATATTCCACCATATTGCCTGGTGCACTGGGTGATATGATGACGTCGACATCGTTAGGCCACATCTCCAGTAGTGTGTGTGCCGCTACGGGATGCATCATCATATTGTATCCAGGACTGACATTCTGCTCGTTGTCTGGTTCTAGCTTGGTGGCCATGAAGTAGAGCCGTTTCACCTTGCGACGCACCAGCTCCACGCCCGATAGCGATGAGTACTGGTCGGCACCCGAAGTGAGGAGATTGGCTATCGTCGATGGGATGCCGGTAAGTATGATGGTCACGCTGCCGTCAGCGGAGTTGGCCAGCAGGCGACGATAAAGGACATAGCCGTCGAGTATGGACGAATAGTCGCTGTAGGTGCGGGCAAACAGCAGGTTGCCGTTACCGTCCGTGAGCTGCGCAATAGGGGAGTAGTTGATGTAACAGAAGCGCTCGTAGGTGCCATTGCGTTCCAACGCTATAGGCAGTGTCGGAAATCCATAGTAGTTGTTCATCAAGTCGGCGACGGCGGCGTTGGTGTCGCCCATGCGGTCCACCACCACGCCAAGCAGATTGCATCGCCCTTGCGAGGCATAGCGGTATAGTAGCTGCATGGCGAAAAGGTCGTCAGTCGAACTGCAAATGTCAGTGTCGAGGATGATTTGCGGCACTGCCGGCTGTTGTTGATCTGGTGTCGGGTTGTCTTTGTTGCATGCATACAACAAAATTGTTATAAATGCAATGACAATAAGATATTTAGCTCGTTTCATCAGTACTTTGATTTTGTTCATTTGATATTGCAAAAATACATTATTTTTATATATAAATGACATAATTATTAATAACATACAATGTTTTTTCTGAGCAGGCTTGTATCCATAATACATAGTTTTGTGTCTGAATAGCAATAATCGTATGTTTTATTGCGTTAATAAAATATATAAAAATGTTAAATGTTGATTGCTAAGACACATAAGTGATTAACTACAGACTGTTAGTCGTTACTAATTCAAAAACAGAAAATGAAAAACACATTTAAAGCCATCGCATTCGTATTATTTGTAGGATTGACAGCTCATCTGTATGCGCAAAAAACTTGGTTGGAGATAGGGGATATGCCTGATTTGGTTAAAACACTGCCCGCTCCTCCCCAATTCGGCAGCGAGCAGTTTATGACCGACAAGGCATATTATGATTGGGGAGTTATGGTGCGCAAGACTGACTCGGCCCGTTGTGCCCAAGCCATGCGTGACGCCATATATTCAATCGAGACTATATGCCGTGAATTTGGCCCTCTCTGTGGCATTGAAATGTCGAGAACAGCGACGCCGGAATTGTTCGGCTTTCTCGACACTGCGATTGCCACTGCTGATTTGATTTGCAAAAAGCCAAAGCAGCTATACAATCGCACTAGGCCGTATGTTTACTATTCCACCGCCACTCTAGCTCCAGGCGACGAGGAGGTGCTTCGCAACAACGGCTCGTATCCCTCCGGCCATAGCATTCTGGGCATGACATCAGCTCTCTTGCTCGCCGAGCTATTCCCCGATAGCAGTGATGCTATTTTGGAGCGTGGCTATCGCTTTGGTGAAAATCGTATCGTCTGCAACTATCATTGGCATAGCGATGTAATGGCTGGATTTTTGGCGTCAAGTCAGGCTGTGGCTCGTCTGCATGCTTGTCCACAATTTGAAAGGGCATTGCAAAGGGCAAAAAACGAGATTGTATACATAAAAAAGAGAATGCAAACCAAACATTGAGCTAAGACTCTTGGCGTTGTCAATTCGCTGTTTCTATTACACTCCCCCTAGCCTTAAACTCTTCAAAGCCAACTTCAGTATAATGTCGGATTGATATAATTATCATAGTCAACAAAAGTACTAGGATAATTTTGAAACAGGTGAGAATGGATTATAAGGGAAGGTTTGTTGTAGATACATCCTATACGGCAACTTTTTTCTGCTACCGGATTTTTAGGATTTTGTGTATCTGCAGCGAGAGTCTCCATTGGGGTTCGCGCTTTGTGTATTCCACTGTTGCCTGCATTATTTCGGCATTGCGAGCCGGGTCACCGGTGTCGCATGGCTGCAGGAAGAGGTGTGGTATGTTTGCTGCCAAAGGCATAACTTGCTGTGGGTCGTGAACGCCATCGTAGACAATTTTCAATTCGTCTGCGCGATTTAGCACGGGCTTGCCTTGAGGCCCCACATAAGCCTCTTTGGGCGATAGTGTTATCCAGTCTACTTCGTCGGGAAGTGGTCGGGTGCCATTGGTTTCAACAGCGACATATTTGCCAGCGGCATGGAGTTTGTCGACAAAAGATGATGTTAGTTGCAGTGATGGCTCGCCCCCTGTTATTACAACCAAATGTGCGGGATATTTAATGACTTCCGCCACTACGGCATCCTCGGTCATCTCGACACCAGTCTCGTGCTTTGTGTCGCAGAAGGCGCACCTGAGGTTGCAGCCACTCATCCGCACAAAAACTGCGGGAGTTCCGCTATGATAGCCTTCGCCCTGCAGCGAATAGAATATCTCGTTTATTTTCATTCGTCGACTTCGTATGTTGCGGTGTTCCCCGATGTCTCTTGAACATCAACACGGTAGCAGTTGGGAACCTGCTGCTGACACCAGCGCGCTATGTTCTCTGCTGTGGGGTTGCAACCGATTATGTCGTTGATGACTTGATGGTCAAGTTTGTCGGTAATGCACTTCTTGATTTTGGAAAAATCCACCACCATGCCGTTCTTGTCTAGTTCGCGGCTTTTGCAATAGATGGTTATCTGCCAGTTGTGTCCGTGCAATTGTGTGCATTTGCTCGGGTAATCCAGCTCAAGACGGTGTGCTCCCGATACTTCTATATGTTTTGTAACGTAGTACATAATAACTGATTTGGTGCGTTTTGACGATGTTAAATCACGAGGTGGCTCGTTTATATATCATACTCTGTAGGGTCGGGGATGTTTGCGATGCGGAAGGCTTCGCGACGCTCGGTGCAGGTGCCGCAGGTGCCGCAGTGTTTCTCGCCTCCACGATAGCAGGAATATGTTTTCCCATAGTCGATGCCGAGTTTCGCGCCTCTCATCACGATGTCGCTTTTGGTAAGATGGGTGTATGGCGCATCCAGTTGCACACCATCGTAAGTGCCCGCCTTCATGGCTTCGCCCATGGAGGTGATGAAGTTGGCTCTGCAGTCGGGATAAATGGCGTGGTCGCCGCCATGATTGGCGATAAGCACTCGTTTCAGTCCCCGGCTTTCGGCAAGTCCGCAAGCTACCGAGAGCATGATGCCGTTGCGGAAAGGCACCACGGTGCTTTTCATGTTGTCATCGTCGTAGTTGCCACTGGGAATGGCGTCGGCGCCGCTGAGCAGCGAAGAGGAAAAGAACTGTTTCATGAATGCCAAATCGATGACGATATGCTCTATGCCTAGCTTAGTGCAATGATATTTGGCGCATTCTGTCTCTCGAGCGGCGTGATTGCTGCCATAGTTGAAAGTGACAGCCAACGCTATACGCTCCTGCTGGTCATAAAGGAGCGTTGTGGAATCCAAACCACCGGAATAGATGATTATTGTGTCTTTATTTTTCATGTATCTTGTTTTGTTAAAGGGGGTTATCAAGTACCCCTGCATTTTGTTTGCAAATGCAAAATTACAACAAATATTTCGATTTTGCCGCCGACGTACATTAAAATCGGTCTTTTAGTCGATTGTGGGGCTATTATTTCCGATAAAAATACACTTTCAGCTATATAAGATGAAGGAGGTGGAGAGCAATCATCTCTCCGCCTCCTTCGATGTTTTAGGGCTATTGCTTTTTCAGTATCTCTTCACTTTATCCTCGCTCATTTTTCCTTTATGAGAGTACTGCGTTGCGCTCGGCGTCATTCCAATAGGTGGCGTTACGGAAATCATTCTGTTCGTCTTTCTTGCGCGACAATAGTTTCTGATCGGCAACATACTGTTGAATACGCTGATATTCCGCTTTATACCTATTCCACTCTTCATTGTCGATAGAGCGTTTCTGCGACAGGTGGCACAATACCTGATAGGCGTGGCGTGCTTTCTGTTGCGGATAGTTGTCCCACAAGGAGTCGAAGCGCTCGTGGATAGCGTCCCAGCTGTCGAGTTTGCCGGTGGAAATATCGGCGATGAGCTGTTTAAGGTCATCCTCGGCGATGAGTTGGCCGCCAATATTAACCCAATTGGTGACTCGCTCGCCCTGCCAAGGCAGAATGACGACATCGTCACCGATAGGCTCCAAAGTCTTCATGGCATAGTATATCAGCATGTCGCGATAGGCATTGTAGCCCTCGCCGGCTTTGAGGATGACGGTTTTGCGCTTGCCTTTCTCCATACCATGCGCCAATATTTCAGAACGTCCCTCGCGGTACGACTCTTCGGTCCATAGGTGCAGAAGGTCGCGGGCAATGATTATTTCCTCGGCGGTGTCGGGAGCAAGGTTGTCGAATTCCACATGCTGGGCCTTATATACGCGTTTGTCGCGAGCTGCGAATTTGCGGCTGTTGCGGTCCATGGCATACATATTGTACATCCACCAATAGGCGGGCATCACTTCGAGGCAGTTCTTGGCTGCGTTGTTGTTGACCAGCGCAAAAGGCAGTGTTATATTGAGCTCTGATGGGTAGTCGGCCTTTGCCAGCAGACAGTAGGATGCGAAACGACTGCTATGTTTCAGGCTTACACAGAGGCCTGGCCAGAAACCGCGTCCCGCCGACAGTTCGTTGTCGGCAGTTCGGCTGTTGTGGTTGCTGCCCAAGGTGCCGCCGGCGGCGACATTGCTCTGTCCCATAACCAAGGCGGCGATGAGGAACGAGTTGTTGTGATGTTGTTCATGGGCAGGGAAGATAATGCTACAACCTACCTCGCAGCGCGCCAGCGTGGAGTTGTCGCCAACGACAGAGTCGTTGAGACGTAAGGCATATTCAAGGGTTACATGCTCGCCAAGCAGGAAACGCTGTGCTATGACGCCGTATTCAAGTTTGCAGCCATAGCCTATAACGCCGTCACCTAGCATGATACATTCCTCAACGCGGCTGGGATCCTCCTTGGAGGAGTTGATGGCGACATTGTGGATACGTTTGGTATTCTTGACAACGCTATAGTCTCCAATGCGAGATTGTGAACCTTCAGGAGTGTTGAGTTTGTCGAAGGTCATATACTCCAGGCGGTTCATCATAGCCTCTTCGCCACGAAAACGTGCCCAAAGGTAGGCGTCGCCTACCGTCATGCCGTTGAAAGGCATAATGCGGCGTCCGCCATTCTCGTTCATGGGCTCCATCCATACATGATCCACGCCAGCGGTCATTTCGTCGATGTTGAAAAGCAGGCAGTGGTCGCCAATAGTGTAGCCCGACAGGTAGTGCACATTGTGGATGGCGCAATGACTTCCTATCTGGCAATTGTAAAGCATAGAGCCACTTATACCTTCCTGCAGATGGAGGTCGCCGTCGGCGACGATGCCGTGACATACGACACCCAGCAGCACACGGCCTCCGAAATAGTTGTTGCAAATGCAGGAAACCTCAAAAGGATCAGCAACCAGCACTGATGACCAGTCATCGGCGCGGTTGCCTTGTTTACTTAGTTGTTCTATCTCGTTTTCAGTGAGATTGCGGTATTGTGTGTTCATCCTTCTAGAGAGTATAGTAGTTCAAAAAGCGGTCGATAGTCTTCTCTATTCGCTGTTTGTCTTTGAAATATTCGTAGGTGCTCATTTTGAGTTCCACTGTTGCCTCTTCGTCGCAGAATACTGTACCGTGCTGGTGCATTTGCAGCATACTTGAGGTCCACATATGGTTGACGCCGTTTTCAATCATGTGGTGCAGGGCGCGGGCTTTCTTTGGTCCGTTGCAGAGTATCAGCACCTCGCGGGCGTCCATGACAGTGCCTACGCCGACAGTAAGAGCTTGTTTGGGCACTTTGGTGACATCGTTGTCGAAGAAACGGCAGTTGGCCTGGATGGTGTCGGTGGTGAGGGTTTTGATTCTCGTGCGACTGGAGAGGCTGCTGCCAGGCTCGTTGAAAGCAATATGACCGTCAGGGCCCACACCGCCCATGAAGAGGTCTATTCCGCCGGCCTCGGCAATCAGTTCCTCATAGTGGTTGCACTCGGCCATGAGATCGGGAGCGTTGCCATTGAGGATGTGCACATTCTCCTTTTTGATGTCGATGTGATTGAAAAAGTTTGTCCACATGAAGCTGTGATAGCTTTCGGGGTGCTCTTCGGGCAGCCCCACATATTCGTCCATATTGAACGTAACGACGTTCTTAAAACTAACGAGTCCTTTTTGGTTCAGTTTGGCCAAATGGCTGTAAAGCCCCAGTGGTGAGCTGCCTGTAGGACAGCCTAATACAAAGGGGTGCTCTTCGGTAGGTTTAAAGTCGTTGATTTTTTTGGCAACATAATTTGCTGCCGCGACAGACATTTCGTCATAGTCTTTTGCAATAAGTACGCGCATTTTTTTAAAAGATTTTGTTTTATATAATGGGGTAATCTAGTGTTTAAATATGGTAATTAAAAGAAACTATACTACTAATGAAAACAGGTCTCTATCCGATCTCCTATTTTATTATTGTGTCGATTAGAAACCTTCTGTCGTCAAGAATTTTATCCTCATTAGTCGTATTTCCTCTTGTGTGTAGTCGGGGTCGTCCTCAAACTCTTTGTAGGCCTCTTCCAGGGAGTCACTTTCTGCGTCATGCCAGTAGTCCATCAACACATCCTGGTGCTCCTGCTCAATGTTGGCATCGATATCGTAGTTGATATTAAGCTTGGTTCCGGAAGAAAGGATATGTTCCATCTCTGTGATGAGTTCATCCATGTTCAACCCTTTGCCGCGAGCTATGTCTTCAAGAGGCATTTGTCGGTCGATAGCTTTGATGATGTATACTTTAAGACCCGATTTGTTGACCATCGAGCGCACCACAATATCTTGGGGACGTTCTATCTCGTTTTCCTCCACATAGCGCTTTATAAGGTCGACAAAAGGTTGTCCGTTGCGTTGCGCTTTGGCGATGCCGACGCCGGTGCAGCGGCTAAGTTCCTCGATGGTGCAAGGATACTGTATTGTCATATCTTTCAGCGAGCGGTCCTCGAAAATCACGTAGGGAGCGAGATTCTCTTTCTGGGCTATGTCGCGCAGCAAACCTTTAAGCAGTGTGTATAGCGTCTCGTCGCCTGCTGCCGACCCTCCTCCACCAACTGCCAGTTCCTCGTCGTCGTCGACAGCGGTACCTGTGTAGTCGTGGTCACAGGGTATCATCAGTGTGTAGGGCGTCTTGATGTAGCGGTAGCCATTGGGGGTCATTTTAAGCACACCAAATTGTTCAACCTCTTTGACAAGCAGCTTTTCGATGACAGCGGCGCGAATCACTGCCTTCCAGTAAAGCTCGTCACGGTCGGTGCCCTTACCGAATTGCTCCAGAAGATGATGTTTATATGTGCGCGTGTGTGCGTTGGAGCGGCCCATGATGACGTCGACAATCTCCTGCGCCCTGAAGGCTTGCTTCATGGCGATGATGGTTTCGAGGACATAGACCATCTCCTCTTTGGTTTCGACACGAGGCTTAGGATGGAGACAGTTGTCGCAGCAGCCGCAATTGGGCAGGTTGTAGTCCTCGCCGAAATAGCGAAGAATATTCATTCTGCGGCACATGGAGCTTTCAGCATAGGAAACCATCTCCTGTACCAGCTGGCGAGCCATCTCCTGCTCGGTGATGTTTTTGTCGGTGAAGAATTTGTACAGCCTCTCAACGTCATGCTCGGAATAGAAGGCAATACATTTGCCTTCGCCGCCATCGCGACCGGCGCGACCAGTCTCTTGATAGTAGCCCTCTAGGCTCTTGGGTATGTCGTAGTGTATGACAAAACGCACGTCGGGTTTGTCGATACCCATGCCAAAGGCTATTGTGGCCACAATGACGTCGACCTCCTCCATCAGGAATTTGTCTTGGTTTTCGGCACGGGTTTTGGAGTCGAGTCCTGCATGATACGGCAGGGCTCTGATCCCATTGATAACCAGCAGTTCGGCTATCTGCTCTACTCTCTTTCTTGTAAGGCAATAAATGATGCCGCTTTTGCCGGAGTTTTCTTTTATGAATTTGATTATTTCTTTGTGAAGCGCCAAAGTGTCGGCGGGTTTCGGGCGCACCTCATAATAGAGGTTGGGACGGTTGAAACTCGACACAAAAAGTTGTGCGTTTTCCATTTGCAGGTTGCGGATAATATCCTGCTGCACTTTTGGTGTCGCTGAAGCCGTGAGGGTTAGCAGTGGCACCTTGTCGTTGATTTGTATTATAGCGCTGCGCAGACGACGGTACTCGGGTCTGAAATCGTGTCCCCACTCTGAAATACAGTGTGCCTCGTCGATGGCGAAGAAACTTATCTTTAGCTGTTTTAGAAATTCGATAGTCTCATCTTTTGAGAGGGTCTCGGGGGCAACATAAAGCAGTTTGGTGCCTCCCCGGAGAAGGTCTTCCTTAACTTCGGTGATTTGTTGCTTGTTGAGTGATGAGTTGAGGAAGTGTGCCACTGCGTTGTGCCCCGAAGTGTATCGCACCGCGTCGACCTGGTTTTTCATTAACGCAATCAAAGGCGAGACTACTATCGTAGTACCGTCAAGTATCATTGCCGGCAACTGATAGCAGAGCGATTTGCCACCGCCTGTAGGCATGATGACAAAGGTGTCGTTGCCAGCGAGAATACTGCGTATTATCTTCTCCTGGTCGCCTTTGAAACTATCAAAGCCGAAAATCTCTCTGAGTTTTTGTTGTAGATTAATGTCGGTCATCAAATACTTTTATTGCAAAAGTGGCGTTAAGTAGTGGTAGTAATGTTTTACAAAGTTACATATTTTTATTCAAACTACAAAAATTTTTTGAATTGAAAACACCTCAAGATATCAAAGATATTGCTTTTCAAGTTATTGAAAAAGAAAAAAAAGCAGTAGAAAAACTTAGCACTTATATAGATGACGCTTTTGTCAATGCTGTTGAAACTATTTTTTCGACAAAAGGAAGGGTAGTGGTCACAGGCATTGGAAAGAGTGCCAACATAGCCACAAAAATTGTTTCTACCTTCAATTCCACAGGTACACCGGCCTTGTTTATGCACGCCGCCGACGCCATTCATGGCGACTTGGGTATGGTTCAACACGACGATGTGGTGATATGTATATCAAAAAGTGGCAACACACCTGAAATCAAAGTTCTGGTGCCGCTGCTGAAAGGTTTTGGCAACACACTTATCGCCATTGTCGGCGACACGGAATCTTTCCTTGCCAAGCAGGCCGACATAGTGCTAAACACCTGTGTCGAGCATGAGGCTTGTCCTAACGACTTGGCCCCCACAACATCAACTACAGCACAGCTTGTTATGGGCGACGCTTTGGCTGTGGCTCTTATCGAGTGCCGCAACTTTACTGCTAACGATTTTGCTCGCTTCCATCCCGGCGGCGCTTTGGGCAAAAAGCTATACCTCCATGTTGACGACTTATATCGTCAGAACGAGCGTCCCATAGTGAAGCCCACGACTTCGCTCCGCGAGACTGTGCTGGAGATGACCTCAAAGCGATTGGGATGCGCTGTGGTTGTCGACGGTGAAAAAATTGTGGGTATAGTTTGCGACGGAGACTTGAGACGCATGATGAAGCGTCACGAGAGCACCGATGGCATTACGGCGGCTGATATTATGTCGTCGGTGCCCAAGATGGTAACTCCGCAAGAGTATGCTGTTAAAGCTCTCGACATTATGCGTACCAACTCTATAACTCAGCTGATTGTCGTTGACGATAGCAACCACTACCTTGGTGTCCTCCACATCCACGATATACTCCGCGAAGGAATTATTTAGTAGGATAACAAGCAAAATGCGTCACATCGAATAATATCTTTCTACCATATCTTAAAGATGAAGCTCCGAACTGAAAAAGTAATAAAAAAATACCGCCAGCGCACCGTTGTCAAAAGTGTCTCGGTGGAGGTGGAACAAGGTGAGATTGTGGGTCTTCTTGGCCCCAATGGTGCCGGCAAGACAACGACCTTCTATATGATGGTGGGTATCATTAAGCCCAACGGTGGGCGTGTTTTCCTCGACGATACCGACATCACCGAACTCCCTATGTACAAGCGCGCCCAGCGTGGTGTAGGCTATTTGGCTCAGGAAGCTTCCGTTTTCCGCCGTATGTCGGTGGCCGACAACATCATGTCGGTACTTCAATTCCGCAATGACCTTGACAAGGAAGGTCGCGAGCAGCGACTCGAGGAACTTATCTCAGAGTTTCACCTGTCCAATATTCGTGACAGCAAGGGCATACAACTCAGTGGTGGCGAACGTCGACGCACTGAGATTGCCCGAGCATTGGCAAACAATCCCAAATTCTTGCTCCTCGACGAGCCCTTTGCCGGTGTCGACCCCATAGCAGTACAAGACATTCAGGATATTGTGGCGCACCTAAAACGTCAAAATATAGGTATTCTTATCACCGACCACAACGTTAACGAGACTCTTCGCATCACCGACCGCGCCTACCTTCTATATGAAGGCTCTGTGCTGCACCACGGCACCCCCGAGGATATGGCCAATGACCCCGATGTGCGTGAGAAATACCTGGGTCGTGATTTCCACTGGCATGGCCGCAAGCAAACAGCAGAACTTTAATTAACGCTAACGCTAACCTTAACCTTAACTTTATGGGAGGGCTATTATTGCTAATCCCGTATCTTTGTAATTATATCGCATTTCCTAAAACTTTTTTATTGTCGGCTATACAAAAAAGGGCTCCCTGTCTTCAGGAAGCCCTCAAATACATCTTTTTGTTTTCAAGCACGTCTCAATAACGTGCTTTTTTTTATTTTATTTTGCCAAATGGCATTTTTTCTTCTTTTTTATTTTTCAACCCTATGCGACAATAATAATGACACTTGATCGTTATTATTTCTATTGATTATTCGCAGCTATCGCGGTCTTGAAATCTCATCACAGTGTGTCTTGATTAGCGATTGCGGCGACTCATTAAAAACTTTATAACTACATCATCACGATTCAAGATGACATTTTTTGACACTTTATATAAAACTGTAAGGGCAATAGCGCTACCGTTGTTGGTTTTTTTGTTGGCAGCATGTGCCAAGCAGGGTATGCCTGGCGGCGGTCCAAAAGATGTGACGCCTCCTAGGGTGAAGAGTATCACACCTGAAAACAGAACATTGAATTTTAATGGCAAGCAGTTTTATATTGAGTTTGACGAATATGTGGAGATCAAGAACGCTGAAAACAATGTCATTGTATCGCCGCCTCTGAAAAACCGCGCCGAATACAAAACTAAAGGCAAGGGGGTGATTGTGACTCTACACGACACTCTGAGTCCCAACACAACTTATCTTTTCCAATTCATAGAAGCAATCGCTGACTTCAACGAGGGCAACTTGCTGCCGAGTATGGAATATGTGTTTTCTACGGGTGACTATGTCGACAGTATGTCGATTCGCGGCAAGGTTAGCGACGCTCTGGAGCTGTCGCCTCGCGAGGAGACTGTGTCTGTGTGGCTCTTTGAAAACGACAAGTATGGCGAATTGATAGCTTCGCTTAGTGACACCATTGTCAAGGCTCCTCGTCCCGACTATGTGACACGCTGCGACAAGCAGGGACGTTTTTCTTTCAACAGCATCAAACCTGGTAGTTATCGTGTTGTCGCCATTCAGGACGAGGACAAAAACACTAAGATAGGTCCGATGGAGTCGGTGGGTTTTTGTGACGACATTCTCGAGTCGCGCAATATGCGAGACAGCGTGAAGGTCGACTCCACTATTCGTTGTGTTGCCGACGAAAAGGCGGCAGAGGTCTTCATCTTCACTCCCGAACAGAAAGGCAGACAACGTTTGACGAGCAGCGCTTTTGTGGCCAAGGGCAAAATCAGAATCACCTCGCTGCTACCCTTGCTGAAACCTACCCTCTATTCCGGCTCGGAACAGTTGAAATACATAATGAACAAGACTTCCGACACCATGACGGTGTGGACTATGCGCGAAAAATGCGACTCTATTCTTCTGGTTGTTTCCGACCCCTCGGGAATACAAGACACCCTGAATCTGCGTTGGCGTACAAAACGCGCCAAGGACAAAGGATTCTCTGTCGCTTCTTCTGGCGATGGTATGAGTCTGTCCAGTAAGAGTCCTGCCTATTTCGACACTATAGCACTCAAATTCACCACTCCTTTGGAAGTGGCTAAATGCAAGACCGATTCGGCTGTAGCCATCATTGATTTGAAAGACAGTAGTACGACTTTTTGCGACGTCGTTATCGACAGCACAGAAATGTATGCCCGTTTAGAGTATACTTTGCGACAGGGAGCAAAATATGACATCTTCGTGCCGCAAGGCTCTTTTGTCGATATATATGGGCATGCCAATGACTCACTGCGCGCTTCGGTTACTGTGAGCAGCAAAGAGGACTATGGCAACATCAAGTTGCATGTTGCCTCCGACGGCACATCGGCATTGATAGTGCAACTTATCGACGAAAAGAAAAATGTGGTGCGGCAGCAAGTGATGAAAGGCGGCGGCGACGCTGTGTTCCTTAACATTAGGCCGGCCAAATACAAGGTGCGTGTTGTTGTGGACACTAACGGCAATGGCCGCTGGGACACCGGCGACATACTGCTTCAAAGGCTCCCTGAAAGGGTGGTGTACATCCCTCAGACATTGAATGTCAGAGCCAACTGGGACTTTGAGGAAACTATTACTATTGAATGAATTACAATAATATAACTCTCTCGTGGCTAACAGCAACAGCGATAATGTATTGAAATCTACATCCCTGAACAAGACGTTGATATCAGGTCTTTTCTGGGTGTTGCTTGCCAACTTGCTAGTGAAACCTTTATGGCTTCTCGGCATCGAGGTGGGTGTGCAGAATGCTGTGGGCACTGAGATGTACGGCTTCTACATCGGCATATTCAACCTCACATACATCTTTAATATTCTGCTTGATTTGGGAGTGACCAACTACAACACTCGCAATATCGCACAATATCCTCATCTTATCAGCAAACATCTGTCGGGAATACTGAGCATTAAGCTGTTATTGCTGGCGTTGTATGCCTTGGTGACTTTCAGTGTTGGTGCCCTGTTGGGCTACGACACACAACAGTTTCATCTGTTGGCAATACTGAGCTTCAACCAGTTCCTCAGCTCTATGATACTTTATCTGCGCAGTAATTTTGAGGGACTCTTGTTGTTTAAGTGGGACAGCCTGCTTAGTGTTATGGACCGAGTGTTGATGATAGCCATCTGTGGCGCAATGCTTTGGTCTCCGACAAGTGGTGGAATGACGATATTCAAATTTGCTTATGCTCAAACAGCTGCATATCTTATAACCGTTGTTTTGGCTTTGTGGGTGCTGGTGCGCAAAACAGGGTTGCGCAAATTGCATTGGAACAAACCTTTCACATTGGCGATACTGAAAAAAAGTCTGCCTTTCGCGTTGCTAGTTCTGCTCATGGCCAGCTACAACCGCTTGGATCCTGTTCTGCTTCAGCTTTTTTCTCCCGATGGTGCTGGCGACTATAATGCTGGTGTCTATGCTGGTGCTTTTCGACTGCTCGACGCCCTGACGATGATAGCATATCTTGTTTCGGTCCCCTTGCTGCCTATCTTTTCAAAGATGACGAAGAACGACACAGCCAAAGGAGAACTTGGGGAAACGGTGAGGATGATGTTCTCCATGATGATGGTCTTCGCCGTGACTGCGTCATGTGCCCTCGCCAGCATGGACAAGGATTTGATGACGCTGTTCTATGACAGTAATGAGGCGGACTATGCGGCTGTGTTTCGCATAGTGATTTTCTGTATCATTCCTATTTCAACAACGTACGTATTTGGTACGCTACTTACCGCAGCAGGAAGACTAAAGAGTCTCAATATCTTTGCTTTGGCATCGTTGATTGTCAATATATTGGTCAACATCATACTCATACCTGGCTTGGGCGCCGAGGGTAGTGCCTTCGCGGCGCTCACGGCGCAGGTTTTTATGGCTGTGGCACAGGTGTTGGCCGCGGTAAAGATTTTTAAATTAAAACCATCGATGGGTTATATACTAAAACTGGTGTGTTTTACGTTAACTATTATTGGCTGCACCTTATTCACACCCCACCTGCGTTGGTGGTTGGCGTTACCAGTGGTGACAATAATAGCTTTGGTGCTTGCCATAGTACTGAGACTTATAGATTTGAACTCAATAATCAGAATAATTAAAAACGATAAATAAGACAGAAATGAAAAAAGCATACGTTTTCCCCGGTCAGGGAGCCCAATTTGTAGGTATGGGCAAAGACCTGTACGACAACAACAAGCAATGTCGTGATATGTTCGAAACGGCTAATGATATCATTGGTTTTCGTATCACCGACCTTATGTTTGCCGGCACTCCTGAGGATTTGAAGCAAACCAAGGTCACACAGCCTGCCATTTTCCTGCATTCCACCATCCTTGCCGCTTATCTTGGCGACGCTTTCCAGCCCTCAATGGTTGGAGGTCATTCTTTGGGCGAATTTTCAGCTCTTGTTGCCGCCAAAGCTATGAGTTTCGAAGATGGTCTGCGTCTCGTCATAGCCCGTGCCAACGCCATGCAGAAATGCTGCGAGGCCAATCCGTCGACTATGGCGGCAGTATTGAAACTTGACGACAAAACTGTCGAGGATATATGTGCCTCAGTGGAGGGTGAAATCGTTGTCGCCGCCAACTATAACTGTCCTGGCCAGCTGGTTATCAGCGGTACCGTTGAGGGTATCAACAAGGCTTGCGAGTTGGTGAAAGAAGCCAAAGGCCGTGCGCTTCCCCTTGCTGTTGGTGGAGCTTTCCATTCGCCACTTATGGAGCCTGCTCGCGTCGAGCTGAGCCAAGCCATCGAAAAGACCGTCTTCCAGGCACCTGTATGCCCTTGCTATCAGAATGTCAACGCTATGCCTGTAACTGACCCCGCCGAAATCAAGGCTAACCTCAACAAGCAGCTTACCGCTCCTGTGCGCTGGACAGCAACAGTGCAAAACATGCTTCGCGATGGCGCTGAGGAATTTATCGAGGTAGGTCCCGGCACCGCACTCCAAGGCATGATTAAGCGTGTTAACGCTGAAGCCAATGCTCATTCGGCAGAGTATTAATTAGAAATATAATATCAATCATCATGTCTGACAACATTAAAAAACTGACTCGCAATGTGCGAGACAAGAGAATCGCCGGCGTATGCGGTGGTTTGGCCCGCTATCTCGATGTTGACCCTAATGTGGTCAGAATTATCTTCTTGATAGCTCTTCTCGTTGTCGGAGGAGGCCTTTTTGCCTACTTGATTATTTGGCTTATAGCTCCCGAAGACCCCAATTATTAATCTATATTTCGCATCATAAAACGTTTTAAACTATGTTATTGAATATTGGTGGAACGGAAATTCTGGTCATTCTCGTAATTGTTTTGGTCCTTTTCGGAGGCAGGAAGATACCTGAGCTCATGAAAGGTCTAGGCAAAGGAGTGAAAGAATACAAGAATGCCGTCAACGGCATTGAAAAGGAGATAAGCAACATCTCGACCAAAGAGGACGAGAACAAAGACAAGAGTAGCGCTTCAGAATGAACTTCTGGGGTCATGTCGAGGTGCTGCGGTGGACGTTGATTCGTTCGCTAGCTGTTGTTGCAGCCTTGGCAGTGGCAGCATTTTGCTTCAAAGAAATTGTCTTTGATGGTATAGTGCTGGCTCCCTGTAGTTCTGATTTTATCACCTATCGTGCCTTGTGCCGCCTGGGAAATCTTCTGGGTTTTGAAGGTCTCTGCTTCACCACCGGCACCATAGAGATGATCAACATCAATCTGGCCTCACAGCTGATGACACACATCAGCATTTCATTTTACCTTGCCATCATCATAGCCATGCCTTATATCGTTACTGAGGCATGGCTTTTTGTTTCTCCTGCTCTATACAAAAATGAGCGTCGTCCCGCGCGTCTTGCCGTCTTGGCTTTCTTTGTGCAGTTCTATATGGGACTGGCTTTGGCATATTTTATCATTTTCCCATTGACATATAATTTTTTAGGCAATTACCAAGTTAGTGAGAACATCGTCAATCAAATATCTCTCAACTCTTATATTAGCACCTTTATAGGTATGTTGCTGACGATGGGACTAGTGTTTGAGATGCCTGTTGTAGCCTACTTTTTTGCCAAGATTGGAGTGTTACACAGCGAAATGTTTAGCCGCTATCGTAAGATAGCCATAGTGGTGGCTGCGGTACTAGCGGCTTTTATAACGCCATCGACAGATGTCTTCACCATGATGCTAGTCGCAATGCCGCTATACTTGCTATACGAGTTCTCGGCAGTGGTGGTAAGAAAAGTCGAGAAAGAGTCTTAAGCCATAAATGGTTTAAGACTCTTTTTATTGAGGAGTATGGAGGTTTGACGTTATATTTGTCATCATTTTAGTGTCAGGAGTACTTTTCATACTTTTGTATGTATATGGTATTGGTCTTAGTTCTTTCGCTTTTGCGATAGAACAGGGCAAGATAGTATGCCGGCTATGACCAATATGCCCGAAACAAATGCCAATCGAACATTTATTTCAACGACCGATTGGGTATAAATCATAACTGTCGATATAGCAAAAAAAAGGGGCGGCACCTTTCGGAGCCGCCCCTAATATCGGAGTTACAAATCGGACCTTATGTCCGATAGGATTATGTTACTTCACGATGAGTTTCTTCA
>ONEY01000011.1 GCA_900316965.1 uncultured Bacteroidales bacterium
CAAAAAGTATCATTTTTCTCCTCTAAAAGGCATAAAAAGTGATGCTCGAACCCCTTTTTTCGATACTTTTACCCTTACTTGGCGCATATAATAGCGTTGCGGAATTTCGGCATTCCAACTCATTTGGAAGGTACTTTGTGGCCAAAAGGGCACCCTTACGGCCGAAAGTGGGGGTAACAAGGGCCATTTTTCAACCCATGTGGAAGCAATCTGTCTCGACCTCCGTCGGCATGAGGAGGAGGTTGAAGGATCTGGCTATTATTTTCATAATAGGAGCTCCCCTAGACGCCAAATTGAGGTTGTCGTGGATGTGATGGGGGCTCCGTAGGCTCCCTTATCGGCAGCTATCGACAGTTATCGGCAGCTATCTGCCGCTATCGTCACCACCCCACAAAAAATGGTTGTATCTTTGCAAAGTGAAAAGGACGGGGATGAGTCCGATATGAGTCCGATATAATTCTTAACGATAACGTTAACCTTAACCTTAACGATAACTTGGCTCGCTGGCGCTCGCTATTCTTTTTTATTACAGAAAAATTACAGAAAATAACAGAAAAAACAGAAATTGATTGCCTGCGGCAACTTTAACCTT
Source organism: uncultured Bacteroidales bacterium (assembly GCA_900316965.1). Taxonomy (GTDB): domain Bacteria; phylum Bacteroidota; class Bacteroidia; order Bacteroidales; family P3; genus Colimorpha. Next base: position 593 of record ONEY01000011.1, read on the forward strand.
AACTTTAACCCTTAACTTTAACAGGCATGAGACAACAAAAACCAACTCACAACAAAAAAACTGACTCTCAAAAAAAGGAGTCAGTCTTTGTTATAATAGGCCTTCTAGGCCTAATAACCTATCGCGGTTTAGATCCACTCGCTCAGCTTCGCCACCATATTGGCGGCGCCGTCGAAGATCTCGCTGATATGGGTGGCCACCATATAGGCGGGGGTGGTGAGAATGCGGTGCTCTTCGTCGACACAAACATCGGTAGGACCACAGGCAACCATGTTGCAGCCAAAGCCCTTTGCCACCTGCGAAGCGGCATTGTCGACAGCTCCAAGTGTAATGCTGACACCATATTTGCCCAGCACCTTGGCAACCACGGTGGGAGCTATGCACATTGCCAGGATGGGCTTCTTGGCACGAAAAGTCTCAATAATAGCGTCGGTAACGCCATCTATAACCGTCATCTGTGGGCCATCGAAAGCGAAGGTGCTGAGATTGCGTGCCGCGCCCATGCCGCCGGGAAACGCCAAAGCATCGTAATCGGAGGCATGGTACTCGCTGATGGGCTTGATGTTGCCACGAGCTATGCGGGCGCTCTCGACAAAGATGTCGCGCTGCTCCATATCGACGACCTCGCCTTCCTCCTCCTCGTCGACAACATCGACATGGGGAACGACCTCGAAAAGTCCCTCGGGAGCAAAACATTGATACTGCCACCCCTGGCGGTCGATGGCCAGCAAGAGGCCCAACGACTCTTGCAACTCGCTGCCATCGCGGTTGCCACATCCTGAAAGTATTACTGCTATCTTTTTCATACCATTACTTTTTCTTGATGATGAGAGACAGCAACCACAACAACAGGACGGCGCCGATAGTGGATGTCACAAGGCTGCCAACGAAGGTGTCGCCCCAGTCGATGCTGAGCCATGACAACACTTTGCCGCCAATGAAGCCGCCAATGACACCGACAATCAAATTAAGAAGAAAGCCGAATCCGGAACCTTTCATGATTTTGCCAGCCAAGAAGCCAGCGAGAACTCCAATAATAAGACTAACTATAGTATTCATATTTCAAATGTTTTTGTTGTGGAAAAAAAAAGAAAAAACAGCGACGTGACGAGGTCAGAACAATACCACTCCCCCACACGTCGCTGTTTGAAATATCAAAGGATATTATTTGCTGGCGTTGTATTCGTCGACAGATTGTTTGATGAGCTGGAATGTGGCCTCGATATCGTTGTCGAGACCCATGCTGAAGCGGATGAGGCCTTCGCTCATGCCCATCTCCTTCTGGATATCCTCGGGAACCTCGCTCGAGGTCGACTTGCCTGAGTTGGAGAAGAGAGTCTTGAAGTAGCCAAGGGAGACGGCGAGGTAGCCAACGCCCTTATTCTGCATGATTTCCATAATCTTGCTGGCAGCTTCGGCAGTACCCATGTCGATGCTGATCATGCCGCCGTAGCCGTAGCCTTCGTTCTTCATGCTGTTGAAGAGCTCGTAGTCGGGATGTTCGGGCAAACCGGGATAGTTGTACTTGAAGCCTACCTCTTTGAAACGTTTGGCAAGATACATAGCGTTCTCGCCATGTTTCTTCATGCGGATGTGGAGAGTGTGGAGGTTCTTGTTGATGGAGGCGCTACGCATAGGATCCAAAACAGGGCCGAGGAGCATGCAAGTACCGTTGTTCACATCAATAAGGCTGTTGATATACTCAGCGCTGCCGCAGATGGCGCCTGCGACGCAGTCGTTGGTACCATTGATATATTTGGTCATAGAGTAAACCGTGATGTCAGCGCCAAGACGGCAGGGGCTGAAAATCATAGGAGTGAAAGTGTTGTCGACGATGAGTTTGGCACCAGCGGCATGAGCCATCTTGCTAAGCTCGGGGATGTTGGCGATGCGGAGCAAGGGGTTGTTCATGGTTTCGGTGTATACGACCTTGGTGTTGGGGTGCTCGGCGAGGGCTTTCTTGACAGCGTCGAGGTTCTGCATGTTGACGAAGCTGGCGGTGACGTTGAATTTCTTCAGGTAGTTGGCCATGAAAGCGAAAGTGCCGCCGTAGGTGGTCATGCTGGCCACGATATGGTCGCCGGCGTTGACTTCGTGCAGCAAAGCGCTGGTGATGGCAGCCAAGCCAGAGCCTGTAACCCAAGCCATCTCGGTGCCTTCCATAGCTGCAAGGCGCTGGCAGAGGGCGAGGTTGGAGGGATTCCAATGACGGCTGTAGAGGAAATAGCCCTCGGTTTCGCCATGGAAAGTCTCGGTCATAAGATGAGCCTCGGGGAATGTGAATGTGGCGCTGTCGCATATTGCGGGGTTAACACCACGGTTGGCATCGCGTCCGTCGATGCGCTGAATTGCTGTTGCGGGATCAAATTTCTGCATAATAATTTATTTTACATTAATTTATAACAAAATCAAGTACCTTTTCGACGATGGAAAGGTTTTGCAAAAATAAGAAAAAAAGAGGAATACATTATAAAAAAGCGAAACAAAATGATGGCGAGATGAAATGGGATGTGAAAAACAGACATTAACCCCAACGACCCATTGGGGTGATTGTGCGACAAAAAAAGCACAAAGAGAAAACCGACAGACGGCAAGAGCACAAGAGGAGAAAAAGGCACAAAAAGAGTGCGGGCCTCCCCACGAAGGGGAAGCCCGCACCCAATAGAGTTAAAACCAAGGCGCGAGAGAATGCCCACGCCTTAGTGTGTGTTAGCGTACAATCACGACACGTTTAGTACCGACGCCGACGACCTTGACAATGTAAAGTCCCGTAGCGGGAGCATTGTAGCTTTCGGTCATGTTGGCAGTAGCTGTGTGGTGCAGCATACGACCGTTGACATCGAATACATAAACTTCGCGACCTTCGGCGCCCTGGAGCATGATGATGCCTTCCTTGCCATAGACGTTGAAGTCGACAGCGGTAGCATCCTCAATACCGGTATTTCTCTCGAAGAAGGCTTCGAGGGTGACGTCGGAGGTGACGGTGAATGTTATGGTAGCAGTGGTTTCACCATTGCTCCATCTTGCAAAGTGGTAACCATCGTTGGGGATAGCGGTGAGAGTGACCTCGGTGCCTTCGGCAACAGCCTCGGTGGGGATACCCTCAACAGTACCCATTGAAGAGTTGTAGTTGACGGTGACATTGTAGTAGTTGACGCCTCCAACAGGAGCGAAAACAACCTTGATGTCGATGGTAACGCCAATGTATTCCTCGTCGACGACGAAAGTATCGAGCATAGGCTCATCCTCGAAATCCTCGGCATAGAGTGTGTCGACCTCTTCACCATAAACAGGATGGCTAAATGAGACATATGCCATAGAGATGTAGTAGCCATCGTTAGGTATGGCACCGATAACGGCGGTGTCGCCAAGGGCATAGTAGTGAGTGCCAACAGAAGGCATAACAGTACCCCAAGCAGGGTTGTTGCAAGCCGTGATGACTGTCAAGCTGTCGTGAATTTCGACGGTGCCGCCAGCGAAGTTGGCGGTAACGTTCCAAACATAATCGCCGTCGCCTTCACCAACTGTCCAACCATCGAAGAGGTCGAATACATCTTCGACAGCATAATTGACAGTGGTATCCATAAGTGTTTCACCTTCGCTGGTGACCATAATGCTCCAACCTTCGAGGTGGTAACCCTCATTGGGAACAGCGACAACGCTAGCTTGCTGGCCAGTGATGAAGTAGTGGACACCAGGAGCGGGGATGGTAGTACCCATGGTAGCATCGTTGACAGCAACGGTGACCTGCATGCTATCGATAGTTGCAGTGGCATCGCCAAAGACGGCCTGGAGAGTGATGTCGGCAGAAGCCAGGAAGGTATAAGGATTATCTGCCATAACAGCGCCCATAGAGCTGATCCAATACAGGAACTGATAGCCAGTGGCAGGAGTAGCGGTTACAGTCACAGAGTCACCAATGTTGTAGACACCGCCGCCGGCGACGCTACCGTACATTGGGTTGTTCTGGGTAAGAGTAACAGTGATCTGGTTGGCACCAGCGGCCTCGCGGAGCTGGAAGTTGTCGATAGCGATACGATACATATCGGTGCAGTTCCAGTGACGGAAAGCGAGGTAGATGGTTTGGCCGGCGTAGGTGCTGAGGTCAACAACAGGCACATGTCCGGCATCTGTCAGCGTCCATTCCTGAAGCAGAGTGAAGGCTGTGGTGTCGGCTGTGGTGGTAGAGACATAGAGGCCATAATGTTCGGCAGGATAAAGGACATCCTGAGGATCGGCGTTCCAAGTAACCTCGTAGTTGGTGTTGGCGGCGAGCTGGAACTGAGGAGTGATCAGCCAGTTGTCGGGGGTAAGGGCACCAACGTAGTTCTCATACGAAGCTGAGTGGACAGCGCCAGAAATCAGGCTCCAGTTGTAGCCGTCGCCATCGGCATCGATAGCGTTCCAGCATGCGGGAGCGGCAGCGAAGTCCTGAACATAGGGGAATGTGGAGATAACGCCACAAGAGGTAGCGGCAGTTACGACAGCCATTGCCGAGGTGTCGGAACCAGTGCATATTGTCTGAACACCGAAGGTGTAGTTGGTAGAAGCGTTGAGGCCGGTGAAGGTGTAAGTGTTGGTGGTCACGCTGGCGACATAGGTGTTGCCATTGTAGACATCGTAGCTTACGCCGTTGCCTGTCCAGCTGATGGTGACGCTATTCTCAGTAGCGTTGTCGACTGTGATAATAGCGGGCGAGCAAGAGGGGCATGGGCTTGCGATGGTGTGGAACACGGTGCCATCGGTGAGAGCTGTAGCGTCGTTGCAAGTGTAGGATACGATACCCTGGGTCTTAATCTCGAAGGAGACCTCGTCGGCATAGTTGCCAGAAACCCACTGGAAACTTACGGGGAAGTCGCCACAGACAGAGATTTGCTCGGAGAGGATGCTATCGCCGGTGCCAAGGGTGAAGGTGTGGATTACAGCACCATTCTGGATGAGGTTGATGGCATTGCCATTCCAACCGTCGCCATAGGAGTCGGTACCATTGATTTCGACGAAGCAGGAGGTGCCGCCGCAACCGGTAGTAGCGGTGATGGCAACAGTGTCGCTATTGTCGCTGCCGCAGTTGGCAACAACGCCGAAAGTATAGGTTGTGCTGGGGGTAAGGCCGGTGATTTCGTAGTTGGTGGTAGCGATACCAGTAGCCACGACCGAACCTGTTTCACCAACGATAGTGTAGGAAGCTGCATCGCCTGTCCAGCTCAAGAAGACGCTGGTGCCGGTAACGCTGTCGACGGCCAAGTTGACAACAGGAACACAGTTGGGAGCGTCCTCGATGACAATGCTGTCGATGGCAACACCATAACCATAACCATCGAGCATTTCGAAGGCAACCTGGTAAACGGTGCCGGGGATGATTACGTTGTCGACTGTCCAAGTGGTGATGTCATTGTCGTAATAGGCAACTTGCTGCCATTGGCTATTGGCGTCGGTGCGATAGTAGACGTAGAGCTCGTCTTGGTCGCCGGACCATGAACGCTGGATGTGAGCGAAAGTGAGGCTTATACCATTGGTGACATTGTCAAGTACAGGAGAGATAAGTTTGGTGGTATTACCAGTAGTACCATGAGTGATGGCGGCATTGAGAGAGCCTTCATAAGATCCAGTAGAAGTGCTGTAGTCGCCAGCAACGAAAAGCCAGCTGCCAGGACCATCGGTTGTCCAGCAGTTGCGGGTGGCGCTGGTAGCCTCAAAGCCTTCGGTGAAAGGCAGAGCCACAGCGGAGCAAGCAGTGTTGAAGGTGATGGTGACGATGTCGCTCTCAGAGCTACCGCAGTCGGAGGAGACACCAAAGGTGTATTGAGTCATAGGATCGAGGGCATAGATGTCGACGGTGGTGTCGTTGGCATACTGATTGACAGAGGTGTCGCTCATGTCGTAGATAGTGTAGCCAGCGGCGTCGCCTTGCCAAGTGAGGGTAGCGCCATTCTCTGTAATATTGGAAACGGTCAGCATAGTAGGAGCATAGCAGATGTCGCCAGTGCTTTCGTCGATAGAAATATTGTCGATGTGAAGGTTGTTGTCACCACCACTAACGGTAGACTCGGCATAGAAAGCTATACGAACAGTTTCACCTGCAAAGGCACTCAAGTCGACATATTGTGTCTGATATGTACTGCTAGCAAGAGTGGTAAGGTTAAAAACAGTTGCAGTATCCCAAGTCTGACCTCCATTAGTAGAAGCAAATACCATAAACTTGTCGTCTGCAATGTTTGTGGTATTGGCAGGATCCGAACTGGTATTGGAATACACGGTGAAAGCAGCATCAAATGTCAGCAAGGGGTTGGTAGCCGTGGTGAAATCGATATTGGGAGTAACGAGCCAGTATTTGCAGTTGGTGCCGTAGATGTTCACACGGTAGTGACCAGCAGGAAGACCGTTGTTGGTGCTGCTCTGATAAGCCCATCCAGTTATTGAACCCAAAGTCGGGGTGACACCAGCAGTATAAAGGGTGCTAGAACCACGCCAGCATTGATTGTTGGCAAGTGATGCGGAGAAGTCCTCGGTGAAAGGAAGGGCTTCAGTAGCGCATAAAGTGGTGGCACTGATAGTCATGACAGATGCATCACCTGAAGCACAGTTGGCTTGAACGCCAAAGGTATAGCTGGTGTTGGGGGTAAGGTTGATGACTGTGTAGTTTGTAGTGGAAATATTGTCTTCAATTAGAGTCTGAGTTCCGTTTTCAATACTGTACACGGAGTATGTGGTAGTAGATGCATTGCTGTTGTCATTCCAAGAAAGATCTACGCTGGTAGGAGTAATGTTGCTGGTTGCAAGACTCGTAACCTCGACACAAGAAGGCGTCTCCTCGAGAGTGACGTCGTCCATGTAGAGTGAACCGGTACCTTTAAGGACAACAAGAGCCAGATAAGGATTGGTGGCTGTAGCGTTAGCCAGAGAGAGGCTGTACATAGCATTGGTGGTTTCTGAGACGAGAACAGAGTCAACAACGGTGGCCGTAGCGATATCGGTGGGGCTACTCATGCTGTAGACATAAACATACTTGCTACTTGAAGCGGTTCCCATCTTGGCCCAGAAGGTGATGCGATTGCCGTTCATAGGATAGGTGTTCACATCCACCTCGGGAAGAATCAAAGCCATCACATTAGGATAGCTGTCGCTGGTGCTGCCATAGTAGTACAGGCAACGGCTTCCTGTGTGGGCATAGGTGCTGCTGCTATAGGAATAAGGATAACTGGTGCCTGAAGTAGCCTCGGGAGAGACATAACGGCTTGTGCACCAAGGCAGAGCGGTGGCTTGGGTAGTGCTTTGAATCTCATTGGTCTCGAAACCACAGGTCCAAGGCAGCTCAGCGGCGGCGCAGGCGGTGCGGAAAGTGATGGTCTGCATTGCGCTAACGCCATCGGTGCCGCAGTCGGCGACAACGCCGAAAGTGTACTCAGTATTGGGAAGAAGGGTGTTGAAAACAGCAAAAGTATCAGTATACATATAATCAGCTGAATCAACATTGGCATGCTCATAAACGACATAGCCGCTGGCGTTGCCGCTCCAGCTCAAAGTAGCGGTAGTGCTAGTGATGTCGCTGACAGTAAGACCACTTACAGGGGGACAAGTGTTAGCTGTGCCACCTGTGAAGGTGAAGGTAGTCTTGGGAATAAAGCCCTGGGCGGATCCTGTAATATTGTCAATGCTGGAGCTGTTATGACCCTGCCAACTTGCGCCGGTAGCGCTGACGCCTGAGAAAGTTGCACTTTTATAGGTACCATTAACGGTGTTGCAAACCTCAATCAGCAAGTTACCACCCTGATAGGTGTAGGGTGTTGCGAAGGTAATTGCCAAAGTGGATTGTGTACCATCCAATGTACCGTTATAGACGGTGGTGGCATCGGTCATATCCACAAAGGCTGACAGTGTGGTGGCTGCGACCTCTTTGATTTTGATCACAAAGTTGGCTGCTCCCCAAGAAGCGGTAGCCGGAGTGCTCAAATAGTAGGTCATACCAGTGATAGTACCACCTGCCATGAAGAAGTCAGTGGCCGAAGCCGCTATCTCGGTGGCGGGATAGATTGTCTGGCAGCGCAATAATTCGTCGACATAAAGACCATAGATGGGCACATAAGTGTTAGTTGCCGTGCCATCGGCCACTGTCAACGTGTTCTGCGCCTGCGATACGAACGGCAGCAGAAGCGCCGCAAGCATCAAAGTTCGTAAAAACTTTTGCATGATGTTTTGAATTTAGTTAATTAATAAATTGTGAGTTAAAAGAATTTCCTGAATAAATATGTGATTAATCGAGGTGCAAAGATACTATTTTTTCCTTTATCGTTGCACTTTGAAATTCTAAAAAAAAGTGAAATTTATCTTCCTATAACGAACACAGTGTTGCGTTTGTGCAAGTTGACCTTTTCGCGCTCGACGCGCCAAGAGGAGGCAGAGAGAGTACGAATGTACTGAGAGGGCAAAGTGAGGTCGCAAGCCACGCAAATCATGGTGTCGGGATGGAGAGTTTCGGAAAGCGACTGCAGCATTTGGTTGTTGCGATAAGGAGCCTCGATAAAGAGCTGTGTTTGACCCTGTTTAAGAGCCAAAGACTCCAAAAACCTTATCGAGGAGGCGCGCTGCTGGCGGTCGACGGGGAGGTAGCCGTTGAAAGCGAAGCTTTGTCCGTTGAGGCCGGAAGCCATGAGAGCCAGCATAAGGGATGAGGGGCCGATGAGGGGGACGACGGTTATGCCGCGCCTCTGGGCGATGCGGGTGATCATAGAGCCAGGGTCGGCGACGCAAGGCAAGCCAGCTTCGCTGAGCAAGCCGACATTGGCGCCCTGCTCGACAGGATCGAGGTAGTGAGTGATTTCGTCAGGTCGCGTATGCTCGTTGAGGAGCAAGAACTGAGTGTCGTCGATGGGGTGGGCGAAACCGGCGCGCTTGAGAAAACGGCGAGCCGAACGCAGCTCTTCGACGATGAAAGTGTGGCATGTGTCCAAGAGAGCCTTGTTGGCAGGCGGCAACGACACATCGATGTCGTCGGCGCCGATGGGGACAGGGAATAGTATCAGATGTCCTCTTTCCATACTGATTGGCAGATTGGTGGGGGTTACTTCTTTTCTTGCGCTTGGATGAGCTTGATGTTGGTGACCTCGATTTTGGTGAATTTCTTCTGGACGTCGTCCATCTTCAAGCCATCAACGGGTTTGAACCACGACTGTTTGGCGAAATACTCTTTGAGCTCGGCATTGTTGTATTGGTAGCCGTGGCGGGCGTAGATGGCGTTGCGGGCGAGCGCCAATTCGGCTTTGGACAAAGAGGCCACCTCGGCGCTGGTGAGGACGCGCGTAGAGGCATCGACAAGACGGACGTTGTTGTATGGATTTGCCGTGCCTGTCGATTTGGTGGCCAAAACAGGCAGGGTTGAGGGGGCGATGGTGGTTTGTTCAGAAGCTTTGCGCTGCTCATCGGCTTTTTGTCTCTCCTCGGCTTTCAGACGTTCCTCCTCGGCGCGTTGAGCCTCAGCCTTGCGGCGCTCCTCGAGGGCTTGGCGCTCGGCCTCCAGTTGGGCTTGACGATCGAGCTGCTGCTGATCGGAGCTTGGTTGATCATCCACCACCGGGTCGGTTTGAACGACCTGATCCTCGTCGAGTTGGGCGATTTTATCGCTGTCGTCGCTCCAAGGTTTGGCGACACAGAGAATGATGGTGGCGCAGACGGCCACAATAGCGGTGCAAATGACAGCCGTGAGGTTGACGCGACGGGGTTCCTCCTCCTCGATTTCCTCTTGATCCATGAGAGGAGTTGCAGAGACGTTGCTCTTGGTGTCGAGCGACTGGATGATGGCGTCGGCGAAGACCTGGGAGTCGTCGCTGGGGGCGGCTTGGTCGGCGGCGCGGCTTTGACGCTCTATCTCTTCGAGGCGGCGGGAATGCTCCTGCTGTTGCGATTGCTGTTCGTCAAATTGAATTTCTTTCATGAGTTGAAGATTTTTGATGGTGGTTAAAAAAGGCTGTGGGTTCGCTATGAGTTCGCTGTAGGTACTATCAAAGTACTATCGAAGTACTATCGTGAGGGTGGTGGGAAGTTACAATCCTTTGGGGTAGCTGATATAGTATTTGGTGACAGATTTTTCGAGGAAATGACGGTCAAGCTGGTCGCTTGCCTCGCCAATGGGGAGGCAACGGCCGTCCTTGAAGAGAACCTTGATTTCGTGGTCGGCAAAGTCGTAGGAGCGGTTGTGCAACTCGCCAGTGCCGACGATATACTCGGCCATCCACTCCTTCCATTTGTCGACAACGGTGCCGGGATAGAGATGGAAAACCTGGGAGAGGTTTTCGTTGACCTTGTCGCGCAAACGCTGAACCATTTCGTCGGGGAAAGGTTTGTCGCTGATTTGGATGGCGACAAGATTTCGGCTGAGCAATCCCGAGCTGAGATAGTCGAGCACCATATCGCGGTGTTTTTCTTTCAGACACATATACAAGTCGTTGTCGTCGAGGCGCATAAAGTCGTCGAAGACGTATGAGTGGTTTCTCATAGTTGACTCAGAGATGGGAATTCGAGAGTGGAAGAAAGAGTCGAAATTGGTGCGGGTGATGAAATCGGACCCCATGTGTGCGGCACGCTGGAAGAAATTGCGCAGCATGATTTCGGCGGCGACAACGGTTTTGTGCATATACACCTGCCAATACATGAGGCGGCGCGAGATGATGAACTGCTCGATGCTGTAGATGCCCTTTTCGTCGACGACAAGCTCGTCGTCTTTGACGTTGAGCATATAGATGATACGGTCGGTGCCGACGATGCCCTCGCGCACGCCAGTGAAGTAGCTGTCGCGGCTGAGGTAGTCGAGCCTGTCCATATCGAGTTGGCTAGAGACGAGCTGGTGGAGGAAATGCTTGGGGTATTGGTTTCGGAAGATGGCGATGGCGGTGTCGAGCTGGCCGTTCAATTGCTTGTTGAGGCGCTCGAGAAAGATGTCGGTGATGGTTTCGTGGTGGACGTGAACGATGGTGTTTTCCAAGACGTGTGAGCCAGGTCCGTGCCCAATGTCGTGCATGAGGATGGCCAATTTGGCTCCTTGGCACTCTTGGTCACTGATGTCGACACCTTTGGCTTTGAGGACGTCGAGGGCGCGGCACATAAGGTTGAGGGCGCCCAAGCAATGGCTGAAGCGAGTGTGTACGGCGCCGGGATAAACCAAATCGGCCATACCCAACTGTTTGATTCGGCGGAGGCGCTGAAAGAAGGGGTGGTCGATAACGGTCAGAATCAAAGGATCGTCGATTCGGAGAAAGCCGTCGTATACGGGGTCGTTTGTGATTTTGGTTTTAGGCATATACAAGATGTTTACAAGAGGTCGGCAAGGAGGCCTGCGGCGCATGCCACCATCTCGTTGCAAGGGCGCTTGCCCATCTGCAAGAGGCGACCGCAGACGATGTCGCCATTCTCATCGCGAAATTTCTCTATCAAAGCACGGGTGTCGGCGGTATGGCCAGTGAGGCCGCACACCATAGCCGCGCCGCTGACGCAACCGCACACCTCGCGGGTGCCTGCCAAGCCGCGACCGAAGGGTGCGGAGACATTCATGGCCGACTCCTTGTCGATAGGGAGGCGGTCGGCATAAGCCATCACAACCGACTGGCAGCAGTTGCAACCCGAGTGGTGCAACTGGCGAGCAGCGTTCATTCTTTCTTCTTTGGTCATTGTTTTATAGCGATTGTTTAGAATCTAATTTCATATTTTTGAACATCTCCCACATCACTATGGCGGCGGCGCAACTGACATTGAGCGAGTGTTTGGTGCCAAACTGAGGGATTTCCAAAGAGCCGTCGCAGAGAGGCAGAAGAGAATCCTGGACGCCCTCAATCTCGTTGCCAAAGACGATAGCGATTTTGGAATCAGCGACTTGAATGGCGTCGAGGCCCAGCTTGACGCTGTCGTCGACCTGCTCGACAGCATATATTTTGTACCCCTGGCGCTTCAATTCTTGCAAGCAGGAGGCGGTATCTTCATGATAGGACCAAAGGACGCTGTCCTCGGCGCCAAGGGCGGTCTTGTGTATTTCGCGGTGGGGAGGCGTGGAGCAGATGCCGCAAAGAGCAATCCGCTCGACTCGGAAAGCGTCGGCGGTGCGGAACACCGAGCCAATATTGTTTTGGCTTCTGACGTTGTCGAGGACAACAGTCAAGGGCAATTTCTCGCTTGCGCGGAACTCGTCGACCGAAAGACGGTTCATCTCCTGTGTGGTCAGTTTCTTCATGACTGAGAAGTGGCTAAAGGCAAACAAACGGAAGCTGAGATCATCCCACGCTGCCCTCAAGGCTGATGCTGAGCAGTTTCTGAGCCTCGACGGCGAACTCCATGGGAAGTTTCTTCAGCACATCCTTGGCGTAGCCGTTGACGATGAGGCCCACGGCGCTTTCGGGGCTTATGCCACGCTGCTGACAGTAGAAGAGCTGATCCTCGGAAATCTTGGATGTTGTGGCCTCATGCTCAAGAGTTGCCGAGCTGTTGTCGGCCTTGATATAGGGCCATGTGTGGGCGCCGCACTTGTCGCCCAGCAAGAGGCTGTCGCATTGGGAGTAGTTGCGGGCATTCTCGGCGTTACGGCCAATCTGGACAAGGCCACGGTAGCCATTCTGGCTGTGACCGGCGCTGATGCCCTTGCTCATGATGGTGCTGTGGGTGTTTTTGCCTATGTGAATCATCTTGGTGCCCGTGTCGGCTTGCTGGTAGTTGTTGGTGACAGCAACGCTATAGAACTCGGCCGTAGAGTCGTCGCCCTGCAAAATGCAGCTGGGGTATTTCCAGGTGACGGCGCTGCCCGTCTCGACTTGCGTCCAGCTGATTTTGGAATGCGAGCCTTTGCAGATGCCACGCTTGGTGACGAAATTGTAGATGCCGCCCTTGCCATCCTTGTCGCCGGGGTACCAGTTTTGGACGGTGCTGTATTTCACCTCGGCATCCTTCATGGCTACGATTTCGACTATGGCGGCATGGAGCTGGTTCTCGTCGCGTTGCGGAGCGGTGCAGCCTTCCATATAGCTGACATAGGCGCCTTCGTCGGCGACGATGAGAGTGCGCTCGAACTGACCTGTGCCACGGGCGTTGATGCGGAAATAGGAGCTCAGCTCGATGGGGCAACGGACGCCTTTGGGAATGTAGCAGAACGATCCGTCGCTGAAGACGGCGCTGTTGAGAGCGGCGAAGAAGTTGTCGCTGCTGGGAACCACGCTGCCCAGATACTGCTTGACGAGCTCGGGATAGCGCTGCACGGCCTCGCTGATGGGGCAAAAGATGATGCCCTTTTCCTCGAGCATCTTCTGCGAGGTTGTCTTGACCGACACCGAATCCATAATGGCGTCGTAGGCAACGCCGGCGAGAGCCTCGCGCTCACGGAGAGGGATGCCAAGTTTGTCGAAAGTTTCGAGCAACTCGGGGTCGACCTCATCCATACTTTTCAGCTCCTTCTTTTTAGGAGCGGCATAGTAAATAATCTCTTGGTATTTAGGCTTCTCGTAGGTAAGATGAGCCCAGTTGGGTTCCTCCATTGTCTGCCAACGGCGGAATGCTTTGAGACGGAAATCGAGCAACCACTCAGGTTCCTCTTTTTTCTTGGAAATCAGGCGAACGACATCCTCGTTGAGGCCTTTGCCAATGGTGTCGGTTTCGATATTTGTGACGAAGCCCCACTTATAGTCTTCGTTGGTAACCTCTTGTATTATATTATTTTTATCTTGATCCATAGTTTAAATGCACCTCCTTAATGGAAGTGCAAAAATACGAAAAAGTTCTTGATTAATTATGCTACGAACAAAAATCATTCCCACCCAGGCAGATAGCAGTTGAAATAATAACATTTGTGGAAACAATATTCGAAATCGGACGTCCAATCAACACCTTTCCCATAAGTGGGATTCTTGTATATTGCATACATATCCCCACTATTATTTGAAGAAATATCTTGATATTTTAAAATTCTATCTATAACATGACCATAATCTATGAAAACTAGATAATTAGGAGTTTCCTTTCCATTTTCTCCAATCACATAAATCGTATGTTGACTAACATTTAGTATATCTTCCCCCTTAAAGTAACATATGATTCGCCTAGCTCGTTGTATGTCTTTATCTATAGGCAGTTTTCTGTTCTCCACTCTTTTGACATAGTAATATAACAGGATTGCCAACAAAATAAGGATTACTACAAATAAGATAATAATTAGGATTTTGGAAATGACGGAGGTCCATGCTCCTAGTTCGAGTAAATCTTTATATTTCATAAGAATACTTTTTTTAATTAACAAAATGCGATAGGGTTGTCTTTTTTGAGAATCAACGGCGATAATGAGGATGGTAGGTGCTGATGGTTTCGCGCAGGTATTGATGAGAGAGATGTGTGTAAATCTCGGTGGTGTTGATTTTCTCGTGTCCGAGCATCTCCTGCACGGCGCGGAGGTCGGCGCCATTGGTGACAAGCTCGGTGGCGAAACTGTGGCGAAGGCTATGCGGCGAAATGTTTTTCTGAATGCCGGCTTTCTTGACAGCCTCTTTGAGGAACATAAAGACGTAATTGCGAGACAGGTGCGTTCCCAACCGATTGATGAAGACATAATTCTCCTCGCCGCTGCGTATACGCTGGTGGGAGCGGATAGTTTCGATGTACTGCAGCATGAGGTGCAAGGCGGTTTGATTGATGGGCACCCAACGCTGCTTGTCGCCTTTGCCGGTCACCAACAGGCATTCGTCGTCGGGGAAGATGTTTGAGAGGTGGAGCATGACGAGTTCGGAGACACGAAGGCCGCAACCATACAGGACCTCGACGATAACCCGGTTGCGTTCCTGGTCGGGTTGGCTGAGGTCGAAGGTGGCGATGATGGCGTCGACCTCGTCGTTGGTGAGCACGTCGGGCAAATGGCGCGAGCCACGAGGCATCTCGAGAAGGTCGACGGGATTTTCGTCGACAGCATCCTCAAGCAGCATCATGCGATAGAAGGTGCGCAAGCCGCTAACGATGCGGCATTGCGTGGCAAGAGCCACACCCATGTCGTGCAATATGGCCACAAGGCCACGCAAGTCGTCGAGAGAGATCTCTTCGGGGGAACGCTTGTTGTCGATGGCATACTGAGCCAAATGCGACACATCGCGCAAATAGGCGTCGATGGAATTGTCAGACAACTGGCGCTCCAACTTGAGATAGCTGCGGAAATCGCGAATGGCGCGTTTCCACTTAGGGTCATCTATCGACTCGACAATATTCAATTATGTGAGATATTATTGTTTCAAAAGAGTGAGCAGCTGGATAATGGTGCTGACCGTCTGTGCCTTTTGAGCGATATTGGCGCTGTTGACGCCCTCCAAGCCGGCCGAATTAAGAAGGCTGTTGGTTATGTTGAGAGCCGTACCGGCATTGATGGTGCCTGCGCTACCGGTAACCATGCCCGTGGTGAAAGACTTTTTATAGCTGGCGTCTTCCTTGTTTGACCTCAAGCCGTTATAGGCGTTAATTACGAGAAGAATATTGCTAAGGTCGGCGGGGTTGGTGATGGCAAGAGTGCCAGCTTTCTTGCTTTTGTTGAGAGCCAGAAGAGCTTGGGCGCAAGCAGCGCCCGAAGTGGCGGCGGCAGTGTTGGAAGCGCCAGAGAGAGATCCGCAAGATGTGGCACCAAACATAGCCACAAACATCATAATGATACCTATTTTTTTCATTTCGAAATGTTTTTTATTATTTTTTTATTTCTGTTAGACAATGCAATAAATGATTATTTTGAGGATAAAAACCATAGGCAAATATACATTTTTTTTGAAATATTGGAAAATAAATGTAATTTTGCAAGCGTTTTCGAAGGACAAATGTCCGCTACATCAGCGTATAATTCAAACAAACAAATAATTACAACAAAAAACCTTTTTTATGAACAACATCCTTTTCTCTTTCCCCAAGCCTGAGAACGAACCAGTATTAGGCTATGCTCCCGGCAGCCCTGAACGTAAAAATATTCGTGAGGCTCTCAACTATCTATACAATAAGATGACCGAAATTCCCGCCATAATAGGCGGCAAAGAGGTTCGCACCAAAGATACCGGCACCATAGTAATGCCTACCGAGAACAAGCACGTGCTTGCAAAATACTACAAAGTAGGTGAGAAAGAAGTGAAAATGGCTATCGCCGCAGCCATGAAGGCACATGAGGAATGGGCCAACACACCCTGGATTGAACGCGCCAGCGTAATGCAAAAGATAGCAACCCTGGTGAGCGGCAAATACCGTTGGCTTATCAACGCAGCCACCATGCTCGGCCAAGGCAAAACCACCATGCAGGCAGAAATTGACTCGGCTTGCGAGCTCGTCGACTTCCTGCGCTACAACGCATACTACGCATCGCAGATTTACAGCGACCAACCCTGCAGCGACAAGGGCACACTCAACTATGTGACCTATCGTCCTCTGGAAGGCTTTGTCTTCGCCATCACCCCATTCAACTTCACCTCTATAGCCAGCAACCTTTGCCTGAGCCCGGTGCTGATGGGCAACACCTGCATCTGGAAGCCCTCCACCACGGCTATGCTGAGCAACTATATCCTGATGCAGATATACAAGGAAGCCGGTTTGCCCGACGGCGTTGTCAACTTCCTGCCCGGCAGCGGCGCCCTCATTGGCAAGGTGGCCTTTGCCGACAAGAATCTGGCAGGTGTCCACTTCACCGGCGGCACCAAGACCTTCAACGGTTTCTGGAAATCTATCGGCGACAATATCGCCAACTATCGCACTTATCCCAAGATTGTCGGCGAGACAGGCGGCAAGGACTTCATCTTTGTACACAAGAGCGCAAATCCCGCACAAGTGGCCACAGCAATAGTTCGCGGAGCCTTCGAGTTCCAAGGCCAGAAATGCTCGGCAGCAAGCCGCGCCTATGTGCCCAAATCGCTTTGGCCAAAAGTGAAAGAAATTGTCGGCAAGATGATTGACGAAATCAAAGTTGGCGACGTACGCGACTTCAGCGCCTTTGTCAACGCCGTTATCGACGAGGCCTCGTTTGACAACTGCATGAACTACATTGAACACGCCAAGAAGAGCAAAGACGCCGAAATAGTCTTTGGCGGCACCGGCGACAAGAGCAAAGGATGGTTTATTCAACCCACTGTCATCCTCGCCAAAAAGCCCGACTACAAGTCGATGTGCGAAGAGATCTTTGGACCTATCATCACCATCTTTGTATACGATGACAAAGACTACGAAAAGACCCTGCACCTCTGCGACGAGACATCGCCATACGCCCTTACCGGAGCCATCTTCGCCAGCGACCGCAAAGCGCTCCAGCTGGGTGCCGACATACTGAAATATGCCGCAGGCAACATCTACTACAACGACAAACCCACAGGCGCTGTGGTGGGACAGCAGCCCTTTGGCGGCGCTCGCGCCAGCGGCACCAACGACAAGGCTGGTTCGTACCTCAACCTTATCCGCTGGACCTCGCCGCAAGCCATCAAGGAGACCTTTGACCCCGCCAGCAACTACAGCTATCCCTTCGTCAGCAACGAGGACAACCCCTACGTTGAAGTAAAAGCAGCAAAAGCAGTTGCAAAAAAAGCGCCAAAGGCTACCGCCAAAAAAGCAGCAACGGTTAAAGCCACCGCCAAAACCGTGAAGGCAAAAGCCACCGCTGCCAAGAAAACAGCAAAGAAGAAATAACCAATAGTTCCTCTTATCAAGGGGCGCCACTTGGAGACAAAACATCTGAGTGGCACCCCTGTTTTTATTTTTGACAATACATTTTTATATATCATCACAAAGAGATTGTTTCATTTATTTTTGACACTAAGACATTGAACAGAAAGATCATTCTTATAGTTGCGCTGGCATTCCTCTCAATAGCGACCAGCAATGCCCAAAACGACACTACCAGCCACTCTCCTACCCCAAAAGGACTTGAGGGGAAACATTGGGGGGCTGGCGTCTTTGGAGGTTTCGCCAACAACAGCCATATCATCAATGTGCTGTATGCCACCGACATGAAATACACTAACGGAGACGGCTACAGCGCAGGCATTTCACTTGCCTATCGCACATCATCGTGGCTCACACTCCATGCCGACATTGCCTTGTTGCAGAAAAACTACCGTTTAGATCGCGACAACCGATTTCTGTCATTTGTATACACAGAGGCCACCAACAACTACCTCTCAGTGCCACTGATGGCCGAATTATCGATAGGAAAGGTTTTCCGCGTGTGCGGCATGGTTGGGGGATACATGGGATATTGGCTATCGGGGCACCGACAAGGACAAAGCCTAACAGTCACTTACCTTATCACCAACAATGAAAAGGACACTTTCTTTGACGAAGACTATACCTTCAACGAAGAACGCGACAACCGATTTGATGCCGGAATCATTTTCGGTGGCGCAATACGCTGCGCCATAGCTCACAAGATAGACCTCTCCGCTGAACTGCGCTGGTATTACGGTCTCACCGACATCCAACGCCAATACATGACCAACCTTAACCCTCGCTACAACACCACAAGAGTGATTCAGTTTGGCGTATCGTACTGGCTATAAAAAACGAAACAAATGAAAAAACACAACATATTAAAACTATCTTTTGTAATTGCTCTTTTGATGGTGTCGTGCCGCAAAGAGCCATTGGACATAGTGAATCCCGACAGACGATTTTGCAACAGCTATACATCTCAGTTTGAGACAGTATGGACAGGCATTGACCAAGGGTATCTCTTTTGGGAACGCGACACAGTTGACTGGGACTCTGTCTATCGCAGAATGCTTCCCATATTCCAAAATTTCGACGCGAAAGGAGGTGCCTCAGACGGCGAGCTTACCGATGCCTACCAAAGCATGGTGAGAGGACTTTTGGATCACCACATGTATGTGCAAATAAAAAATCTAAAGACCGGCAACCCCATCTACGCCGACCCCGCATGGGATGAAGTGCCTATGCGCGACTACTACCACTACACCTACTTCGACAACCAGGTGGCTCTGCTGCCAACGATGGAAGGTGTGTCGGAATACCGAGCCGGCGGCAACTCCTTCCCTTGCTATTTTGCCCTATTCCCGGGAACGGCAGGCAAAAAGATTGCCTATCTGAGGTTCCGCTCATTTGCCGTGACCTCTGTAGTCAACTATTTGTCGGTGGCGGAACTGGCTCCGCTGCGCGCTTTCTACGGAACCAACATAACCAATGGAGTTACCAACGGATGGGCGGGACGCGACGAGGTTGAGGCCGTAATAATAGATGTTCGCGGCAACGGAGGTGGTAATTTGGCTGACCTGAAACCTGTTGTGGGCAGCTTGGCCAAGAGCGATGTTCACCTAGGATACTCTCGCACAAAAGAGGGTCTTGGGCGCCTCGACTATAGCGCATGGACACCTTTCATAATCAACACACCCGCCAACCACTTAAACGGAGACAAAAAAGTGGTGGTGCTCACCGATGTCAACTCGGTAAGTTGCTCTGAAATCACGGCTCTCTTTGTCAAAGAAATCCCCAATGGAACTGTGATTGGCGAACGCACCTATGGCGCCACATGCCCACTTATTACGGGAGGTCACGACATGCTATACAGCGGTGTTTTTGGCGATTACAATCAATACGGCTATTATGTATACACCAGCAACTTTGACGTTGTCGACAACAACTACAAGTCGTTGGAAGGCGTTGGTGTGACGCCCGACATAGAGTGCCGGTTTGACCTCTCCGCCCTTCAAGCCGGTCACGACAACCAGTTGGAGCGAGCCCTCGAATTCATAAAAACAGGAAAGTAACAATCCTGTTTTTTTGTCTGAAACATATCTTTATGGAATACAAAGGTTATACCTATTTCAATTATTGTCTGAAAAAAAAGATAGCCATGTAAAAAAACGAGACAAATTGTTACATATAGAGTGTAATGAATTTTGACAAAACTTTTTTTATGAAAAAAATCTTCTCTATCTTGATTCTGGCTGCGGGGCTTTTCGCCTCTGCTAACGCCCAAAACTGCGTTGTATCGCTGCCTTACGATGTCTATACAACAGCGACGAATGTCGACAGCTGCTGGACATTGTACAACGCATCGGTTAGTAATTATTCCATACAGTCGTCCAACAACAGCGTGAAAAGTTATGCTGTGTTGCCTTTGTTCGATATGCCCCTGTCGGCAATACATATACAATTAAGGTATTCTGTATCTGACAGCATCCCTGTAGAGATAGGCGTTATGACCAATGCCGCCGACACCAACACATTCCAGCCATACGACACGGTATATGGTTCTGGCTCGAACATTCTGTTAGGAAATTTAGATTTCGGTCGCTGGATGGGAACTGACGGTCATATTGCTATCCGCTGGCGTCAGGGTTACCTGCGCCGCGTGACTCTCGACACCGTCTATGGTTGCTACACACCCTACGATGTGGTACTCTCTAGCATTACCGCCACCTCGGTAACCGTCAGCTGGCGCAGCCGCACATTGGGTGCTGTCGGATATGAGGTAAGCGTGACTCCTTATCACGAGATTGGGTATTCAACCCGCTATACAACAGATAATAGCATCATTATAGATAGTTTGCAACCGGGGACTTATTACCAGGTGAATGTACGTACCGTCTGCGATAGTGGTAACAGCTATTCGCAGTATACCAATGTGGTCTTTTGCACCGATTGCCAACCCGTTTCAACATTGCCATATCGCCTGTTGCACAACGACCTTGGCCCTACGGTTGACGTAGTTCCCTATATGAATGTTCCTTGCTGGACCTACATCGAGCATCCTGAAAGCGGCTACTGCTATTGGGTGTCGCCCGAGTTCGACACCACACAGATTCGTATGGATCACCTGAAGTTGACTGCAGCTCTGCGATATACCAACGATATGGGCGCCACACTTCAGTTCGGAACAATGAACAACAATATGCAGGTCGGAAGTTTCAGCCATATTGACGGCATCAACCTGCAGAACAATGTGACAAATGCCAGCACAGGTGCGCTGACTTTCTACTGCAATGACCGATCGGCAGGACGTCTGGCTTTCCGTGCATTCATTGGGAGAATAAGAAACCTCGACTCAATCATCATCGAACAGGAGGTCTGCCATCCTGTTAAGAACATCGTCGTCACAAACCGCACCGACCATTCGCTGACCATCAACTGGACAGAGCAGGGCACCGCAACCCGTTGGATTGTGGATTGTGCAGCGCGAGACGACTCTTTCAGCCAGTCGCTTGTTGCAACAGCAAAACCGTTCACCATCAATGGACTTGCCAGTCATACCATATACAATGTCACTGTCCGCGCCATCAACGAAGGCGACACAAGCCTGCCTTGTTCCAAACAGATAACCACCGCTGTCGACTCCTTGCACGCACTTGTCACCGTCCAGATAGGCAACCCGGGCAGTTCCTATTCCGCTCACTATCCTATTGAAAGATCTTTTAAACACTCTCTGACACAGACAATCTACCCGCTGACGCAATATTCGGCCGCTGGTTGGATTGACACCGTTTGGTTCTATTGCAATACATCTTTCAACGGAACTGGTCAGCTCGACACCTCGTTGACGCTCTATCTGGCTCATTTCGACACCACGGTGGCTCGCAACAACAACGATTGGGTGGAATTGGACTCTCTTGTAGAGGTCTACCACGCCAATACCTGGCTTGCGCCAGGCGGCAACCGCTGGGTGCCAATACCTCTCCAAACACCGTTCTTTTACAATGGCGTAGACGAGTTGGCTGTGGTATTTCTTCATAGCAACAGTGTTTCAAGGTACAGTGGCGACTATTTCTCTTATTCTTCTGCTGGTAATGGAAGCCTTATGTTTAAAGGTGACGCTTCTCCGTTCCCGCTACAGCAGATTGCATCCGACGATTTCCTCGGCTCAAGAGTCACAAACAGGCCGGTAGTGCGCTTTTCTATGGTCACAAGCAGTTGTCAAAATGTTAGCAATGTCCATATTGCAAGTGTCGACGGCAACGCGGTCCGTCTGCTGTGGAACGAATCCGGCAACGCCTCGCATTGGCAGGTGTCTTACACCGCCAACGACGGTAGTCACAGCGGCACTCTCTTTGCAAACGACTCGACGGTATGCACTATCGGTGGCTTGCACGGCAACCATACCTACAAATTCTCTGTCCGTCCCATTTGCGGCGAGGGCGACACAGGCTACTATTTCGGCAACGTAAGCGCCTATATCGAAACCTGCCCTGTTCCCGACAGCGTTACTGCCGACGTCTCTATCGACCCATTGCTTTCCGACCAGGCTATCGTCAGCTGGCGCGAGAACGGCAGCGCTACGCAGTGGGAGGTGGCTTTCTCGGAAGTGACGGGTGCGGATTCTGCCTCCGCCCACTCAGGAGTGGTCAGCACTTCCACCAATCCTTTCACCCTTACAGGTCTTTACAGAAACACACGCTACAATATCAGAGTACGTGCCGTGTGTGGTGCCGACGACAGCAGCTTGTGGTCGCAACCTGTGCAAATCTACACTAACCGAGGCTCTTTCTCGCACGACATCGTACAATTCGGTGAAGTTGGCTCTGATTACGATTATAGATCTCCTATCAATGGATATTATAGGCACACTTGGACTCAGATGATTTATCCTGCCGACTCGTTGAGAACCCCCTGTTATATAGATACCCTTTGGTTCAGTTCCGCCTCGGTGGGAAATGTTCAGCCGAAAGATACAAGTGTTACTGTCTATATGGGTCATACCCCGTGGAATGTTCATCCCAACAACACCAGCTGGTTCCCTGCCGATTCACTTACGGCTGTGGCTCACGCAACCGTTATGCAGCCCCAAAGCACTGGTTGGTTCGCCATACCGCTCACCATACCTTTCTACTACAACGGTGTGGACAACCTCGCCATAGCGGTGTCGTATCACGGCTCGCAATATTCGACTCTATGGAATTATCATTACAATACTGTCGATAGCGCTGTGTTGAATCGCTATGACGATAATGACGTAAGCTTCGGCAACCATCCGGGCAACACAACTTCAGACAACCATTCATCTTTGTCTGCAAGGCTGCCTGTGATGCGTATGTCTATCTCAAACAATGTCACCTTCTGCATAATGCCGACTGCTTTCACAGCCAACGAGGTCTATTCCGACAGCGTGGCGCTGCATTGGAGCCGCCGTGCCGCAGATTCTCTCTATCTTGTCAGCTACAACTCTTTAGACAGTATTGAATCGGGCTCTTTTGTTACCGTCGACACTACGATAACCATTACAGGACTGACCCAGCTGAAATCATATATCTTCAAGCTGCGCGCCATCTGCACCAGCGGCGACACATCGCTGGCAAGCATCCTGAATGTCAATACTCCTGAACGCTGCCTTTCGCCCTCCGATATACATATTGTCAATCCCAACTCGGCCGATGCCGCAATGGTTTGCTGGCGCGCTGCCGAGGGCACTTCTCAATGGCAAGTCTCCTACGGAGCCGGTCTTACCAACCCCGATGCCGGCGCGCTTGCCGCAACCAACGACACATCCTATATGCTGCCAACCCTCATTGCAGGGCAGAACTACAACGTCTTTGTCCGCACCGTATGTGGTGCTGGCGACACAGGCTTCTGGAACGGCCCTGTATCTTTCATGGCAGGAGTGCTGACTATGCTTCCGGGCCGCACCGATACTATCGTCACTTGCAACACTATGATTAAAGATACCAACGTTTTCGCCGACGATACCTTGGTAATCTTCCCGTCAACACCCAACTCGTTGGCAGCCGTTCATGGCACCGTGAGCTTGCAACCCTACAACAACTGGGTGTTGAAGGTCAACGTGTACGACGGCGTCGGTACCGACGGCACTCTCCTGGGAACGTATACGGGTGATACGGTTATGCCTACCCACATCTCCACCCAGGGTCCTCTGACTCTTGTCTTCAGTTGTCACGACTACTACGACGGCGGTTTCCAACTCTATGTCTCGTGTCTGCCTGACAACGGCTGCCACGCTTCACCTCGCGTAGTAGCTCACCATCCGCTCGATACGTCGGTGTCGCTCAAATGGCTCTATCTCGACGAGATGCCTGCAAGCTTCACCGTTGCCTATGCTCCTGTCGAAGTCTTCGACACAAGCTACGCCTCGACCTATCAGGTTGTCAGCGGCATAACCGATACGGCTTTCATCCTTCCCGGTCTGCTTACGGGAACACACTATATGGTAGCTGTACGTGCCGAATGCGGCAACGGTCAGCATAGCCGTTGGACACTTTCCAACGACTTCTATACATCGTGTATGGCTATCACTCGCGACAATCTGCCCTTCACCGAAGACTTCTCCTCGTGGGGTGGAGCTTCGTTCCAAACGCTGAACGGAGCCATCGCTCCTTGCTGGTACTTCAACAGCACAGGCTATGCTAACACGGCCTACGTCTATCATAACAGCCCTAACAACACGGATCTGAACCATTACGTCACTATGAAACACTACGGCAACGGCTATTCCTATCTGGTGCTGCCTCTCTTTGCCGATAGCGTTGCCGACCTTACCGTCTCGTATGCAGCTCAGAACGACTATACGGGCTTTTATGACCAGTATGTAGAGGTTGTAGAAATCGGCGTGCTCGACGACCCACGCGACTTCAGCACCTATACGCCAATTTCGCGCGACTCGCTGGTTGGCGATTCTGTACACTATTTCACCAAGCACCTCGACAGCTATACCGGCAGTGGACGTTACATCGCCATTGTGGCTCCGTTGATGTCCGACTATCACAGCGGTTACGGCCTGAATGTGGCACAGATTCAGGTCACTATGGACCTGCCTTGTATGCCTCCGATTAATATCAATGTCGACTCTGTATCACAGCATGAAGCGACGCTTACGGTTGTCGACACCACACAACCTGCCAGCCGTACATTCGTCTATGGTACATCGTCCTCGTTCTCGCAATCCGATAGCACCTTTACGACCGACCTCAACCCTGTGACCATCAGCGGCCTGCAACCTGGCAAGAGGTACTATGTGTGGGTACGCAACAATAACACAATCGACCGCGCCGATCACAGTAGCCCTTGGACAGGTCCTGTCTCGTTCGAAACCGTCGGTGATCCGCAGCCGAACTATTACCAGGCAACAGCATTCTCAAACGATTCTTCCATAGGAACTGTCGAGATCAATGTCGAGAGTGGAACACAGGATGCCTCAAACTCAAATATGTTCTCTGAAGGCTCGAGGCTCATCTTTACGGCTTTGCCCATTGGATCTGCATCACGGTTCCTCTATTGGAACGACGGCGACACCACTAATCCCCGCCTTGTGACGTTGAACCAAGACACATCGTTGACTGCCTATTTCACAGTCGACACCACGACAGAAAGCATTGTTTCTCCGCACTTCGATTTCAACATGGCGCCCAATCCAGCCAACTCTGAAGTGACTCTGACGGCTACACAAATCATTCTTTCGGTCGATTGCTACGACCTCCAAGGACGTTGCGTTGCAAGCTTTAAGCCCTCAGCGCCATTATTCACTCTTAACGTCGCCAACTGGCCAAACGGTATTTATATAATCAAAGTCTCCTGCGGAACTGTTACAGCTGTAAAGAAACTGATAGTGAAATAGGTTAAGTAAGGGCTACTTCGTTGCAAAACGGTCTTTCAGTCGCCTTATCACCTCGATGTTGCGAGGTACTTGAAGGTCGAGAATGCCGTCCTCAAGTGCAATGGTGTGGCCCTTCTTCACAGCCGTGAGTTGGTTATAGGGGGTTGTCTGGCAGAAACGTGCGCTATCCTCAGCACGAATCAGGATGAAGTCGGGATCGGCGTCCATCAGAGCTTCGATACTGAAGGTCCATCCCTCACTCTCCTCGGCAATGTTCTTGCCACCAGCCATATTTATAATATCGTTGATAAATGTGTTGCCCCCGGCGGTGAAGTTACCTCCTGTACCAAAACCCACAACATAATACACCGTTGGGCGGTGGCCATCGGTGGCATTATAAGAATCTTTTTCAAGAAGGGTCAGTTGTCGCTTCAACCTTGCATTCAAGCTATCGGCCTGAGCATCGTGACCCACCAAAGAACCTATTTTTGTGATATTCTGGAAAAGACCGTCAAATTTTGGTTTCTCTATGACACAAACCATAGGCACTCCCATTTCGGCAAACTGACGTACGGTTTTTTCTGGCACCATTGAGCCACTTATGATAAGATCAGGATTGCGAGAAAGGACCTTCTCCACATTCAAATTACTGATTCCTCCAATATTCTCTATTTGCAACGCTGCTTTAGGATAAGTGCAAAACTCAGTGCGACCCACCAAAAGGCTGTCAGCTCCTATAGAAAACATAATTTCTGTCACTGCTGGAGAAAGGGATACTATACGTTGAGGATTTTGTGGCACATTGACAACACTACCATAGTCATCCGTATATTCATACGTCTCGACATGGTGACTAGTAACAGTGCCATGTCCACAACCTGAAACTGCAGCCAACATGACCACAGCGATAAAAAACAAAGGAATAAATTTTCTCATCTATTATTAAATAATTGAAAAAAGAGGGTGTCAAAAGGCACCCTCTTGTCATTATCATTATGTAAAACTATTAAAGCAGTTTAGCGAGTTTAGCTGCGAGGTCACCAACGCGGGTGCTATAGCCTTTCTCGTTGTCGTACCAGCTGACAATCTTGACAAAGTTGCCATCCATAACCTGTGTAAGGAGGCTGTCGAAAATGCTGCTGTGAGTATTGTCGATGATGTCAATGCTTACGATGGGCTCGTCGACATACTGGAGGACACCCTTCATTGAACCTTCAGCGGCTTCCTTGATAGCGGCATTGATTTCTTCCTTGGTAACATTGCAGTTGAGCTCAGCAGTGAGGTCAACAACAGAACCATCAGGAGTAGGAACACGCATAGCAAAGCCATCGAGTTTACCTTTCAGTTCAGGTATTACCAAGCCAACAGCCTTAGCAGCGCCAGAGCTTGTGGGGATGATGCTGACAGCAGCGGCACGAGCACGACGGAGGTCACTATGAGGCTGGTCGAGGATCTTCTGGTCGTTGGTGTAGCTGTGGACAGTGTTCATAAGACCACGCTTGATACCGAACTTGTCATTCAAAACCTTGGCAACAGGTGCAAGGCAGTTGGTGGTGCAGCTAGCGTTGCTGACGAGCTGCATATCCTTGGTGAGAACACTGTCATTGACACCCATAACTACGGTAGCGTCAACATCATCAGCCTTGCCAGCGGGAACTGTAAGGATAACTTTCTTAGCGCCAGCGTTGATATGTTTCATCATCTGCTCACGTTTCTTGAAAAGACCGGTGGATTCAACAACGATATCGACACCGAGTTCACCCCAAGGAAGGTTCTGAGGATCGCGCTCTGCATAGATTTTCACTTTCTTGCCATTAACCACAAGGCAGTCACCTTCAGCGTGAACTTCACCGTCGAAGTTGTCATGCACGGAGTCATATTTGAACAGATAAGCCAGTGTATCGGCGCTGGTGAGGTCATTGATAGCCACGATTTCAAGCTCGGGATGAGCAAGCATGGCGCGGAAAGACATTCTTCCAATTCGGCCGAAGCCATTGATTGCTACTTTTGCCATATTGTATTGTTATTTAAATGTTTAATAAATAATTATCATTTATTTGCGGATTACAAATATACACATTTTTTGATAAATAAGAATAATTATTTCACTTCTATTATTTCTATGCACAAAAAGTCTCTGGATTCATCAAATAAAACGATGCATAAGTAGTCAATAAACAAATGATATTCAGAACTCGGAAAATGAATTATGAATTATTGATTATTCAAAACACAATAATTCGGGAATTGAGATTACTAATAAAAGTGTTTTAAAGCATTTATGCGCTATTTTATTTTTTTATTTATTTTTGCATTTGAGATTAAAGCAGCCAATTATGCATTAATTTATTAGCATTCAATTTTTAAGTCACACAAAACCGTACACAGACTCTTTTAAGAAGAGCCTTGAAAGGGAGGATTATGCGGTTTTGTGTGGCTTTTTTTGATGCCATAACATAAATGTTGCCGCCACTGCCGAGAGTTCTTTGACATAACACCTTACTGCAGCAAGCATGTAGCAACATCCTCCCTACCCTTACATTTTTATTAATAATAAAAAATCAAGGTATGAGAGAACACAAAAAAAACAAAATCAACAAAGAATGGATGGCATGGAGCAACGGAGATGAAATACATCTGTCACCAAATGTACGTCGTCAAGTTGACAACTACGGAGCAAAAATAATTGACTATCAATACCGTTTAGACGAGGGATATGAGATATACCACAGCGAATCATATGTGGTTCTTCACAAATGCAGGCTCAGAGAATATGAAGCCGATCACTATTGGGAACTAGGGGAACACCTTAACGCATTGAACGAAATGATGAAGGCTGCCACATACACCCTTCCCGATGACGAACCTGAATTTGAGGATGTTCAATGGCTAAACCCATCAGAAATGCTTTATTGGCATCCAAACGTAAAAGAATTTCTCCGCTTGGCACTCCGTTGTCGCGATTATTGCAAACGCGACTCTCGACTCTGGCCAATATTCAATGGTAGTTGGGTGGAACAGTCTCACAGCAATTATTTGAAAACACTAGGAGAATGGGTGCACTCATTATAGACAGGCACTACTTGCAAACATCAATATTGCGGCGCCATTGCCAATATTTGATTCGCGACATAGCCGAATGCTTTGTAAAGCTACGGAAGCTGTCGGCATCACTATCGGCAAGCGCCTCCAACTCTGCCTTACGCTGGTCGTCAAGATGAAATGACACCGGCGCAAGGCGATTGTAAGGGCACACCATCTGACAGATATCGCACCCATAGGCATAGCCTCTTGTATTTAACTCGGCTGGCAGAGTGTCATCTCGGTTCTCAATAGTGTTGTACGATGTACATCGTCGAGCGTCGAGCATTGAGGCTCCGCTCTCCGATACCATTATCGCATTATTAGGACAAGCATCAAGGCAGAGACGACAGTCGCCACAGCCTCCAATAGAAACATTGTCGGCACCACCAACATCAGACATACTTCTAGGAGTATCATAGCAATCCACAACGGCGGTAGTGACTATCTCTCCCAAAAAACAGTATGAACCATATGTCGGATTTACAAAAAGGGTGTTGCGGCCAATCCACCCCAATCCTGCTCGTACCGCCCAATGGCGGTCACTGATAGGTGCTGTGTCGACAAAAGGGCGTCCATCAAAATCGGGATAACGTTCCTTGACACGCGACATCAGGCTATACATCATTCGTTTTAAACGTTCATGATAGTCTTCGCCGTATGCATATTGGGCAATTTTACCTCGTCCCTCCATAAGACGATTGGACTTATAAGGCACAAGAACTGAGATAACACTACACGCCCCTTCCACAAGTAACCGTGGGTCTCGCCGCATATCAATGTTACGTTCCATATACTGCATGTCGGCGTTGAACCCCTTTGCCAACCATTCCTCGAGGGGATATTCATTCTCCTGCAACCTGTCGGCTTTGGATATGCCACATGCCGCAAAGCCAACCTCTGCGGCAATAGTTTTTACTATAGCAGCGTCAATCATGGGGCCGACAAAGAGGTGTACTATTCGTCCTTATTTTTCTTGCTTCCTGAATAGAGCTCAAACTTCAAGAAACGACAGTCGAGGGCACCATTGAAAAGCTGTATTTTCTTGGATGGATGAAGTCCAATATGTTTCATCGCCTCAAAGTCGGAGGTAATCAGCCACACTTCACATCGCTCACCATAGAGATTCTTGAACGTGTCGCCAAGTTTTGAATACATATCGTTGAGATCCTCAACCTTAATACGCTCGCCATAAGGCGGATTGGTAACTATGATGGTCTTACCCTCGGGAGGTTCCTGATCTTCAAAAGAACCATGATAGAGGAAGACATCCTTGTGCAACTTTGCACCTTTGAGGTTGGCCTCTGCCTGACGCAATACATCCATATCTATATCGTTACCCCATATCTCACATTCAAAATCGCCAGCACCAATCTTGCGATCTTCCTGCTCCTTAACGCTCTTCCATTCCGCTATATTGAAATCGCGCCAACGTTTGAAAGCAAATCTTTCTTGACGATAGTATTGTGCCGGAATGTTATTGGCGAGCATAGCAGCCTCAATGAGGAGTGTGCCACTACCGCACATCGGGTCGTAGAAATTACAATCGCATTTCCAACCACTGAGTTTTATCATGCCCGCGGCAAGGACCTCATTGATTGGTGCAGCACCTACAGCAATACGGTAGCCGCGTTTGTGCAATGAGTCGCCGGAGGAGTTCAAAAGCAATGTGACTTTATTGTCGGCAATGTGTAGATTTAACTTGAAATCCGCGCTTTCAGTATCAATACTGGGTCTTTGGTTGAACATGCGGCGGAAACGGTCCACTATGGCGTCTTTTGTTTTTAGAGCAGCATAGTAGGAATTGGTGAATATCTCTCCCGACGTTGTAGAGTCTATCATGAAAGTGCCGTCGACATCAAGAATCTTTTCCCATTTGATACGGCTGACGTTGTCATAGAGTTCTTGCTCGTTATTGGCCTCGAATTCCGCAAAAGGTTTAAGAATAGCAAGGGCTGTACGACATGTATAATTGGCACGATAAAGCACAAGCATGTCGCCCATGAAGGCCACGGCTCGCGTCAACGGTTCAATCTCTGTGGCACCGCATTCGCGCAACTCATCTGCGAGAATTTCCTCGAGTCCGAACATGGTTTTTGCAATCATTTTAAAACGATTGACTGTCTGAGGCGTGGCAGGCACAGTCCTACCCTTTTCTTTCTGAATAATCATTGTTAGTTATTTGAGGTTTATTTTAGTGTTATAACTTAATATGTCGAATATTTGGCCGCATTGGCTGCCCGTTATTGCTTTTTATATTTACCCACTCCCGAAGGGCTATGGTAAATATTAGAACCTATAGGTTGTCGATGATAGGGGTTTTGGGTACTAACAACATAGTGACGACGAGATGTATGGAGTAACTTGCGTTCCCTACGTTGTCGGCGTGAAGGTTTATAGCCAGTTTCTCGACTGTCGGCAATGGCGATATTGATGGCATAACCTGAAAGTATCACTACACAGTTGGCATAAATCCAAAGCATGGCAATCAACAATGTTCCTATTGATCCGTAAAGGATATTGTAGTTGTTAAAATTGTTGATATATATTTGGAAAGCCCAAGAAAGGCCAAAAATAAGAAGCGTTGATAGAACAGAACCTATTGACAAAAAGTTAATTCTCTGTTTTTTGACAGGAGCCATATAATAAAGGAGACTAAGCGACAACAATGTCAGGAAAACAAGTAAAAGCCAACGCCCAAAGCTAAAAGCGAAAAGGCTCAACTTGGTTTCGGCCATAAAGTTACGGCTTATCATGAAATAGATAAGTATCTTGTATCCGATGAGCAGTGATAGTATCGCCACAACAAGGACATAAAGTATAATGACCAACAAAAAGCACAACATGTAGCGACGCACTAAAGATCGCCATTCAATGCTGTGGCTTACCGAATTGAACGACTGAAGGAGACCATGCATACCATTGGCGGCAAGAATGACAGAGCTTATAAAACCTATGGAGAGCAGGCTGCTGTGTTTATGCCCCATTACATCGGTGATAGTCGAGGCAACTCGGTCAAAGATGTCAGATGGCAATATGTTGGAGAGTTGCAACAATAGTTCACTCTGCAATCCCTCTATAGGCAGATACGGAATAAGAGTGAAAAAGAAGATGAGCAACGGTGGCATGGCCATAAAGAAGGAAAAAGCCAAGGCTTTGGCACTCTGCCACAAGTCGCGATTAGAAAAATGCTTGAGAATTTGAATTAGTGGAACACCAGCGCATCCAGGAAGCACCAAACGGTTAAAGAATGGAACAATGCGCAGACTCCAAAAACGGAGAACTGCATTGTAGCGTCGGTTGAACCAAACGCCCAAATCACTTTTCTTCAATCGTTCAATGAACTGCACTTACAATAAAGGATAGCTGTTACTATAGCGACTAGTCACAAACGTCAACTATTTTTTGACAAGACTGATATCTAAACTTTTGATATGATGAGTCAAAGCACCCACAGATATATAATCAACGCCTGTTTCGGCATAGGGACGCAATGTCTGGTCGGTAATACCGCCACTGGCCTCGGTTTCGTAACGTCCCTCTATACGACGTACTGCCTCTCTAAGGGTGGGAATATCAAAGTTATCAAGCATAATACGGTCAACGCCACCATGAGCCATAACCCTGTTCAACTCATCAAGATTGCGAACTTCTATCTCAATCTTTAAGCTTTTTCCTATTGAACGCAAATATTCATGAGTGCGATCAATGGCTGACTCTATACCGCCCGCAAAATCAATATGATTGTCTTTCAGCATAATCATATCGTACAAACCAATACGATGGTTTGTGCCTCCACCACAATGGACAGCGTATTTCTCCAAAAGGCGCATATTAGGCGTTGTCTTTCGAGTATCCAAAAGTCGAGTATTCAAACCAGCAAGCATCTTTACCATTCGATTTGTCTCTGTGGCTATACCACTGAGCCTCTGCATGAAATTCAATGCAGTTCGCTCGGCCGTTAAAATACTGCCTGAATGTCCTTCAACGAGCATAATAATGTCTCCCTTGGCAACAAAGTCACCGTCTTTTTTTATCATGGTGACATTCAAAGAAGAGTCGACAATTTTAAACACTTTTTCCCCCACTTCACATCCGCAGATAACACCATCTTGTTTTGCCACCATTTTGGCACAATCGGTAGCCGAAGGAGGAATGCATGCCAATGTGGAATGGTCGCCATCGCCAATATCCTCGCGCAAAGCCATGCGTATCAGCTCGTCTAAATTAGGAATGTCGGTCATCATTTCAATGTAACTTTTTTGTGTTCCACTGCCTTGAAAGAAAAAATGGAACCTATTGAAAATATTTTGCAAAAGTACGAAGAAAATCTATTTTGACACAAAAAAATTTCACAAACCATATATCTTTTGTATTTTTGCACCCGTTATTCATTTAGACAATAGCTATTTAAAGCAATATAAACATGAATGTTAGCATTATAAATATAGGTGACGAATTGCTTATTGGACAAGTGGTAAACACCAATGCCTCAACGATGTCTAAAATGCTTATCAGAGCAGGCATGGACGTGGCTGAAGTATCTGTTATTGCCGACTCGGAAGAGGCCATATCCAACACTGTGCAACGTCACATCGAGAACTATGACGCCGTGTTGATAACTGGGGGCCTCGGACCTACTAAAGACGATGTCACAAAAAAAGTGCTTTGCCATTTTTTCGATAGCAAAATGGTTGAAAATGCGATGGCTTTGGACAATGTCAAAAGAATCTTCGAAAGCCGTGGATATGAATTGACGCCCATCAACCGGCAACAAGCCTGGGTACCTGAATGTTGTGAAGTACTAAACAACGATCTCGGCACTGCACCTTGTATGTGGTTTGAGACACAACGTAACTCAGTTTTGGTTTCACTCCCTGGTGTACCATTCGAAATGGAATGGCTAATGAGTAATCGTGTCATTCCAAAGCTGCAAAAGCGATTCCATATCGGGAGCATTGTGTCAAAGAACATCCTTGTCCAAGGTATTGGCGAGAGTTTTCTCAGCGACCTTATTGAGCCTTGGGAATTGTCTTTGCCCAACAATGCAAAACTGGCATACCTCCCTGTCGCTGGCATGGTAAAACTACGACTAACCATAAGAACGAACACTAAAGAGGTCTGTGATTCGGCTTATATTTCCGACTTGCTCAAAGGTTTATACGCACTGGCCGGAAAATATATCGTTGGCGAAGACTGCGAAACCTTAGCCGAACTGGTGCACAATACCCTGGTTTCAAATGGAAAGACACTCGCCACAGCTGAAAGCTGCACAGGAGGAGCCATCGCAAGCAAACTCACAGCGCAAGCAGGAGCATCTGCCTACTTTCGTGGTGGTGTGGTAGCCTACAGCAATGCCGTAAAAGAATGCTCTCTAGGTGTTCGTCACGAAACGTTAGAATGTCATGGCGCTGTGAGCGAGGAAACAGCACGAGAGATGGTGGAAGGTGTGCGACAGAAACTCGGCGCCGATTACGCCATTGCGACAACCGGAATTGCCGGCCCCGATGGAGGCTCTAAAGAAAAACCGGTGGGTACTATATGGATTGCCGTAGCATCGCAGGATAAAACCGTGGCTCAATTGCTGCAATTCGGCGGCAACAAAAGACAACAAAACATTGACCGCAGCGTCAATCAAGCTTATGCCATGCTTATGCGTATGATTAAGAATTACTGAATCCACTAATCATTTTATACCATCTTATTATGCCCAAAGCCTTAACAACAATTATTCTCTTAATAATCAGCAATATTTTCATGACCTTTGCATGGTATGGGAACCTCAAACTCACCGAGATGAAAATCAACACCAGCTGGCCATTGATACTCATCATTCTTACTTCATGGGGCGTCGCCTTTTTCGAATACAGCTTTATGATTCCCGCCAACCGTATAGGAAGCCAAATTAACGGAGGCCCCTTCAGTCTCATGCAACTCAAAATCCTTGCCGAGTGCAT
This sequence comes from uncultured Bacteroidales bacterium, assembly GCA_900316965.1. Classification (GTDB taxonomy): domain Bacteria; phylum Bacteroidota; class Bacteroidia; order Bacteroidales; family P3; genus Colimorpha. Next base: position 35,147 of record ONEY01000011.1, read on the forward strand.
CTCTCTGACTGTCTTTACAATCATAGTCGCCACTGTTTTCAAAAGCGAACCCATCAAATGGAACCACCTAGTAAGCTTTGGTTTCATTATCTTGGCTGTTATCTTCGCCTTCTATAAAACTGAATAACAAAAAAAATGAAACGATTGCTTTATCTTGCTTTGCTATCGCTAATTATGGTTGGATGCCGAAACGGTGAAGAACGCATATTTCTTACCGACTGGCATTTTGACTACAACGACTTACAAAGATATACTGCCACTGTGCCAAGTTTCATCCATACCGATTTGATGGCAAATGGTCTTATTCCCGATCCTTATTATGGTACCAACGAGGATAGTACCCGCTGGGTCGAAGATAAGGTATGGAGTTACCGATACCACATCAATCGCAACAATCTACCCAAGGGCGACACGCTATGGCTGGTGTTTGAAGGCATAGCAGGCCGCGCAAATGTCATTTTCTACGGTCAGCGAATTAAGAATATGAGAGGCATGTTGGAGAAGGAATATACAACCGATAATATGTTTGTGCAATACATTTTCCCTCTCCCTCCCAACTGCGAAGACATCGAAGTAATGTTCTTGCCGCTCAACGACTCACTTGTAGAACAGAAATATGGCATACCCCTTCCCGACCGTCGCGCCTTCACGCGCATTGCACCATACCAGCAAGGCTGGGACTGGGGGCCTAAACTGCCAACATGCGGCATTTGGAAGCCTGTATATATCACCAACAAACCTCATATCTTTAGAGATTCTAATACGGCAAATAATTCTAGCATCACTCTTCTACAGAAACCCGACAGCATTGGACAGTCGTTTTCATTCTACCAAGATGGAAAGCCCATCTTCATCAAAGGTGCAAACTGGATTCCAGCCCATTCGTTTCCTGTAATGACTCCTGATTTGGCGGCACGCTACCGCATGTTGCTTTGCTCTGCAAAAGAAGCCAATTTCAATATGATTCGAGTTTGGGGCGGAGGAATATACGAACACGACTATTTCTTTGACCTCTGCGACTCGCTGGGCATTATGGTTTGGATGGACTTCAACTTCAGCACAATGCTATATCCCAATGACAATGTCACTCTCACATCTATCGACAATGAAGCACGTCAGAACGTGGCACGCATAGCACAACATCCCTGTGTTGTCCTGTGGTGTGGCAACAATGAGGTAAAAAACGGATGGGAAGATTGGGGTTGGCAAGGCGTTTACAATTGGACAGCTAAGCAACGTATCCTATTGGAAAAAGCGATCGACACCATTTTCGGATATACTAATAATACTAGCAACACTAGTACAACCAGCATTCTCGCCAAAGCAGTGCATGATTGCGACCCTCTACAGCGCTCTTATATTACCACATCACCACTATATGGATGGGGGCACCCAGAGTGCACCACTCACGGCGACAGCCACTATTGGGGCGTTTGGTGGGGCGAAGAGCCTTTTGAAAAATACAAAGAAAAAACTGGCCGTTTTATGAGCGAATATGGTTTCCAGAGCTATCCGCTAATAAGTACCATAAGACGATATTGCCCTAGCAATCAGCTTAGCATTGACTCTCCTTCAATGAAAAACCATCAGAAACACCCTCGTGGACTTCAAATCATAGACAAAGCAATGCGACAATACTATGGCTTTGACAGTAAGACACTTCCTCTCGAAGACTTTGTTTATGTAAGCCAACTTCTTCAAGCCTGGGGTACAGGATATGGTATTTTGTGTCATATTCAAAATCCACGCTGCGACGGTACTCTCTACTGGCAGCTCAACGACTGCTGGCCTGTGGCATCTTGGAGCAGCATTGACTACTATGGAAACTGGAAAGCACTTCACTACCGTGTCCAAAAACTATATGACAACTCTGTTGACATAACAAGTTGGAAAAAATATTACAGTGTATACCCCAAAGACCGCAAATACGATAATGCAAAATACAACATTACTCATTCTTACAATAATGGAGAACTAACTGTGACCATTAAGGCTGAAAGTGATCTTTACGATGTCTTTATCGACACCAACCCTCATATCGACGGTCACTTTAGTACTAACTTTTTCGACTTAAAAGCAGGCGAAAGTATTACAACGACGTTAAAACCTGTCGACAGAATAATGGATATAGGGAATATAGAACTATCAGTTAAAACTTTAAATGATATCTACACAAGACATACCTCTATCGATCATTAGACCAACTTTTAGATTTTGTCTATCTTTCATATCATCGTTTCTTTCATTCCTTTGTCCTCATCACATTCTTTTTGTAGCTAGCTGCGCCAGCACCAGCGATGTGTCCAGTTTGTTCTGAACAAATACAAATCTGTCATAAACCAAAACAGCCCAACCGATTTGTATCAAACAACATACTATATTCTAATAAAGAATTGTACAATCACAAAAATAAAGGATGCCCCCAATGGAACATCCTTTATTGATGATTGATTATAGTTTTGATTATTTGATAACTTCTACGACACCATTACGCTGAATATCGCCGAGGTAACCTTTTCCTGTGAAACGCCAGAAGTAGGTACCCTCAGGAATATTATCGGCCGCAGGATCCCAAAAATCTTCTTCTCTGGAGATGTTTTCCTTGTAGTACACTCTCTTACCCCAACGGTCATAGATAGCCAGTGAGTTGTTGGGATAGCCAAGTCCATCTATAAGATTACGAATGATGAACTTGTCATTGACACCATCGCCATTAGGAGTAACAGCATTGGGGAATTGCAAAAAGTCGTTGACGAGAAGTATTCTGTTTTCAACAGTGTCACGGCATTCAACGACATTGCCGCTAGGTCCAATATTTTTGGTCATTGCTATGAGGCGAGCAACATAGCTACCTGAGATATCACTACCATCAGTCTCCCATTCAAAAGTGGGATTAACATCCGTAAGAGTATGATACGATATGTGGTTGTCGCGGTCATACTGTATTTCCCAATAGTATTTGTTGTAGTCACTTTGAGGTATTGTAAGGTTATTGAACGTCACAGTGGGGTGAGTCACAGTGGGGTTCATAGGCTCCCATGAGAAACGTGCCTCTGGGCTAGAATAAACCGTTACAAGATTATGATATACCAATGAGTCATTGCAACCATGCATACTACGAACAAAGTATTTAAAATCATACTGTCCTGTGCCATAAGTGTGGGTTGGGCTCTCATTGCGTGACGAGTCACCATCGCCAAACACCCAAAGATAGGTGTCACCATACTGAGAAGTATTTTCAAAATGGATAGTGTACGGTTCACATCCCTCAAGAGGATATACACCAGGGTCAAAGTTGGGAAGTGGTTGGTGATTGATGTTGACACGTACCGAGTCGCGAGTACGGCAGGTTGTGCTTTGCCAATGGTTCTCAACGTCCACAGTATAAAGAGTGGAGCTACCCATCATAGATCTAGTTGAGATTGTGTCTGTGGTCTGTCCAAAAGGATCCCATTTGAAAGTGTAAGCTGTGTCAGTATGACGGTCTTTTGCGTCAAGAAGCACTGTCTGTACATCGCAGATGAGCAGAGTGTCACCAATTTGCGGAGTAGGCGACCAAACACTTTGAATAGCTGTCGAAGTATCCCAAACGCAGCCAAACTCATCATAAATTCTTACTTTGATGGGGAAATAACCAGCAGTGTCATGAGAAGAAATGATTGAACGAGTAGGCTCGCGATTGTCGATGTTCAGACCTCTCCAATAGCCAAGGTCAAAATCGCCATAGTTAGAGTCGGGTTCCCAAATAACAGAGTCGATTTGAACTTGATATTCGCATCCTTCTCCTGCGCTAATGCCACAGAAGTCCAGAGCCCAAGAGAAAATCCAGCCATTGTCACCTGGCCAAGGGTCGCATACCTGAATAGACCAGTTCCCGTTCAGAGGACAACCAATAAGTTCATGGAAATCGGATGCCGGGAGGTAATAGGAACTTTTACCCTCGTGGTCGCTAGGATGCTTGTGGCTAAAATTGGTTCTATTAGGAGCTACTTGACCTGCTCTAACATAAGGAGCGGGAATAACATCGAAAACAACTTCAGGGATAACATCAATCCAGTCACCTGTTGCGAAATAATCACGAGGTTCTTCATCAGCCGAAGTGATATTAGCAGGGACTCCTCTATTCAACATATAATCCTTGTTGCGAGAGAAGCAATAATCCATACCAACACCATACATGTTGCAGAGAGAGTCGCAAAAACCACCATTTGGAACACTACTTCCTTCTCCGTTTGGACATGTATAACCGCCATCATAGGTACCACTTGAGCCGCCATAAGGAATACCAATTTTGGTACTCAGTGAACCATATGATCCTGCAGGAACCATTTGTGGGTCATAAGAATGGTCCCAATTGGGGTTGCCGAATTTCAAGCCAGCCTTTTGTCCTGTAGGACATATTATACGAATATTATAGTCTCCATTATATGAATGCTCATGATTAATACAAATCGAACAGATATCCTCGGCTGACATCACCGTACGTCCAGGAGGAAAGTCTTCGAAATGGATAGGAGCCTGAAAGCATCCATCGTCGTCAGCGTCAGGGCAACCGATACCCATACCATCCGGGAGGAAGGTCTTACATGAGATAGATCTTGATTTGGCCTTAGCAAAACTGATGCGTTGCATACCAATGGTAGCATTACCGCCGCTATATCCAATATTAACAATAGCAGAGTCGGTAGTACACATAGGATTCAAATTGTAAATAGTCTTAACCGGGTTCTGTGCGATACGAACCTTCACAACCTCATGTATCAGAGAGCGGCAGCCTCGAATGTCTGTAAGTTTAAGAGTCACATCGTAACAGTCTAGGTCGGGATAAGCAGCGGGAACAATATTCATATAGATACCACTGGTATCATGGCCATTACCGAAGTTCCACTCAAAGAGAGAAGAGTAATCTCCAGCTCCATATGCGTAATTATTTGTATATTCGCCATGACCACTAAAGATAACGCCTTCACCCAAACAAAGATGTACACCACGGAACCAGTTTGTGTCTAGGGTATATGAGGTAGAATCAGCCGACCAGTTTGTATCGAGCTGCATAACCATCCTAGTATAAGACGTATCTGTGATGACACCATTTTTGGTTTTATAGTATACGCTGTCGATAACCGGTACTACGGTCTCACATTTCTCGCGACAACGAGCTTCTATTGAGAAGCCTTTGCCATTCAAACCATCACCATTGGTTTTGAAACGAATTGTGAGTTTGCCCGACTGGTTTAATGTTGATGGATATATCGTTGCATGGTACAACGAGTTATATTTATTGTTAGAAACATATCTGGCAAGAAATGTCGTGTTTGGACCGTCGTGAACAAACAGTGTGTCGCCAGGATCGACATCAAAATCATTAAAATACAAGCCCAAAGCCTGCTCACCTTCACATACTGCGGAATCTATAGTAATCCACAGATTGGAAGGGCTATTGTCTGGGTATTTGCCCGATGCGCCTTTTTCGCTACTCAGCATCAAATAATGCTGACCTTGATAGACGACAAGGCTGACAGTGGTTCCATGGGTAGATCCATCAAGAGTATACGATCCTGGCATCTGCGCCATAACCATTGTCAAGGCCATTAAGAAAAGAAGCAAAAATGCGATTCGTTTCATATGATAAACTCTTTTATTGGTTTAATGTATAAGATATTCAAGTCGTTTTAGACACTGGTTGTCTAACATCTACTTGATAAGTGTGGGTTACGTCGAAAATAGACGAAAAAATATAGTTAAAAAAACTTAAAAAAATTATTTTGTCGCTTTTCGAAGATGATTAATAAGAGCCATAAGCAAACCAAGGCAGATAAAACCGCCAGGAGCAAGAATAAAGAGAAGCATTCCATCAGCACCACCAATAAAGGATGTGCCAAAGAAAGTACCAGCACCAAGAGCTTCACGAACAATACCTAGTAATGTTAATGCCCATGTAAAACCTAGTCCCATGAAAAGACCATCAAGCAAGGAATGCCAAACATTATTCTTTGAAGCGAAAGCCTCCGCACGTCCCAGTACGATGCAGTTAACAACGATAAGAGGAATAAAGAGTCCCAAAGAGGCATAAAGAGATGGCAAGAAACCTTGCATGACCATCTGTACTATCGTTACAAATGTTGCTATAACAACTATAAAGCACGGTATACGAACCTTGTCAGGAACCACACTTTTAAGCAAAGAGATAACAATATTGGACATTATTAACACAAATGTGGTTGCAAGACCCATGCACAATCCGTTGACTGCCGATGTTGTGGTGGCCAAGGTGGGACACATGCCAAGTACGAGAACCCATGTGGGGTTTTCTTTAATGAGGCCATTTTTTATGATATCTGCTGCTTTCATTATTTTGTTTCTCCTTTCTCTACTTTGAATGCGTTATAGGCTGTGCCAACCAAACGGCAAAATGCGCGGGATGTAATTGTCGAACCCGTTATAGCATCAACTTCGCCACCGTCACCGTCTTTGCTAACAGTGACCTTATTGGTCGCTGGATTTTTTCCGATAATGCTACCTTTGCCATCTTTCTGGAACCAGCCATCGGCTTTGGCACCAAGACCTGGGGTCTCGCTGGAACCAAGAATTTCATATCCTGTGATATTACCTTCAGCATCGAAACCGACCATAGCTGTCAAACGACCACCAAAACCGTTGTTGTCGTATGATTCAACTGCCTTTCCAACAACATTGCCCTCGGCATCGAATGCTGTATAGCGTACCAAGTCGGCGTCGACATCGCCCTTTGATGTAGTCATCTTGACAGTTACGGTATCGGGAGTATAGTTATTGAATGCTGGCAACACTTTGGCCACAGCATCAGCAACCTTTTTCTTATTCACTTCTTCAATAGGGCCCTTTGTTGCATTGTTCACAAGTGCAAGGGCAAAACTTGCCACCAACGCAATAAGCGTAAGGGACAGGAGCATATTTTTCAGAGATGATTCTGCTTTCTTTGCCATATTTTTGTTTTTTTTCGATTCTCAGATTCAATTAGTTTGCAAAACGTTTAGGTTTGCACCATCGGTTCAGTAGCGGTGTCACCGAGTTCATGAGCAGGATGGCAAAGCTAACACCTTCGGGATAGTTGCCCCAATTGCGGATGACAATAGTAAGGACTCCACAGCCAAAACCGAAAATAAGTTGTCCTGTCTTTGTCATAGGAGAAGTAACCATATCGGTTGCCATAAAACAAGCGCCTAACATGATACCACCTGTGAGAATTGTAGTGAGGGGGTCAATAAAACCGCTTACCACCTTAGCTCCTTCGACGACATCAACATGGTAGGGATTGCAAAGCCAAAGAATGCCACTGAAGACAAAAGCTGTGCCAATAAATGCCACAGGAATATGCCAGCTGATAATTTTACGGCATAAAAGGTAAATGGCTCCTATCAAAATGGCGATAGCAGAAACCTCACCGAGAGATCCTCCCATATGGCCGATAAAATATTGCCATACATCGGGAGCGGCTTCAAAGCCTCCCTCCTTAAGCATGCCAAGAGGGGTAGCACCAGTATAAGCATCGGTAGATGGAGTGCTCACCATCGAGAATAGGTTCTCACCTGGTTTAGGCCATGTAGTCATCTGTACAGGGAAGGAGATGAGCATAAACACACGACCCACAAGAGCGGGATTGAAAGGATTTTTGCCAAGACCTCCAAAACTCATTTTGCCGATACCTATAGCCACCAAGGCAGCAATGATGACCAGCCATATCATTTCACGGGTTGCTGGTACATTGAAAGCAAGCAAAAGACCAGTCACAACGGCAGAACCATCGCCAATAGTGGACTCGCATTTAATAATGAATTTTTCTATCAGCCATTGGAATAATACACAGCTTGCCACCGATACGAGACTGATAAGAAGAGCATTCAGTCCAAAGAAGGCAATGGCGACAATGAGGGTGGGTACTAAAGCCAAATTGACACGCCACATTATTTTTTTTGTCGACTCGTCGCTGTGTACGTGCGGCGATCCAGATACATTCAGTAGTTTCATATCAGTATTAATTATTGTATACCTATATATTTACTTATTCAAGATTATTATTTCTTTTTGGACATTAGAATGCCACGATAAAGGTTCTTGCCAAGTCTTATCTCATCCAGCAATGGTTTGTTGGCCGGACACGAGAAGAAACAACAGCCACACTCGATGCAATCAAGTATGTTATGAACACCCGCCTCTTCTATGCGACGATTTTTGACGAGTGATGAGAAGAGATATGGCTCAAGTCCCATTGGACATGCGTTCATACACTTTCCGCAACGTATGCAGTTGCTTTCTGTGGCACGTTCAGCTTCACCCTCGTCAATGACGAGTACACTCGAAGCTCCTTTGGTGGTAGGACCATCGAGATTGCACACAGCCTTACCCATCATAGGTCCGCCACTGATAACCTTGCCTGTCGATTCAGGCAACCCATCACTCATTGCATGAGTGATAATGTCGTTATAAGTGACACCAAAACGAACATGATAATTGTGTTGTGCCTGCAGTTTCTTTCCTGTAACAGTAAGGATATTCTCCATGAGAGGTTTATTTTTTTGAACAGCCTCATATACAGCAAATGCAGTTCCGACATTGTTGACAACACATCCGACATCAATAGGTAGCTTACCCGATGGAACACGGCGTCCTGTGATGGCGTTGATAAGTTGCTTTTCTGCACCTTGTGGATATTTAACCTTAAGAGGTTCCACAACAATTCCCTCAAATTTTTGCGCCATTTCTGTCATGACCTTGATAGGCTCGGGCTTATTATTCTCTATTCCGATATAGGCCTTGGGAACGCCAAGAGCTTTTCTAAGGATGCTAACACCAATGCAAATCTCCTCGGCATGCTCAAGCATAACACGATGGTCACTGGTGAGGTATGGCTCACACTCTACAGCATTGATAATAAGATACTCGGCCTTTTTGTCGGGAGCGATGGAATATTTGATATGCGTTGGGAATGTAGCGCCACCAAGGCCCACAACTCCCATTTCTTTTAGTTTATCTACAATTTCTTTGGGCTCAAGAGTACATTCACGCTTGATATCGGGAGTACGGTCAATAGACTCTTCCCACTCGTCACCCTCAACATTGATATATATTGCGGGTTTGGCGAGGCCGAAAGCATCTTTGCAAGTATCAATTTTTGCAACAGTGCCGCTAAAAGGAGAATGAACGTTGGCACACATGAAGGCCTCGGCCTTACCAATTAGCTGACCAACTTTTACCTTGTCACCCTTGGCAACACAAGGTGTCGCCGGAGCGCCCAAATGCTGGTTCATAAGAATAACGGCGGTTTTAGGCAAAGGAAACTCCTCAATGGCAGCCGTTGTTGATATTTTGTTTTCTTCGGGGTGTACACCACCCATTGCGAATGTCTTCATATCTTCGTTACTAAAGCTGATTGAATAAATTTATGCGTTAGCGTTGATATCATTGCTTGCAGGTGCAGCCTCTGGCTGTACTGTTGGTTCTTTTGGCTCAGGTTGAGCTGGACGGTCAACCTTAGGCGGAAAATTGACAGCATGGATAGCTCCTGTGGGGCACTCTGCCACACATTTGCGACACGACTTGCATACGTTGAAATCGATATAAGCAAGATTGTTCTCTACTGTAATAGCGCCAAATGGGCATGTCTTTGCACATTTGCCACAACCTATGCAAGCTGCAGAGCACGACTTACGAGCATCAGCGCCTTTTTCTTTGTTGCGACATGCCACATAAACACGACGGTTCTTCATACCTTTCTTACGCAGCTCAATGATACCGCGAGGACATGCCTTTACGCAAGCGCCACATGCCACACACTTATCCTCGTTGACAACTGGCAGTCCTGTTTCTGGATCTATACTCAAGGCGTCGAACTGACATGCGCGAGAGCAATTGCCAAGTCCTAGACAGCCAAAAGAGCATCCACTTTCGCCTGTGTAAAGACTGTTGGCAAAAGCACAATCCTGCATACCCTGATAGTGTGTCTTTGCAGGAGCGTTGGCACATGTGCCGTTGCAACGTACTACAGCCACCTCGGGCTCTTTTTCCTCAGGTGTGCAACCAAGTATTGCAGCGACCTTCTTAGCCACTTCAGCACCGCCGGCAGGGCAGCTAAGACCTTCCATGTTACCTTGCTTGACAAAAGCCTCAGCCATGGCACGGCAACCAGCACGACCACAGCCACCACAATTTGCGCCGGGAAGAGCCTCGGCAACCTCGTCAATCAATGGGTCTTCAACCACTTTAAACTTCTGTGCCACAAAGTACAAAACCACAGCAAAAATCGCTCCTGTGATTCCTAGTACGAGCACTGCAGACCATATTCCTGTCATAATTGATTATATTTAGTTCTTTTATGGATTTTACATATTTATAAAATGCAAATTTACACATTTTTTCGCTATTGTTGTCGCTTTTTTTCAATGATTATTAACAATAATACAATAAACGCCTATATTTGTGAAATTTATCATGGTAATATCTTTTAAGAAAATGTTATATAAAAAGCCTTTTTATATGTGTAAGAATAATGATTTAAAAAGTTTTTTGAGCAAATATTTTGCCATTAAAAAAAAACGTTGTAATTTTGTACCCGAAATTTAACGAAAAAAACAATCATCATGAACAACATTATTGTCGGATTCGACTTCTCTACCGGATCAGCTAATGCCGTTGATTTAACTATAGATATCGCCAACCGTTGGCATTCTGACATACGCTTGGTTTATGTCAAAAAAGATGGTGAGGACGAGACTCCAATCCGTGCTGAAATTGAGCGCCGCAATGCAGGTGTTGAACACCTCCTCAAAGACATTAAGCTTGAATATGTAATCAGAGAAGGTAAAGTATCTGAACAATTGGCAATGCAAGCTATTGAAGACCAAGCCCTCATGATTGTAGTAGGCACCCATGGCATGTCTGGTTTCGAAACCAACTGGATAGGCAAAAACACCTATCGTACTATTACCGAGGCTCCCGTTCCTGTTTTATCTGTTCGCGAAGATTTTAATTTCCGCAAAGATTTGGAGCGCATAGTGATTCCTTTGGATAGCACCAACGAGACTCGCCAAAAAGTTCCCTTCGCAACCAGAATGGCCAAAACATTCGGATCGACAGTTCATCTCCTTGGTCTTTACACATCCGACTCTAAAGACATCACATCTTTAGTTAACGGTTACGTCGAACAAGTGGAGAAATATCTCGACAAATATGATGTAAAGCACGTCACAGAATATGTCGACGCAAAGAAAAACCTTACAGTCTCAACGCTTGAGTATGCTGACCAAATCAACGCTGACCTCATTGTCATCATGACTGAGCAGGAAAAAGCATTAACAGCATGGTTACTTGGAAATTATGCACAACAAATGCTCCACCTTTCCAAGCACCCGATCCTATCAATACGCCCTGAACAGATTGGATCCCAATCAAGGTAGGAAAACATCATACAACATGCGAAAAATCACACTTTTGCTGTGTGCCATATTATTATTGTGCACCAACATCAACGCCCAAAACCGCAAGGGGAAGATAGAGATTACCGGCGATATTAAAGTCAGCGAGCTGGTCAAAAAACACATCGAGTTTAACGACCGCTTGCAGACCGTTAAGGGTTATCGCATCCTGATAGCTTCTATGTCGGGCGCCAATTCGCGCAACCAAGCCTTCGAACTAAAGCGTCAATTCAAAGAAAAGTACCCAGAGGTAGAGGTATATATATCTTACATCGAATCCAACTTTAAAATCAAAGTAGGCGATTTTACATCAAAATTGGATGCTTATGTATTCATGCAAAAGATAAAGAATGTCTATCCTGGCACTATATCGGTCGACAATGTTTACCCAATACATCTCGACACGTCGAACATTATTCCAGAAACAGATGATGACGCTGACCTATAGAAACAAAATACAAACAAGGCCGTTACAATTGTAACGGCCTTTTATCATTTAACTTTGCATATCTGACAAAACCAAGTTCACATTATAGATATGCGATAAGATGCTTGCTTTTCGAACTTGACTTCAATCGTTTCAAACCTTTTTCTTTTATCTGGCGAACACGCTCACGAGTGAGACCAAATTTCATCGCTATCTCGTCAAGGCTCAAAGCATGAGGCATTCCTATGCCAAAATACATACGTATAACATCACGCTCATACTCCGTAAGCGAGGACAGCGCACGTTCAATCTCAAGAGAGAGCGACTCTTGCATAAGGGCCTCATCGGTAGCTGGTGTATCTTCGTTGGGGAGCACATCGACAAAGTTAACATCCTCATCTGCAACAAGAGGTGCATCAATAGAGATATGACGGCCTGAAATGCCCAAAATACTTTTTATTTTGTCCTCAGGGATGTCTAGCAGTTCGGCGAGTTCCTCCTCCGAAGGTGGTCTTTCCAATTTTTGCTCCAATTTAGAGATTTCTTTTTTAAGTTTATTGAGAGCTCCAAGCTGGTTGGACGGAAGACGCACAATACGTGAGTTCTCTGCTATAGCCTGCAAAATAGACTGACGAATCCACCACACTGCGTATGAGATGAATTTAAATCCTCGGGTTTCATCGAAACGTTTAGCAGCCTTAATCAAGCCCACATTACCCTCATTGATAAGATCAGGCAAACTAAGACCCTGATTCTGATACTGTTTAGCCACAGACACCACAAAGCGAAGATTGGCTTTTGTCAAACGGTCGAGAGCCGCCTGGTCACCAGCCTTGATGCGCTGGGCCAACTGAACCTCTTCCTCTGGGGTAAGAAGTTCCTCGCTGCATATATCCTGCAAGTATTTGTCCAGCGACTTTATATCGCGGTTTGTGATAGAATGGGTAATTTTTAATTGTCTCATGTATCGAAAAATTACTTTACAATCTTATTCTTGTTTTTCACATAACGACATTTTAAAAAAAAAGTTTCATTATAGATAAAAAAAAACTAGTAATCGACTTTTTTTTATTAACTTTGCAGTTTGTTAATAATGGTTTAATAAGAGACCAACAAGTTTTAAAAGCTCATATAAAATAATGATACACAAAAACATTATTTGAGCTTACATTATTTATTGTCACTTTGTGGACAGCACTAAAAAGTCAAAAAGAAAAAAAATATATTTGATATGTTTGAAAACATAAGCAGCAAGATTGAAAAAGCGCTACACACTTTACGAGGAAAAGGCTCGATTACCGACATCAACGTAGCTGAAACAGTGAAGGAGGTGCGCAAAGCATTGCTCGATGCCGACGTGAGCTATCCTGTAGCCAAGGAGTTCACCGACCGAGTGAAGCAAGAAGCCATGGGACGTAATGTCATCCAGTCTATCGAGCCTGGCCAGCTTATGGTGAAGATTGTACACGAAGAGCTCACCAAACTTATGGGTGAACAAGCTGTGGATATCAATCTTAAAGGCACACCAAGCATCATTTTAATAGCAGGTCTTCAAGGTTCTGGTAAGACAACATTCAGCGCAAAACTAGCCAACTATCTTAAAACCAAGCGCGGCCGCAATGTCATGATGGTCGCCGGTGACGTTTATCGTCCGGCAGCAGTCAACCAATTACAGGTGCTAGGCGAGCAAGTAGGCGTTCCCGTCTACGCCCAACCAGGAGTCACCGACCCTGTGAAAATAGCTAACGACGCATTGCGTGAAGCCCGAATGAAAGGCGTCAATGTGCTTATCGTCGATACCGCCGGTCGTTTGGCTGTCGACCAGGAGATGATGGATGAGATTGCAAATCTAAAAGAATCTCTGCAACCACAAGAAACTCTATTTGTTGTAGACTCCATGACAGGTCAGGACGCTGTAAACACAGCCAAAGCCTTCAACGAAAGAATAGACTACGACGGCGTAGTGTTGACCAAACTTGATGGCGACACTCGTGGTGGTGCCGCTCTCACCATACGCTATGCCGTGAAAAAGCCCATCAAATTTGTCGGTATTGGCGAAAAGATGGATGCTCTCGACGTGTTCCATCCCGACCGTATGGCTAGCCGCATTCTGGGCATGGGCGATGTGGTTTCCCTCGTTGAAAGAGCCCAAGAGCAATACGACGAGGAAGAGGCTCGCAAAATCCAAAAACGTCTGGTTAGAAATGAGTACAACTACGAGGACTTCCTTGCTCAAATAGCCCAAATCAAAAAAATGGGCAACATGAAGGATCTTCTTGGCATGATACCCGGCCTAAACAAACTAACCAAAGATGTGGAAATTGGAGACAACGCCTTTGTACCTATTGAATCTATCATCGGCTCCATGACCCCATACGAACGCCGCAATCCAACATGCCTTAACGGCAGCCGCAAACAGCGCATTGCTGCCGGCAGCGGACGAACAATACAAGAGGTAAACCGTTTGGTGAAACAATTTGAAGACACTCGCAAAATGATGAAGGCTGTGTCGACAAACAAAGGCAAGCTAAGCATTCCTAAACGTCGCAGATAAAAAAAGGCCTCATCCCCAACTACAACCATCAGACACACAGAACAACAATATCATCTAAAACAACTCATATAATCCATTCATCATGTATCAACTTCTTGACGGAAAACAGACATCCATTGCCATTAAAGAACAGATAGCTAACGAAGTGCGCCAATATACATCCCGCGGGCTACGCCCCCCTCATCTTGCAGCTATTCTTGTAGGTGACGATGGCGCCAGCCAAACCTATGTAGCCAACAAAGAGAAATCATCACACGAAGTGGGCTTCACATCATCGGTTTACCGCTATTCGGCAAACACATCAGAAGAGGAACTTCTTCACGCACTGGATTTCCTCAATCAAGATGACGACATTGACGGCTTCATCGTTCAGCTGCCTCTGCCCAAACATATCAACGAACAGAAAGTAATCAACGCCATATCTCCAAACAAAGATGTTGACGGATTCACACCTATCAATATCGGTCGTATGGTTTTGGGAGAAGATGCGTTCCTTCCCGCCACTCCTATGGGTGTATGCTCTATACTGGAACACTACAACATTGAGACCGAAGGCAAACATTGCGTAGTACTTGGACGCAGCAACATCGTGGGCACTCCAGTAGCCAATCTATTATCACGCAATAAAAAAGGTGCCAACTGTACAGTCACTCTGTGCCACAGCCGTACCAAAAACCTAACTGAATTGACACGCCAAGCCGACATTTTGATTGTTGCCATAGGCAAGCCTGAATTTGTCACCGCCGACATGGTTAAAGACGGCGTTGTACTGGTAGACGTTGGAATTCACCGTATACCCGACAGTACTAAAAAATCGGGTTACCGTATTATTGGTGACGTAAAACACAGCGAAGTAGACAACAAATGCAGCTGGGTGACTCCTGTACCAGGCGGTGTAGGTCCTCTGACAATTGTGTCGCTTCTTCAAAACACAATGAAAGCCTACAAACAACGTTTCGGATTATAACGCCCTTATCACAATATATTGCGCATAATATCAAGCAGCTAAACATGAAAACAATAGTAGTTGTCCCTTGCTATAACGAGTCGAAACGACTGCCTCAAGACAAATTCATCCGCTACGTGGAAGAACATGACGACGTTGCATTTCTATTTGCCAACGATGGCAGTCGTGACAATACGCTTGATGTCTTGCGTCAGCTGACATCTCAACACGAAAGGCTACTGCTGCTCGACATTCAACCTAACGGAGGCAAAGCCGAAGCTGTGCGTAAAGGTATGCTATATGCAGCCGAACAATATGAGCCTCAATACATAGCTTTTTGGGATGCCGACCTCGCAACACCACTCGACGAGATAGAGCCAATGGTGCAATGGGCCGAAAAGGGGTTTGATGTTATAATGGGACTACGACTGATGAGACTAGGTGCAAAAGTGAAACGTAAAACCCTTCGACATTACCTTGGTCGTTGTTTCGCAACTGCGGCGTCAATGATATTGCATCTACCTGTCTACGACACACAATGTGGATCAAAGCTATTTAGTGCCAAGACTGTCAAGGAAATATTCAATGAGCAATTTATCACACGTTGGCTTTTCGACGTCGAATTACTAGCACGCTACAAAAAACGTTACGGCACCGATCAAGCAATAAATAAGATTTATGAGTTCCCTCTATTCCAATGGCAAGACATTGACGGATCTCAGCTTAAAAGCCGCGACTTTTTCAAAGCGCCGATGGAACTATTGAAAATCTGGAGAAAGTATAAATAGACAATCGGTTCATAATCGACATCCTAGAAAAAAAGGTTGAAGGGCCCTCTCAAATTCATATTGTCATTCACACTTGATTATTCGCAACATCTATCATTTCAATAACAATACCATATCTCTCCATAAAAACAACCCAAACCATCCAATTACCCAATCAATAAATATCCTACCCTTATATAGAAACAATGAAAAAATTCCTCAACGAAAACAAAAACAACGTATGGTTTTGGCTATTTATCTGTATTGCCGCCATATTACTGATCGTCATGCCTTTGATGAGCCGTAACGCTGGAAACAGCGGAGATGAGGATAAATTCCAAATACCTCAAGGGCGATTCGTGATGGACTACTATGCCAGCGACGGACAAGACACCACATGCTTGAAAGATGTCGTCAACCTGAATGGCAAAGAGCAAAGTTGGAACTTGAAATACTATGGTTGTTCCTTCGATGTTGTAACAGAATGGATTAATCGCACTTTTGGTATAGAAGACATTGCTGCCACCCGCCATGCCTGCAACGCTTTACTAGGATGGATCATTGTGTTTTTTGGAGGTCTCATAGCATGGCGTGTCGCAGGCTGGCGCGCAGGTGTATTCGCTATGTTGCTTCTTTTCTTCTCTCCAAGACTTCTCGGACACTCTTTCAACAATCCCAAAGATATACCTCTTGCTGCTGGAGTAATCATGACTATTTATTATATGATGATGTTTTTCCGCCAAGTGACACCATTGTCATTGATAGAAAACGGCAAAAACAAAAAGACTGCAGTGGCATATCCTGAATCGTTATTTAGCGAAAAAGCGACAAACATAATAGCCTACGTTCTTATGGCTATCTCTTTTATAGCATTGATACCGACTGCAGGCATCGCTTTAGCAATAATCATAGAAATACTGATATTCATTGTTCTGAAACTTAAAGACACTCCCCGATTCAACCCACTAACACTGATGATGTTGGCTTTATCACTATCATTAGCCGTCAGCAATCGTATCGGTGGTCTCATCGTTGTGGGCTACATGGGATTATGGGGTCTCTTATGGCTCATCAGAAATGGTCGCCATGTTGGTGCCAAAACCATAACTAAAGTCTTCATCACTGCCTTATGCACTTGTGCCATAGGATTTTTCGGAGGCCTTTTATTATGGCCCTTTGCCATGCAATCGCCCATTCACAACAGCATTGAGAGCTTCAAACTGATGTCACAATTTGATGTCCAACTTCGTCAGCTTTTCGAAGGTGTTATGGTTATGTCAAGCGAATTGCCTTGGTACTATACTCCTAAATTTATGCTAATGACCATACCCATTGCCGTGATCCTTGGGTGGATTATATATCCTTTTGTTGGTGCCTTTTGCAAAGAACGTAGAATAGAGAGCATTATGCTCTATTTCTGTTTCCTGTTCCCCGTTTTTTGGATTGTATACACCGGTGCCAATGTCTATGGCGGTTGGCGACACTCTCTTTTTGCCTATCCTCCCATGGCAATAACAGCAGCATTAGGCTACAATGCTCTGGCTGAATGGTCAGCGCGCAAAAGCAACAAAAAAGTGGTAGAGCTTGTTTTGTCGCTAGTGCCTTTGTTTTTGATAATACCTCCGGCAATACACACTGTAAAAAACCACCCACACGAGTATGTCTATTTCAACGAACTGGAAGGTGGAGTAAAAAATGCCTTCGGTAAATACGAGCTTGACTATTACTACCACTCAATGCGTGAAGCCACAGAATGGGTAATAAACAATGCCTCTCCAAAAGAAGATGGTTCCAAAACAATCATCGGTTCATGGCACTTGGAATCGACAAGCTATTTTTTGCGTAACGACACTGCTCGTTTTGGAACCCGATTTGTGCGTTGGAACCAAAGATACAACTACGATTGGGATTATCTAGTGTTTCCTATTACTGGTATCTCCGGACAATATTTGAAAGGTCCCGCCTTCCCTCCTGCCGATTGCGTATACACCGTTAATGTCGACGACACTCCCATTGCCGTTGTACTGAAACGTCAAACTAAAGACGACTTTGCTGCTGCCGAGCTCATGAAGAACGGTCAGATAGATACAGCCGTGACATTGTTTGAAAATGTTCTAAAACAAAATCCTTTCAACGAAACCGCACTATCAAGTCTTGCTGAAATAGCATTGCAAAAGAATGAGAACGATAAAGTGATACAGTATGCTGGACGCATGCTAGAGGCCGATTCATCCAACACTCAGGCAATACAAATGATAGCGTATGCCTACCTGAACAACGGCAAAGTGCAAGAGGCTATGACGTTGCTCAATAACACTAAAGCCCGTAGCAATGATCCTTTCACCTATTCTATGCTTGCGCAGTTGTACGCTCAACAAGGAAATATCAGCGCTGCTCAAAATGAGATTGAAAGCATGTTGCGACAAGGAGTTATGGACCAAAATGCCCTCAACCTTTACGTTCAAATACGCATGGCCCAAGGTAGCGACCAAAACACAGCGGTGTACTCATTCTATTCAACATATGCCAACGGACTTGAAAAGAAAGGCAACAAAAAAGCCGCCGACGAAATACGCAAACAAATCAACGCTCGATGAAAAAACTATGGACAGCCTTGGCTAAGCTTTTCGGATGGAAATTCGATTTGCCCTCCAGCAACGACATGCAGAGGTTGCATCATTGCGTTCTCATAGAAGCGCCTCACACCAGCATATATGATTTCCTGCTTGGTGCTGCCTGTGTATGGGAACTAGGGCTCAATGGCCGTTTCTTCATTAAAAAAGAGTTCTTCGTATTCCCTCTGCGACATTTTTTGCGACACTTCGGTGCATTGCCCATTGACCGCGGCAACCGCAACAATCACATGATTGACAAAGCTGTCGAGGCTCTCAACAGACAAAAAGACATTTCTATAATAATAACACCTGAAGGCACACGCAAAAAAGTAAAACGTTTCAAACGCGGTTTCTATGAGATAGCGACAAAGGCCAATGTTCCCATAGCTATCACCTATATCAACTATAAAACTCGCCACATGGGTATAGGTCCTATAATCCAACCCACTGGAGATTTTGATGCCGACATGAAGATAATACTAGACTTCTACAGCGATATTTCCCCTCGCAATGCCGATGGCTGGGACATAGAACTGCTTAAGAAAAACTACAATAAATAAGACGAATACTCTGCCAACTATCAAAAGGAGACATTGTAATTAATAAACAACAGAAAAAAATTCATTTCGAAAAACATAAAAATCAATATATAATGAATAAAGTACGCCGAATCTTTGTCGAAAAAAAAGCCGACTACAGCATCAAGGCTAAAGAGCTGCAAAGTGAAATACGCAACTATCTAAACATCAATGTTGACGATGTTCGTGTATTGATACGTTACGATATCGAAAATCTTTCTGACGACACCTATGCCAAAGCATTAGTCACCGTCTTTTCCGAACCTCCCGTAGACAATGTTTACGAAGAGGAATTCCCTCACAATGCCAACGATTTCTGCTTTACGGTAGAGTATCTTCCCGGTCAGTTTGACCAGCGTGCCGACTCGGCAGAGCAGTGTGTCAAACTGTTATGCGACAGCGAAGAGCCTATAATCAAGTCCGCCACCACCTATATCATTAGCGGGAAACTCAACGAGGAGCAACATCAGGCTATCGTAAAACACTGCGTCAACCCCGTAGACAGCCGCCGCGCCGATGGTCCCAAACCTGAAACTCTTGAAGAACATTTTGACGAACCAGCCGACGTTACAACTTTCAATGGTTTCAAGGATATGGACGAGACCCAACTGAAAGAGCTTTACAACAGCTTGGGCTTGGCCATGACATTCGCCGACTTCAAGCACATTCAACACTACTTCCACGATGAAGAGCATCGTGACCCCACAATGACTGAGATTCGCGTTCTCGACACCTATTGGAGCGACCACTGCCGCCATACCACCTTCGCCACCGAACTCACAAACATAACCTTTGACGAAGGCCACTATCGTCCTTTATTGGAAAACGCTTTCAAACAATATCTCGCCGACCATAAGGAGCAATACGAAGGTCGCAATGACAAATATGTGTGCCTTATGGACATAGGAACACTGGCAGGAAAAAGACTAAAGAAAGCTGGTATTCTTGACGACCAAGAACCTAGCGACGAAATCAACGCTTGCTCCATAGTGGTACCCGTTGTCATTGATGGTAACAAGGAGGAGTGGCTTATCAACTTCAAAAATGAAACTCACAACCATCCCACGGAGATAGAACCTTTCGGTGGTGCTGCAACCTGCCTTGGTGGATGTATACGCGACCCTCTTTCGGGACGCACCTATGTTTACCAAGCAATGCGTGTTACCGGAGCCGCCGACCCAACCAAACCTCTTGACCAAACCCTGGCTGGCAAGCTGCCTCAACGCAAAATTGTCACCACAGCAGCACATGGATATAGCAGCTACGGCAACCAAATAGGTCTTGCCACAGGTCTCGTCAATGAAATATACCACCCCAACTATGTCGCCAAGCGCATGGAGATAGGTGCTGTCATAGCAGCAGCACCTCGTCGGGCTGTGAAACGACTCACCTCCGACCCAGGAGATATCATCATCTTGCTTGGTGGCCGCACAGGTCGCGACGGTATTGGTGGTGCCACTGGCGCTTCGAAAAGTCATACTACCAAGAGCCTCACAACATGTGGCGCTGAGGTTCAAAAAGGCAACGCCCCAACTGAGCGCAAAATACAACGTCTTTTCCGCCGTGAAGAGGTTAGTTCAATAATAAAAAAATGTAACGACTTTGGAGCCGGTGGAGTTAGTGTAGCCATAGGCGAACTTGCCGACGGTCTCGGCGTGGCGCTCAAGCGCGATTGAGTAAATTGAAACTTCAGGCATATCTTTGTCCTCCCTGGGAGTTGTTTTTTGGTGCACGAGGCTATTATAACAGGAAATTTAAAAAGACGTGAAGTCCTCTTTCAAATTTTATCGGAAAATGTCGTAAAGTTTTCCGGACGGCGTTTTGCTGAAGACGAACGCCGCTCTGCTAAAAGAACAGCGGCGTTTATGCAAAGACATAAACGCCGCTTATCGATTGATCGCGCGCGCCGCGTCTGCGAGGGGAAAGACGCGGAGGGAGAGGCGCGCTTACCATGCCTTTGAAACGCACGGCGCCGGACCGGAATCGTTTGTCCGTCCCGGCTCTTTGCGTTCATTTTATCCCCGGAC
>ONEY01000036.1 GCA_900316965.1 uncultured Bacteroidales bacterium
CACCAAAGCAGAAACCAGCATTGTCATCTATTACGACAAACATTGATTCTCCTGATTTGCAGCCTCAATCACCTCTTCATACTCTTTCGGTGTGAGGTCGTTAAAGAAATAATAAATCGGATTGACTTTATTACCGTTGAGCCACACTTCATAGTGACAGTGAGGTCCCGAAGCCAAACCCGTTGAACCCACAAGTCCCAGCAGCTCTCCTCGTTTCACACTCTGCCCCTGTCGCACCTTGACCTCGCTCATGTGGGCGTAGAGCGACTTGTAGCCAAAGCCATGGTCGATGAGCACAGCCACGCCGTAGCCGCCCAACTCGTCGCTGCGACCCGCCACCTTCACAACACCGTCGCCAGTAGCATAGATGGGTGTCCCTGTTTTGGCCGACAGGTCGACACCGGTATGCATACGTCTATAGTGCAATATCGGGTGATAGCGAGTGCCGAAGCCCGAAATCACGCTGCAGGAGTTTTTGGCCAGAGGCATGATTGCGGGCACATGGTCCATACGCTCCTTCTTGGAGGAGGCCATGCGATAGACCTCGTCGAAGGAGAGAGACTGGACATAGAGCCTATGGGAAAGCTGGTCGATGCGGCGCGAAGTCTCGGCGACAAGAGCGGAGATTTCCAAGCCATCTATTTCGCTAAAATCCTGTTGGGCAAGAGCCGACATACGAAGGTCGTCGGAAATAGGCTCAGCCTCCAAGAGGGTGCGATAAATGCTGTTGTCACGATTTTCGAGGTCGCGAAGCACCGACTCGTTGCGTTTGACAGTCTCCGACATCTTCCTCACTTGACGCTCCATTGCCGCCATCTCTCTACGCAGTCGTCGCTCCTTGGGCGACTGGAACACGTTCATACCTATGACCAACAAAACCACACCAAGCACGATGCCGAAAGCAACGCTGAAAGAAATCTTCTTGAGGCGGTCGACAAAGGTAGTCTTCACCTTTTCGTAGGAAAGAGTATGCGGATTGTACCTGTATGTGAAATTTTTTTTCAAAAAGATTTTTCAACTTTAAAGTTATTAACGTTAACTTTTTTTTTACGTTAACTTTTTGGGTGAAGGGGGATGGTAGGAAGTTTGTCGGTTGTTTGGAATTGTGTCGCCCGTAATCGGGTTAATTGCCAAAGCTCATCTTATAATCGTTAAGGGCTTTAACAAAATCTTCGGCGGGGCCGGTGTGGTTGACAAAGAAACGCAAGTTGAGCGAAGGATTGTAGATTTCGCCGACCACCTGAGCGCGCGAGGCGCCATAGAGGCTACTAATGGCGTCGTGAGTGTGGTGGGAGCTCTTCCGCTTGCGGCTGTGAGAATTGAACTGAGGGCGGACAGCCAGAGTAGAGATGTCGACAACATTGAAATGGAATTCCATCTCGTTCCAAGGATGGAAACAGAAGTCGGTGTTGGAGTGCGCCTCGACCATGCCGTCGGGGTAGAGATAGTAGTGGATGCCCCTATAGTCGCGCATGACAGGAGTGTCGCCAGGCGACTGGATATAGTCGAAAATGCCCATATCGAAAAACACCTGCATATAAGAGGGCGAGTTGTCGTTGAGGAAAACCGACCAGACCCGGCGGCTGTCGACCAAGAGATGGAAAGCCTCGACGACCCTGGCCCACGAGTCGGCGCGCTCGGGGCTCATGAGCTTGGAATAGTTGATTTGCGCCGAGCGGACGTCGCGCTCGAGCGAGGCAATGCTCGATTTGTAGTGGGTGAGCACGCTGACGAGAGCTTTGTCGGGATTGCCGTGCATTTTGTCTTTGATGGCACGGACGATGCGTTGCAGCTGCTCCTCCTCCTTGGCGAGGCCCACAACATTCTGGTAGGAAGAGAGGATTTGGCGCGATTTCTCATCCTTGACCGAAGCGAAAGCGTCGTTGATTTGGTTGTAAATCTTGTCGAAGTTTGGCTCGCGACGCAACAAAAGCGTAAAGAGATTCTGCTCAGACATTTTGCGGCAGGCAGCCACAAAACGGCGGTAGCTGTGGCTCTCGGTGTTGCGCACAAAAAAGCCCGTGCCCGGAGTGGCGGGGCAGACGAAAGCGCCGAGGTGAGACTGATTTTCGTAACGTCCACGCACAGCGAAGGTAGAATAGTTGAAATGGCGCGAAACAGGCAGCCTCAACCCGTCGGCGACCATAAGTCTTTTGCCAAATAATTGTGTTAGATTCATTTAACCAACAATTGTTAAAAAAAAAGTTTTTGATACAAGAGCTAACCGTGGATAGCTTGGCCATAAGCGGCCTCGATAGCCTCCATGATGGCCTCAGACATGGTGGGATGAGGATGAATAGAGGCAGCCACCTGCTTGGCGGTAAGACCATTTTGGCGAGCGCTGACAATGCCAGCAATCATTTCGGTGACATTGTCGCCACACATGTGGGCGCCAAGAATAAGGTCGGACTGTTTGTCGATAACCATCTTGACAAAACCGTCGTTGTTGCCCGCCGCGGTAGCTTTGCCGCTAGCCTTGAAGAAGAACTTGCCGACAAGAACATCGTGGCCGGCCTCGACGGCTTTCTTCTCAGTCAGGCCCACGCTGGCGACCTCGGGAGTAGTGTAGGTGCAACCAGGAATGTTGGAGTAGTCGACCTTGTGGGGATTGCCGCCGGCGATTTTCTCAACGCAGCACAAAGCCTCGGCGCTGGCCACATGAGCCAAAGCGGGGCCATGGACAATGTCGCCGATGGCATAATAGCCAGGCACATTGGTGCGGTAGAAGTCGTCGACCTCCACTTTGCCGCGTTCCACCTTGATGCCAGCCTCTTCGAGACCAAGGCCGTCGACGTTGGTGACAACACCCACAGCCGAAAGGACAACGTCGCAGTCGACAAGCACCTCGGAGCCTTTCTTGTCCTTGATGTGAACATGGCATATGTCGCCGTCGACATCGACACGCTCGACGCTGGCGCTCATCATCACCTTCATGCCCATTTTTTTGAAGCTGCGAGCCACATTGGCGCTGGTGTCCTCGTCCTCGTTAGGCAAAATAGTAGGCATGAACTCAACCAAGGTCACCTGGACACCAATGCTCTGGTAGAAGAAGGCGAACTCGCTTCCTATGGCGCCGCTGCCGACAACGACCATACTCTGAGGTTTGGAGGGAAGAGTCATTGCCTCGCGATAGCCAATGATATGGCGACCATCCTGAGGCAGGTTGGGGAGATTGCGCGAGCGGGCGCCCGTGGCAATGACGATATGGGGAGCAGAAAGAACACACTTTTCGCCGTCGGCGTTGGTAACCTCGACATTGTGGTCAGGCATCACCCTGGCGGAACCCATAATGACATCGACGTTGTTTTTCTTGAGCAGGAACTGGACACCCTTGCTCATAGTCTCGGCCACACCGCGCGAGCGCTGCACCATAGCAGGCAGATCGGCATTGGCGGGCTGGGCGTTGACACCGTAGGCGGCGGCATGGTTGATATAGTTGAAGACCTGAGCGCTCTTGAGGAGAGCCTTGGTGGGGATGCAACCCCAGTTAAGGCAAATACCGCCTAAGTTTTCACGTTCGATGACAGCTGTTTTCATGCCCAGCTGAGAGGCTTTGACGGCAGCCACATAACCACCAGGGCCGCTACCTATGACAATAAGATCGTAATTCATTATTATAAATATTTCGTTTTGTTTCGTTGGTTGTTTTCGATTGCGTCTATGTTGTTGGCACAATATAATCACCTATACAACACGACGTTTGCACATTATCTGTGCAAAAAAGTCATAGTGCAAAAATACTGAAAAAAATAGTATTGGCAAAATAAATTTTGTCATTATGTTGTTTTTCACTATTTTTGTACTTTCTATAGATTGTCCGCACAATATGCATAAACGCCTATTACAGTTTATATTACTTGTTTTTTTCACCCTTATTGGCCATACCCACGCCCAGAATGTGAGCCTGTCACATACATTGGGACGCACACGCGTCTCATTCGACCTAGACCGGCTATACAACTACAACAACTACGAGCGACACCGTTGGGGCGCTGGAGTAGATTGGATTATACCTTTAAAATATGACGAACGCTACGGCACACTATTTCAAAACTATTTCGTCACAAACTCCTATATAGGCTATGGCACAGGCGACCACGGCTGGAAGTATGGCATCACGGCAGGCTTTGTCTTCCCCAGGGCGACAGTATCAAGCGTGTCGCTCAGCTACTTCCACGACCTGCTGCGAGTAGGCGACCACAGCTTGGATGGTTACAACCTGCTAAACACCGTCAACAACAGCTCGTATTTCAGCTCACGCTATTCCGAGGCCGACAAGATCACAGCTATGGCCCAAATAGAGCTACCCGGTCCCGCCAAACTGCGACTGGGATACTCCTATCTTCGCGAACGACTCCTCTTCAACGCCTCCAACCTCTTGTTTCCCCACATATACGACGACGACGTCCTGCCTTACCAACCATACAACACCATTGGCATAGACCTGCTGTGGGGCGACCACATAAGATTAGGATTCCTCACCAACGTAGGCAAGCCCGACGAGGGCGACATACTGAACAACAATATTTTTTCGCTCACCTTTATTCGTCTGCTAGCTCAGTACAACAACAAAATCACTTTCAAAAACAATCGCGGCCAATTGGCGATGTTTGCCCAAGGAGGCTATGTCACCAAAAGGGCGCCAATAACACAACTTTTTGACCTAGGCGGTACCGGCGGTGGCAAATACTATTTCTACAACACCTTCCTAACGGTGCGACCCAACACATTCATGTCCAACACATTCGCCATGGCCAGCATTCGCTATACCATGGGACGGGGACTATGGAAGACCACCCTGTCGGAGCCACGCCCCTTTGCACAAATAAACGCTATGTGGGGCATGTTTGCAGGCAACGACAAGACGACGCAAACCTATGCCGGCCTGCTACTACACGCACCAGTGGACGGACTCATAGAGCCTTGCTTGGGCATAGACGGCATAGTGCGGTGGGGCTTGCTGGATTTGGGCGTAGCGGCGGCATACCAAATGACTTTCAAAAACTCTTATTATCATATAGACAATTTTTATGACAAGTTCGCCG
The DNA here is from genome assembly GCA_900316965.1 of uncultured Bacteroidales bacterium. Lineage (GTDB taxonomy): Bacteria > Bacteroidota > Bacteroidia > Bacteroidales > P3 > Colimorpha. Next base: position 5,046 of record ONEY01000036.1, read on the forward strand.
TTATGGTTATAGCCAAACTAGTAATCGATTAGACAGTGGATATTCGTTAATCGATATAAAAAAGGGAGTTAAGCCACATAGATGATTTTATGCCACATCAGACCATCTCTCGCAATAATAAAGAAAAATACACAATTAAAAATATCAACACCTTGAAAACCAAATCTTATTCCAAAAAAACGATAGTTCTGCTATGCTGCCTCATCGTAGCAGGTATAACATCGCTCCATGCGCAGACACCCTATAGCATCAGCTTCACCTCGCCTTCGATAGCAGACGCCAAATACTACATAGGCCAGCATTTCCGCGACCAGTTTATTGTCGTTGACTCGGCTATGGCCAAAAACAAGGCTCTTGTTTTCAAGGGTAAACGCAAGATTGCCAACGGAGTATACACACTTCTAGACACCAGCAAAAAGAAAATTTTCGACTTTATGGTGGACGACAGCCGCACCTTCACTATAGCATTTGACGAGAGACATAGCAACACCGGCATGGTAGTAAAGGGTTCCAAAGCCAACACCTTGATGTTTGAATACATGGCCAAACTCGACTGGGCCAACGAAACAAGCCGTGGTATTGTCGAAAAACGCAAAAATCCCTCAACCAAAGCCCAAGCCGACAAAGAGATGAACGAGTTGTCGGAAGCCATGAAAAAATACGAGAAAGACTACCTGGCCAACAACAACGGCCGCCTGTTCACCAAGTTGGTCAAAATGTCGTCGCGCGTTGATGTGCCCACCGAAATACCAGCCGGCAGCACAGACACCAACCTCGCCAACTGGCAGTCGTGGTACTTCCGCTCGCACTATTGGGACAATGTCGACCTCAAGGACCACACGCTGATATACACACCACAGCTCTTCGACAAGATGAACTATTACTTCTTCGGTGTACTTTACTATCAGGAAAGCGACACCATCACCAAATATGCCAACATGGTTTTGGACAGGGTGGTGAACGACAGCACAATGCTGCGCTATTTCCTCGATTTCATCACACCTCGCTATGAGCGCAGCACAAAAAACATAGGCTGGGACCAGGTCTTTGTGGACCTTTGCAAAGATTACTATCTCGCCGGACGCTGCCCCTGGGCCACAAAAGCCGACCTGTACAGCAAAAGTCAAACCGTACAGTTCCTCAGCCAGTCGCTTATCGGAGCCATGGGACAGGAGCTCCTAATGGCCGACACCAACCAGTCGCCCAATCCCGAAGACTGGATTTCGTCGCATGCACTGCCACAAAAATATGTCATGCTCTGGTTTTGGGACCCCGACTGCAACCACTGCAAGAAACAAACGGCCGAGCTGATCCATCTCTATGACTCACTAAACGCCGCGGGCAACAAAATATTCGAGGTCTACGCTGTGGGCTACGAGAGCGACACACGCAAATGGATAAACTATGTGGAAAAGCACAAGCTGCCCTTTATCAACGTTGGCGGTCCCAATGTCAACATCGACTACCAAGAGGCCTACAACGTTCATGGCGCGCCGACCATGATACTCCTCAACGCCGACCGTCGGATTATCATGAACAAAACGCTGCCAACCAACTCTGTGCTGCCATTCATAGAGCAGTACGAGCAACGCCATCCCGAGCAGGCCAACCGCCAACCATCGAAATGGCAAATAGAGGGCATACGTCGCATGAAACATTAATATAGGCCTACAGCAACGACAAAAAACCGCATAAATACATCCTATTCACCTCATTCCCTTGACGTCGAAACCATACATATTGCTCATTGTGCTCACCCTGGCGTTGGCCGCCGCCGCCCAGGAGCTGCCGCTCTATGGAGTGTGGACCACACCCCTACAGAGCGCCGTCCACGACCGTATGGTGTTTGGCTCAGTGATAGAGAAAAAAAATCTTTACATCAATATCTCCAAGCCCAAACGCACACTTTTTGTCCTTGAGCGACGCGGTACGGGCGACGCCCTCATTGCAGCCTATCCCGTATGTCTTGGTGCCAACACCGGCGACAAAAAACATACCGGCGACAGCCGCACACCAGAGTCGACGAGGACCCATGCCTGCCTACGGCCATTGGTTCATGCGACTGAAGGGCGACTACATAGGCACCGGGATAGGCATTCACGGCAGCACAGGCAACCACTACAGCGTACCGGGACGCGGCAGCGAGGGTTGCATCCGCCTGCGCGACGACGACATCATCCACCTCAAGAAAAACTACGCATTCATAGGCATGAAAGTATTTATAGAAAAGGACGAATAGGCTGCCATCGATAACACAAACGCTTGCATATCACACATAATTAAAGAATCTAAAAATAATACTCATTTTTTTGATAACCAATTTTAAAGTATAACCTATTTAAATCACTCCCTATCATGAGAAAAAACATTGTAGCAGGAAACTGGAAAATGAACAAGAGCTTCGAAGAAGCCGACGATCTCGTTAACGATATTATGACCAAACTCGAAGAGAAAGAGTTGGGCGAGAACACCTTGATGATACTCTGTCCCCCTTTCCCCTATCTCGAAATGTGCCAAGACTACAGCAACGACTCCTATTTTGCCATCGGTGCCCAGAATGTCAATGACAACGAAAAGGGTGCCTACACTGGCGAGGTCAGCGCCACCATGCTGAGCTCAATGGAGATAGAATATTGCATAGTGGGCCACTCAGAGCGCCGTGCCTACTATGGCGAAACCGACGCCATGGTGGCTCGCAAAGTCGACCGCCTTCTTGAGAACGATATCCGCCCCATAGTATGTTGTGGCGAAGTGCTAGAAGAGCGCGAAGCTGGCAAGCAATTTGAGGTAGTAAGCCGTCAAATAAAAGATGGACTCTTCCACCTCGACGCCGAAAAATTCGGTCAGATCATTATAGCCTACGAACCTGTTTGGGCCATTGGAACGGGCAAAACCGCCACACCAGAGCAGGCACAGGAAATACACGCCTTCATACGCAACCTCATAGCAGAGAAATACGGCAAAGAGGTGGCCGACAACACCAGCATCCTCTATGGCGGCAGCTGCAAACCATCCAACGCCCGCGAGCTCTTCGCCAATCCCGATGTCGACGGTGGCCTCATTGGTGGCGCATCACTCCAAGCTGACGACTTTGTCAACATCGCACTCTCTTTCTAAAAAAACAACATCAAAGGTAGAGCTCTGTCGTTTCGGCAGGTCTCTACCTTTTCAATTACAGACACGGATTGTATTTCGAAAAACTAATAGCAAAACGTTTTCTTTCGCGCGACAAAGGTAGTTTCTCGCGGCCTTTGGTGCGCATAGCCGTCTACACCATCGCCCTTGGCGTTCTGGTAATGATAATGGCCGTAAGCATACTTCGCGGCTTTCAAAACGAGATTACCGCCAAAGTGGTGGGCTTCGGCTCGCATATCAACATTCGCAGCTACGGCTGGGTCAACGACTACGACGAAATACCCGTCAATATGACCGACCGTGAACTGCAGCGTGTCGACGCCATTGACGAAGTGGCGCACATACAACCCTATGCCTACAAGGGCGGCATGATGAAGACCGACGACCAGATTTTGGGAATCATCTTCAAGGGCGTCGACAGCAGTTTCGACTCCTCGTTCTTTGCCCGCTGTATGGTGAAGGGGCGCCTGGCCAACCTTGGCGACACGACGGCGACAAACGAGATTGTCATCTCACAGAAGATAGCCTCACGCATGCAGATAGACACAGGCCAGAAAGTGAGAGCCTACTTCTGGACTGGCCAAACCTATAGAGCCCGCGCCTTCACGGTGGCGGGAGTTTACAACACCGACCTCAACGAGTTTGACGACCATTACATAATCGGCGACATACGCCAAATACAGAAACTCAACGGCTGGGACAGCAGCATGGCGGCGGGATACGAGATTGCCATCAACAATTTCAGCAACCTATACCCTGTCACACGCCAAGTGATGGCGGCTACCGACCCCGACAAGATGGTGACCTCAATACGCGAGGAGCAGCCCTCCATGTTTGCCTGGCTCGACCTCCTCAACGCCAACATATTTCTCATCCTTGCCATCATGGCAGTGGTGTGCGCAGCCTCTGTTGTGTCGGCATTGCTGATCATGATTTTCGAGAAGACCTCTATGATTGGCATCCTCAAAACCCTAGGCAGCACAAACCGATCAATACGACGAATTTTCCTCATCAAGTCGGTATACATCATCGGCAAAGGTCTCGCCTTCGGCAACGTTATAGCCTTGGTTTTGTGCCTAATCCAATCCTCGTTCCATATCGTCAAACTCGACACTGAAAGCTATTCTATGAGTTTTGTTCCCATCGATATCAACCTATGGTATTTTCTTGCCATCGATGCCGGAACCGTCATCATCTGTTGTTTGGCACTCCTGCTGCCATCATCCTACATCGCCCACATTCTTCCCGCCAAGACTGTCCGTGTCGAATAGACCACGGCATCGTTCCACTACAGGTCGCCATATTAAACTTTAAAAAAAAACTTTACAACCCTCTCTCTTTCCTCCCGTGAAATATCGCAAGTCTCGAAAAGGTAAATGGATTATTCTCGCGTTGACCATCGTGTTGGGTCTCGCGGCACTATGGACCATCAACAGTTTTGCTCAGCAGATTCGTCATTCTGAGCAGGAGAAAGTACGACTATGGGCTAGCGCCATCGGCCAAAAAGCCGAGCTTATGACCCAAACCGAAACATTCTTCAACGAAGTTGGTATCGACGAGCGCCGCAAGGTGAAACTCTATATCGATGTTCTTCAGTCGTTCAACAAACAAGACTTGGGTTCCGACGCCGAGTTCTACCTCAACTATGTATCCTATATAGTTGATAGCAGTCGCACACCTTTCATCATCATGGACCGTGACTCAATAGTCACCTCCTGCGGCAACATACGTCCAACCCCTCGTGAGGACGGCGCCATGATTGGCCAAAAAATCACCCCCGAGCTTCTAAACCTTTTCGCCGACAATCCCCCTTTCCACTATACTGTTTGGGACATTCCCCTCACCCTACTCTACCGCGAGTCGCAGATCTATAGCGACATGCGCGAGGCGCTCGACAACCTTAGCCAGTCGTTCCTCTCCGAGGTTACCCAAAATAGCGTCTTTGTTCCCGTTATCGTCGTCGACAGCAGCCACAACCTGATCCTCGGCTCGGGCAATATCAATGCCTCCGACTTCGACACGCCCCAAAAACTCAAGCTCAAGCTCAATGAGATGGCCAACGAGAACGATCCCATCGAGCTACGCCTTGCCAACAGGCAGCTGGCGTATGTATACTACGAAAATACACCTCTGCTTCGCATGCTTCGCATCCTTCCCCTCGCATATCTCCTTCTGGCCCTCATCTTGGTGGTGATATCCTACAACCTTTTCCGCACGGCGCGCAGCGACGAGGAAAACCGTGTTTGGGTGGGCATGGCCAAGGAGACGGCCCATCAGCTGGGAACACCCATATCATCTTTGTCGGGCTGGGCCGACTATCTTGAAGGCAAAACGCTTGAAGAGCCTTATCTTGGCGAAATACGAAAAGATATAGACCGCCTTGACACCATAGCGCGACGTTTTTCAAAGATCGGCAGCATACCTGAACTGAAAAACGAGGATATGTGCGAGATAATTCGCCACACCATAGCATATATGGAAAAACGCAGTCCCCGTAAAATCAAATTTGTCACCAATCTTCCCGATCGTCCCGTAATAGCGGCGGTGAACCGATACCTTTTTGAATGGGTGATAGAAAACATCTGCAAAAACGCTATCGACGCTATGGAGGGATCTGGAACCTTCACGACAATACTCACCAACGAGGGCAGCCTGATACATATTGACCTCTGTGACGCTGGCAAAGGTATTCCACCTTCAAAACAGAAATACATTTTTGAGTCTGGCTTCTCAACCAAACAGAGAGGCTGGGGCCTTGGACTATCGCTGGCGCGCAGAATAGTGAAAGACTACCACAAAGGCAAGATATTCCTCAAATACTCCGTCCCTGGCCAAGGCACAGTTTTCCGCATAACCCTCAACGCCCCCAACGAAACCCAATCAAATAAATAAGGTTAAGGTAAACGTTAAGGTTAAGGTTAGCGTTGCAATTCCGGTACTATGGCGAAGAAAGTCAGCGGCTCGGTATCGCTGGCGTTGATTAACGAGTGCGAGTGCCCTACAGGGCAGTAGTGGCATTGGCCGGGAACAAGACGTTCCTCCACGTCGTCGTACAGGCAGCGGGCCTCACCACTAAGGATGAGGATAATCTCGCTGTTAGTTTCGTGTTTGTGGTAGCCGATGGAGCAGCCCACCTCGAGCCGTCCACGCATAATCTTGTTCTGTCCGTCGTTGAAGGTGCGGAACATTGTGTCGCCATCGCCGCCCTTGAACTGCGGGTTGGCCACCTCTACAATTTTGTTAAAATCTATTACCATATGTCATTGCTTTTCAGTTGTTCAATCAGTTGCAGGTCTGCCGGCAGCCACCGTACGCTATCGAGCTCATCTTTGGCAAGCCAGCGGGAGTCTTCGTGCTCGTTAAGATGGAGTGATTCCATCAGCAGTGAGCAAAGGTAGCAATGCATGGTGAGGTGAAAAGCAGGATAGTCATACTCTACGGTAGCTAACAACTCACCCACGTTTATCTTCGCCGACAGCTCCTCGTATATCTCACGCTTCAGCGCCATTTCCGGAGTCTCACCAGCTTCCATCTTGCCTCCAGGAAACTCCCACCAGTCCTTCCACTCACCGTATCCACGCTGCGTGGCAAAGATCTTGTCCCCTTTGCGAATGATGGCAGCTACAACCTCTATCTGTTTCATAATTCGACGGCCGGCTGGCCATAATTTTGATAATAGTGTACGTTCAGACCGTTCTTTTTGACATACTCTCGCATTTGTCCCCTGCGGACAGTTTCGCGCACCCGCTCACTGGCGTGCACATTCTCGTAGATGTCGTAGTAGCTGCCGAAGATGCGCTTGGCGCTGGCCATGTTGCCGGCGCCGTCCACCGCCTGCTCGAAGCCGGTAACTTTATATTTGCCGTTCTCTTTGCTCATAGTCATTGCGCCAGCGTGGTTGCCGCCGGAGACGCACTTCAGCGTGTCACCAACGGCGTTGTACCACATCACCCAAAAGTCGCCCATAAAGAGCCCATCCTCCTCGTGTATCATCTGCAGCGTCGGGATGCAGAGCTCGCCTTTCTGGTATTGCTCGCCTATCTCGCTCACCAGGTAGTCGCTGATGGCAGCACGGACGGCCTGTTCCTCGCGGTTGATGGCAATGTGGCGAATGCAGTCGGACTTGTGCCCGTCAAAGTCGGCAATAAGCCATTTCCCTTCCACTTTCTCCATAGCCAGCCGATGCTCCTCAACATCGCTACTGGGGTCGAAGGAGCCGTCCTCCCATTTCTGCCGCACGCTGATGGTGGCCGTAGCGTGGCTCTTGTCTTGTTGTTCCACGCCGACAACGTCGAAGTCGGCTATCGTGCCGCCATTGCCGGTGACGAAGTAGTAGAGCCATTCGTGATCCATGGCCTCAAATTCCGGCAGGTGATTGAACATCGTGTCTAGCACGTTGTAGAAGTCCTCGGTCATATACTCGCGCGACTCCTCCCGCAACTCATGGTCGGGGATGTATTTGCACAATTCCGCAGCCCTTTCCTTCAGCCGCGCCTCTTGGTTTCCGCATGCCGCCATAAGCATGGCGACCGTTAGCAATGTTAGCAATAGTATATTTTTTTTCATAATAAGTTGGGGTTAGTATTTTTATTCAATAGTTCTAGAACTCAGCACATTTTGTCGTGACACGATGTGGCTTTGCCATCACAGCTGATGCCGTCATGTTTGGCTATCACTTCGTTCTGCTTCAGCAAAGCGCTTCAACTCCGTCTCGTCAAGCCGTTGCACCGTCCACTCGTCCATCGGTATGGCACCGATACTGCGGTACACCTTCAGGGCCGGCTTGTTCCAGTCGAGGCATATCCACTCCATGCGGCCGCAGTTGCGCTCCACGGCCAGTTGCGCCAGGTGTTTCAGCAACGCTTTCCCATAGCCCTTGCCACGTTTCTCGGGCACTATGAAGAGGTCCTCGAGGTAGAGACCTTTGCGACCCACGAAGGTGGAGAAGTTGTGGAAGAACAAGGCGAAGCCTATCACCTCGCCATCTTCTTCGGCAAAGAGCACCTCGGCGGAGCGCTCCACAAAGAGAGATTGGTAAACGGTCGCTTCGTCGGCCACCACCTCGTCGGCGCATTTCTCGTATGCCGCCAGCTTCTTGATGAATTCCAGCACAAGGCCTGCCTCATCGGCCCTCGCCGGACGTATATTGAACTTATTTTCCATAATCATTAAGCATTTCACATATTTTGTCTTCCCTGATGATTTTCGGTGCCGCTTTGCCGGCCAGCACCAGCACCTTCTTCCCGTTACGGTAGATGTGCAGCTGGCGCGAACGCACCACCGCCGTCAGCTCCGGGTCATCCTGCATCGCCAGCCATAGGCGATGGTATTCGCCATTCTCATCGAACAGTTTCCGCTGCAGATGCGAGCACATATTGGTTGTATCGATATCAATCATTTCGCTTTGCATTGGGTCTCCATCTACTCGCTTCAGCGCTGGTGGAGCTGACTTCTATGGTGATAGTATCTCCGACTTGGAGGTCGCCATAGTCATATTTGTGGAAGAATTCCTCATCGTCTTTGTATGTTTTACCGTCAACAATGTACTGATATTCTACCCTCCACATATTATTAAATTTTCCTCTGTATACCGAGTAGATTCTTGTAATCTGAGCAGGATACTGTTCATAACTTTGCCAATATTTTACATCAGTTATGCGCCACCAAATAATTACCAAAAGAGCCAATACCAACAAGATAATTATGCTGTTTCTTGTATAGTTCGTTTTTTTCGAGACGGTAGGTTTCTTTTTGGTCGAACTCTTTTTTCTGGGTCTCGTTTTGGTAGGTTTCTTTTTGACTGATTTCTTTTTACCCATTCTTTTCAACTATCTATTTGGTTACTTGTTGTTTGCTTGTATCAACGCCATTCTCCCTGCCTCCGTCATCAACCCCCGCTGCTCCAGTTTCCTGCACCGCTCCCGGTTGCGTTCCGTCCAATGGCTGTTCTTCCTTCGTGGCGAGAGGCGCTGTGCCAGCCGTCCGTCGGGCAGCCGCTTGCAGGTGGAGTCGATCCATCCGAAGCAGAGCGCCTCCTCAACGACCTCAACATAGGGCAGCGCATCGGCCATCGGCTGCCGTCCGCGATAGGTGGCTACCCACAACTCGCACTCCTTCTGGTGGTTGTCCATCAGCCAGCGGCGCAACACCGTGCGGTCATCAGTTTCCATGAGGGTCGTTATCTCCATATCTCCACCATTATAGTCTAAAATCTGCGGGTACGACGGCAGTAATCCTTATATTCGTCGCCGAAATCGCGTTGCAGGCGACGTTCCTCGCTGACGACCTGCACCATCATAATGGCAAAGAAGGCCATCCACACCAACGCTGACTGCCAAGTCCAGAGCCACACCACACAGCCGGCCAGAAAGGTCAGCGTGCCGGTGAGCATAGGGTTGCGGTTGAGGCGGTAGGGGCCGTAGGTCATCAGGTGCTGTGTGCGCGGAGCCACCTCGTGGCCGAAGGCGTCCATCGGGTTGCCCTTGCCACGACGTTTCATATAGACGATTGTCCAGATGCTCAGCGACAATCCGCCAATCATCAGCACACCCGTAATTGAGGCTCTCAAGGCTCCGATATGCACTATGGGCGGCATGCCCGAGGCCAGCCACATCACCGTAGGCAGCAGCACCACGAAAAGCACTGCGCCAAGCAGATATCCAAGTATTTCTTTCAACAGTTTCATACTTCCGGTACTTTTGCCATTACCTTTTCCATGCGCCTATCACCTCGCCAATGTATATCGTGTGGATACCGGCCTCAAAGCCGTCGTACCATTCCTTGGGCGTCTGGTTGCGGAAGTCCCGCTCTGTCTGGTGCCATGCGGTCATCGTCTCGCATTCTATGACTGTCTTCGCCTCCTCGTAGTAGGGCGTGCCGTGCTCGGTATATGCCACGTGAAGGCCGAGGGCTTCAGCTTTGTTGGTGTCGCGTCCGCTGACTTTGCCCATATACTGCCATATTGCGGGGTCGTCAAACTCCATGATGGTGAAGCGCTGATGACGCTCCATGAACTCGTAGGTGTAGCGTGCCGGCGCCACATACACCGTCACCGCCGGACGGTCGTGACCGAGGTAGTTGCCTATTCCGCCCCAGCCTATGGTCATCGCGTTGCTCTCCGTGCTGTCGCCCGAGCAGAGGATAAGGTTCTTGGTGAAGAAGGTGAAGCCGTTGTCGGCAAAATCCTTCTGTACGTCGAAAGGTTTCAGTTCGCTATTCATTGTCGTTTCCTGTTTGTCGTTGTCTTGGTTCTTGTTGTCGCAGCATCCAGCCAGCAAAGTTAGCATCACCACCGCCGCAAGAAATGTGTGTATTGTCTTTTTCATTGAGTTATAATATTGTGTCGTCATCCCATTATAAAGTAGTAACGAAATAAAGTTATAACGCCATCCTGCATTAAACAATATTCCTTGTCCCATTGCATTGAGGATATCCAGAGCAACTCCAGAACTCCCGCCCGGAGTTCACCCCCTTCTTCGCCACTCGTTTAATCATAGGCTTGCCGCAAACCGGACAGGTGGGTGCATCGGCCTGGAGGCTCTGCTCTGTGCGGTGTGCCAAACGCTCGGCCGTCAGCGCCTCCGTGAAACCGCCCTCCTCGCGGAATGTCGCCAGCTGGCTTTCTATCTGTTTGCTCAGCATCATGACAAGGCGGTTGCAAAGCACCAGCAGGCAGTTGGCCACCGTCATCGAATCTTCCGACTGCAGCCAAACATCGAAGCGATGTTTTTGCTTCAAAATGTGGATGCTGCTCTGATACAGCACATCATCTTGATACTCAGGCTTGTCGAATCGCGTACTTGCCACAGCGGTATATTCCGTCGAATGTATTGACCACGGGAGTTGCTCGTGCTTGAGCAACCAGTTCAGATAGTCGTTGGCCAGTTCCGAGAGTGTGGCGCGAGCCACATCCGTCAGCTTCATCTCCGTCTCCTTCGATGTAGAATGACGCGAATTGCCTTCGGCGATATTGGCTGGAGCCGACCGTGCTGCCTGCGTCATTTGGTCATACTGACGTCCGCATGGGTCGTTGCTACGGTTCAGGAAACGGGCGCAGAAATCCTGTGTCGCCAGCTGAATCACATTGGCAATCACCCACGTATCAAGCCAGAAATACCCGAAATTCGAAATCTTCATTGCATCGCTTTTTCGTTATTGTCGTTATTTCGTTATAACGTTATTTCGTTATTTCGTTATAATGCCATATGCCATCTTCCGTCCTGCCTCGAAGGCACGCTGCAGGTCCTCTTCCCAGTGCTCGTCGCGGTACTGGCGTTTTGCCTCCTCCGAAAAGCCAGCCAGCTCATAACGGCTGTAGTCCTTCACCTGATAGGTGTTGTAGGCAATCAGGCGTTCGGGCTCGCCGAGGGCGCCGGCGATACAATGCTCCATCGAGCCGTAACCGTTGCTGTTGTTGCGTTCAGGCGTGCCGTTCATCGTCTCCACCAGCACCACGGGCATCCGTTTCGAAGCCGTAAGGCTGTAGTCGTTGTACGAAAGCCATGGAAATGCCAGGCGCTCCAGAAAGGTGCGCATCTGACCCGTGACGTCACAAAAGTAAATAGGTGATCCCAAAACGAGGCCGTCGGCTTGTGCTATCTCTTCCAAAATGGGCGTCAGAGCATCTTTGTATTTGCACACATTCGACGCTTTGCCTTTCACCTTGCACGCCATACACGACATGCAACCTTTGTAGTCGAGGTCGTAAAGGCGTACCGTTTTCACCTCGATTTGGTCGCTGACAGAGCTAGCACCTTCGGCAAATTTTTGTAACATAGAAGCCGTGTTAAAGTTCTTACGAGGGTCTCCATCAATAATCATTATTGTCTTCATATGTTTAGTATTAGTTTCTTTACTATTGTCCACGACCGAAGCGGGGGTTTTGTCATGATTGCCGCATCCAACCATCAAGGCCATCACCACCATGGTAAACAAAAAAAACACTCTTTTTCTCATAAAATCCATTTTTGTCATTAGCGTTGAAAAGGTATTATTTCCATACGATATATACTATTTTTGTTGTCTCCTCAAATCCGCAACTTTCTACATTCTATTAACGCTCCAAAACTCCTTTTATTATTATATCCCCTTCGTTGCCTCAAACCCAATTATTGTTAAGATTTGCGTTAGCGTTGCCGTAGGCTCTTAGCGAACTCATAGCGGACTCATAACTCTCATTTAGCACCTCCCCTATGGAGAAAAAAGCCCTCCCGATTCCATCTCTCATTTATCCTTTATCCCCCACCTAACAAAAAATATGTTTTTAATCCATATGATCAATACCATTCTATTGTTCATTAACCCTGAATTAAATATCAGCCATCTCTTATTCCCACTGGACAGCGGGCTTATCTTCATCAATATCCTCTTTCGACAGCAAGCTCCCGCATTGTGGGCAACACCCCATGGCGTCGGCATCGAAAGTACCGCCACACTCACACGATGGCTCCCATCCCCACCCGCAGCTGAAATCCACACCATGCGCCTTGCCACAATGGTCACAATACAATGTCCCCTGGCCATTGTATCCCACTCCATACTTTCTATTGAACGCGTTCCCGCACCTGCGGCATCGTATGCTGTATATCACTCCCATAAATGATTTTTTTGGTTAATAAATAATCAATTGTTTGATAATCCTACAGACTTAGGTTGGCGGAATCTGTTCCATATTCTTTGTTCTATCCCATTGGGTAGCAGACGAATTATTACCGGAACTATGTAGTTCATCGCTCCTGGCTTCACCTCTTGGCGCCTCATCAGCATACCTCGCAACGCCCTCCTCACCAGCCATTGTGGGGTGCGGATGAGTCCCACGGCAAGTCCCATCTTCATCAGTCGTGGCTTCATCTGATACAAGGGGGTGGCTATTGCACCAGGGACAACAGTGGTCACTCCTACCTCATAGGGTGCCATCTCGTAATACAACGACTTGGAGTAGCTTTTCAAATAGGCTTTGGTTGCCGAATACATCGTCGTTCCGGGCGTGGGCAGCTGTGCGGTCATCGACGACATGTTGACGATATACCCTCTTTTGCGCTTCTTCATGGCTTCGCCGAACATCATCATCAAGCGTGTGGTGGTCAACACATGCAATCGCAGCATTATCAACGCCTTGTCTTGCGTATCAGCGTCAATTTCATGAAAGAAAAACATACCCGCATTGTTGACCAAGATGTCTATCTCGAGAGCATGCTCACGACAATAGCGCCATACTTCGTCGGCGGCTGACGACTGCGACAAGTCGGCATACAAGCCCCATGCCTCCACTCCAAAGTCATTGGCTATTCGTTCCGGCAGCTCGGCCAACTGTTCTTGCTGTACCGATACCATCAGTATGTTGCAACCCTTGGCGGCGAGTTGCTGGCAGTATTCCCAACCCATACCCGACGTGCCTCCGGTCACTAACGCATTATATCCCTTTATGTCTTTCTTTCCCATCTTGTTTTCTTTACCCTATTTGCGGCTGCAAAGATACAATTTTTTTTCCGTATTGCTTGGCACAATGGTGACTTTTCCACCTCGCGCCACGCCTCTTGCCACACAGCCTCATGGCCCTTATTACCTCCCTATTTGGCGACAACATTGGTCATTATGCACAATAGGTCCTTCCAACTGAGTTGGGATATCGATATTTTGCGACGCTAATGTGAGCGCAAATTAGGGAGAAAAGCATCGCAACAAGGGGTTCCTGCATCTCTTTTTATGCCTTTTAGAGGAGAAAAATTAATGAATTCCAAGGTGTCATCGATGCTACAAAATACTTCGACGATTATAACGAAATATATACATTCAACACGGCCGACAACACCGTTATAGGTGCAGAATACAACTATCGCCAATCCGATGCCACCAACTCTGTCATCAAAGACGCCTTCTTGACCATGTTGGATGAGGAAAAAGCCAATCCCGAACAACCAAGCCTGGAACAATACAACGGCGGCTATGAACCCATGGAAAATGACGAATATGTTACTTACAAAACCAAAGATGAATTCATCTCTGCCATGAAAAGCCTAAATTTCAAGGATGTTTACATGGCATGGAGCCGCAGCACTTATGCTGGTGGAAAGAAAACTGTGGTCAGAATTGAAGATGGTTGGCTCTACTATAGCGCTGGTAATATTAAAGAAATGGATTGATAATCCTTACCCAAAATCAACAGTTTAAGCTCCTCTCAAGGAGTTTAGAATTCATCTACACTAAAGAAAAACCGCCGAGAAAATTTTTTCTCGGCGGTTTTTCTTGTGTTTTTTTGGGGGCTACCAGTCGTACCAATCGCCCCCACGATGATTGTCTAAGGCGGTGGTTATTTTATCGTCTTTTACTACCATATTGTTCCAATGTGTACTGAAATCGTGACAACAAAACCCCGTCGAAATCGACGGGGATTTCTATTTTCAGAATATGCTTTCGGATATCAGATTTTTTAAGTATAATTAAAAATTCTTATAAGATTTTTTTATTACAATTAAAAAAGTTTGTATTTTTGCAGTTGTGATAATATGACTGAATTATGATTGAAAGAGCTATCAAGAAGCAGATTGACAGTCGTTTGTACAAAGGGAAGGCTGTAATAATTGTCGGCCCAAGGCAGGTGGGCAAGACTACATTGCTTAGAATGTTGGTTGCCGACACTGACAGGAAGGTTCTTGTATGGAATTGCGATGAGCCAGATGTTCGGAAAAAACTAAACGAACCAACCTCAACGGAGCTGGGAGCAGAGACAGCCAATGTCGACCTGATTCTGATTGACGAAGCACAGCGTGTGAATAACATAGGCATCACGCTAAAACTGCTTATTGACAACTACCCGGAAAAGCAGGTGGTGGTCACGGGTTCGTCGGCTATCGAACTCTCAAACTCTATTAACGAGCCTTTGACAGGCCGCAAGTACGAGTATGTGATGTTTCCATTCTCGTCGGAAGAGCTGATACGTGAGTTCGGTGCCACAGAGGAACGCCGTATGCTGGAGCGTAGGCTTATCTACGGTTCATATCCCGAGGTGGTGAATCATCCGGGCGAAGAGCGCGAGACTTTGATAGATTTGGTAAACAGCTATCTATACAAGGACATTTTCTCTTTTCAAGATGTGCGCAAGCCGGAGATTGTAGAGCAGCTGTTGCAAGCACTGGCGCTGCAGGTGGGGAGCGAAGTGTCGTTCAACGAATTGGGGCGGCTATTGGGTCTTACCTCCATAACGGTGCAACGCTACATCGATCTGCTGGAGAAGTCGTATGTGCTGTTCCATCTGCGCTCGTTCAGCCGCAATGTGCGTTCCGAACTTAAGAAAAGCCGCAAAATCTACTTCTACGACAATGGTGTACGCAACGCAATACTTGGAGACTACAAGCCTTTGGACTTACGGACAGACACTGGTGCGCTATGGGAAAACTACGTCATCAGCGAGCGTATGAAACACAACTCATACAGTGCATTTTATGGCAAGAGCTATTTCTGGCGCACACAGCAACAACAAGAGGTTGACTACATTGAGGACTATGACGGAGTGTTGCACACCTACGAGTTCAAATGGAGCAAAACAAAGCAGCCACGACTGGCAGAAACCTTTGTGAAAAACTATCCCGACCATACATTTACGATTGTCTCACCGGACAATTATCAAGACTTTGTCTGTGGGAAGTTGTAAAGTATTAGTATTTTGCTGATTAGGAAATAAAGCAATGTTTATTTCGGGAACTCCGAAATAATTATGTATATTTGTACCCTCATAAAAAATACGAAACATTATAATAATATATTAATCCTTAAACGTTTAAGTTATATAATTACATTATGGCAAAAGAAAAAAAGTTTATGACTTGTGACGGCAACTGCGCTGCGGCGCATGTGGCCTACATGTTCAGCGAGGTAGCAGCTATCTACCCCATCACCCCGTCCAGCCCTATGGCCGAGTATATCGACGAGTGGGCCGCCGGCGGT
>ONEY01000010.1 GCA_900316965.1 uncultured Bacteroidales bacterium
AAACAGAATCTTATTGCAGAACTAAAGTCTTATAAATTAGTAGACCAGTATCTGTTTCATACTGAGGCAGCATTGCTCTCTCTAACTTTTATTGAAGCTAAGGAGATAACACTATGAAGCTCAACATTACTCAGGATAACCTTTATCTGATTCTTCCGTCTAAGGTTAGCTACATGGCTGAAATGTTAGCCGACGACTGCGACATCAGCATTTGCGAAGCTGTGAAACGCATCTATAGGTCTGACACTTACCACCAGATGGAACAAGAATATACCAAACAATGGCACCTCGGCCCCGTGGCTTTGTTTCAAGACTTGCTACAACATTTCAACGAAAATGGGTGCCTGCGGCAACGTTAACGTTAACGCTAACGCTAACTTTTTTGAACACGATTTGCTTTGGCTCGCGGACGCTCGCTACTCTTTTTCATTACAGAAAATAAAGGAAAAAACAGAAAAATACAGAAATTTGCTCGCCTGCGGCAACCTTAACGTTAACGCTAACGCTAACTTTTTTAAGCACGATTTGCTTTGGCTCGCGGACGCTCGCTACTCTTCTTCATTACAGAAAATAACGGAAAAAACAGAAAAAAACAGAAACTTGCTCGCGGACACTCGCTAATCTTCTTCATTACAGAAAAGAACGGAAATTGCTCGCCTGCGGCAAGCGCCTGCGGCAACGTTAACGTTAACCTTAACCTTGAATCCTGAATCCTGAATCCTGAAACTTGCTCGAGGACGCTTGCTGTACTTAGTTCATTGTCTTGGCTATGTAGGCTGCAGCTCGGAGTTTGTAGTATTGGTATTTGCCACCAAAATGATCATTGGCTTCGGTGAGGTTCTTGGGTGCATTATTCAAGAAATAATCAACGAGCTCATCTAGTTCATCGGCGGTGAGCAACATGTCTATATCTATGGCTCCGGCTTCCAACGCCTTCTCTAAATGGCCGGTAATGGTGGTGTACTTTAAATTGCGCTGCTCCGCAATGTCTTTTATCGACTTGCCCTCTACAAGGAGCTTTACAGTCTCTACCCAGGTTGGATCTTTCTTTGCCTTGGGCTGTCTCTTCTTATAAGAGGCTTTCTTTTTGCTGCCGTCACGCTCTTTGTCAAGCAGGAAATCGACTTTGGCTTGATTGTAGACCTCAGCTGAAAAACCTTGCTCCCCTACCCTTTTCAAACATCTTTGTTTCAGTCCTATGGCGTCTCTCAACTCACTTGACCACTCATCAAAATCGGCAGCAACGACTTTGTTGCTTATCTCTATCTCCATAAGTGGCGCCAGTGCTAAAAGCAGCTGCTCCATCTGGCCGTCGAAATAATCTACCGCCTTGACGACACGGTCGCGAAGGTATGGGTCATCAATCTTGCCTCCATTGCTAATGCGTATCTTGGACATCTGGCTGCGAAACTTCTCTGCCACAGAGACCATATTGGCTACCATGACATTATTGATCTCCGACATCTTGTGTGTCTGCCCCGGCAACAAACGTTTCAGATATTGCTGGAACAGGGAGTTTAGCTTTTTGGTGGCATGCATTATCTGCGACAGGTTGAACATCTCATACAACAAATCGTAGTAGTACTCTGACTGGAATCCGCCGAGTTCGTCTCTAACAGTGTCTATTGTTGGTATCGTTTTGTTAAAATCAATTATATCCTGGTTGTCGAACATGCATTTCTCTGACAATGGGGTTGCCAGCACTATGCCTTCCAACGAGCGGCAGCGGCTCAAAGCGACATAGACTTGTCCGAAGGTGAATGCCGACGCTGCGTCGATAATAACTTTGTCGAATGTCAAACCTTGACTCTTATGTACGGTGATGGCCCACGCAAGCCTTAGCGGATATTGGGTAAAAGTGCCATCAACTTTCTGCTTTATCTGATTGTCGGCCTCGTCAATCTCATACTTTACATTTTCCCACTTATCCTGTTTCACAACGATATGGTTGCCTTCTTTGTCGACTACGGAAACTCCCTCATCGGGATCGTAGCCTTCAACAATGGCGATCTTGCCATTGTAGTAGGCATGTCCGCTACTGTCGTTTCTGACAAACATCACCTGCGCACCCTCTTTTAGGGTCAAGGTCTCGTCGGTAGGAAATGACGATGGCAGAAAATTGCCCTCGACGCTGGCTTTGAGCACAAATGGTTTGGCATTGAGTTTGGCGAGTTTTCGGGCGTTGACATTGTCGGCCTGATAGTTATGTGTGGTCAGTCGGATATAGCCTTCTTTGTCGTCAGGGTTGAAGGTGGGATCGTAACGGCTGTTGAGGGCGTCTAATGTGGAACGGTCTATTTTGTTGTCGCGAACGTTGTTAAGCAGGGTGATGAAACGGTCATCTTGCTGACGGTAAACGGTGGTCAGCTCGATGGTGACATAGTGTATCTTCTGCAACGCCTTGCTATGGAAGAAAAACGAAGACGGATAGACTTTGTCCATATAGGGTTTCTCTTCGTCGGTGACAACGGGAGGGAGCTGCTGCACGTCGCCTATCATAAGCAGCTGCACACCACCAAAGGGTTTGCTGCTATGTCGGTAGCGCCGCAGCATCATGTCGACAGCGTCGAGCAAATCGGCACGAACCATGCTTATCTCATCAATAATAATGAGGTCGAGGGTGCGGATTATTTTTTGCTTCTCTTTGCGGAGCTGCTTGAATTTGTCAGGCAGCTGATACTCGGTGACAAGTTCTTTGACATCGGGTAAATAGGGACACAGCGGCAACTGGAAGAAGGAATGGATGGTGACTCCCTCTGCATTGACGGCAGCGACACCGGTGGGGGCCAAGACTACGCAACGCTTTTTCAACGTCGACACTATATGACGCAAAAAAGTTGTCTTGCCTGTCCCTGCCTTGCCGGTAAGGAAAACGGACACATTGGTGGACACAATGTATTTTTCAGCCAGTTCGAGCTGTGTCATCGTCGTAAGGATTAATGGTTGCCAACACCGAACAGCGGGCTATTCGGCGCTGTCATCGACTTAACTTATAGGAACTCGGCGGTCGATACCAAATGTCATGGGCGACATCTTCAGCTGGGGAGCGAACTGGAGGCGCTTCCATTCGTTTATGCGCACCTTGCGGATAACCTGTGCCACAAGCTCGCTGTCATAGCCTTCCTCTACGATTTCGTCGTGGGACATCTGCTCTTCGATATGAAGGTTGAGGATGGCGTCGAGGACGGCATAGTCGGGCAAGGAGTCGCTGTCTTTCTGTCCGGGACGAAGCTCGGCGGATGGGGCTTTGCGAATGGAATTCCACGGAATGATCTCTCTATCTCTATTGATCCACTCTGAGAGTTGGTAGACTTCTGTCTTGTATAGGTCACCAATTACGGAAAGCGCGCCGCAACTGTCGCCATAAAGGGTGCCATAGCCCATAGCGGCTTCGCTCTTATTGGTGGTGTTGAGCACCAAAGCGCCAAACTTGTTGGAATAGGCCATGAGTATGTTGCCTCTGACTCGCGCCTGCATATTCTCTTCGGTGACATCCTCGGCAAGGTCGCCAAAGATGGGCTTCATGGTGTTGCGCAAAGCGTCGAAGCAGTCTTTGATAGGAACAATGTCGTACTTGACACCAAGATTGTTGGCGAGGTCTTCGGCATCCTTAACAGAATGGTCGGTGGAATACTGCGACGGCATCAAGATACCATGGACGTTCTCGGGACCAAGGGCGGCGGCTGCCAAAGCACATACCAGTGCGGAATCGATACCGCCACTGAGTCCTATAACACAACGATGGAGTCCATTCTTAGAGAAATATTCGCGCAAACCCATAACAAGGGCTTTGTATACCAACTCGACAACTTCGGGCTTCTCGTCATCACAAGCGGTAAGCAGCTGCAGGTCTACGCTCTGGCTGTAATCCTCGAAATATGGGAACTGGCAAAGCACTGAACCTGCGGCATTGAGGGCCATGGAGCCTCCGGCGAAAAGGAACGGCCCTTCACCTCCTATGCGGTTGACAAATACCAACGAGGCGTTGAGGTTCTCTACAATCTTGTGCATACGATAGCGTATGCTGTAGGGTTTGTTGTATTCAAAAATGTTACATCCACAGCATATTATCATGTCGGGCTGCTCGGAATGGCTCTTGGTAAGTTCCTTGAGGTCCTCATAAAATCCTATGGCTATCTGCTGGCCTTGGTAGTTGACGGATTGAACACCTTCGCCACGGACGAAATATTTCTGCTCGTCGGGAGCTAAATACTTTTTGGTGACGATGGCTCGTATGGCACAGTTCTGAACAAAGACGATGGCATTGCACAAACCTTTGTCCTGCACCTGCAAGGGCAGTCCTATGAGGAATGCTCGATGCTCTGACATGGCAACGAGTTGCTGAAGCGCTGACTGGGCTCGCTTCTGGATGTCGGTATAAGCGGCAGAGCCAAAGAGTGGATAGCCACAAAGGGTGCAGGCAGGAAAGACGGTGAGCAGGGCATCACGGGACTCTTGGGTGTCGAGCTCGGCCATGATCCATTGAAGATTTTCCTCAGGATTGTTGGTGAGGATGTTATGCTGTACGATATGAACGTTCATAGGTATTATGATTAGATTGTTTACTTAAATTTATGTAACGATGATTATAACTTATTATTGCGAGGAAGGAAAATATTTAAAATTTAACCTTAACGTTAACGTTAACGATAACGAGTTCCTGCGGCGACTTTAACCCAAATCGGTCATTAGGCCGACTGTTCAATCGTTCTTGTTTTTTTAGGTCTATTTATGACATCTCAGCATTTCTTTCGGCATCTTGGCCACATCCCTGTCTTGATGTAGCCCGCCACGTCTTCGCCAGCGATGCGACCAATCTGCTCGAAACGATTACCTATCGACCGATTGGGGTTTAACCTTGACGTTAACGTTAACCATACGTCTCTCATAACACACAAAAAAAAGAGAGGCTTCTTTATCGGATTGCCGGAAGAAGCCTCTCTTGTTATTACCTAATGGCTGTTGCCTTGGGTGGGATGTCTACCACTCAAGTATCTTCTTGAAGTCGTAAGCTTCGGGATTGGGCAGATACTTCTTGGCAGCCTCGTAGTCGTCAGGTGTGATGTAATCCATGATGTCGTTGACATAGCTCATCACTTTGTTGCTGTTGACGTTGACAAGACGCGGAGGTATCTTGCCTGTTTTGGGATCTTGCAGGTCTTTAAGATAGAGCGGACTTACTGCGCCTTGATGGTCGACATAGACCATACAACCTGTCGCTCCTTGGTTGAAGAGGGTGTGAACGCCCATACCCATGAGTGAGCAATAGGTGAGGTCGAAGGCTATAGGTGTATGGCAACGTACCTCATAACCGATTTCGACAGGACGGCTCTTGACTTTGAGTCCCAGCTCTTTGACTTTGCGTTCGAGGAGGTCGTTGAAGATGTGGGCTTTGGACACTTTGCCGAGTTCGGGGTGACCATGCTCGTCGTAGCTGAACTGGATGCCGCTGTTGGCTATCTCTTTGTCGCTAAGGCTGTGGAAGACGCCTTCGGAAATCATGGCAGCACCATAGTTGATGCCCATGAGTTTGCGCTTGACAATGCAGGAAACGACCATGTTGACAATCTTCTCGACGGTGATCTCGGTCTTGTTGAAGAACTCTGGGATGATGACCATGGGATAGTGGCATGCGCCGGCGATGCCGAGGGCAAGATGTCCTGCCGAACGACCCATGGCGCTGACAACAAACCAGTTCTCGCTGGTGCGGGCATCTTCCATTACGGCAGTGGCGAGCACACAACCCTGTGCCTTGGCGCTGTTGTAGCCGAAAGTGGGGCTGCTGTTGGGCAAAGGCAGGTCGTTGTCGATGGTCTTGGGAACGTGGATGTTGGCGATGGGATAGTGCTTGCTCTCCAAGAATTTGGCGATACGGTTGGCTGTAGAAGCTGTGTCGTCGCCGCCAACGGTGACAAGCAGTTTGACTTCGTTTTCGGTGAAGAACTTGAGGTTGAAACGTTTCTCAAAATCCTCGTCGGTGGGTTTGAAGCGGCTCATCTTCAGAATTGAGCCTCCTTTATTGAAAATCTCGTCGGCGGTAAGGAAATCGAGTTCCTGCATGCGAGGTGTCTCGGTGAAAAGTGCCGAATAACCACCATGAAGACCTATGACGCGGAATCCGTCACGCAAAAAGGTCTTGGCTACCGAAGCCACTACTGTGTTCATTCCAGGGGCTGGACCGCCACCCGTGAGTATTGCAATTGATTTCATAATATTACGGTATTAAAGGGTTTGCAAAAAAAACTATTTTCCATTTTTCAGTATCCGCCTCAACGCGGAGACAAAGGCATGAATATCCTCTTCGGTGGTGTCGAATGAGCACATCCAACGCACTACGTCGGCTGCTTCGTCCCAATCGTAGAAGAAGTATTCCTGCTGCAAGGCTGTCCACACTGTTCGCGGCAATTGCGCGAAGACACTGTTGACTTGCACCTTATACATAATCTTCACACCTTCAACGTCGCGGATTTCGTTCTCGAGCAGGCGCGCCATAGCGTTGCTGTGGCTTGCGTTGCGATACCATAAAGGTTTCTCGGCGCCATCATGACGAAGGTAGGCCTCAAACTGAGCGGCCATGAAACGCATCTTGGAACAGAGTTGCGACATCTGTTTGCGACGATATTTCAGTTCCTGGTCGAGGACGGGATTCAGCATCACTGCCGACTCGCCCATCATAAGACCATTCTTGGTGCCACCAAAGGAGACACAGTCGACGCCACAGTCGGTGGTCATCTCCTTGAAAGTGCAATTCAACGCCACAGCGGCATTGGCCAGGCGGGCGCCGTCGACATGGAGGAACATTCCCTTGGAGTGTGCCAATTCGGCCAACTGGCGAATCTCGTCGCAGGTGTAGAGTGTGCCCAGCTCTGTAGGCTGGGTTATAGATATTGCACGGGGCTGTGAGTGATGTTCGAAGCCAAAGCCGTGCAGCTGGGTTTTGACAAGGTCGGGGGTCAATTTGCCGTCAGGCGTTGGCACAGTTAGCAGGCGACAGCCGACAATACGTTGTGGCGCACCGCATTCGTCGACATTGATATGTGCTGTTTCGGCACATACCACGGCATGATGAGAACGGCACATAGCGTCGATGCAGAGGACATTGGCACCTGTACCATTAAAAACAAAGTAGGGCTCGGCCTGCTGACCAAACTCTTCTTTGAATAGGGTCGTGACCGACTGACAATATTCGTCGTCGCCATAGGCCAATGCGTGGTCGACATTGGCATCAGCAATGGCTTGCAGAGCTTCGACGCATATTCCCGAATGGTTGTCACTTCCAAATCCGCGTCTCATATTTTATTAATGGGGTTATTAGGTTATAAAAAGGTTAGCGTTAAACAAGGTTTTCGCTTTCGTTAAGGTTAACGTTAACGTTAGTTACTACTTGTCCATAGTGAAAATGAATTCCTCGTTGTTTTTGGTATTGAGCATGAAGCGTCGCAACATCTCCATAGCCTCAATGGGGTTGAGGTCGGTGAGTTGGTTGCGAAGCACCTGCATGCGAGAGAGTATGTTCTGCGACACCAGGAGGTCGTCACGGCGTGTCGACGAGCTGACGATATCAACAGCGGGCCACATACGTTTGTTGGCCAGTCGACGGTCGAGCTGAAGTTCCATATTGCCGGTACCCTTGAATTCCTCGAAGATGACGTCGTCCATCTTCGAACCTGTCTCTGTCAATGCTGTAGCGATGATGGTCAGCGAGCCACCGTTTTCGATGTTGCGTGCCGCGCCAAAGAAACGTTTGGGTTTTTGCAACGCGTTGGCCTCAACGCCGCCCGAAAGCACTTTGCCCGAAGCCGGCTGAACGGTGTTGTAGGCACGCGCCAAGCGGGTTATGGAGTCGAGGACTATCACGACATCATGCTTGCTCTCGGTCATACGCTTTGCCTTCTCGAGCACGATGTTGGCGATGCGGACATGACGGTCGGCAGGTTCGTCGAACGTCGAGGCGATAACCTCGGCATTGACACTGCGCTGCATGTCGGTAACCTCCTCAGGACGCTCGTCGATGAGCAGCACCATAAGGTAAACCTCGGGATGATTATAGGCTATGGCATTGGCTATCTCCTTGAGCAATGTTGTCTTACCTGTCTTGGGCTGTGCGACGATAAGGCCGCGCTGGCCTTTTCCAATTGGAGTGAAAAGGTCGATAACACGTGTCGAGAACGACTCTTGAGGATGGCCGGTAAGGTTGAATTTCTCCATTGGGAAAAGAGGAGTGAGTGATTCGAAAGGCACCCTGTCTCTGATTTCCTCCGGATTGAGACCGTTTATTTTCATGATCTTCACCGCCACAAAATACTTCTCCATCTCGCGCGGAGGACGTATGGTACACTGAACGGTATCGCCAGTTTTCAAACCAAAGGAACGTATCTGTTGCTGTGACACATAAATATCGTCGGGCGATGCCAGGTAGTTGTAGTCGGAAGAACGCAGAAAACCATAATTGTCGGCAGATATCTCGAGCACACCCTCGGCTTCAACAACACCTTCTATTTCGAAGGGAAACTCTACCCTACGAGCCTGAACCTGGTTGTTCTTATGCTTGTTGGAGTGATTGTTGTTATTGCCGTTGTTATTGTTGTTGTTGCCGTTAGTGTTATTGTTGACAGCGTTATTATTGTTTACGTTGTTATTGCCGTTGTTGCCGTTATTCTCCTTGTTAATATTGGCATTGTTTTTCTGAGAGGCAGCCATGTTGTCATTTGAGACATTAACATTATTGTCGTTATTCTCTCTGACTTGCTCCTTTTGATTTTTATTTTTTCTGCCACGGCGTTTCGACTGAATGGGGTTGGGTGTAGGATTATCCTCCGCTTTGATTTCAGTCTTCTCGGTCGACTCTTGAGGCATTTCTTGCTCAGCGACAACTGGTTGTTGCTCAGTTGTTACTTGAGACTCCGTTGTGGATTCTGGTGCTGGTGCTGGCATTGGCGGAACTGGCTGTTCGGCAGCTTGTTTTGGTTTGCGGCCACGACGGCGTTTCATTGCGGGAGCTGCCTCTTCGGCAGGGGTTTCGACAATCTGCTCGGCTTTGCTTTCCACAGGCTCATCAACGGCAACATCCTGTGTTCTATTGCGCGAACGCAGATAGTCCTGAGGTGTTGACAAATCGGGAACCATAGGTACCTCTGGAATTTCTAAATCTTTGATGTTCAAATCGAATGCAGGCAGCGGCATCTCTTTTTCGGCAGGACGCTGTGCGGGTTTGGCCTCCTTGGGAGGCAGAGATATCAAGCCCTTCTCCTTGTGGGCTTTATATTTTTTTTCGTTCGACTCTGCAACCGGCATGGGCTTAAGACGTGCTCTACGTTGACGTGGCTCTGTCTCTTCTTGCTTCTCTTTGTTGTCGGGTGTGTTTGCCTGTATATCAAGAATTTTGTATATCAATTCTTTCGCATCGTAACGACTTGGACGAGAAACTCCAAGTTCTTTGGCAATCTCAATAAGCTCAATATGAGCCTTGGTTGATAGTTCAGAAATATTGTACATTGAAGTTATTTAAAGAAGACTTGTTCTTGATAGCTATGCCCTACAATGTTCAACAATCGTATATTGAATGGGCATAAAAGATAGTCTGTCAGATTTTTTCAAATCAGTTTTTAAAACAAATTAACTTGGTAAGGAATTATGAATCAAATGGATGTAGAGAAAATCAATCTTAATGACCTTTCTCTTATTTTTCGCAAAAATATAAAATTTTATTCACATCAAAAAAAAAATTTTGCCACACAGAGGGAAAAGTGTATTTTTGGAGTCGGAAAAAATGTTTCCCAACAAAATATCAGCACAAATATATCACTGATAATCAAAAAGAAAATCAATAACAACAATTCATTAAAAAAGTAAAAAAATGAACATTCCCGAAAATTTGAAGTACACCCAGGATGACGAATGGGTAAGAATGGAAGGTGACATCGCCGTTGTTGGCATCACAGACTATGCACAGCACGAACTTGGCGACATCGTTTTTGTCGACGTTGACTGCGAAGGCGACACCATCGAAGCTGGCGAGGCTTTCGGTAGCATTGAGGCTGTTAAGACCGTCGCTGACCTTCTCATGCCCTGCACCGGTGAAGTTGTCGAATTCAACAGCGCTCTCGAGGATGCTTCCTCTATCAACAACGATCCTTATGGCGAAGGCTGGATTATCAAGTTCAAACCCGCCAATGCCGCTGACATCGACGCTCTGCTCGACGCTGCCGCTTATAAGGCTAAAATTGGTGCCTAAGACACCGTCAACCACGAATTTCCGCAACTAAGTGGAGATTCAATAAAATCAAAGAGAGCCGTACATTTGATTGTGCGGCTCTCTTGTTTTGTATTATTAATGGTGAATCCTGAATTGGTACTAGCTCCAGTGGAGCACGCAAAGGAGACGACGTGGTTAGGGTTAAGGTTAGCGTTAAAGTTGAATCTCGTTAACGTTGCCGAAAACCCGTTTTCGTGCCACAGGCTTGTTGCCGATGGCCCTTTAAGGTCAACGTTAAAAATCGTTTAAGCCTCTCTTTTTTCGGTCGTAGTATTCGGCTGTGGCGGTAAAGAAAGCGTCGCCACTCGAATTCAGCGCCGTCTCGACAGAATCCTGCACCACACCGATGATGAAACCTATGGCAACGGCCTGCATAGCGACATCATTGCCTATTCCGAAGAATGAGCATGCCATAGGAATAAGCAAGAGACTACCTCCCGCAACACCGGAAGCGCCACAAGCTCCCAAGGTGGCTATGATGCCTAAAAACAACGCCGACGCAAAACTAACCTCTATACCCATAGTGTGCGCCACAGCAAGCGAGAACACTGTGATGGTCACAGCTGCGCCATCCATATTGATAGTGGCACCTAACGGAATACTTACCGAATAGAACTCCTCATCGAGACCAAGCTTCTTGCACAACGACATATTGATAGGAATATTGGCTGCCGACGAGCGGGTGAAGAAAGCCTGCAATCCGCTCTCTTTCAGGCATGTCAGAAGTAGCGGATAGGGATTGCGGCGTGTAAGGATAAATGAAATCAATGGATTGAAAACAAAAGCATTCACCAACATACAACCCACCAACAAGAGTAGCAAATGACCATAGGTGGTGAAAACCGACAATCCATTTTCGGATACTGTGGTGAAAACCAATCCAAAAATGCCAAAAGGTGCGAATTGAATGACCCATTTGACAACCCTAGAAACCACATCGCTAAGGTCGTGGACAACATTGATTGTTGCCTTCGAAGCCATCCGTTTCAGCGCCACACCGAGAATAACACTCCAGAAAAGTATGGCTATATAGTTAGCATTGGCTATTGCCGCCACAGGATTGCTGACCATGTTGGTCAGCAGATTGGCGAAGACGTCAGACAGTGTTCCCGCCGAATCGTCGACAACAGCACTTTCCACGCCTCCAAGCTCAAGCATGACAGGGAAAAGGAAGCTGCCGACTACAGCACAAACGGCGGCGATAAAAGTGCTGGTAATATACACCGTCACCAAGGTTCCAAAACGGCGTCCCAACCCCTTCCCCGCTTTAGCAATAGAGGAGATAACCAACACCGCCACCAGCAAGGGCGCAATACCTTTTAGTGCGCTGACAAACATCTTGCCCAATATGCTTATTCCGCTCCACGATGGTGCCAAAAGTCCAAGTGCTGCACCTATCAAAAGACCGATAAAGATGCGAAGCATCAAGCTGACTTGGGTGTACTTTTTCAATATATTTTTTATCATAATGTGTATCTTACAATGGGTTACAAATAATCAAAAAACTTATTATCAAATGCAAAGTTAATCAAAATAAACGACATTACCTAAACCTTTCGATACGAGTATAATTTTTAAATATTGTACAATATTATTTATATGCAGACGTTATTTGATGATGAATGGGTACAAGCTCTTGTGGAGCGCGTAGAGGAGACAACGTGCGTAGCAGTCCCGTCCTTAGTCCCAAATGAATCGTTAAGGGGTTAATGTGGATAAAGTCAAAGTTAAGGTTAGCATAAACATCAACGTTATCGTTGAATATCAATAACAAATATTTTTCGACATCTTTTTTTACAATTCTCTCAATCTTCTCATAGTTACTAACACCACCTACAATGAAAGAACTCGTTTTTGCCACCAACAACAAACACAAGCTGCAGGAAGTAAGTGAAATGCTTAATGGCATTGTCAAAATACACAGCCTTGCAGAGATAGGTCTTTCTGGCGACATACCTGAAACCGCCGACACCCTCGACGGCAACGCCCTTCAAAAAGCTCAATGGGTGTTCGAACGCACAGGCATGAGCTGCTTTGCCGACGACACAGGACTTGAAGTCGA
The DNA here is from genome assembly GCA_900316965.1 of uncultured Bacteroidales bacterium. Lineage (GTDB taxonomy): Bacteria > Bacteroidota > Bacteroidia > Bacteroidales > P3 > Colimorpha. Next base: position 12,318 of record ONEY01000010.1, read on the forward strand.
CGCCCTCGACGGCAGACCCGGGGTATACTCGGCACGCTATGCCGGCGAACACTGTTCGTTTGACGACAACATAAACAAAATGCTTGCCGAAATGGATGGCAAAACCAACCGCAAGGCTTGCTTTCGCACCGTGATATGTCTGATTGACAAAGAGGAGAAGAAGCCTCTCTTCTTTGAAGGCAGAGTCGACGGAGTGATACTCACCGAACGCTACGGGAAAGAGGGCTTTGGCTACGACCCCATATTCATGCCCGACCATTTCGCTGTGAGTTTCGCCGAAATGCCTCTCGAGGTCAAAAACCACATCAGCCATCGCGGCAGAGCCGTCGCCAAACTGGTAGAGCACCTCAAAAACAACAAGTAACACAAAAACAAAACTACATTGACATACAAAAAAGTATATCCCACCGAGGTAATACAAGGCTACACGCAAACGGCCATGTTTATCCTCATGCTGTACGAGCCTCTAGGCAACAAAAAAGTGCCTGTAATGATCGGTCAGCATGAGGCCGAGATGATTATGATAGAGCAAGAGCAGGTAGACATCAAACGTCCCATGACCCACCAACTCCTCATATCCATCATGGACGAATTTGCGCTGTCTTTGAAGTCGGTACGCATAGACCGTTTTGAAGAGGGTATTTTCTACGCAACCCTTTTTGTCAGCGACGGCTTCAACACCCACGCCATCGACGCACGCGCCAGCGACGCCGTCGTGCTGGCACTCCGCCAGTCGGTCGACATAGAGATGGCCTCAAGCGTCATCGACGACACCGGATTCACCCCCGAAGATGAAGACCTTGACATCTATGGCGACATCAACGACGATGACTCACTCGAGGCATTGGAAGAGGAACTGAGGCTTTGTGAAGAAAACGAGGAATACGAGCGCGCCGCCGAAATCATGGAGAAAATCAACAAAAAGAAAAACTCATAACACAATGATAGAGATATTCGACCAAGCTGCCGACTATATTCGCAGCCACACCTCCTACCGTCCCACCACAGGCATAATACTGGGCAGCGGCCTTGGCAAACTAGCCAACGCCATAGAGAACCCCGACATAATACCCTATGTCGACATACCCCACTTCAAGCAAAGCACCGCTGTAGGCCATAAAGGCAACCTCATTTTTGGCACCCTCGATGGTACCCAGATAGTAGCTATGCAAGGCCGATTCCATTTCTATGAAGGCTACACCATGCAAGAAGTCACCCTCCCCGTGCGTGTCATGAGCCGGCTGGGAATAAAACGCCTGTTGGTCAGTAACGCCGCTGGCGGCATCAACCCAAACTTCGCCGTTGGCGACCTGATGATTATCACCGACCACATCAACTTCATGCCCAACCCCCTCATCGGTAAAAACATAGACGAAATGGGCGTGCGTTTCCCCGACATGACCACCGTCTACAGCCGTTCGCTACGCCAGCGTGCCCACCAAGCCGCCGACCAGCTAGGATTGCAACTGCGTGAGGGTGTTTATGTAGCCGAAACGGGGCCTACCTACGAAACCCCCGCTGAATACCGCATGTATGGCATGCTCGGTGGCGACGCTGTAGGCATGTCGACAGTGCCCGAAGTCATCGTAGCCCGCCATTGTGGCATGGAGATTTTTGGCATGAGTGTCATCACCAACTGTGCCAAAGACCTCGGCGAAAGCTGTCAAAACGACGGCGACGACGTTGTCCGTGCCGCCGACAAAGCCGCCGACAACATGACTGCCATTTTCAAAAAATTGATTTCCTAAGATAAAACAAACATCCCAGCCTCTCGCACCACTTAACGACAGCCAATGATAAAAAAAATATTCTTTCTCACACTCACCACTTTACTACTTTTCTTGCACAACGTTTCGGCTCAAAGTCTAAGCTATGGTATTAACCCCGAGCTTGACAGCATTGCTTTTGCCCGCTTCCGCACCCACATGGACAGCATACGCACCGAGCGTCCCACCGTTGCCCTCGTGCTCAGCGGTGGTGGTGCCAAAGGAGCAGCGCACATAAGCGTTATACGCTATCTTGAAAAGCAGGGAATCCCTATCGACCTCGTCATGGGCACAAGTATTGGAGGTCTGGTTGGCGGCCTCTACGCTTGCGGCTACACCGGCGAGGAGCTACAAGCCATAATCAGAGACCAAGACTGGAACTACCTGCTTCGCGACACTCACCCTCGCCATTTCGACGCCTTGCAGCTGAAAGACTACAACCGACAATTCCAGCTCACCATACCTTTCGGAACCTATAAATGGGACTTCCACAAACCCGTCATCAGCCGTCGCAGCATACTCCACGACGGCATTGTCCAAGGACGCAATGTTGAGGACTTGCTTGCCAGCCTATTGGTGGGCTATTCCGACGAAACAGACTTCCTCAAGCTCCCCATACCTTTCGTCTGCGTGGCCACAGACATGATTAGCGCCAAACCCAAAGTGTGGCACTCGGGCAACCTTATCGACGCCTTGCGATCGACAATGTCGATACCAGGCCTCTTCTCGCCCGTCAAGACCAACGGCATGGTGCTTACCGACGGCAGCATGCGCAACAACTTCCCCGCAGCCATAGCCAAACAAATGGGAGCCGACATAATTATTGGCGTTGACATCTCGGCTCCTGGCCTCAACGCCAACCAAATGAAAAGCATGATAGACATCGTGTTTCAAACCACCGACGTGCTTGGTCGCGAAGCCTACGACGCCGCTCTCAACGTCACCGACATTTACATTCAGCCTCAACTCAACGATTTCTCGCTCCTCAGCTTCGACAAAGAGAGCATAGACACCATCCTTGAACGCGGCCGCATAGCTGTAGAGATGAAAGCCGACCAGATAGAGGCCTTGAGAGACAAAATGAACGGCATTCAGCTTCGAAACTCACACCGTCACAACGCAAAAAAAGCTGTCGACCTCCACAAAACGGCCATTCCGATAGACAAAATACAATTCACAGGCATCAACGCCAAAGAGGAAAAATATCTTCGCCGCAAGTTGCACCTCATGCAAAACGTCAAACAGTCCATACACATTATGGAGCTTGAAGATATGGTGAGTTACCTCATAGGTCTCAACGCTTTCGAGAAGGTCACGTACCAGATAGTTGGCGACAAACAGCCTTACACTGTCCAATTCAACTGTTTTCGCTCACCCATCAACCAACTTGGCGCCAGCGTTCGTTTCGACGCCATAGACTATGCCGCCGTACTGCTGCACTATGGTGTCAATTTCCACCAACTCACAGGAAGCCGTCTGGATTTGATAGCGCGGTTGGGGCAAAACAGCAAACTCACAGCCTCACATACCCTCAGCACAGGACAAGGTATAGACTTCGGCACTAAAATATCCTTTCAGGCTGTTCGCTATGCTTCGTTTAGATTGGGAGTTTCCAACTATAGTCTCGACTACAACCTCGGACACGCCGAAACATACATATCGCTCGCCCCTTGGCGTCAAATGAACATCAACGCCGGTCTCTGCGGTGACTACACCTATCTCGTATCGCTCCTGGGCGACAATACAAACCTCCACACAGTATTGGATTATGACAAAAAGAACCTATACCTGGGAGGTTTCCTGAGCATACGCTCCGACTCGTTCGACGACCCCTACTTCCCCACTCATGGCACACGCTATCATATAAAATACAACATATACGACATAGTGCAATACGACGCAGAGAGCATACACACTTTGCAATTTGGACTTAAGTCAGCTTTTTCAAAAGGAAGGCTAACAATAATGCCTTTTTTAGACGGTCGTTATGTCAACACCAACGTCGCCCCATACGCAAACATGTTGTCTGTTAGTGACGCCAATCGTTTTATAGACCATCAGATTTCGTTTATTGGCATCAGCACTCCGACATTGATGAATCGCACTTTGGGTTCGGCGGGATTAGGCGCTCGTGTCTTGATTGGCAAGAGCCACTATCTGACGGCGACATTCCAAGCCATACAGATGTCCGAAGAACCCGAGGATTTCCTCAAAGGCAGCACCATTATTGGCGCAGCATTGGAATATGCCTACAACACCATTGTAGGACCTCTGAAATTCAATGTCCATTGGTCGGACATAACCAAGAGGTTAGGTTTCTACCTCGGCATCGGTTTAGACTTCTAAATCCTAGTGACCAATTGGGGTTAAAAAGATAAGCGGCCAGCAAATGCATTTGCTGGCCGCTTATCAAATAAGTATATCAGAAATGTTATTTCTGCATGCTCTTCAGACGTTCGGTGAGCATGGGGACAATCTTGTGGAGGTCACCCACGATGCCAAGGTCGGCAACCTGGAAGATAGGAGCAAATTTGTCCTTGTTGATGGCGACGATAAAGTCACTTTCTTCCATACCGGCGAGGTGCTGGATGGCGCCGCTGATGCCGCAAGCCATATAGAGAGCCGGGCGGACTGTTTTACCAGTCTGACCAACCTGACGGCTGGCATCCATAACACCGGCGTCGACCATAGCACGGCTTGACGACACTTCGCCACCGAGTTCCTTGGCCAAAGCCTCGAGTTTGGCAAAACCATCTTTGGTGCCTACGCCACGGCCGCCGCTGACGAGAATCTTAGCCTCGCTGATGTCGGTAACAGTCTTTTCCTCTTTGACGGTCTTGACAAGCTTGACACGATTGATCTTGTCGACGTTGAAATCGACGTTGAAATCTACGACCTCACCCTTACGGTTGCTGTCGGCAGCCATTTTCTGCATAACGCCAGGACGGACGGTGCTCATCTGAGGACGGTTGTTTTTGCAGAGGATGGTAGCCATAAGGTTGCCGCCAAAAGCGGGACGAGTCATACGGAATTCGTGAGCTTCGTCATCGCTGATTTCCAACTTGGTGGCGTCGGCGGTAAGACCGGTGCGGTTGCGGGCGCTGACGCGGGGACCGAGGTCACGACCAATGGTGGTAGCGCCGATAAGCATGATGCTTGGCTTCTCTTTTTCGATGATGGCTGTGATAGCCTGTGTATATGGCTCGGTCATATAGTCCTTGAGCAGGTCGTTGTCGACAACCATAACGCGGTCAGCGCCGTGCTCGATAAGGGTCTGTGCCAATGGTTTCACATCTTTTCCCAGCAGCATGGCAACGACTTTTTCGTTGTTGGCGTCAGCCAATTCACGAGCCTTGCCAAGCAGCTCAAGAGCCACATTCTGTAGTTTGCCGTTGCGTTGTTCGGCAAACACGTATACGTCTTTATATTCTGCTAAGTTCATTGTTCATTCTTTTATTCCAGTTTAGCTAGTAGCGGCGTGATGTTGTCGCACTAGTCAAACCAGGGTTACTAGATAATGTGTTTCTCTTTAAGTTTATTGACAATCAGCTCTACAGCCTCTTCGGGAGAGACCTCGAAGGTTTGACCGGCAGGCTTAAGCTGTTTGGGGAACGATTTGAAGACACTTGTGGGCGAACCAGCTTTGCCGATATGCTCCTCGGGGACGTTGATACGATCAGCACCCCACACTTCAACCTCTTTGTCCCAAGCGTCGACGATGCCGCTGACAGTCATATAGCGAGGCTGTACGCTGCTAGCCAAGGCGGTGACTACGCAAGGAGCGTGCATTTCGAGAATCTGATAGCCATCCTCAAGTTGTTTCTTGATGGTGAAGGTCTTGGTAGCTTCATCATACTGGAGGTCTTCCATATAAGATACCTGAGGCAGATCGAGGTGTTCAGCAATCTGAGGTCCCACCTGGGCGGTGTCGCCGTCGATAGCCTGGCGGCCAGTGATGATGAGGTCGAAATCCATAGTGCGGAGAGCGCCAGCGATAGCGCTACTTGTTGCCAGAGTATCGGCGCCACCGAGCTTGCGGTCGGTAAGAAGGATGGCGCGGTCGACACCCATTGCAAGGGCTTCGCGCAGAATAGCCTCGGCCTGTGGAAGACCCATAGTGATAACTGTGACATGGGCTCCGAATTTGTCTTTCAGCTGAAGAGCATATTCGAGACCTCCCTTGTCGTCGGGGTTCATAATCGAGGGCACACCCTCGCGGATAAGGGTACCGGTCACGGGATTGATTCTCACCTCGGTGGTGTCCGGCACTTGTTTTATACAAACTACTATGTTCATTCTTTTGATTTTTGGGTGAATGGTGTATCGTGATTCGACATAATGTAGTCTATTCACTAGCCACTATTCACGAGTCTCTAATTATTTAAACAACTTACCGGCAATCACCATACGTTGTACTTCGCTGGTGCCTTCGTAGATTTCGGTAATCTTGGCGTCGCGCATCATACGCTCGACGGGATATTCACGAGTGTAGCCATAGCCACCGTGGAATTGGACTGCCTTGGTGGTAACCTCCATAGCTGTTTCGGCCGAGAAGAGTTTAGCCATAGCGGCATCGGCGCTATAGGGGATGCCATGGTCTTTCTTGTAGTGAGCCGAGCGGCACAACAGACGGGCAGCCTGAACCTTGGTTTCGAGGTCGGCCATCTGGAACTGAGTGTTCTGGAATTGGGAGATGCTGCGACCAAACTGTTTACGTTCCTTGGTGTATTTTACAGTCTCGTCCATAGCGCCCTGGGCAATACCAAGAGCCTGGCAGGCGATACCGATACGGCCACCGTCGAGGGTCTTCATAGCCAAGCCAAAGCCCTTGCCGAGCTGACCAAGCTGACGATCCTTAGGAATGCGGCATTCTTCGAAAATCAACTCTGTGGTTGCGCTGCCGCGGATACCCATTTTCTTCTCCTTCTTGCCAATGCTGAAGCCCGGGTCAGTCTTTTCAACTATGAAAGCGCTGATACCTTTGGTGCCAAGGCTCTTGTCGGTCATAGCGATGACGATGAACACGTTGGCATAGCTACCATTGGTGATGAAAATTTTGCTGCCATTGAGCACCCATTCGTCACCATCCAAAACTGCGGTAGTCTGCTGACCTGCGGCGTCGGTACCGGCATTAGGCTCGGTAAGGCCGAAAGCGCCGATCCATTCGCCGCTGGCGAGTTTGGGCAAGTATTTCATTTTCTGTTCCTCGGTGCCTGCCTCAAGGATGGGGGCGCAGCAAAGAGAGGTATGGGCAGAAAGGATAACACCTGTAGTGGCACAAACGCGGCTGAGCTCTTCCACAGCCATTCCATACATGATGTTAGTGCCACCGGCACCACCGTATTGTTTTGGTACGGGAATACCCATAAGACCGATCTTGGCCATTTTCTGGACGGTCTCCATGGGGAAACGCTCCTCCTCGTCGACCTCGGCGGCGAGAGGTTTCACTTCCTTCTCTGCAAATTCACGAATCATCTGCAGGAAGAGTTCTTCTTGTTTGGTGAAGCTAAAATCCATTTATTTTATTGTTTTTATTATTCGAAAATAACGTTATTAACGTGAATACGTCGTTTTATTTAACAGCGATAGTCTCAATCTCGACCAACACACCCATAGGCAGACCCTTGACTGCGAAGGCTGCGCGAGCGGGACAGTCGGTGTTATAATACTTAGCGTAAACCTCGTTCATAGGTTTGAAATACTCCATGTCGGCGAGCAGACAGGTGCTTTTTACAACATCCTGGAATGTGAAGCCAGCCTCGTCAAGGATAGCCTTGATGTTCTGCATAACCTGCTCGGTCTGAGCTGTAATGCCTTCAGGGACAGTCTTGGTGGCAGGATTGATAGGAATCTGGCCAGAAATGTAAAGAGTGTTGCCGGCAAGTACGGCCTGGCTGTAAGGTCCAATAGCTGCAGGAGCATTGGGAGTGTTAATTATTTTCTTCATTATTATATTGTATTAATTTATTTTACACTAAAAAGCAATTACAATAAGAGTTTGCAAAGATAAGGATTTTTTTTCTATTGGCAAAGGGTATTGTCCAAAAAATAAACTCACACTTTTTCGCATCTCTAGTTCGTGATAATGTATATCAATATTTTAAAGGCCGTTAACTTTCACAACATTATTGTTTTCAATTTATATGCTCACTTTTTTTCCTTTAAACATATACCAACATCGAAAAAACTTCGTATATTTGCAAATTCAAAAAAATGTCAAGTCATGTACATCATTGGAATAATGTCCGGCACCTCTCTTGACGGCATTGATATGGCCTACTGTGAGTTCACCGACTCGCGTCATTTCCACCTTATTGCCGCCGAGACATACCGTTATCCCGCCGCATGGCAGGAGCGTCTTGCCTCCCTCCATCGCGCCTCGGCCGAGGAATACGCTTTGGCCGATGTCGAATTGGGTCGTCTTATTGGCGAAAAAGTGAAACAATTCATCGAAAACCACCCGGGCCGCGTCGACTGCATAGCCTCTCACGGGCATACCGTATTTCATCAGCCAGAGCGAGGTCTTACGGCTCAGATTGGCGACGCCAACGCCATTCACGCCGCTACGGGATTGCCTGTGGTTTACGACTTTCGTCGTCTTGACGTCGCCCTTGGCGGCCAAGGAGCCCCTCTCGTCCCCATAGGAGACAAACTGTTATTCAGCCAATACGACTGCTGCATTAACCTTGGCGGCATAGCCAACATATCATACGAACTCAACGACCAGCGCATAGCCTACGACATCTGCCCATGCAACATGGCTTTCAACCACCTTGCCGGACGTATGGGCCTGACCTACGACAATGGTGGCCAGATGGCTCGCGAAGGCGAAGTGCAGACCTCTATCCTGGCTCGACTAGAAACACTAGAATACTATCGTGTTCCCGCGCCAAAAACACTCGGCAAAGAATGGTTTGAGCAGAGATTTTTACCCTGTCTGGCACCCTTCGATCAACAGCCGACCGAGAATTTGATGCGCACCGTGGCCGAACACATATCACTACGCCTAGCCGACGCCATTATCCACAGCGGCATAGAGCCTCACAAGGTGTTGGTCACTGGCGGTGGAGCCAACAACCAATTCCTGCTGGAACTGGTGAAAGAAAAAATCGGCAAAACAGACATTGAGAGCATCGACAACAGAATCGTCGACTTTAAAGAAGCCATCATATTCGCTCTTCTCGCCTACCTTCGCATTGAAGGTACCAACAACACTTTGGCGTCAGTGACAGGTGCCATCCACGACAGTTGTGGCGGCAGCATAATAGGAAAAATGAAGACCGAGGATCTATGATAGCTTGATTTACCGATATACAGCATTAATCCACAAAGAGGCTTGCAGCTATGCCGTCGGCATGTAGCAGGCCTTCTTTTGTTGGCTTATAAGCCTCATTGGTGTCGACAATCAGACCTTCATTGACAAAAGGCTGAATCTTTTTACCTATCACGTTGGCGTATTCTGATGGGATCTTAGCTTTTGCCATTCCCTCTACTGTGCGTAGCGAAGTCATAACATACTCATTGACGTGATCCCGGATAGTCAACAATTCCTCCTCGTAAGGCACCTCACCGTTCATACAACCTGATATGTAAGCCTTGACATCGGCGGCATTCCAACGCCTATGATCGCTGTCGAAAGAGTGTGCCGCCGCACCGCATCCAATATATGGAGTTCCGTCCCAATAGCGACTATTATGTCGTGAATGGTATCCCGGACGACAATAATTGGAGACCTCATACTGCTCAAAATTATTATCCACACACCATTCTTGAAGTATGTCGTACATCGATGCCACCACATCATTGTCGGGAAGAGTCACCCTGCCCATCTCAATCTGCCGTTTCAGGATAGAGTTCTCCTCAACGGTAAGCTCATAGCATGACAAGTGCTTGATTTTGTCTCCCATTTGCGATATGGCGGCAAGGTTGTCTCGCCAACTATCGCAACTTTGACCTGGCAAACCCATGATCAAATCGACAGAAATATTGTCAAAACCAGACGATGCGGCATTGTTTATAGCCTCGAAGGCCTGACGCGAAGAGTGTATTCTATTGATTGCACGAAGGTCATTGTCGTCAAACGATTGGACACCGATGCTTATGCGGTTGAAAAAATCCATCGAGCCAAGCGATGCAAGATAGTCATTGCCGAGGTTCTCAGGATTGGCTTCGATGGTGACCTCCTGCAGTTGAGACAAGTCATAATGTTCACGGATGGTGCTCACTATTCGTTCCATCTGACCTAATGACAACAAGGAGGGGGTTCCGCCACCAAAATAGATAGTTTTCAGAGGTTTTACCACTGCCCGCTGTTTTAGTTCAAAACATAGCGCGTCGACATAATCATCCCTATCATGTTTTCCCGCCAACGAATAGAATCCGCAGTACGAGCATTTCCTGCTACAATATGGAATATGGATATAAAGCACAGAGCGATGACTGTTATAAACTAAAAAGGTTTCGCAGCATATTGCGAAACCCTCGTTAGTAGCGGGGATGAGAATTGAACTCATGACCTCCGGGTTATGAATCCGACGCTCTAACCAGCTGAGCTACCCCGCCATGAAATCGAGTGCAAAAGTACACATTTTCTTTAATCCGGCAAAATTTTTTGTAAAAAAATCATATCTTTGTATTTCATTATGACAATGCGAAAAGCAATCAAACAATTAAACATCAGATAGCTATGCTTGATGAAAAGGACAAAAAAACTTATTCAAATTTTGAATACGACAGTGCCTTAAACGTGCAAGAAGGGGTGGAACAACCAGAGCAAATCAGCAATTTTTACCTCGAAAAAGTACGTAAAAAAAGACGCGAAATGCCATCTGTAGAGCAACTCGTCGATGGTATTATTCACGGCAACCGTGTCATGCTGTCGCAAGCCATCACTCTTGTCGAAAGTTCTCTTCCCGAGCATAACCGTCGTGCCCAAGAGGTCATCGAGCAGTGCCTTCCCTACTCGGGCAAAAGCATTCGTTTGGGCATCACCGGTGTGCCTGGCGCAGGCAAAAGTACCACCATCGAAGCCCTAGGCAAAATGCTTACCGCGCTGAACCACAAGGTGGCAGTCCTTGCCATCGACCCTTCCAGCGAACGTTCAAAAGGCAGCATCCTTGGTGACAAGACAAGGATGGAGGAGCTCTCCACCGACCCCAATGCTTTCATACGTCCCTCGCCATCGGCGGGCTCGTTGGGAGGTGTGGCTCGCAAAACCCGCGAAATCATTCTCCTTTGTGAAGCCGCAGGTTTCGACACCGTCATAGTGGAGACCGTAGGTGTAGGACAGTCGGAAGTGGCGGCGCACTCTATGGTTGACTTTTTTCTGCTCCTTCAGCTCGCCAACACTGGCGACGAGCTGCAAGGCATTAAGCGCGGCATAATGGAGATGGCCGACATGATAGCCATCAACAAATGCGACATAGACCCCGACCGTGCCAAGTTGGCGGCGCAACAGTTCCGCAACGCTCTCCACCTCTTCCCTATGCCCGATTCGGGATGGACGGTTCCGGTGCTTCCCTGCTCGGCATACAGCCACGAAGGGCTGAAAGAGATTTGGAACAAAGTGCTTGAATATGTGGCTTTCACCAAAAAGAACGGCTATTTTTACAACAAACGCACACAACAGAACCTGCGTGTGCTGCAAGAAACCATAGAGAACTCCTTGAAGGAACGTTTCTACAGTCAGCCCGGCATAGAGGAGCGAATAGAGAAAGCGCGACAAGACATTCTCGACAACAAAGTTAGCGCCTATGCCGCCGCGGAAAAATTACTCGACAACAAATAATAATACCCATCATTAATACATTTCAGCGATGAAAAAAATCAACCTATTCAAATTGATATTGTTGGCTGCCATTGTCGTCACCAGCTGCAACCGACCATACGACACTGTCTTCTCGACCTACAAGAATGGCAGTCCAAAACTAGTCTTCACCGTTGTCGACGGCAAAAAAGGTGAGGTCACCCGTCTTGGCGAAAAAATGTACTACGAGAATGGCAAGCTCATGTACGAGAAGCATTTCGACAACGACCGTCCTACAGGCACCTGGCATTTCTTCTACGACAACGGCAATCCCCATGCCGAAGTCAATTTCAACAATGCCGATTTGAAAAAATGCGAATGGAAAATATACAGCCGCAATGGTGGTGACTTCTACCCCGACCCCTACGACTCTATGCGTGTTCTCGAACTCACACCCGACTATCGTCCCCTCTCTGTGGCCTATTACATTGGCGACACCGAAATGCGCTATCAGTTCAACGACAACTACACCATCAACCTGCGTGGAATGGTGAAAAACGGACTGAAAGAAGGTCGTTGGGAATTTTTCTACGCCAATGGTCAAAAGATGCTTGAAGCCCAGTTTTCGGGTGGCATAGAGAACGGCGCCTACAACTCGTATCGCGAAAACGGCCTACCCTACTTCCGTGGATTCTACATCAATGGCAAACGCGCCAACGTATGGGAATACTATGACGAAACAGGAGAGCTTGCCGACCGCAGAGATTTCGACGAGCACTAAACCGACAACAACAGAACATTTCTGAGAGTACCTAAAAAAATCACCACTTGGATATCAATCTCGACAACCCGATTTACAACCTCATAGGTGCCGCTGCCGACACCCTAGGCATGGAATGCTATGCTGTGGGAGGTGTGGTTCGCGACTATTTCCTGGCAAGGCCATGCAACGACATCGATGTCGTCTGCGTAGGCAGTGGCATAGCTTTGGCCGAAGAGGTGGCACGTCGTCTGGGCGGCATCTCAGGTCACGTCCCCGAAGTCCACATCTTTCGCAACTTCGGCACCGCACAAATACACTGCAAAAGCAACCACTTCTACCCTTCTGACAAAAATACAGACTTTGAGTTGGAATTTGTGGGCGCACGCCGTGAATCATACCATCGCGACAGCCGCAAACCAATAGTCGAAGACGGAACCCTCGAAGACGACCAGAATCGTAGAGACTTTACTGTCAACGCCATGGCAGTATGTCTCAACGAAGCTCGCTTCGGCGAACTTGTCGACCCCTTTGGAGGTATCAAAGACTTGGATCAAGGCATTTTGCGCACTCCTCTCGACCCTGATGTCACCTTCAGCGACGACCCCTTGCGAATGATGAGAGCCATACGCTTTGCTTCACAGCTGGGTTTCCGCATCGAAGACCGCTGCTTTGAAGCCATACACTCCAATGCCGAGCGGCTGAAAATAATATCCCAAGAACGTATAACCACAGAATTCAACAAGATACTTCTCTCTCCACACCCATCGTTAGGAATAAAACTGCTTGAAAAGTCAGAGCTACTACCCATCTTCTTCCCCGAGCTGCAAAAGCTTAAAGGGGTTGAGACCATCAATGGCCGCAGTCATAAAGACAACTTCTACCACACCCTCGAGGTGCTAGACAATGTGGCTTTGGCCGACAACCAACGCAAACAAGATGAAGTGAATAGAAGCGGCGACGACAACACCTTGTGGTTGCGTTGGGCTGCCTTGCTTCACGACATAGGCAAACCTGCGACAAAACGTTATGACGAAAAGATTGGATGGACCTTCCATGGCCACGAGGTGAAAGGATCGCTGATGGTGAAAAAGATTTTCAAAAGGATGCGACTGCCTCTCGACAACAAGATGAAATATGTTGAGAAGCTGGTACTTCTCCATCTACGCCCCATAGTAATCTCAGAAGATGTGGTCACCGACTCGGCGGTGCGACGTCTGCTCTTCGAGGCCGGCGACGATATCGATGACCTCATGCTGTTATGCGAAGCCGACATAACATCCAAGAAAGAGGAGAAAAAGAAACGTTTCCGCGACAACTATCAGCTGGTGAGACACAAACTTGTGGAGTTGGAGGAGAAAGACCGTATACGCAACTTCCAGCCACCAGTAAGCGGATTGGACATCATGGAGACCTTCGGCATAGGTCCCTGCCACGAAATAGGTGTTATTAAAGACGCCATAAAAGACGCCATCCTTGACGGCAAGATACCTAACGACCGTGAGGCGGCATGGAAAATGATGCTTGACGAAGGCAAAAAGCTGGGACTGAAACAACACGATGTTAACGCTAACCATTTTCAACCTTAACGCTAACTTTAACCTTAACTTTTTTTAACTCGTATTTCTTTTGCTCGCGGACGCTCACTAATCTTTTTAATTACAGAAAATAACGGAAAAAACAGAAATTTGCTCGCGAACGCTCACTAATCTTTCATTACAGAAAATAACGGAAATTACAGAAAAATTACAGAAATTGTTTGCCTTCGGCAATCTTAACGTTAACGAAAACGTTAGCGATAACTTTTGGACAGGTATAATAGACATCAAACATATCACTTCGCTTTGAAACAACTGATCATTGTTGCAGGTCCCACTGCGGTTGGAAAAACCGCCCATGCTATAGAGCTGGCTCAAAAATACGGCACTGAGATTGTCTCATGCGACTCACGACAGTTCTACAGAGAGCTCAACATTGGTGTAGCACGCCCTTCACTCGATGAGCTAAACTCGGTACCACACCATTTCATCGCCTGCCGCTCAGTAGAGCAACCATACAATGTCTACGACTACGAACACGACGCAATGATGGTTGTCAACACATTATTTCAAAGCCACGACGTTGTTATAGCTGTAGGAGGCTCGGGGCTATATATAGACTCGCTTGTCAACGGAATCAACTATATGCCCGACCCTGCGCCGGGACTGCGAGAAAGGCTCACAAACGATATCGCCGAAGGTAAGCTGCCCGAGATGCTCGGCAAACTAAGAGAGCTCGACCCTGAATACTATGCCGTTGTTGACCACAGCAATCCGATACGCATACAGAGAGCCCTCGAAGTGATCTTAACATCTGGCAAAACATACACATCGTTTATTTCCAAACCGCTAAAAAACCGCGACTTCGACATAAAAACCATAGTGTTGGAGCGAAGTCGTGAAGAGCTGCGCGACAGAATAAACCGGCGCGTAGACCAGATGATTGACGACGGGCTACTAGAAGAAGCCAAGAGCTTAATTCATCTGAGGAAGCTCAACACCCTCAACACAGTAGGTTACAAAGAGATTTTCGACCACATTGACGGCAAATGCAGTTTGCCAGAAGCCATAGTGGAGATAAAAAACCATACTTGGCAATATGCCCGCAAGCAGCTCAACTGGCTGAAACGTTACATGAGACAAGAGGGGTAAATATTAATCGTCGCCAAAGAGGATTGTCAAACCAAAAAAGAGTTTATTGCGCAATGATTTGATTATCATCACGATAAACAAACATATTTATTATAATAGTAGTATGATTATATAATCCCTTGCGAGGGGCGGTGGCTGTTGCTATTTTAGACGGTCGAGCATCTTCCAGAAGTCGGGGAAGGATTTGGCTACACAGTCGGGATTGCTGACCTTCAATTTGGGAAGTATTACCGACAGAGCACCAAAAGCCATAGCGATACGATGGTCGTCGTGCGAATCTATCTCTATCTCGTCGGGGTGGTTCTGTTCCGAGAAGGGTTCTCCTGCTGCTATTGTCATCACTCCATCAGCATAGGCTACTTCTCGTCCCAACAACGAAAGTCCCTCAACGATGCTCTGAATGCGGTTGCTCTCCTTGTGGCGCAAATTGTCGACACCCATCAGGCGAGCCTCGATACCAAGAGCGGCGCAAGTCACAGCAACAGCGGGAACAAGGTCGGGAGTGTTGGTGAAATCCCATTCAAATGAGGTGGCAAAGTCGCCATCACGTCTGATTTCGACCGACTGTTCCGCCTGCAGTATGTCAAGGCCCAAAGTCTCGTATATGTCACGCAGCACTTTGTCGCCCTGAAGGCTCTCGCGTTGCAAGCCAGGCAAACGGACGGGGACATCGGGGAGCAGAGAGACAGCCTCGAAAAAATAGGATGCCGAAGGCCAGTCTTTCTCTATCGACACCATATCGCATTGCGGTATGGAGTGTTCCACATAATAGGTAGGCGGATTGCCTTTCAAAACCCACTGCACTTTGGCCTGCTCCATAACACGGAGGGTCATATCGATATAAGGTTCCGAGGCAGGAGCTCCGACGAGCTCAACCATACCTCCCTGAGGCATTGTGGCAGCAGAGAGCAACAGAGCCGAAGCATACTGGCTGGAGACGCTGCAATCTATTTTCACACGTTTCGCCGAGGGTATTACACCCTCTATTTTGACAGGAAGGAAGCCCTCCTCTTTGGTGCATGTGATTGAGCATCCCGCCTGACGAAGGGCGTCGATAAGCTGCGCCATAGGACGGCGGCAAAGCTGCTCAGAACCGGTAAGAGTGTGAGTTCCAGGAGTTATGGACAAGAGCGCCATCAGGAAACGTGCCACTGTGGCGGCATCATGGCAATCGAAATTATGACGACGGCCAGCCTTAAGTTGATGAAGCAGTCGTGAGAGCTGCTGGGTATCGTTGGACGACGAAATATTTTTAATTTTTATGCCTGTGCGCGACATATAGTCGAGCATCAACCAACGATTGGAAAGACTTTTTGATGAGGGAAGAGTGATTTGTATTGTATCTAAATCCATAACCTATTTTATTCTGACAAAAGTATTTAATAAATAAATCTAAAATAATATAGAGTTTGCAAAAGTAAGAAAAAAAAACGAAAAACAACAAAAGTATCTTCAGGTTTATGGTTAACAGTCCTTTTCTTGGGGCCGTTTTCTCGCCTCAGCATTCAATCAAGCTTGTCTGCCTTCGGCTTATCGAAAACGGTCTAAATCGTATTCTTTGATTTTGCGATAGAGTGTGCGTTCGGAAATGCCCAGCATCTGTGCGGCGGGACGACGGCGACCATGATTGATTTCCAATGCTTTGAGAATAGCAGCTTTTTCGCGGTCGGCAAGAGAGAGCGGCTCATTCTCCACAACCTCCGAATCTTGAAACTCGACATCCTCGGTGGGTTGTTGGTAGGTGGGCAAGTCGTATGGGGTTGCCGCCGAGTGTTTGAATGTGTGGACATTATGGTTTGCCGCTTCGGCAGGATGTTGATATGGGGCTACATCGATATGCGCTGGTGTGTCGAGCTGATAATATTGCTCTTGCTCGATATAGTCGGGTTGAGGAGCCACAGCGGGACGCTGGTCGCCGTTGTGGTGTGCCAACGAGGTGATGATTTGCTTGAGGTTGTTGATTTCCGACCTCATCTCGTTGATCATCTGACCCATCGAGAGGGCTTTGAGTAACAGCTCGCGGTCGGAGATGGATGTCGACGTCTGCTGGGCATCGGGGCGGAACAGGACAGGCATGTTGCCGTCGGGCACATAATGTATATAGTTGGAGAGTATTTCGCTTGTCACCATACGATCGTTCTCGACCACAGCTATCTGCTCTGTGACATTTTTCAACTCGCGCACATTGCCGTACCACGGGTATTGACGCAGGTATTGGCGCGCATCGTCGGTGAGCTGCAGAAGAGGCATGTGGTATTTCTCCGACACATCGGAGGCAAATTTCCGGAACAACATAATAATGTCGTCTTTGCGCTCTCTCAACGGCGGTATCGCTATCGATATTTGGTTGAGGCGATAGTAGAGGTCCTCGCGATACTGGCCTTTGCGTATGGCTGCCATCAAGTCGACATTGGTGGCTGCGACGACACGCACGTTGATTTTGCGCGCCGTCGAGGAGCCCACAGGTATTATCTCGCCATTCTCGAGCACACGCAGCAGTTTGACCTGCATGGCCAAAGGTAGTTCGCCAACCTCGTCAAGGAATATTGTGCCGCCATCGGCCTCCTCAAAATAGCCTTTGCGATCCTTGTCGGCACCTGTGAATGAGCCTTTAACATGACCGAAAAGTTCGCTCTCGATGGTGCCTTCGGGTATAGCGCCACAGTTGACGGGGACAAGTTTCTTGTGCTTGCGGCCGCTATTGTCGTGAATCATGCGGGCAAAGACCTCCTTACCCACACCACTCTCACCAGTAACAAGGATGCTGAGGTCGGTAGGCGCCACCTGGATGGCTTTGTTGATGGCCATCAGCAGCTTAGGGTCGTTGCCTACTATATCGTATCTATTTTTTATTGTTTGGATGTCCAAAGGTGTTTATATTTAAAGGGTTGAATAGTTTCTTTTCGTTTTGTCGGGTTCCTCCTACCCCACCACCCTGTTGAGGGCAGCGCCTAATTTTTGACGTATCTTGTTGAGCTGCATCTTCTGAGCCATAAGCATTAGGCGCTCGTCGTCATCGGTGGCATAGGGGAACTGCGAATCTATGCTGTTGATTTTCTGTTCCAGTTTTTTCATTTTGAAGTTGAGGATTGTTTCCTCAACATCAACCTGCAACTTATCCTCTGGGGTGGGCACATAGATATGCTTTTCTTTTGCCCATTTGTCGCTGATATGAAGCTCCTCCATCATAAGAGTTATGGCCTTGTTGCGAACAGCGGCGTCGGGGTGGTTGACAAAGTACTGCATATCTATAGTGGTGGCGCCATCCTGCAAAGTGGTGGCAAAATGGTTGAAAATGGTTTGGCAAACGGGGTCGGTAAAGGTGATGTTGTCGGCCAGCATATCGGCAACAATAATCTGAGCCACAGTATAGTAAACCGTCACCTCCTTACCCTCCTCGTCCTTTTCAACCTCAGGCAGCGTATTGTTGCCAAAGTTGAGTAGCAAATCAACAATTTTGTCCTCCTGGCTTTGCGCGGGATTGAGCTGGAAAGCCTCCACCATGGGGGTGGGCGTCACAGCTTGCGCAGGACCCAATCCGGAGTCGTCTGAAAGTTGCGGTTGAGGCTGTCCGCTACGGTCGACGAGGTCTTTGTCGGCCGGGTCGGGAGTATGCTTAGCGCTATCGTAAAGTTTGCGGTTGAGGACCTTGGCAAGCTCGTTTTGCAGCGTTGTTTCGGGCACATGGAGCAGCGACGAGCATTGCGCCACATACTCGGTGCGCTCCAGCAAGTCGGGCACCAACGCTATGGTGCGCACTATCTCGCCCAGCACCTCGGCCTTGCGTATGGGGTCGCCCTTGATTTCGTCGGCAAGGATACGGGTTTTGAAGGTGATGAAATTGGTCTCGTTGTCGCGCAGATACTCCTGCAGCCGTGTTGAGCCATACTTCTGGGCGTAACTGTCGGGGTCGTCGCCATCGGGAAACAGAACCACACGCACATGCATTCCCTCCTCGAAAAGCATATTGACGGCGCGGAAGGCCGCCTTGATGCCGGCGTTGTCGCCGTCGTAGAGCACGGTGACATTCTTGGTGTAGCGGCGCATGAGACGCACCTGCTCGATAGTGAGCGATGTGCCGCACGACGCCACCGTGTTCTCCACACCCGACTGGTACATTGAGATGACATCGATATTGCCCTCCACCAAATAGACCTTGTCGAGGCGAGTGATATGATTCTTAGCCTGATAGAGGCCATACAGAATGTGGCTCTTGTTGTATATCTCCGAATCGGGCGAGTTGACATATTTTGCCTGCTGCTTCTCTTTCGAGAGTATGCGTCCCGAAAAACCCAGCACACGTCCGCTGACGCTGTAGATGGGAAACATGACACGACCTCGGAAGCGGTCGTAGAATTTGCCATCCTCGCGGAAGATGGTGAGGCCCGTTTTTTGCAACACATTGTCGCTATAGCCGCTCTTGCGGGCATGGTTGGTAAAATCGTCCCATTTGTCGAGACAGTAGCCAAGGCCGAAATCCTTGACAACCTTGTCGGTAAGTCCACGCCCGTGGAAATAGCCAAGACCTATCGCCGTCCCCATCTCGTCGTTGAAGAGCAGGTCGGCAAAATATTTTTGTGCAAACTCCGACACATGAAACAGGGCGTCCCTCTCGTTGTTGCGCTCAATCTGCTCCTCGCTAAGTTGCTCTTCCTCAATCTCAATATTATATTTGTTGGCCAGCCAGCGAAGGGCCTCGGGATAGGTGTAGTGCTCATGTTTCATGAGGAAACCGACAACGTTGCCGCTTTCGCCGCATCCAAAGCATTTGTACAAGCCTTTGGAGGGCGAAACGGAGAAGGATGGTGTCTTCTCGTTGTGGAAGGGACAGCACGCCACGTAGTTTGAACCGCGTCGGCGAAGCGACACAAATTCACCTACAACTTCCTCAATACGAGAAACATCCATTATACGTTGTATGGTATCTTGACCTATCATAAAAGTTTGCAAAGATAAGATTTTTTTTGAGAATAGCGATTGAAAAGGAACTGACGTTTTTACAATCAATATTATTTAAGGCTTCCTCTCACGCAAAAAAACAAAGCAAAAAAAACTAACATAAACCCATATCCCGGCGGGCATCATCGATCGCTCGTTGAGACCCAAAAACGACCTCGCCACAAGGTCACTTTTAGCGGACTCATAGCGAACTCATAGCGGACTTATGGGTACTATCCAAAGTACTATCTAGGTACTATCAAAGTACTATCAAAAGAGGATGGCGAGACAAGGTGGTAATGGCCATTGGGCGTAGGGCTATTCAAGGTATGATTTGGCGATATTCAAGAAGTAGCCAACCAAGGGATGGTCGCTCTCCGTACTGAGAAACAGTTTGGTCGATATGCATGAGCTTGCTTTCAACGTTCCATTACCATTGTAACGCTTTATAGAATCCACGGCACGATACAAAGAACCCGCAGTTTGTTTAAGTTTCTTTTTGCCTTCGGCAGAATCGTTTTTTTCCAAATAGGCGAAAGTGTCGTTGACAAAACTTTTAATCCACTCCTCTTCGTACACAAAAGCACAACGGAAGAGCTCTTCGGGCAGAAAGCCCACCGTTGCCAAAAGTGTGTCGCGCTGTTGCTGCAGGCAACGGCGGAAAGCGGGGTGATACCAATTGCGAATCATGTATACAGCATGTTCCATGCGTGGCATCTGGAGACGATATTGCCTCTTGTTCATAGCGACAATACGGGGGCTAAAAGCCTCGCGAAGAGCATTGATAACCAAAGAAGTATCAACATCTTCAGGATTGGAAACGAGATAATTCAAAGCGGCAAAATCGTCGGGATTGGCAGCCAAACGGCGCATCAGCTGGGTGTAGTAGTCGTTGTGTTCAAGGTTTTCTACAAGCCAATGGCGGCGACCAACATTATAGGCTTGCTCCGAATGTACCAGCACGCTGTCTATGGTGTGCCAATCTTGGAGCGTAAGAGTCAGATTGTCTACGGCTTTCTCAATAAGAAAATCGCCCACAGTCTTTTTTGCAAGAACACAAAAGCCGCCAATATTAACCCAATCGCTCTCTACCACATGTTTGAAAAGCTCCCCCTTCGAGAAATTGGGATATCGACACATGAGACACCACACGGCCACAGCTCTGACATTGGCATTGGCATGAGTGTCGGCAAGCGTGGCTAGTTCGTCGCGGCAAAGATAATGCTCCAAAATCCAAGGCTCTTTATTGGGATAAAAACTAAAAGGAGCGCCATCGATACGATCGCATAAAGCAACTATTGCCGAATCAACTTTTTGTTGCATGCGAGCGTTCCTGGTAAGGCAGGGATTCATCTGACCGACAGCAAAAAACGACAACAAAACAAAAATACTGAGTGATAATATGTTGCGCATAGAGTGGATTTTTTTAATCGGAATGCAAAAATAAAATATTTCCAACAATAATTAGTATATTTTTTCAGCAAAGATTAACAGCACAAAAAAAAATAAGATACAATTAATAAAAAAATAGTATTTTTGCATTTGTGAAAAAACAATCATACAATTGGGTTAATTGTATTATACTCACCATTATAATACTAACTTCCAATGTTTTGTCGGCTCGCAACAGCCGAGACACATTGGGAACAGGACGTATGATTATTTTCTCTGAGAACCTGGGACAATGGGAGGAGCAGGTGTTGTTCCGCTCACAGATGAGGGCAACAACTCTTTTTGTAGAGCGCGACTGCTTCACCTTTGTTGTGCAGCATCCCGACAACGCCTCTTTGCACCACCCTCGACGAGCTGACGACAGCGACCGCCACCGCACCCACGCCTACCGCATTCGCTTTGAGGGAAGCGCCGCCACCAAGGTGGAGGGAACGGAACGCGAAACATGGTACGAGAACTATTTCTACGGCAACGACCCCAGCCGATGGGTGTCGAAGGCTGGCGTATTCCAATCGGTTGTGTATCACGACCTATACAACGGCATAGACATGAAAGTTTACGCCGCCAGCAACGCCATGAAATACGATTTCATAGTAAATCCTGGCGCCAATGTCGCCGACATCACAATTGGATATGAGGGCGTTGACGGCATCAAGCTTCGAGACGGCAACATAGTGGTCAGCACCTCCGTGCTCGACATTGTGGAGCTGCGCCCCTATGCCTACCAGTTTGTGAACGGCGAACAAAAAGAGGTGGCGTGCAGCTATAGATTGAAAGGCAATCAGATAACCTTCAACATAGGCAAACACGACACCACCCAGACGCTCATCATCGACCCTTACCTATACTTTTCTACCTATACCGGCTCGACGGCCGACAACTGGGGCACGACGGGGTGCTACGACAGCTACAAAAACACCTACACCTCGGGATTGGTGTTCGGCAGCGGATACCCAGCCTCGCTGGGCGCCTACGACGGCTCCTACAACGGCAACGCCGACATAGGCATTTTCAAGTTCGACACCACTGGCAGCCAACGCCTTTACGCCACCTACCTCGGCGGCAGCAACGCCGACATGCCCCACAGCATGTTTGTCAACTCGCTCGACGAGCTGGTGATTTTTGGCACCACGGGCTCTGCCAACTTCCCCGTAACCCCCAACGCCTACGACACAAGCTTCAACGGTGGCCCTCTGCTGAGATACGAAGGATCGAGCTCGATCAATTTCCCCAATGGTGTGGACATCTTTGTGTGCCGTTTGAGCGAGAACGGCGAGCAGCTGCAGGCGTCAACCTATGTCGGCGGCTCGGACAACGATGGGCTCAACTACCGCAACTCGTTTGACTACAACACCATAATGATAGGCAATGACTCACTATACTTCAACTATGGCGACGGAGCGCGCGGAGAGATCATCACCGACGACCTGAACAACGTTTATGTGGGTTCGACCACATTCTCGTCCGATTTCCCTGTAACGCCGGGATGTGTGCAGGCAATAAACAATGGCAATCAAGACGGGGTGGTCTTCAAAATCGACTACAACCTGTCGCACATGATATGGAGCACCTATCTAGGAGGCATAAAGGACGACGCTATTTACAGTATCGACTGTGACAACGAATACAACGTCGTTGTCACCGGCGGCACCAACAGCTTCAACTTCCCCACCCTCTCAAACGCCTACCGGCGCTACTATAACGGCGGCAGCGCCGACGGCTTTGTTGCCAAGATATCCTATTACGGCAAAACGCTCATGGCCAGCACCTATTACGGCTCCAACACTTACGACCAAAGCTATTTCGTGCGTTGCGGCAAAAGCGGCGACATATTCCTCTTCGGCCAAACCAAAGCCAGCGGCTCCACGCTGATAAGAAACGCCAACTACAGCACCCCCAACAGCGGACAGTTTCTGGTACGCCTCAAGCCCAACCTCGACTCTCTGGTGTGGAGCACCGTGTTTGGCGACGGCAGCGGACAGCCGCGCATATCTCCGACAGCCTTTGCCGTGGACATTTGCAACAGATTGTACCTCAGCGGATGGGGAAGAATATTCTTGGGATTGACTTGGAACGGCACCAACTATCCCTGGAACACAGGTGGCACAACCAACATGCCCATCACCAGCGACGCCTACCAAAGCACCACCGACGGCCAGGATTTCTACCTTATGAGCATAGACATGGACGCCAACAACTTGGTTTATGCCACCCATTTCGGGGAGCAGCATGACCCCTCTGGAGGTTACTATCATGGCGGCGACCACGTCGACGGAGGCACCAGCCGCTTCGACCGTCTCGGCACCCTCTACCAGTCGGTATGCGCCAGCTGCAGCGCCGGCGACGAGTTCCCCGTGACGTCAGGCGCCTACAGCCACCACAACAACAGCAACAACTGCAACAACGCCGTTTTCCGCTTCAACCTGACCG
The DNA here is from genome assembly GCA_900316965.1 of uncultured Bacteroidales bacterium. Classification (GTDB taxonomy): domain Bacteria; phylum Bacteroidota; class Bacteroidia; order Bacteroidales; family P3; genus Colimorpha. The sequence continues at coordinate 36,099 of ONEY01000010.1, forward strand.
CCGACTTCCCAGTGGCTGAATTCAACTACTCTCGCTCCGGCTGCGGCCCAACGACAATAACATTCCACAACACCGGCCGAGGCGAAAGCTACCTCTGGGACTTTGGCGACGGCACAACATCGACGGCGGCCAATCCGACACACAACTACTCCGCGGCAGGATTCTACATCGTTCGACTTGTGGCTTATATGTCAAGCGGATGCCACATAACCGACACAACCCAGAAGACCATCACCATTCTTGCTGGCACCAACGTGCCTACCATGGACACCCTCAGCACCTGTCCGGGAACAGCGATACAGATAGGTGTGCACCCCGAGCTGGGGCTCACCTACCAATGGCTGCTAGGTGCCGTAAGCGACAGCAACATTGCCAACCCCTTGACCGATCAACCTGGCGTTTACCAGCTCTACATATCCAGCGGCAACGGATGCTCTAAACTTGTAGAGCAAGTTGTCGTAGCCGGACAGACAGAATCGGCCATCATCGGCGACAGCACCCTGTGCTCGATACCCGACACACTTCGTCTTGTCGCCTATGGTCCCAATCCTACCTACCTTTGGTCGAGCAACCGTGAGATGAGCGACACACTTAACCGAGACCTCACCGATGGAACGCTGAGTTTCACCCCTGTCGACGGTCAATGGCTCTACACACGTGTGGTTGACGCTTTGGGGTGTTACAAAAACGACAGCATTCAAGTCCATTTCTATAACATCGTCGACAGCTTGAAGATAACCCCGTCAAGCTGTCCCGGCGAATGCAACGGCCAAGTGTGCGTTATCCACTCGGCCAACGCCGCCCTGCCCATACAATACAATTGGACCTATTGGGGCAATGGATGGAACAACGCCAACTGCTGCGCGCAATTCTGCGAAGGCGACTACACGGTCCTTGTCCGCGACAACAACGGATGTTTGGTTTCCAACAACTACACCATAACCAATCCTGAACCTCCCACCATCGAGGCCTCCATACAGCATATCCCCTGCCTTGAGTCGTGCACAGGCTCGATTAGTGTCACCGTCACCGGCAGTTCGCTATACTCCCTTCTGTGGCTCGACGACAGTTCGACGGCAGCCACACGAAGCGACTTGTGTCCGGGTGTGTATCATCTGCAGATTTCCGACACCAACGGATGTCTTTTTTACGACACCATTGAGGTCCTCGACAATTTCGATATGGTGCTCAGCATAGCCAAAGAGAGGAACAGCTGTCCCTCGCAATGCAGCGGCTCGGCCACAGCGCAAGTCAACGGCGGCACAGCGCCTTACAGCTACACCTGGAGCTCGGGCGAAGAGGGGGCGACAGCCACATCGCTCTGCGCGGGATGGGCTCTCGTAGTAGCCGTCGACGCCAACGGATGCACCGTGAGCGACAGCATCGAGATAGATGTGCAGCACTCGTTCGACAGCATCGAGGTGTGGGCCGACGACGAATATGTGTTCAAAGGGCATAGCACCACCTTGCACGTCACCGAGATAGAGGATGGCGAATACTGGTGGAGCCCCTCGACGATGGTCGACAACCCATCGTCGCCACACCCCACAGCGACATTGGAGGACACCACAACCTTCGTGGTGGTGGTTACCGACTCGATAGGATGCACCTATACCGACTCGGTGCGGGTGGCATGCATATCGGTCGATTGCGGCAAACCCAACATATTCATCCCCAACGCATTCACCCCCAACGACGATGGTAAGAACGACATGCTTTGTTTCAGCGGCGAATGGGTTAGCGAATTCCATATCGCCATATTCACCCGTTGGGGCGAGAAAGTGTATGAGAGCGACAACATGAGTGAATGCTGGGACGGCCGATATCGAAACAACTGGTGCATGGCCGGAGTGTATGTGTACCATTGCCGTATAGTGTGCGCCGACGGCCAAGTGTCGCAATTCAAAGGCGATATAACATTAATACGATAACAGCCGAGGCATGGCGGCGACGACAACATATTGAATGGCAGACAACAAAATGAAACAGACGACCAAAAAAAAGGATCAATTCATAATAGCTTATCTTGTAAACCTCGAGAAAAGCGAAATCGTCATTTCGCACGCCTCATATCTTGCCGCAAAACTCGGCAAAGGACTCATCTTGCTCCACATTAGCGACAAGCGATACACAAAACTATCGCCCTCCGATGCCGAAGTTGTATTGAAAAAACTTTGCGACGAGCAAAACGCCAAAGCCGGCAATAGCCATTGCACCTATGCCGCTCTAAGCGGCGACACAAAGAAGGCCATCTCCTCGCTGCCTACCATCATGAATGCCGTCGTTATCGTGGCTCAGGTTGACAAACACGCCGGTTGGCGCAATGCCACCCATCCCCGCGCCGTGCTACGCAATTTCGCCGACTGTCGCGCAGCCTTTCTCACCGTACAGGAACCTCTCAACACAACTCTTTTATACAACGACGCCGCTATGGCCATCGACTTCAAGAAAGAGAGCAAAGACAAATTCATCTGGTCGAGCTACTTCCCTCGTTTCTTGAACAGCACGATGCATGTGCTTTACTACGACTACCGCGACGAGTTTCTTCATCGGAAATGGTACGCTAACATGCAACAGTTGCACAAGCTCTACAGCGGCCTTGATGTCACTTTCCAACCCCACATCATGGAGTCGAAATCGACCTATCTCGACATGAACACCTTGCGTTTTGCCGAGAAGCACGGCTATGGCATCATGATAGCCGTAACCACAAAAGAGAAAGACGGACTTGAATTCTTTATCGGCACCCAAGAGCGCCGCACCATCGTCAACAAACAGAAAATGCCGATACTATTCCTCAATCCACGTGAGGACCTCTACGTAATGTGCGACTAGCCGAAGGGGTAAACAAGCGTTGCCGTTTAGATGGAATATACAATCAAACCCACCACACCCGAAAGCACAATGAGAAGTATAGTGTTGGTACGCTTGAAATAGGAGAAATAGAACACGCCAGCGAAAAGAGCAAGGCTTACAATAAATTGTTTGTTGAAACCCGGCACACCAAAACTTTCGGAAGTCATAAGCAACAAGGCGGCCGCGGCGATAAGACCGACAACAGTATATCGGAGCACCTGAAATATGGTACTTATAATCTTGTTGTCTTTATGGCGTGAAAGGTAGGTAAATACAATAATCATGACCGTAACAGGCAGAAGTATGACAGCAAACGAAGCCAGCAGAGAACCCAACACGCCCTGCCATTCAGCCATACCGCTGTTGACAACGGCGGTATAGCCAGCGTAGGTGGCGGTATTGATACCCACCGGTCCTGGAGTCATCTGACTTATGGCCAATATGTCGGTAAACTCACTTGAGGTCATCCAGCCATTTTTTTCGACCACCTCGTTATGGATGAGGGCAATCATGGAATAGCCACCACCAAAGGTGAAGATGCCAATCTTGAGAAAAGTCCAAAAGAGATTCAGAAACATAGCGAAAAAAAATTAGCGGGAAGGTCCTACATTAGAAGATTGGGAGTTATCGGAGTTCTGCCTTATCACGCCCCACAGCATCCCGCCGCCTATAGCGGCAAGGACAATCCAGATAGGTGATACATCGAAGAGCCAAATGAGCAAAGCGGCGACAATGGGTATCCAGCATGATGACCAAGAGAGTTTCGCCGACTTGGCCAAGCGGAAAACAGGTGCCGCTATCAAAGCCACCACAGCGGGACGCAACCCCATAAAGATGCGGTCGACAACGACATTGTCGCGAAAGAGATGGAAAAACATAGCCAATAGCAATATCAGAGCTATAGGCATAAGTATATTGCCCAGCACGGCGCACAACACACCTTTCATGCCGCCCAAACGACGACCCACACAAGTGGCCATATTGACAGCAAAGACACCCGGCATTGCCTGCGAAAGCGACATATAGTCGAGAAACTCCTCGCGTGTGAGCCATCCTCGACGGTCGACGAGTTCCTGCTCCATGATGGGAATCATCACATAACCTCCACCTATGGTAAAGGCACCTATCTTCCAAAAACTGAAAAATAATTCTCTATACAAGGGTTATGAATGTTATATGGTTATTGTGAATGACGCCATCGAAAGAATAAAAAAAAGATAGCTCGCTGGGATATAATAGAGAAACGACCTAAACCTCAAAAAATTGCTTACGGCAGATAAAAATATTTTGCAGGATTACGAATAATAGCTAAATTTGCATGCTAAAACTTAAATAGAAATGATTTCCAGATATCTGTTTTTCATAGTTTTCATCATCTTTATTGTGATCATGCTGGCCCTCGATTTGGGAGTATTTCACAAAAAAGACCATGAGATAAAAATCAAAGAGGCCGCCACATGGACAGGAGTATGGATTTTCATGGCTTTAGCTATGGGTGTCCTGCTTTTTCTGCATGCCGAATGGGTTCACGGAATCAACGATTTGGAGAGTTTGATGGCCTACGCCTCTGGGCAGCCGCAACTACTGAAAGAACTTGAGGCAGCGGCGGCAAGCGGTGGTTATGAAGCAGCTCTATCGGTATACCGCCACGAAATCACAGAGCAATATCTTGCCGGCTACTTCCTCGAAGAGTCGCTGTCGATTGACAACATTTTCGTGATGATAATGATCTTTGTGAGCTTTGGCATCGACAAGAAATACTATCACAGAGTACTTTTTTGGGGCATATTGGGAGCCATAGTCATGAGATTCATTTTCATCTTCGCTCTTGGAGCCCTGGTAACCCGCCTAAGTTGGATTCTGGCTATATTTGGCGTCATACTCATCTATAGCGGCGTCAAGATGTTCCGCGACAAAAGCGATGAAAAGATAGACACCGCAAATCATCCCGCTGTGCGGTTTGCCTCCAAGCATTTCAGGGTCAGCTCAGAACTTGACGGACACAACTTCTTTACTATCAAAGACGGCAAACGCTACATAACACCGCTATTCCTTGTTCTGCTGGTGATAGAGTTTAGCGACATCATTTTCGCTGTCGACTCAATCCCAGCCGTTTTTTCGGTCACCACCGACACCTATATAGTTTATTTCTCCAATATCTTTGCCATCATGGGATTACGCTCACTCTTCTTCCTGCTTAGCGATGTCACCGAGAAGTTCTGGCTGCTGCGTTACGGCCTTGGTGCCTTGCTCTGTTTCATAGGACTCAAAATGATTGCGGGTGAGTTTCTCGACTTCCATATCAGCACATTAGCATCGTTGGCTGTGATTATTGGCATACTGCTTTTCAGCATATTGTTCTCACTCATTATACCCAAAAAGCAAAAGAGTACAAACTAGATTCTACGGTTGAAACAGATAATCAAAGACATAATAACAACGCAATAAACAGATTAAAACATGTTAGACTTTATTTTACTTGATATTTCGCGAGGATGGAAGACAGGAATCATGATTGTCGTCATGATAGCAATATTTTATTTCTTTCTGCTCCGTCCCCAATCTCAGAAAGCCAAAGAAGAGCAAAAATATCGTTCAAGTCTTCAGAAAGGCGACCGAGTGATGACCGCCAACGGCATTCACGCCACCATCGTCAGCGTCAATGGTGTGCAGGCAATCGTTGAGGTAGCCCCTGGCGTTAACATGAAGGTTATGCTCTCTTCGCTCAACCCCATACCGCAGCCCAAACAAAACTAGTAGCAACTTATTACAAACCACATTGTAACGCTTCAATTACAAATTCAAAAACTTCCGTTGTCAAAATATCCTTTGACATATAGTTACAGCCGTCAATAAACCTTTAGGATTTTTTAATATTAAAAACCAAGAAAACTTTTGGGGTTTTCTTGGTTTTTTGTATTTTTGCAAATTCTTTCCTGTCGACAAAACAGGATGATATTATTATAAATCATACTAATAGTAAAATGTTGAACGAAGAAGCCAGAAAAAAAATCGTTGATACAGCCATAGATATGTTTAATAAATATGGCTGCAAGAGCGTGACTATGGACCAAATTGCGTCGACACTACACATCTCGAAGAGGACGATATATGAGAATTTTGACAACAAAGAGACCTTGTTGCTCGAGTGTCTCACCGAGGTGCACAAAGAGTTGGGGCGCAAAAGGCTTGACATACTGAAAAGCAGCGATGAATATTTTCTGATGACGTTGTACATTATTCGTAACGAAACAGCGCAAAGTTTGCGTTATGCGCGCATACTACAAGATTCCGAAACCTATTATCCCGAACTGACCCAAAGATTGCTGAAAAGTTTTAACGACCGATTCAAACTGGCGCTGACAAAACTCTTATCCGAAGCCCAAAGCAAAGGCGACCTCCGCGACAATGTCAACATCGACGAAGTTGTGAACATGCTCGCTCTCAGCATCAAGCGTAGCTGCATCAGCAACATACACAACAACAAGGATCAGGAGCGCATAATGCGTGAAGCCTGCTACACTTATCTTCGCGGAATGCTCTCAATAGACGCCATACAACGCTATGACGCCAATGAGCAAAAATTCAAAGAGGCAATGAATATATAAGATAACAGTAATTAACGCTAATACACATTCTGTCAAACATAATAAACTAAAAGAATAAATGACATTTTTTAAAGCACTACCCTATGCCGCTCTGCTTGGAATGATACTTAACGGATTCTGTTCGCAAGCACAAGAGACAGCCAAAAACATAAAGCTGTCTATCAAAGAGGCGCAAGACTACGCTGTAAAGCACAATCAAACAATGCGTAACGCCGACCTAGAAGTACAGAAGGCGGAGTATAGCAAATGGCAAACAATAGCAAGCATGCTGCCCCAGGTAAAGGCAGGCTTCGACTATCAGAACATGTGTGGTTACGAAATGGTTATGGGCGGCGGTGGCGGATTAAGCTCAATGATTCCCGACACCATTTTGATTGGAGGCATGCCTGTCCCCATCTCTTTGCCTAGCACTGGCGACGAGGAAAGTGGCGGTACCGTGATACCCATGAACCCTAGCGGAACTTTCAGCATCACAGCTTCGGTGGCCTTCACAGGAGCCCAGATTGTCGGCATCGTTCTCAACAAGATTGCCAGAGATATAGTTGACATAAGCCATAAGCAAACCGAACAGAGTATCCGTTCCCAAGTGCGCAGCGTATATGTCTCCATTCTCGTGATGGAGGACATCGTTGGACTTTTGGACAGCAGTTTGGCAAACATGGAACGTTTGGAGAAGACCACGCTAGAGAGCGTGCGTGCCGGCGCCGCCGAGCAGATACAAGCCGACAAACTCCATGTCCAAGTGGCGTCGCTCCGCAACAGTATCAACGCCAACCGTCGCTCGCTTAAGATGTTGTACAACTCCCTTATTCTTCAACTCGGTGCCGACGTCAACAGCACACTTACGCTGACAACACCCATCGATGATGTTTTGGACATCAACAATCTTGGCAAACTAGCCTTAGGTGGTTTCAACATCGAAGACAACTACAACTACCAGATGCTCCAGCAGAACGAGAAAATAGCCAAAAGGAATGTCACTATGGCATATATGGATTTCACTCCCACACTTACAGCCTACTATCAATACAGCGCCAAGACCTATTTCGGCAAAGACGCAGGATTCAACATGACGCCTCCCAACATGATTGGTGCCAGCATATCCGTGCCTCTGTTCAGCAGCGGCGCCCGTTACGCCAAGGTTAAAGCCGCCGAAATCGACTACAACGAGGCTCTCAACAGCAAGCAACAAGCCGAGGACGGTCTGCGTGTGCAATACAACCAGCTATGCTACGACCTTGCCAACGCCATCGAGACCTACCAAATACAGAAAGACAACCTTGAAGTCACAAAACGTGTTTTTGACAACACAACAGAGAAATTCAAATACGGTCACGCCTCAAATCTCGAAGTCACCAACTCAAGCATCGACATCATCACGGCACAAAGCAACTACATCCAAGCCGTCATGAGCGTGGTCAGCGCCGAGGTAGCACTCGAAAACCTTTTAGGCAAATAATCTCTCAAACATTCACAAAGAAACAAAAAAAAACAACAATATGAACAAGATACTTAGAATAGCAGCCGTTGCTTTCCTTACCCTCAGCGTAGCTGCCTGCGGAGGAAAGAAAGAAGATTCGAAAAACGCCGCCCCCACAAAGAAAGAGGCGGAGAAAGTGAAAATCCAGGAACTCAAAAGCCAGCGCATAGCCAAACAGCTCGAGCTCTCATCAACCCTTGAAGGCTATGAAACGATGAATATCTCACCAAGCATAACCGGTCATATTGAGCACATTTATGTACAGGTGGGCAGCCGAGTAAGCAAGGGCGCCATGCTGGTGCGTATGGACCAGACACAGCTCAACACCACCCGCATAAACCTTGCCAGCACCAAGACCGAACTTGACCGCGTCACCGCCCTCAAGGCATCGGGAAGCATCAGTGAGCAAGTCTACGACCAAACAAAGGCCGGCTACGACCAACTTGTAGAGTCGGAACGTTTCCAGGAAGAGAACACCTTTGTCAAAGCACAGTTCAGCGGCGTTATCAGCGCCAAAAACTATGAAGACGGCGAGATGTACACCGGCGCTCCCATACTTCAGCTATGCCAAATAAGCCGTTTGAAAGCCATCATCAACATCCCCGAAAGCTATTTCCCTCTGGTAAAGCAAGGTATGAAAGTCAACGTGTATAGCGATATCTATCCCGACAAAGTATTCCCTGCCACCATCGAAATAGTATATCCCACTATTGACCCGTCGTCACACACTTTCCAGGCCAAACTCAACATTCCCAATCCTGGCGAAAAGATTCGTCCCGGCATGTATGTGCGCACCACTATGGCGCTTGGCGAAATTGACGCCTTGGTAGTGCCCTATCAGTCAGTATTGAAACTCACCGGCTCCAACGAACGCTACATCTTCGTTGCCGACGGCAACACCGCACGCCGCGTCGCCGTTACCCTCGGCCAGCGCTTCGACGACCAAGTGGAGATACTGCCCGTGAACCCCGCCGACCTCAAAGAGGGCGACAATCTGGTTGTCACCGGCCAGGCACGACTGGTTGACGGAAGCCCACTCGAGATTGTGGAATAACACTATAAAAACTGAAATACCTGAAAAGCAAATAATCTATGGCAATTTACAAAACTGCAATCAACAAACCCATCACCACAGGACTTATCTTTGTGGCGGTGATAATTCTGGGTCTTTTCTCGCTGAGCAGGCTTCCCATCGACCAGATGCCTGAGATGGACCCGCCATACGTCACGGTGATGACCACCTATCCTGGTGCCAACGCCAGCGAAATAGAGACCAACATCACCAAAATCATCGAAAACTCCCTCAACTCTGTCGACGGTCTTAAAAACATCACCTCCAACTCGCGCGACAACCTCAGCGTCGTGACCCTCGAGTTTGAGTGGGGTGAAGACATCGACGAGTCGCTCAACGACATACGCTCATACGTTGACCTTCTCTACGACAACCTACCCGACGGCGTTTCGCGTCCTATGATACTCAAGCTCAACAGTAGCGCAATGCCTATTATGGTATATGGTTTTACCGCAGGCGAAAGCTATTCGGGCATGGACCGCATTCTTGAAGACAATGTGGTTAATGTGCTTAACCGCATCGACGGCATCGGCAACATTACCGTCAGCGGCGCCCCAGAGCGTTACGTCTACATCGACCTCGACCCCAAACAACTCGACTCGTACGGCATCAGCCTCGAGCAAGTGGGTAATGCCATCAGCGCCAACAACCTCGATTTGGCGTCGGGTACCATCAAGATGGGCAAAGAGCAGTACCAGATGAGAGTCAAGGGCGAGTATGTGGAGAGCTCGGAGATTTCCGACATCGTTGTCACCACCACGCCCCTTGGCAAACAAGTCTTTGTTCGTGACCTCGCCACCGTGCGTGACACTATCAAAGACCTTAGCCTCGACGAGAAAATCAACACTCGCGATGGCGGCCGCCTCATCATCACAAAACAGACAGGTGCCAACACCGTAGCCATCGCCAACTCGGTGAAGAAAGAGATGGAGAAGATCATGAAGACCCTGCCTCCCGACTTTGAGTGCACCATTATCCGCGACGGTTCCGAAGAGATTGTCAACGCCATCAATGGTCTTTCCGAATCCATTTTCTACGCCCTGCTTTTCGTTGTCCTCGTGGTCTTTATATTCCTAGGCAACTGGCGCAGCACCATCATCATTGCGCTGACAATACCCATTTCATTGGTGACTTCGTTCATCTATCTGCTCATCAGCGACAGCTCACTCAACATCATCTCACTGGCCTCCCTCACCGTAGCCATCGGTATGGTTGTCGATGACGCCATCGTGGTGTTGGAAAACATTTCCAAGCATATCGACCGCGGAGAGAATCCTCGCGAAGCCGCCATCTGCGCCACCAACGAGGTGTGGACATCCGTCATCGCCACCACCTTGGTTCTCGTGGCTGTGTTTGTTCCCCTCACCATGCTCAGCGGCATGGCAGGCATCATGTTCAAGGAGCTGGGATGGATTGTCACCATCGTGGTGTGTGTTTCCACTACGGCGGCCATCACCCTCATCCCCATGCTTTCAAGCCTCATGCTCAAAGAGAAGCCCTTCTACCTTACCAAGGAAGCCGCCGAAGAGGCCAAGCGCAAACAGGAAAGCAAAACCCTTACTTACGACAAGACCGTGGGACGTGTTTTCAATGCCATCGACGAGTGGTACAGCAATGTACTGCGTTGGTGTCTGCACCACAAACGCGTAACCCTCTTTTTAGCGCTGGCTTTCTTCATCGTCTCAATGCTGCCATTCATGATGGGTAAAATTGGTATGGACTTCATGAAGGAACAAGACAATGGTTCTATAAGCATCAGCGCCGAACTGCAGCGTGGCACCCGTATCGAGGAAACCCTAAAGACCGCCCGCCACATGGAGGCCGACATCAAGGAAATCCTCGGCGACAACGTCATTGTCATCTCCACATCCGCCGGTTCGAACGACGACGCTGGCTTTGCAGCACTCTTCAACAGCACCACCAACAACAAGATCAGCATGTCGGTGCGCACCACCAAGAAATACGACCGTGACATCAGCATCTTCGAAATGCAGGAACAACTGCGACAGTGTTTCTCGCAATATCCCGAGTTGATCAACTTCCAGGTGTCGCAAGGCGGCATGGGTGGAGGAAGCAACAACTCGCTACAAGTCGAGATTTTCGGCTACGACTTCGACAAGACCACCAATGTTGCACAAGACCTGCAACGTAGAGTGATGGCCAATGTCCACGGAGCCCGCGACACTAAGATTAGCCGCGACGAGGACCGTGCCGAGCTTAAGATTGAGTTCGACAAGCAGAAACTAGCCCTCCACGGTCTCAATGGCTCTACCGTCGCCATGTATGTCCGCAACCGTGTCAACGGCATGGCAGCAGGCTTCCTGAAAGAAGACGGCGAGGAGTACAACATCGTCGTACGCCTTCGCGAGGAATATCGCAGTTCCATCACCGACATCGAGGAGATGTCGATACCCACCATGACAGGCAAAACCATCAAGTTGAAAGAGTTGGCATCGGTGTCGGAATATTGGTGTCCCCCTACCATCGAGCGCAAAAACCGCCAGCGTTACCTTACACTCACCGTAATGCCCTACAAGACTTCTCTGGGCGAACTGGCGCAAGGTGTTCAGGCACAACTCGACGAGATGGAGATCCCCTCAGGAATTCATATAGCTCTGGCGGGCAACTACGAAGACCAGCAGAAGACCTCGAAAGACATGGTGACCCTGGCACTCCTCATCATTATGTTGGTATACATCGTCATGGCGTCGCAGTTTGAGTCGTTCGCCAAACCATTCATCATCATGTTCGCCATTCCCTTCGCGCTCAGTGGAACGGTGCTGGCACTCCTTATCACAGGCGAGAACCTCGACATGGTGGGTATGCTTGGCATTGTGCTACTAATTGGTATTGTCGTCAAGAATGGTATCGTCCTCGTCGACTATATCAACCTACTCCGCGAACGCGGCACCGAACTTTACGAAGCCATCGCCCTCAGCGGCAAAAGTCGTTTGCGTCCTGTGCTCATGACCGCATTCACCACCATCTTGGGTATGATACCTATGGCAACATCGAAGTCGGAAGGCTCCGAGTTGTGGACCACCCTCGGCATCGTCGTCATCGGTGGTCTCACGGTGTCGACATTCGTCACCCTTATTGTGGTACCCATCCTCTATGGTATTTTCAACCGCAAGGGCGAGATAGAGAAGAAAGAGAAAGAGCGCAAGAAATTTGTCTTCATGAGCATCGACCTGGAAGAAAACAAATAGCAACAGTTAAAGATAAAAACGAAAAAATGAAATCTGTCCTTATAGTATACAATCAAGCCAACAACGAGCGTGTCGAATATCTCCTCGACACACTCGCTATACGTGGCTTCACCTTTTGGGAGAATGTACAGGGTCGCGGTCATACCAACGGCGACCCACACCGAGGGACCCACGCTTGGCCCGAGATGAACAACGCCATCATGACTGTCGTCGAAGACGAAAAAGTCAACGATATCCTCACTGCTGTCCGCAAACTCGACAAACGCAACGAGGAGGTTGGTATTCGTGCCTTTGTATGGAATATCGAAGCCTCCACACTCGACAACTAAAAATGCATTTCCAGTCAAACAGGTCCGAAAAAAACTCTGTCATGAAAGCCAGTGGAATAAAGCTCATACAGCCCACACTCATACTTTTGGCTATGAGCATATTGTGTACAACCACATCACACACCTATGCCCAGGAGCATCTCAAAGTGCTTTTTATCGGCAACAGCTACACCGAGGTCAACAACCTACCCAAGATGACTGCCGACATAGCGCAAAGCATGGGCAAAAGCATAACATGGAGCAGCAACACCCCTGGTGGATGCACATTTAGCCAGCATTGCAACAACAATTCCATGACCTTGATACGTCAAGGAGGATGGGACATTGTGGTGCTTCAAGAGCAGAGTCAGTACCCATCCTTCCCACAAAGCCAAGTAGAGGCCGAAGTATTTCCCTATGCCAAGCGACTCGTGGATTCTGTCTACGCCAAGAGCCCTTGCGCTGAGCCCATGTTTTACATGACATGGGGACGCAAAAACGGAGACCAAGGCAATGCACCCTATTTCCCTGTACTTGGCACATACGAAGGTATGGACAGCATGCTATGTCTGCGCTACACCTATATGGCCGAAACAAACGACGCCTCACTATGCCCCGTAGGACGAGTATGGCACTATTTGCACGACAACAACCCTGACATTGAGCTCTATCAAAGCGACGAAAGCCATCCCTCAACAGCAGGGACCTATGCGGCTGCATGTGCTTTCTACACAATGTTCTTCCACGACGACCCCGAGATGATACAATACACACCCAATGGTGTCAATCCCCTGGATGCCGCCGCCATACGAAGAGCAGCGAATATTGTCGTATTTTCGAGACTCAGCGACTGGAAACGTCCAGAGCCCAAAATTGCTGTCGACACACTCAGCATAACAGGTTCCAATGTCACCCTCATAGCGCACGCCCGTCATGCCGACAGCATTGAATGGCGTTTTGGTGACGGCACAATGCTTGCCACCTCGTCCTTCGACAGCATTGCAGAGCACAACTATGTCCAAAATGGTGACTACAACGTCGCAGCGTCAGCCACAAGGCATTGTATGAAAGCAGAATCCAACATTCTCATCAGCGTCACCAATGCCCAAGACACCACAACAGAGAGCATAACCACAGTACTGCCAGCCACAACAACAATTATGGTAAGCCCCAATCCAACAACCTCCAAGCCATATATTACCATTTCTGGCGAAAACAGACCCTTACCCGAAAGTGAGATATTCCTTGTTATGCCCGACGGCAGAGCTGAGAGATACGACAAAGTCGACTTCGACCTACTTTCCGCCGGCGTATATATTCTTCGCGTCAAAACGCAAAAAGGCACATTGACAACAAAGTTAATCAAAAAGTAAGTCCCCACACCTTTGGTTGTCACCATACAACATAGAAGACACTTTTTGGAGCCCCAACTGCCCCATATTGTTTTTATCGACGGACATGTGGCAGCCATAATGAAGGGAGACATACTTATGATGGAAATACCCACGGGCCGATACGAGCTACGCATACAATGCGGAGGGCCCCTGCCACTGCGACTACTAAGCAAGCTGTTACAACGACCCATAATTATTGACCTCTCGCTCAGCAGCACCGCCGAGGTAACCGTGGAACATAAAAAAACTTCCGTGGATCATCACCACGGAAGTAACAGCGATGTGGCCAGCATAGAATTCCGCGACCGAGAGAAGATGTGGAATATACTTTTTGACATCGATTTGATAGTGTGGCTTGTATCGTTGTTCGTAACCATGCCCCCACTCTACCGATGGTTGTCCGACATCTTTTTTATACTCTGGCTTGTGCGACTGATAGTGATACGTAAGCAATACTATACTCTGAGCACCACCGACGGCGGTGGAATACTCCTTCTGCCTTATCGCGCCGCCGACATCAGAAAGCGGAAAAAAGGATCCAGAACATAAGGCTCGAAACCGTAACGGCCACGACCAGACGCGTCGATGGCAAAAGAGGCTGTACCGCAAAACAGTTCATATTCATAGGCTCGACGCGACAACAGAGGCATGCGGTATCTCTTCAATTGCATGACGAGGTTGGGTCGCAAGTCTGGTTCGAAAGCAGGTATCGTAATGAATGCTTTTTTCATCTCTGCTTTGGAAACCGAATGCAAAAGCAGCGAAGGTATCACCGACGACAAGAAAGCGTCGACACCAACATCAAAAGCCAAAGACAACAGCGAATCGAAACGACACTGCACATTAGTTTTCGATGAAGACGTCTTAACAAGCGGCAAAACCACATCAACACAAGGTTTAACATCGAGCAACAGTTCCTGTGACAGACAGCGGAATTGTTCCAACGATTCGACATGTACGCAATTATTACGAAAGGCAAGAACTATTGCCATAAAATTAAGAGATGGTGTCATAATTAAGTAAAGATTATATATTGTTTCTTATTCACAATAAACCATATCGTTATAACATTTTTTTTAATCATAGCTATAATAAAGAAATGTTATATGATGAGAAAGACTCATGGTTCATACAAATAAAAGGCGGCCAATGCTGACCGCCTTAAAACGAGGGAGTAGAAGAATTAGATAGTGAAAGAGCCCATATAGGCAGATTTAGAAGTCATCGTGCCATCGAGGCTATTCATGGCAAGCCATACCTCAACCGAGTCAGAGTTCCATGCCGTGGGAATGGTCACCGAACCAGTGCGTTCAGAACGGGAAGCGACATCGAAGTCGGATATCGACTGATTTTTGGTCTTGTTGTATAAAAGAACCATAACCTTGTCGGTAGCCTTAGCAGACCCCATACCCGAGTTGTCGGCCCAAGTGATGTTGAGCGTGTTGGAGTCGACCGAAGCCTGAGCGTTGAAGGGGAGGTCGAGGGATCCCGCCGACACCATGACTTTGGCGAAGTCAATCTCATAGTTGGGGAAAGTTCCAGTAATGGCTTCGCCTATGTTGGCAGAGAGAGCGGCATTGGGAGCCGTCATCTCCACGGCACGTGAGCGGAAACCCACAGAGACAAAACTGCCTATGGCAGAGAAAAATTTGATTAGCAATCTGAAGCGAGCACGCTGTTCCTGCTGAGCTTGCGAATTGCGGTCATTGAAGCTGAGAGCTCTTGAACGCATTACTGCTTTGCCCTTCCAGGAAGTACCGATGACAGGACCCACTTTGCCGGCGAAACCGCCCATAATACCTTGTTTGATTTTACCCATGATAAATAAAAATTAAAAAGTTAATAATTAATTTGTTTTCATCTTTCTTGGAGAATATAGCAGCTCGTTGGTTGGCGGACAATCCTGCGGACCAGAGTGGCAGTGTCGCAAAGTCGCGCGCATCCTTTTGACTCACCGCCTGTCATAGAAGAAAGAAATGTCGCTGTGTCGGCATCAACCCCACTCGCCTCCATATCATCCTTGAAAGACGATGCAAAGATATGATGCCTAACAAGGTAACATCGAAAAAAGCATGACAACGAAATACAGATGACAACAAAAGATGACAATAGATAACAATGACAGAGACGAAAAAAGAGGAATAATGCAGTCAAAAGAGCACCAATAACAGAAAATAGGCCCCTTTCGACAAGCAAAGAGTACTTTAAATAGGCAATAAAAAAAATATTAATGAGTTATGTATAATAATCAACGTTAACCTTAACTTTGACGCTAACTCTTATTGGATCTTGAATCATCACATAATTAAATTATACCCCATGAAAAGAATCCTGTTGACAATACTACTAATAATTCTCTTACCCTCATTCAATGCCTTTGGACAGAAAACAGGCAACGCCAACCACAGAGAAGGCGTAACGCTAAAATGCGTGAAACCGCAATATCTCAAAGCCGGCGACCGCATAGCGCTTATCTCCCCCGCCTACTACGCTCCTATGGAGAAGATCGAAAAAGCCGCCGAAGTGCTGCGACGCTGGGGTTTTGTGCCTGTTTTAGGTCCCAATGTCGGCAAACAATATGCAGGCAAGTATGCAGGCTCCACCCAAGAGCGTGTCGACGACCTGCTCTGGGCCCTCAACGACACATCCATCAAAGCCATCATTTGCAACCGTGGCGGATATGGCACCGTACATTATATAGACATTATACCCCTCAGCGTATGGGCATCACATCCCAAATGGCTTATGGGCTATAGCGACATAAGCACACTCCACGGCCTATTGACTCGCGCCGGCGTAATGAGCATACACGGCACCATGAGTACCTCGCTCTGCAAAGGCGGCTTTGATGAGACAAGCCTCTTGGCGCGTGACCTGCTTATGGGCAAAGTGCCGCTATACAAGCTGCCCACCCATCCACAAAACATAGAAGGTAAAGCTAGCGGCATCCTCGTAGGGGGCAACATCTGCACCATTGCGCCAAACACAGGTTCGCAAGCCGACGCAACAGCAGGACAAGACATCATTCTTTTCATAGAAGAGATCGAGGAACCCATGCGAAACGTCGACCGCCAGCTCAGCGCCCTAATGCTCAACGGACTCATGGATCGCTGCAAAGGAGTTATTTTGGGTGAATTTACCGACTGTGGAAAAGAGATAAACTACGAGAGCGTAGAAGCCATGATAAGAGAGCGACTCGAGAAATACAACATACCTATACTATGCGGTTTTCCTGGCGGACATGGCGATGACAACTACCCACTGGTTATGGGTGCGCCGGTAACCATGGAAGTTAGCAGCCACGGAGCCACACTACAATTCAACATCGAGGGAACCCCGACAGAGATCGACTGTAAGCGCAAACCCACTGTCGACACAACCCTGGCTCAGATATTAACAAGTTGCAACATAGACCAAAGCAAGGGAAAACACTATACCATAAAAAGTCCCGACGGAAAAATAGAGAGCACCATCGTCAACAAAGAGGGAGCCTTGACATACAACATCGTATATAACGGCAAAACAATAATGCCGATGTCGATAATTGGATTAGACTATACACAGGACAAAAAAGCGTACACGAAAATGACGGTGAAAAAAATCACCCGTCGCACCATCGACGAGACCATTGCCTCACCTTTCACCAGACAAGCCACCATGCGCAATTTGTGCAACGAGATGATCCTCCACTTGAAAGAAGGCCTTTCCCTTGTCTTCAGGGCCTATAACGAAGGCATAGCCTACCGGTATGTGTGGGAAGGTAAACCCGGCATTGTAGCCAACGAAAAGCTTCTGTGCTATTTCGGCGACTCAGCCATAGCCACCGTGCCTTATGTCACCAACTACGACTCCACTGTGTTCGGCTCCGAGCCCTTCATACTCTCCAACTCCGTGTCGCCACAATCAGAGAAATGGGAAGCCTTTTATCCACAGTACAGCTCATCCTTCGAGAATCAATACACCACGAAGCCCATAACAAAGCTCGACCCAAGACGACTCAGTTTTCTTCCCATACTGATACATTGCGACAACGACATGAGAATATGCGTTACCGAATCGTCCCTCACCGACTATCCCGGCATGTATCTACGCCACTACGCCAACGGCATTATGGAATGCAAACATGCCCCCCTGCCATCCGATGTCGTCCAAGGCGGTCACAACAACCTGCAGCTCCTTGTCAAAGGCCGCGAAAGCCATATCGCCACAATGGACAAAACCAGGCACTTCCCTTGGCGCATATTCATGATAGGCGAGAGCGACACAGAGATAGCCATGAACAATATGAGCTACCTGCTTGGCGAAAGCACGCCGCTTGATGACATCAGCTGGATAAAGCCCGGCAAAGTCGCCTGGGACTGGTGGAACAACTGGAACATCAGCGGAGTAGACTTCAAAGCCGGCATCAACAACGAAACCTACAAATACTATATCGACTTCGCCTCAAAATATGGCATCGAATATGTCATCCTTGACGAAGGATGGGCAGTCAACAAGAAGGCCGACCTCTTCCAAGTGGTGCCCGAAATAGACCTTCCCATGCTGGTGAGCTATGCCCAAGAGCGTGGTGTATCCATCATCCTCTGGGCCGGATACCATGCTTTCGACCGCGACATGGAGCGCGTGTGCAAACATTACAGCGCCATGGGCGTCAAGGGATTCAAGATAGACTTTATGGACCGTGACGACCAGATTGTCACCGACTTCTACCGCCGCGCCGCCGAGATGTGCGCCAAATACCATCTCGTAGTCGACTTCCACGGAGCCTTCAAGCCCGCAGGTCTCAACCGCACCTACCCCAACGTTCTCAACTTCGAGGGCGTCTTTGGACTCGAGCAGATGAAATGGGCGCCATCCACTGTCGACCAAATGAGATACGACTGCCAGATTCCCTTCATACGCCAAGCCGCGGGACCCATGGATTATACACAGGGAGCCATGATCAATGGAGCCAAAGGCTGCTACCATCCAAGCTGGAGCCAACCCATGAGCCAGGGGACACGCAGCCATCAGCTAGCCCTCTACATAGTTCTCGAATCACCGCTCAACATGCTTTGCGACTCGCCCACGAACTATGAGAGAGAGCCCGAATACACCCGCTTTGTAGCCAGCATACCCACCGTCTGGGACGAGACCAGAGTGCTGCAAGGCGAAGTAGGCGAATACATAGTCACAGCCCGTCGCAAAGGCGATACATGGTATATCGGAGGCATTACCAACTGGACCGAACGAGACATCAACCTCGACCTCACACAACTAGGTCTCAGCGACGCCTCCATCGAAATCTATAGCGACGGTGTCAACGCCGACCGCAAAGGCAGCGACTATCGCCACCAAACGCTCATCACCCACAAGTCAACGATGGCAATCCATCTTGCCCCCGGCGGTGGCTTTGTCATTAAAGCCCGCCCCTAGTTAAGGTTAAGGTTATCGTTAACGTTAAGGTTAAGGTTAATCACAAGCGTACAACAATCTCAATAGGATAGTGGTCGGAGATGTAAGCGGCACCATAGTCGCCATCAAGAGTGCGGAAACGATCCACCCTCATGCCTCGGACAAAGAAATGGTCGATAAGCGAACCCTCCCCTTTGCCAAAGGCATTGTAAGTATTCACCCTACTAGTCTTCGACGTCATATCACGCGCCACCCCCAAGCCGACATTGTAGAAAGCCTGGAAAATAGTGTCGTCGATAGTCGAGTTCATATCGCCGCCAAGAATGACAGGGACATCCTCCGAAACCAGCGAGGCAATTAGTTTGCACCCCTCGGCTCTGGCAGTCTTTCCCACATGGTCGAGATGAGTGTTCATGAAGTCAAACACCTTGCCACTCGAGAGGTTTCTGAAACGGACAATGGTGACATAGCGGCGACAGGCGGCATCCCACCCCAACGACACTTTGTCGGGATGCTCACTAAGCCATTTAAAGGAGCATGCCGTCGGTTTCAGCCTTGTCGTGTCGTAGTAAACTGCCATAAACTCACCCTCCTCCTTACCGTCGTCACGGCCAACACCCACACGGCGGTAGGCAGGGAGACAGCTGTCCAAATACCGTAGCTGGTCAATCAAAGCCTCCTGCAATCCGATGGCCGCCGGACGCTCCTCGTCGACCATCCTTACCACAGCAGCCCTGCGGTAAATCCAACCATTCTCACCATCAATATTATTCCACGAGTTATAACGGATATTGAAAGATATCACCTTCATTTCCTGTCCTATTGCCCCCTGCAAAAAAAAGAGAGCGACAATAACAAACATCAGTTTCTTCATTGTATAACCATTTTAATATTATCGATTAAGGTTAGAGCTATGGTCGACCTAGATTGAGTCAATCGTTATAAACTTACCCCAAACTTGATGACGGCGATAAGCCTCAAGCGATTGTGCCGGGACCCGCAACACAGCTGTTTCTGGGAGTTGGAAGAAAGCCGTGCTCTCGACATCGGGAGGCGTAGAGGCATAGAGCCACACCTCACGGAGGTGTGAGCACTCAGTGAAACAATAGTTGCCCACGCGACCCACATTAGCGCCCATAACCACAACACGAAGGCTGTCACAGTAAGCGAAAGCATAGTCACCCACAACTTCCAGACTTGCAGGCAGAATGAGAGAGTCAAGAGCCGTCTCGTAGAAAGCCCCGTGGCCAATCTCAACAACCTGGGGTGGCAACAACAGATGGCGCAACCGGTTACTCTTGGCCGCCAGGTTGGCGGTAACGCTATGAATAGCGCCACGGAATTCGACACGCTCCAATCCCGACACATTGCTCAAAAAGTCGACGGGGATCTGTTCGACGCCTGTGTCAATAACGACACTGGCGAGACCAGTGCAACGATAGAAATAGCTGTATTTAAGTATAGAGTCATGCCGAGCCCCTTGACAATTGCGAGCTTTCCAGACAACAGAAGACAGAGAAGGACAATCGTTGAAAGCCATCAAACCGATACGTTGCAGATCGGGTGGTATCACCAAGGTGTCACGCAGGCCAATACAGCCAATAAAAGCCTCTTCGCCAATATAGTTTAAAGATTCGGGAAATTTCACCGACGTTATTCTAGCATTGTCTTTGAAAGCACAATTAGCCACCGACACCACATTCCACAACACACCCCTATGGCGCACCTGGGCGGGTATAACGATATCGCCCTCAGGCTTAGCCATGCCGTCGGGCCAAGGAGCCCAGTGATCGGACGTTGGCGGAACAACCTCAACAGAGCGATGAGGGATGCGTGAGAGTTCCCTCATCCACACCGTTTGACCACTTGCCAAACGGACCTCGAAGCGTTTGTGCGACGGAGTCAATAAAAGCGACAGCAGAAGAGCCACAATCGCCGCCGACAACAACCATGCAGGCCATACAGGCACAAGCATTTTACGCAAAGAAGCCACCGACTGAGGACGTCGATTGGGGTCATCCTTAGTGGCGCGACGCACAGCGAGAGGATAGCGGCGAGCGAAGAGGAGCACAATGATACGTCCCAAAGAGTAGATATCGGCGCGGTGATCGGCATGGGCGCCAGCCTTCTGTTCCGGCGAAGCATAGTTTTCAGTTCCCGAAGCCTGTTTGAAAGTAGCATACTGCGGGCCGTCGCTAAGGCCAAAATCAATAAGTTTGACGCGACCGTCAGAAGAAACAATAATGTTGGAAGGTTTGATGTCGTGGTGATAAACGCCATGATGATGAAGATAATCTACGGCATTGAGAATCTGATCGAAAATGCGGCGTCGCTCAGCATTACGCTTATCTTTCATCCAATGGTCGAGTGGCGAACCATCAATCCATTCCATAACAATGCAGCGGCCCACAACAGCGTCGTCCTCCAAACTTTCGACACGTATGATGTTATTGTTGTCCAAGCTTACGCCGATACTATATTCCTTGTAAAGCCACTCCTCATAGAAAGGATTGCCGCGGAACTCTTCAAGCAAGCCCTTGAGCACATACCAACGACCGTAGCGACGAGCGCGGTAGAGCACATGGCTCGATCCCCGAGACATTTCCTCGTAGGACGAGAAAAAAGGCTCGGTGATGCCAGCGCCACCCGACACCAATCCAGATGGAGCCTCACTTAGAAATTGTTTCATCCTAGTTTAATTATGAGTATATTATAGCAATAATTAGAGTAAAAAAAGATAAAATTCGACTTGCAAAGATATAAAATAATATTGAATTCCACACACGAAGAAAAGCGGACCAAAAAGGTTGAGTTGTATTTCAAATAATCTTTGTACTTTTGCATTTTGAAAAAAGCGATGAATGTAGCGAGGGTGATTGAACGGGACAAATAAAATACTACCTGTTAAATAGCATCAATATACATTTCATCGTAAATAATTCAAATTGACAATGAGCCAAAGCGACAAAACAAACATAGAAACCCTGCGACGACTGTTATGCGAGGCAGCAGGTTGCGATGCCAAGTCGCCCGCCGACTTTTATACCATCATGTCGTTCATCGAGAGTCGCACGAAAGAATCCGTTGGCCTCACCACAGTCAAACGTTTCTGGCAGTACGGAGGACTCATTTCCAAACCACGCCAAAGCACCCTCAACGTTATGGCACAAGCCATAGGATACCGCGGTTATGACGATTTTTGTGAGCATTACGGAGACTGTTCCCCTTCAAGCAACATTGTGCTTGGCAAGGGAGTGAAGTCGGCCGACATGAAACCTGGTGAACGGCTCATGCTACGTTGGAATCCGGGGCGAGAGATTGAAGTAGAATACTTAGGCAATAGTACATTCCGCATAGTCAGAAGCGAAGGCAGCAAATTGCAAGCCAACGACACATTCCAAGCCGCATACTTTGCCCTCGGCCATGCCGCCATGCTAGCCAATGTGATACACGGCGACTCCTCGTGGCCACTCTACGAGATAGGTCAGCAAGGAGGCCTGACCTTAGTCAGACAGCTTCCATCCATAGGAGAATAGTAAACAAACACTATTATAAACATCATAAAAGCCCCGATAGTTTTTCCAACTATCGGGGCTTATTACATTTAGGAAACCATCCTATAGAATATGGTAATCAGCTAAATATTAGCACTTGGGTTCTGGGAGAGAAGAGTGTGTACTATTGATTGAGGCGGCTTGTGAGATGGTGACGGCCGCTGGAGAGTTTTAGTAGTTCGTAGCCCTCTGCCGTGGGGAGCCACACCTCGGCCGTTCTGTTTGGAGGAATAAGGATGTCCCACTCAAAGAGATTGCCCTTGCGTCGCCAACAGCTCTCGATACGTCCTGAGACAGAATTGTATGAGCAGTTGACGTGGCCAAGACCGTCGAGAGGAGTTGGTTTGAGGATGATGCGGCTGTAGCCGTTGAAGCCGCGGATGCCTCCTAGGTAGGAGTAGTACCACGGGATGAGGTCGCCAAGGAGCATCACATGATTGCCCGAGTTCATCGATGGGTCACCCGTGTCGCCGTTCCAAAGTTCCCAGATGGTTGTGGCGCCCTTTTTCACCATATAGCCCCAGCTGGGATAGGTGGTGTCGGAGGCAATCTTAAGGGCAAGGTCTCCCCGACCGAAATTAGTGAGGCACTGCATCAAATGCTGAATGCCCACGACGCCAGTGGATACATGACCGCCGAAGTCGCCTTCAGTCTTGTCGATAATGTTGGAGAAAACCTTATCCTCCATACCTTCGGGCACCATGCCAAAAGCCAAAGGAAGCAGGTTGGCGGTGACTGTGTTGTTGCCATAACGACAGGTGATGGTATCGAGATAGCGGGCGTTGTAGACACTTCTGACGAAGTCCATCTCATTCTGGAAGAAGGCAGAGTCGGCATATTTGCCAGAGATGACAGCAAAGCCCTTCATGATTTTGCAATAGAGGAAGTAGTAAGGAGTGGATAGGTTGGCGGGGCGGGTCATGCGGTTGGTGTCGCGGGTGTGGATAAGTTCCGGGGTTTCCGGCGGCACACACCAGTCGCCGTAAGTGTCACGAATCAGTATGCCATCCTTGAGATAGTATTTCTTCATGTGGAGCATCCACTTTTTCATAGCGTCGTAGTGTCTGCGGACAGGCTCCAAATCTCCGTAGCGGATGAATAGCATGTTAGCCCCGGTAATGAAAGCGCCAGGCCAAGTCATATTGTCGGTGTAGTTGCGCCAATAGGCGGGAGCCACGTCGGGGAGGGCGCCGTTCTCGAGCTGGCTGTCAGCGAGGTCCTGGAGCCACTTGGCGTATAGGCGGTGGTTGTCGAAGATGAAGCTCTCGCCGTAGCATCCGGTGGTGCGGTCGCCCGTCCATCCCATGCGCTCGTCGCGCTGAGGGCAGTCGGTGGGCATGGAGCGGTAGTTGCCGCGGATACCCCATGTGGCGTTGCGATAGACGGCGTTGATGATGCTGTCGGAGGTCTCGAAGCTGCCCGTCATAGGCATCTCGTCATAAAGGACTTGCCCAATAAAGTCGTCTGGTTTTGGCTGGTCCCGCAATCCGGTTATTTCGACGTATCGGAAGCCATGATAGGTAAACATCGGGTACCAGACATCGGTAGAATTGGCGGCAATATATCGGTCGGTGCATTCGGCGCTTCGCAGGTTGGCGGTGTAAAGCGTGCTGTCGGCGTTGAGCAATTCGGCATAGCGGAAAGTGATAGTGTCGCCAAAGTGCATGCCCGTCATCGACGCAGACATCACGCCGACCATGTTCTGCCCCATATCAACAATCCATTTGTCTCCTTTCCGGAAGATCGCCACAGGTCTCAGCAGTCCTTGCTCCTCGATGTTAGGGTTGGGCTGCGGCGTAAGGAGCCGCATCGGATCGGGTCGTTGGTAGTCATTGGGCAACGGGCTGCCAGTTTGAACAGGATACTCGCGGGACACTCTGTGGCGGGGATTGTAGATATCCTCGCGGTACATATTCTGGCGGTCGTAGTCGACAACTGCATTTTCCCATCCTTTGTCGTCATAGCCTGGCTGTGTCCAGGAGCCGAGGTCAAGGCGTGCATCGTAGGTCTCGCCATCGAATTCGTTGCTCTTGCGTATGGGGCCGCGGTTGGTGATCTTCCAGCCCTCGCCGCTGACGATGGTGTCCGTCTTGCCGTCTTGATAGGTCACCTCCAATTGCATGAGCAGCTGCGGCAAGCCGTAGTGGGCGGCGTGGTTGATGCCGCACCACTCAAGGTAATTGGTGTCGTGGCGCACAGTGGTGAAGCGTCCTCCCTCTAGGATAACGCCTATAGCGTTATCCTCACCATTGCGGACAAAATCAGTCACATCATAAGTGTTGAAATAAATGCGCTGAGTGTAATCGCTGAGTGTTGGCTTCAGCAGTTCGTTGGAAGCCACCTCAGAGCCATTGACAAAGGCCGAGTAGACTCCCAACCCGCTGATATATAGGCGTGCGTGATCAATATCTTCCTTTAGGGCGAACTCCTTCCGCAGATAGCGGGCGGCAATGGCAGTGTGACCCTCAACCCGGTCGTCGTCATAGTCACGCCCAATCCAATGAGCCTTCCAGTCGTCAGGCGAGAGCAGACTGATTTCGAAGTGCTGCACCTCGCTTTCGAGGGTATTCTTTCTATTATGCTCGCCGTAGGTGACGGTGGTGTACACCTTCCACCAGCAGCGGTCACGGCTCTTCAACAGTGTTCCTCCGTAAGGGATATAGAGCATCTGACTTGTGTCAACCTTTTTCGAGTCCCACAGGTCGCCGATGCCCTTCTTCGCCTTCTCCTCGCTGCTGGCCACAATGATGCGGTAATCCACCTGAACCACATTATTTTCATCTGCGTCATAGCGCCAACTAAAGCGAGGCAGCGTTGTGGCAAGAGGCATTGTGCCGTCTTGCATTTCGACAGTGGGCGAGATTATACTCATCGAACCTCCACATCCCCACAAAATAAATGCGGCAAAAAGAGTAAAAAATATGCGTTTCATATGTTTTTTTTCATTTCCATGTTGAATTCATCCCAATATTCAGTTTCTCCAATTCTAACTCCGCCACAGGAGGAACCATCTTTTGCAGCGCGTTTAGATAATTGGCACCCTGTAACACTACTTCCATCTGCATTTCTCTGATGTTGATAAACGCCATTATCTCCATCATTAAAAACTGCAACAACATTTCCATCCTGGTCAATGAGTGTTGATATTTCCATGCCGTTGGGATCCACAAGCTTCACCGGATTCCAAGCACAGTAAGCATACGACGAAAGGATCGGATACTTGTCACTCATCGGATCCACGCTCAAAAACAGCCCAGACAAATCGCTATCATAGTACCTTGCTCCGAAGTAAGAGTAGCTTGTTTCCTCGTCCCGTTCCTTGCCGGTGAAGGTGAAGATGGTTTTTCTCTTGCGTCTTGCACAAAAATAGGAATCTGACCAAGGATTCCCATCTGAGCTTTTTGAGAAAAAAGCGTCATAAAAAGATGACTTTGCTTTGTTATTTTGTGCCGCCATTGGGTCTTAGAATTCAAGTGCAAAGATACACAATATTTCGCATTTACAGGGAGTTGTTCATTCAATTTCTACATCATAAGCACATTTAAATTGCATTGATAGTGAAATCCAAACATCCTCAATTCGCCTCTTAGTCCCATCAGTCAGCGGTTGTCCTAACTATGGGCATAAAAGACCTATCCCCCCATTTGCCCAACTATTTTTCTTCTCGTTGAAACAAGCAATCTGTTTTCTTTCCATGAAATAACGCATTAATTATTTTTCTTACAAAAACATAAGAATAGCCAATAAAAGCAATATAACATCCCCAAACAACAGTTACATTTATTTTTTGCCAGTCCTCAAAGTCAACAATTATTGATAAAAAATGGTTGAATTTTGATATTGTAAATACGAAAGATGATACAGCCTCCCATCCATATTCCATTGTGTCATTATAAAGAAAAAGTAATCCCATAAAAATATTAACTATTGAGAGAATAACAATTCCCCCTTTCTTATAGAATTTTATTGCTAATAATAAAAATGGTACAAAGAAAACAATTAGCAATATTTCATCTACCACTTGAATATCACTAAAGACATACGTTTCAAAGTTGTCTACAAATAGCATTCCAACAATATAACTAATTACATTGAGTAGAAATAATATTCCAACAAGGGATGCGAATTCAATTAGTATATTTTTCATAATGATATTTTTGATACTAAGGAAGTTTCATTTCATTCCACCAGTACGATAATATAAAAAATAAGGACACTCTTTTGATGGAGGTGGATTCAAGCGTCTTATAAGACGAGCAGCATTATTATAATGCATATCATATAAAGGATCTGAATCTGCTTTAGAACCCCATATTGCTCGCTCAATACTCTCCATTGCAAATTCGAAAGAATGCCCTAATCTTCTTGTCTGAACAATTCCCAAGGAATTAGCACCTTCCCGTTCCCCATTATTTGGGTAAAATTTCAATGAATACCCTGTATTTTTTATTTCTGAGGATTGTTTTGCGTCACCCTTATCACTATTGATTGCTGTTTCCCAGTTGCTTGTGTATTTTGGAGGATTTGTCAGATGGGATTCTTTTGTAAATAGTGGGTCTTTACCGTCATATAGTCTCACATCTTTTTCCACATCTGATCTTTTATACCCAAGACTTACCAAACCTTGAATATTGGCCTCTCTAATGGTGGTTGCCTCTTTCCACGCGATTTGACTATCAGTAACCTTATTCCACGTCACGCCATTCTTATCAACGAAAGATTGTACCGTGTGGTTATTAAACCATTGATATTGTCCATTACTTCCCTCATATCCATCAATCTCCCTTCCATCTGGGTCAACCAGCCTCAACGGATTCCATGCACAATAAGCATACGGCGAAATGTTCGAATACTTGTCGCTCATCGGGTCGACCGACAGCCACATGGTCATCAGCTCGTGGTCCATATATCGGGCGCCGAAGTATCCGTAGCCGGTTTCCACGTCACGCTCCTTGCCGGTGAAGGTGAAGGGCTGTGAATTTTCTGTACCCCGCGTCGCCACTAGAGGCTCGCAGGATGGATAAAAACGCATTTTTTGAAAAAAAAGCGTGTTTTTCACGCCTGTGAAAGCCCCTGCGGGGAGATCCATGGACAACACAGACCGCCAGCCTTCCCTATAGGTAGGCCTATGCTTATTACCGAGTCCCGATGTCTGTCCCATGTGCCAATCCGTTTTTTTTTCTTTCCGGTGCAAATATACACAAATACTCGGACATATTTCTTTCTGATTTAAATAACAACATCATAATGCAATAAACCAGTTATTTATGTTGAACGATAACATGATGTGATAACAAACGACACACATTTTTTTTAGAAAAAAATTATATTTTTTTTGCCGGTTCCGAGAAAAATAGTACCTTTACAAAACGAAACC
>ONEY01000012.1 GCA_900316965.1 uncultured Bacteroidales bacterium
CGCCATCCCCGCCAGCGAGGTCTGCCATTTCAGTAAGTGGCTCGACGGCGACATCAGCAACCCTCGCTTTGTGGAGGTCTCCGCCGACAGCCTCTTCACCGCCATCTTCATCAACGACACCGTGCCTCTCTCCATCTCCGCTCCCTCCTCTCCCCACTCGCTGACTCTCCGCCCCAACCCTACAAGCGGCATGGTCGAGATCTCTGCCCGCGAGTCTCTCTCCTCTGTTGACCTCTACGACATCTCCGGCCGCCCCGTTTTGCACTTCGAGCCTCTCTCGCCTTCTGCCTCCCTCGACCTCTCCCGCCTCGCCCCAGGTCTCTACACCCTCAGGGCGACAACACAAGGCGGCATAGTGTACACCGAGAAAATTTTACTAAAAAAATAATATGACATACAAATCTTATTAAATATTCGTTATACCTATAACTCTATTATCATCATTAAAATAGCTAACAACAAATCATGATAGGATTATTAGGTAGTGGCAGCTGGGCCACAGCAATTGTTAAAATACTCCTCGAAGACAAAAACCGAAAAATTGCATGGTGGGTTCGTGAAGAAGAAGCTATAACAACACTCCGCGAAGAGAAACACAATCCACTTTACCTCAGCGAGGCCTACATTGACACCGACCGTACCGATATCAGCAGTGACATATTGCACGTCATTGAACAATGCGATGATATCTACTTGGTTGTGCCATCAGCCTTTGTCGACAAAGCGCTGAAGGATATCCCCTCCGACTTGTTGCGGAAAAAAAGAATTATTTCTGCCGTAAAAGGCATTGTTCCTGAAAGCAACGAGATCATCACCGAGTATCTTCACAGGCAACACAACATCGACTACAACAATCTATGTATCATAAGTGGACCTTCGCATGCCGAAGAAGCGGCAAGACAAAGAATAACTTTCCTCGCTGTGGCATCGGAAAACCAAAGCTTCGCCGAAGATGTGCGCCGTCAACTCAACTGCAACTACATACATACCACTTACTCCAACGACATGATAGGCATTGAATGCGCCGCTGTTTTAAAGAACATCTATGCTGTTGCCGTAGGCATCTGTCGCGGATTGGGATATGGCGACAACCTCATTGCCGTTCTCATCTCCAGCGCACTACAAGAGATGACCGACTTCATGCAGGTAATGTCTCCTGTTGAGTCCACCTTAAAAAGCGAAAGCAATGACGGCCGTTTGCGGCGTTTCGAGAGTTTCGCATATCTCGGCGATCTGCTGGTAACATGCTACTCTCAATTCAGCCGCAACCGTACCTTTGGCAACATGATTGGAAGCGGCTACAGCATTAAAGCCGCACAACTGGAAATGAAAATGGTCGCAGAAGGATACTATGCCGTTAACGGCATAGAACATATTCGCCGTGAGAAAAACTTTCCCATGCCTATCTGTGAAGCTGTATACTCTATTCTGTACGAACGCAAATCGGCAGCCAAAACAATGAGTAAGTTGCTGCAAAACCTCGAATAAAACAGAAAAAATAAAAAAATTATTGCATATCAAAAAAAAATAGTACTTTTGCAAAACAATTTAATCCAAACCATAAAACAATTATCAACCTTAAAAAACTGAAGTAAAATGGCTTACAAGATCACTGAAACTTGCGTTGCTTGCGGCACTTGTGCTGGCGAATGCCCCGTTGGAGCAATCTCCGAAGGCGACATCTACAAGATTGACGAGAACGCTTGCGTTAGCTGCGGTACCTGCGCAGACGCTTGCCCCACCGGCGCCATCGTCGAAGGCTAATCGTCATCAGTACAGGCAACATGCCTGAATAGTTAATAGGGGATGTTTCGCCTGAGCGAAACATCCCCTTACATTTGAAGAAATCATATAAATCTTTATACTGTGTTACAGTTACAATATATCAAAGAGCACCGCGACGAGTGCATAGAACGTCTTAAAATCAAACATGTCGCCGATGTAGAACAACGCATCGACGAGATCATCGCCCTCGACGAACAACGTCGCTCAATACAAAAAAAAGCCGACGACATTAAGGCTGAACAAAACAACATCGCCAAAGAGGTCGGTATGCTTTTCAAACAAGGCAAACGCGAAGAAGCTGAAGCTAAAAAAAATCTCACCGCTGAACTTAAAGCCGACGAAAAACGTCTTTCTGAACAGATGGCCAATGTGGAGCAAGAGCTTAACACCAAGCTCATCTCCCTCCCCAACGCTCCTCACATAACAGTACCTCAAGGTCGCACTGCCGACGACAACCTCGAGGTTGGTCGTTTCGGAGAAATGCCTAACCTCGGCATCGACGCCCTTCCTCATTGGGATCTTTGCGCCAAATACAACTTGGTGGATTTTGAATTGGGTAATAAAATAACTGGTGCCGGATTCCCTGTTTACAAAGGCAAAGGAGCTCGTCTGCAACGTGCGCTCATCAACTTCTTCCTCAATAGTGCTGCCGACGCTGGCTATGTCGAAATACAACCTCCTCTGATGGTTAACGAGGCCTCTGGCCTTGGCACAGGCCAGCTGCCCGACAAAGAGGGTCAGATGTACGCCATCCCTCTCGATGGATTCTACATGATACCCACTGCTGAGGTACCTATCACTAACATCTATCGCAACGTCATCGTTAACGCCGACCAATTCCCCATCAAGCATGTTGGCTACAGCGAATGTTTCCGCCGCGAGGCAGGCAGCTACGGCAAAGACGTGCGCGGCCTTAACCGCTTGCACGAATTCAGCAAGGTGGAAATAGTTGTCATTGAACACCCCGACAAAAGCTACGAACGCCTCGAGGAAATGAAAAAACACGTAGGTGGACTTCTCGACCAACTGGGACTACCTTACCGCATATTAAAACTCTGTGGTGGTGACATCAGCTTCACTTCAGCAATGACTTTCGACTTCGAAGTGTGGAGTGCCGCACAACAACGCTGGCTGGAGGTAAGCTCGGTGTCTAACTTCGAAGCTTTTCAGGCCAACCGCATGAAGCTGCGTTTTAAAGACAGCGACGGCAAAATGAAACTCGCTCACACATTAAACGGCAGCGCACTTGCTCTGCCACGCATCGTGGCTGCTCTACTCGAGAACAACCAAACTCCAGACGGCATCACGATGCCTGAATGCCTGCGTCCTTATCTAGGCTTCGACAAAATCAGCTAAGGTTTAATCCTATTTCTGAATATTCAAACACAAAAAAGGCCTTCATCCGAAGGCCTTTTATACTTTATTATACTTCACTCATTTTTTCTTTGCGGCTTTCTCGGCTGCTTTGCGTTCTTTCTCTGCTTGTTTTTCTGCCGCAGCCTTTTCTTTGGCTGCTTTCTTCTCTGCAGCTATGCGCTCTTTCTCGGCTTTTTTCATTGCAGCGGCTCTTTCCTTTTCTGCTTTCTTTTCAGCTGCTAAACGCTCTTTCTCTGCTTTCTTGTCGACTGAAGACTCTTTCTCCTTAGCGGGCTTTTCCTCCTTCACCTTCTTCTCTTTCTTGGCTTTCTCCTTGGCGGGCTTCTCCTCCTTCACCTGCTTCTCTTTCTTGGCCTACTCCTTGGCGGGCTTCTCCTCCTTCACCTGCGGCGGGCTTCTCCTCCTTCACCTGCTCTTTTTTAGCGGGTTTGGCAGACTCCTTATGGTACGTGAAACTACGTAATACGGCATTGTCGAAGACTCCATCCTCAAATTCAAGACGTACTATCCAATTTCCTTGCTCGTCATAACGATAGTCATAAGTATACACAATGGTTCCGTAAGGACGCTCCACTGTCATCTTTACACAATCACCCATTTCATTGTTCTCGTAGGTATATGTGGCATCTATGGCACGACTATGAACTACTTTTTTTACAAGAAAACCGTGATTGTCATATGTGTATTTGACAGTACCTACAGACTTCTCACCTGAGGAATAATCGATAGACTTTTCACTGATAAGCTGGTCTATATGGTTGTAGTTGTATTCGCAATCACGAGCCAACACACTATCAACATAATAATACATTGAACGCACAACAAGTCCATTGTCGGTGAGCTCCTGTCGACATTTAAGATCGAAGGAGTAGTTCACAGAGTAAGGCAACCCTTTTAAATTATCCTTGGCAAGGTTTACGTTTGAACCATAGTCCTGGCTTTCTGCATAAACATTGATATCGGCATATGCTCCATTATATTTAGCCTCAACTTTGTATCCCAAACCTGTATATGACGACAATAGCCCATTGGAAGCATAGGTACATGCAACTTTCTTGCCGGCTTTACCCTGGTAGGTGTAAGTCACCGTGACCATGCGACCTGATGGGTTGAACGTCACTATTCG
Source organism: uncultured Bacteroidales bacterium (assembly GCA_900316965.1). Lineage (GTDB taxonomy): Bacteria > Bacteroidota > Bacteroidia > Bacteroidales > P3 > Colimorpha. Next base: position 4,289 of record ONEY01000012.1, read on the forward strand.
TCCATTATCCTCACGCAAAACGCTGCGCAAGTCGTTTACAAACCACTTGCGTTCTGGCCAGTCTTCACGAAAATAATCTTTACGAAGCAAAATATCCTCATCCATCGAGGCTACATTACCTCGCAACCCCATCTGCTCTCGGTCCATACGAAGATTTACTATATCTTGCGCCGACACTACCAAGGTCGCACAAAACATTATAAATGCGAATAATACACTTTTTTTCATATATAAAATACACTATTTTAAGTATTGCAAAGATAATAATAAAAATGAGAATTATAAAATGGCACCTAAAAAATAAATCTTTAAAATAAATTGTACAATAAATATTAGCTTTATTCGTTGTCAACTTATAAAGCAAGTCACCATCCTTACACAAGCAACTTGCGTAATATTGTTTAAAACAACCCTTAAAACATATCACACCTTGTATACCAAAGATTTAGGACTATACATAGCCCACAGCGACAATGGTAACATGGTCATCAACGGAAAGATGGCCAATCGTCATGGTCTTATTGCCGGAGCTACTGGCACTGGCAAAACCGTAACTCTACAAGTTATGGCCGAAACGTTTTGTCAGGCTGGCGTACCTTGTTTCATGGCCGACATGAAAGGCGACCTTAGCGGTATTGCCAAAGCTGGCTCCATGAGCTCTTTCATCGAGAAAAGGAAAGACTCTTTCGGTATCCCCTCTCCCGATTTCCAAAGCTGTCCTGTACGTTTCTACGACGTCTTTGGCGAACAAGGGCATCCCATACGAGCCACAATTTCTCAAATGGGACCTCAGTTGCTCTCTCGCCTGCTTGGTCTTAACGACACTCAGGACGGTGTCCTTAATATCGCTTTTCGCATAGCCGACGAAAGGGGGTTGATAATCTTGGACCTCAAAGATCTAAGATCTGTTCTCGACTATGTATCAAAACATTCTAAAGAATACACCACTCAGTATGGCAACATCTCCTCTGCCTCTGTTGGAGCTATCCAGAGAGCTCTCCTACAACTGGAAAGCCAAGGCGCCAACAAGTTCTTTGGCGAACCTGCCTTCGACATCAAAGACCTCCTGGCTGTGGAAGGCGGCAAAGGCGTGATGAGCGTCCTTGCAGCAGACAAACTCATGTTGCAACCTAAACTCTACAGCACCTTCCTTCTTTGGATGATTTCGGAACTTTACTCCACCCTCCCCGAAGTCGGCGACCAGGAGCTACCCAAATTGATATTCTTTTTCGATGAGGCTCACATGCTTTTCGATGGCACTTCCAAAGCTCTAATAGACAAAATCGAACAGGTCATCCGTCTTATCCGCAGCAAAGGCGTTGGCATCTACTTCATAAGCCAGCTCCCTACCGACATCCCAGACAACATTCTCGGTCAGCTCGGCAACAGGGTTCAACATGCTCTGCGCGCTTATACTCCTCGCGACCAAAAAGCAGTAAAAGTGGCTGCCGAAACATTCCGCGCCAACCCTGAGTTCAGCACCGAGGAGGTTATCACTACTCTTGGTACCGGCGAGGCTCTTGTTAGCTTCCTCGACGGCAACGGCGCCCCCAGCATAGTCCAAAAATCCAAAGTGCTATTCCCCCTGTCACAAATAGGCGCCCTCACCGAAGCTGAACGCAGCGATGTTATGAGTCGCAGCACTATCGGTGCCAAATACGACACCCCTATCGACCGAGAGAGCGCCTACGAAATACTACTCGCCGAAAACCAAGAAACGGCTATGACCGAGACACCCCAAAACTCTAAAGGCGAGGTGGGTACACCAACAGAAACAAAAGGCGCTGAAAAGAAAAAAGCGGGCATTCTGTCTAAAGTTCTGAAAGCCATACTCACTGCGGTAACCGCAACATTGGGTACCATTGTCGGATCTGCCGTGAGCAATAAAATCAGCGGCAAAAAAACAAAATCTAAAACATCTGCCGGTCAACGCATTATTAAAAACAGCACCTCTGCTGCTACTCGCACTATAACTCGCGAACTGACCCGCGACATTCTGGGCAACCTCAAATTCTAAACTCTTTTTTTCAACACCAAAACAATTATTCAAAAACATCAAACCTCTACTCAAAAAATGAAAAAATCAATCTGGATTATCATTGGCATCCTTGCCGTCATAGTTCTTTGGGCTGTTAAAGCCAACAACTCTATCAACATCAAACATGAAAACGCCACCAGTAAGTGGGCTAATGTACAAGCTGACTATCAACGCCGCAAGGATGTTGTGGAACAGGCTATCAATGTCGTGAAAGGCGCTGGCAATTACGAGCGTGGAACCCTCGAGGCTGTAATCAAAGCCCGCAACGACGCCCCTCAACTCAACGCCGACGACCTTAGCGAGGAAAACATCGCCAAATTCCAAGCCGCTTACGACAAAATGTCGCAGGAAATGGCTCGCGCTATAAAAGTCACCGTTGAACGCTACCCCGAACTCACCGCAACCAAAAACTACCAAGACTTCCAAACTTCTATAGAAGGATGCGAAAATCGTATCAACATGAGCCGCAAAATGTTCAACGAAGCTGTTCAGGACTATAACACTTGCATCAAAATGTTCCCTCGCAGCATTATCGCTTCCATGTTCGGTCACAAATCTATGGGCTATTTCCAAGCCTCTGAAGGCGCTGAAAACGCACCCTCGACTGAAGCTCTGCTGTAAACCATCTCAAATCTTTGTCCCCTTAGCATAACGTCATTATCGATGACTCATAAGATTCTTATATCTATTCTCCTCTTTGTCGCCGCATTGTCTGGCTTTTACGGATCCAATGCCTACGCTCAAAAACCTAGCGACGAACTTGGCTGGCTTCCAGAAAAAGGTGACCATTTTGTTTACGACTATTGCGGATTGTTGAGCGATGAGGACATCTTTGTATACGAAGAACTCCTGAGAGACTTCAACGACAGCACCTCCAACCAAATAGTCTTGATGGTGACACCTGGTTTTGGCGGTCGCGACATATCATCCTTTGCATTCGATGTCGGCAACAGCTGGGGTATAGGTCAAAAGGAATATGAGAACGGTGTCCTTATTGTTGTCAAGCCTAAAGACGAGACCAAAGGCGAAGTGGAAATAGCTACTGGCGGTGGCCTTGAGGGCGCTCTTCCCGACATATTCTGCAAAAGAATAATCGAGGAAAAAATGATACCTCATTTCCGCGAGAACGACTATGTGGGTGGAATCTCCGCAGCATTGGAAGTGATTCTACCTGTTTGCGCTGGCGAATACAGTTATGAACAATACCAAGAAGACAACGACGATACAGCCGGCGCCTTATTAGGTCTGGCTGTCGTGGTGGGTTCGGTGCTGTGGATACGCCACAAAATGAAACGCCTGCAGTCTACCTACCAAAGCGGCGGACCTCACATAGGCGGAATACCATTCGACAGTGGTATGCCTTATGGCGGTAGCTATGGCGGTTTCGGCAGCTCTTCTTCAAGCAGCACATCGAGAAGCTTTGGAGGCGGAACTTTCCGCGGAGGCGGAGCTAGTGGCAGCTGGTAACACAACATTACTCAGGAAAAAATTTTTCTCCCCTCTGTCTATCTCGGGATTTTTGTGTAAATTTGCAGTTTCAAAAATAAAACTCTTATAGATAATAAAAAAACATAATAACATGAGATTCATTATTAATAGCCAATTACTGCTCAAACACCTTAACGCTTTGAGCGGCGTCATTTCCAACAACAACACTGTCCCCATCATCTCTTGTTTCCACATGCACCTTGAGAATAATATTCTCACCATCAAGGCTACTGACTTGGAAACAACCATGATATGCAATATAGAGCTCGAAGATGCTCGTGTCGACGGTATCGACACTGTCGCCATCCCGGCCAAAATCATGCTCGATATGTTGAAAAACATGGATGACAGACCTCTCAACATCGCTGTCGACCCTTCGACCTTCAGCATGGAAATCAGCTCCAACGACGGCAAATACACTATAGCAGGCCAAAATCCCGAAACTTATCCTCAACTGCCAGCAAAAAACGAAACAGTTAGCGTCACTCTGCCAGCCTCTGTCATTGTCAACGCCATCAACAAAACCGCTTTCGCCGCCTCAACCGACGAAATGCGTCAACAAATGTCGGGCATCTACTGCGAACTCACCCCTGAAAGCGCAACTTTCGTCGCTACCGACGCCCACAAACTGGTTCGCTACCGCCGCACTGACGTGCATTCCGACGAAGTGGCAACTTTCATCCTGCCTCGCAAACCTATCACCATGGTCAAGAACATTCTCGGCAGCAACAAAGAGGAATTTAACGTTACCATGGAGTACAACAACATTAACGTTTTCTTCACTTTCGACAACTTCCTAATCATCTGCCGACTGGTTGATGGCAAATACCCAAACTATGAGGCTGCTATACCTAAAGACAACCCCAACAAGCTCACCATCGACCGCTCTACCTTCATCAACGCACTTCGCCGAATAAGTCTTTTCGCCAACCAGTCCACACATCAGGTGCGCCTTTCCATAAGCGAAAAAGATCTGAACATCTCCTCCGAAGATATCGAGTTCTCCAACAACGCTCACGAAACTCTCCCCTGCAGCTATGACGGTGACCCCATGGACATAGGCTTCAATGCCAAATTCCTCACCGAAATGGTCTCAAACCTCGACACTGAGCATATTTTAATCGAACTCTCACACCCCAGCCGCGCAGGCATTATCTTCCCTATCAACGAAGACGAAGAGGCTGCCAAAGATGAAGACATTCTCATGCTCGTTATGCCTGTAATGCTAGCCAACTAATTCAACCACAATATGATTATTTCATAGCCTCTCTACAAGTATAATAATATTATGGCGACGCGACACGGAAAGATAAGACTTTGGGCAGGCAGAACATCCACGGTATTCAGCATCATGCTGGTACTCTTCGTGTTCGGCTTGCTGCTCTTTGTGGAATACCATTCCTACAAAGCCACTCACTCTATGCAGGAACGCATATCCTACCAGGTGGACCTCTCTCCCGAATCAACCGAAGAAGAAGCTCTGGGCTTATGCCAATCTCTGAAAGAACTCGACTATGTTAAAAACGCCGACTATATCTCTCCCGACGAAGCCGCCAGACTCTTCAGCGCAGACATTGGCGAAGATATTCTTACTCTACTTGACAGCGTAAACCCTCTCTACCCCACCATTATGGTGACCCTCAAGGCTAGCAACAACCCATCTAAACTTTTAGACCAACGCAAACTTTTCGAGAAAGAGGTGTCGGAATACGCCATTGTGGACGGCATCACCTACCATGAGTCTATGCTCAACGACCTTAACGAGATCTTCTACAAACTCTCTTGGTTCCTTGTCATTTTCGTCATCCTCCTTTTGATCGTCTCCATCGCTCTTATCAGCACCACAATTAGAATTTCTATCTACTCTAACAGAAACACTATTCGCACAATGAGTATGGTCGGCGCCAAAATGGGCTTTATCACTCGTCCATTCCTGTGGCGCAGCATTCTCTATGGTTTCTTAGGCGCCACATTCGCCATGATTCTTATGTTTGCAGCCATATATGTGTTCAACAAACAATTCCATCTGGCTCTCTTCCATCCCCGCTACTTCTTTGGCTACATCATTCTAGTCTCTGTTGTATTCCTTGTGGGCATTGCTATATCTTTCATCGCCACTTATCTTTCTGTTCATCGTCACATTCGCAGCAAAAGCGAATTCTAATATATCAATCATCACTCAAGATCTTACCTTTCAACGTATTAATAACTATACCATGGAAAAAAATAAAAAAAATACCAAAGTTGCATCCTCTACAATAACAAAGAAAGATGACAAAAACACACCTAAGGCTGTTTTTGCCTTTGGCCCCATGAACTATATTCTTATGGGCGTGGGAATAGTGTTGCTCGGCCTGGGCTACATACTACTCTCTGGAGGCGGCAGCGACGATCCCAACGTATTCAACCCTGCCATGTTCGACAACCGACGCCTCGTGGCTGCTCCTATATTCATAGTCCTTGGATTGGTAGTGGAAATTTGCGCCATAATGTTCCGCCCCAAAGATAATAACAACCAAAAAACACAAGAAGACAACACCGAACTATAATCATCTCTTTCAGGTCGCAAAAAATAGCAAACAATAATCAATAACTACTTATCTCTTTTTCCAATGGATTGGTTACAAGCATTAATTCTAGGTATTATCCAAGGTCTTACTGAGTATCTGCCTGTTAGCAGCAGCGGTCACCTCGTCATAGGACAGGAATTCTTCGGTCTTGACAGCGGCGAAGGTAAACTTGCTTTCACTGTTCTGCTCCATGTGGCTACAGTTCTCAGCACCATCGTCATTCTATGGAAAGAAATAATATGGATTTTCTCCGATCTTTTCAAATTTAAGTGGAACGATGGTACTAAGTATGCACTCAATATCCTCATCTCTATGATTCCCGTTGGCATTGTTGGTGTCTTTTTCAAAGACACTGTAGAAGAGGTCTTCGGCAGTGGTCTCCTCATTGTTGGTATATGCCTCCTCGTTACAGCGTCTTTACTCACTTTCAGCTATTTTGCAAAACCTCGTCAACGCGAGAATATCTCTCCCTTGCACGCTTTCATTATCGGTATAGCTCAAGCTATCGCCGTTCTACCTGGCCTCTCACGATCTGGATCAACAATAGCTACTGGCCTTCTGCTAGGTAACAAAAAAGAACGCCTGGCTCAGTTCTCATTCCTAATGGTTATTCCTCCAATCCTCGGCGAGGCTCTGCTCGATGTCAAGAAAATTGCCGACACCGGTGTCAGCGCTTCCTTCGGTGGCATCAGTCCTATGGCTGTGATAGTAGGTTTTCTGGCAGCTTTCTTTGTCGGTTGCCTGGCATGCAAATGGATGATTAACATCGTCAAAAAAGGCAAACTCATTTGGTTCGCCATCTATTGCGCCATTGTCGGCATAGCTGTCATTGTTCTTCCCAACATCATTTAACACCATGGGAGACAAACCTGGCACAATAATTGCCATAGACAAACCTGTGGGCTGGACTTCTTTTCAGGTCGTCAACAAAATCAAATGGCACATCCGCCGTACTTTTAAAATCAAAAAAATCAAAATAGGTCATGCTGGCACCCTCGACCCTCTGGCGTCGGGGTTGCTTCTTGTTTGTGTAGGCGGCGCCACCAAAATGATTGAGCAGCTACAATCTTGCATAAAAGTCTATTCTGGCACTATGGTGCTTGGCGCCACAACACCATGCTTCGATCTGGAAAGACCTGTGGACCACTTCTTCCCTTCGTCTCATATCTCATCTCAAGACATCGAAAATAGCCGAAAAGCTTTCTCGGGCACTTTTCTTCAATATCCTCCCGCCTTCTCGGCAGTGAAAGTGGAAGGACAGCGTGCCTACGAAGAGGCCCGCTCTGGCAACGAGGTAAAGACAAATCCAAAAGAGGTGACCATATACGATTTTACCGTCACCGATTTCCGTCCGGGCTATCACGACGGAATTGAATTGGAAAAGAATTGGCAGTTTGAACAAGCTGGCGACAATCGTGAACTCTATAGACAACCTATGGGTAAAGTGCCTGAAGGATTGCCTCAACTCGACTTCCTCATCACATGCAGCAAGGGTACCTATATTCGCAGTATAGCACGCGATTTCGGAACAAGTCTTAACAGCGGCGCTTTCCTCAGCGCCCTCCGCCGCCTACGTATTGGCGAATACTCTATTGAACAAGCTATTTCTCCAAACGACATCGAAACCGAAATCTCTCCATCTAACACAAAATATAGTTTTCTCGAAACCGATATCCAGAACTAAACGCTTCCTTTTTGCGCATTTACAAATGCATTATTCATCGCTTCATTTGTTAAATAGTGCCTAAATAGCGCATTTATACTCTTGTTGATTTACAACACAATACAATCCAAACAACAAGAAAAGTGTTAAAAAACTTGACTTTCGCATCATAATAATGTATCTTTGCAACATTTAACACAATTAAAAGATTTAAAAGACAATAATTCTATATTATCGAATAGTCATTCCCATTTCACATGATCAACACTCTCTACTCTACGATGAAATTGTCGCAATTCAAGTACAATTTACCGAAAGACTTGATTGCCGAAAAACCTTCAAAACAACGTGACGAAGCACGTCTCATGGTTCTCGACCGCAAAAATCAAACCATTGAGCACAAACTTTTCAAAGACCTTATCAATTATGTCGACGCTGACGACGTGGTTGTCGTAAACAACACTAAGGTTTTCCCCGCCCTCCTCAAAGGTGAGAAAGAAAAAACAGGTGCCCAAATCACAGTATTCCTGCTTCGTGAGCTAAATGCCGAAACTCGCTTGTGGGATGTTGTTGTTGACCCCGCTCGCAAAATAAGAATAGGCAACAAACTATATTTTGGCGACAGCGACGCTTTGGTTGCCGAAGTCATAGACAACACCACCTCTCGCGGCCGTACTATCCGATTCCTATTCGACGGCACTCACGAAGAGTTTATTAAGCTTATCAAAAGTATGGGGCAAACTCCCCTCCCCGAAGAACTTAGAGCCCTACGAGACATCACCAACGAGGACAAAGAACGTTACCAAACAATTTACGCTAAAGAGGAAGGCGCTGTCGCCGCACCAACAGCTGGACTCCACATCAGCCGCGAACTGATGAAACGTTTCGAGATTAAAGATGTGAAGTGGGCTGAACTTACACTCCATGCAGGCATAGGCAACTTCAAACCTATCGAGGTTGAAGACCTCAGCAAACACCGTATGGACAGTGAGGAAATGCACATCAACGAGGCATGCTGCAACGCCATCAACGAAGCTAAACAAACTGGACACAAGGTCTGCTGCATAGGCACCACAACAATGAAAGCCATCGAAACTGCTGTCACCATTCCAGGCAAAGTTAGCCCCTACGACGGATGGAGCAACAAATTCATCTACCCTCCTCACGATTTCACAATCGCCGACATGATGGTAACCAATTTCCATCCCTCAATGTCGTCGATGTTCATCATGGTGTCAGCATTCGGAGGCCCTGAATTTGTCATGCACGCATACCAAACAGCCATAAAGGAAAAATACAAATTTCACACCTATGGCGACGCAATGCTGATATTATAATAGATGTAACAATATAAACGATATTATAATTGATTATTCTATTAACTATAAGAAAGAAATAATCTTTAAACGTTAAACTTTAACCTTTACTTAGTAGCTTCCTTTGTCTCCTCTTGCCGAACTGTTACGCCCAACTAGCCTTGACAACTACATAGGTCAACAGCACCTTGTGGGTCCAGGAGCTGTACTCCGCACTCTTATTGAGAGCGGAAACATTCCCTCTATGATTTTTTGGGGCCCTCCAGGTACTGGAAAGACAACTCTTGCTACTATCATCAGCAACACTCTTCACCGCCCCTTCCACACTCTCAGCGCCATAAGCAGTGGCGTTAAAGAGGTTCGTGAAGTCATCGACCAAGCAAAAAAAGAAGAAGGCTCTATCCTCTTCATCGACGAAATACACCGCTTTAACAAGTCGCAGCAAGACTCTCTCCTTGGAGCCGTAGAACGGGGAACAATAACCCTGATCGGAGCAACAACTGAAAACCCTTCATTTGAGGTCATCTCTGCTCTGCTTTCTCGTTGCCAAGTATATATCCTCAAAGAATTCGGTAAAGCGGAAATGCAACAACTCATCGCCTCCGCCGTAGCTCACTACAAAGCCATAGGACGCACTATAGAAATTCGAGAAGACGAGGCTTTGCTCCGCATCAGTGGCGGCGACGCCCGCAAATTGCTCAACGCATTTGAACTCGTGGTCAACAGGGACGGCGGTCAACATGTCATTTTCGACAACGACAAGGTCACCAATGTCATTCAACAAAACCTCGCCCTTTACGACCGTCAAGGAGAGATGCATTACGACATCATCAGTGCCTTTATTAAATCTATGCGTGGCAGCGACCCCAACGGTGCTGTATATTGGCTTGCCCGCATGATAGAGGGAGGCGAAGACCCCGTCTTCATCGCTCGCCGCATGCTCATATTCGCTAGCGAAGACATTAGCAATGCCAATCCTAACGCCCTGCTTATGGCTAACGCCTGTTTTGAGGCTGTCACAAAAATAGGTTATCCCGAATGCAGAATAACTTTGTCGCAATGCGCCATCTATCTCGCCAACAGCGTTAAAAGCAACAGCACCTACATGGCTCTTGCCAATGCTCAGCAGGCCATCCGTCGCACTGGCGACCTACCTGTGCCTCTGCACCTGCGCAACGCTCCAACTAAACTCATGAAGGAAATAGGCTACAGCGACGGATACAAATATGCTCACGACTACGAGGGCAATTTCGTCAATCTGGAGTTTCTTCCCGATGCCCTCCAAGGAACTAAATTCTATGAGCCCGGCGATAACGCACGCGAAAACGACACTAGAAAATTGCTTCAATGGCGCTGGAAACAAAAATACAACTACTAAAATGAGCCTAATGGCTTTTTTCACCTATCCCCCCATTCTCCACAATGGCTGACGCTCTGCTTACCATAGAAAACCTCTCCAAATCGTTCGGCGACAAAATGCTGTTCGACAACATCTCTTTCGGCATAAACGTGGGGCAAAAAACAGCTCTCATCGCCCGCAACGGTTACGGCAAAAGTACTCTTCTTAACATCATCACTGGCAAAGAACTGCCCGACAACGGCAATGTCACCTTTAGTGGCAATGTTAAGATGGCTTATTTGCCTCAACGACCTGACTTCAACAACCATCAGACTGTCCGCAGCTTCGTCGACTCTGCCGAAAAACCGGCAAACATGGAAAGCTGGGATTTTGAACAACGCATGGAGGAGGTACTCTCGCGACTGGAGGTTGACAAGCTCTTGGATCGCTCTCTAGACTCTCTTAGCGGCGGAGAACAAAAAAAAGTCGCCCTCAGCCGCATACTTATCGACAACACCAACCTCCTTCTCCTTGACGAACCTACCAACCACCTGGACATAGCTATGATTGAGTGGCTTGAGGATTTCCTTTCAAAACAAAAACTAGCCATCCTGATGGTCACTCACGACAGATATTTCCTCGACAACGTTTGTAACGATATCCTTGAACTTGACAACGGCAATATATACTATTATCGCAGCAGTAGGGGTCTTAACGACATACACAAGGAAAGTCCTTACCGCTATTATCTGGAAAAAAAGGCGGAACGACAGTACAACGAACGTGCTGAAGTGGAGAAAGCAAAAAGTCTTTATCGTACTGAACTCGACTGGATGAGACGCATGCCTCAAGCTAGAGGCACAAAAGCCCGCGCTCGCATCGACGCCTTCTACGAACTTGAGGAAAAAGCTCATACTCGTTTTGAGGAAGAACGGCAACAACTTAGCGTAAAAACCGAACGCATTGGAGGTAAAATATTGGAGATGTACAACATCGAAAAAGGCTTCGATGGGCGTAAACTTATCGACGACTTTTCTTATACCTTCAAACGGGGCGACAAAATTGGCATTGTGGGTCCTAACGGTATCGGAAAAAGCACTTTCCTCAACATCATTACTAACCAACTCAAACCTGACAGCGGACACGTTGTCGTTGGTCAAACCATCCAATTCGGCATTTTCAGCCAGAAAGGGCTGCAAGCAAAAGACGACAGCAGAGTTATTGATATCATCAAAGATGTCGCCGAGGTCATTGAACTTGAAAACGGAAAAGAGATGTCAGCACACCTCTTTCTCTCCTATTTCGGCTTCGACGACATGACGCAATACAACTATTTCGGCAACCTCAGCGGCGGCGAACGTCGTAAACTCTATCTGCTCACTGTCTTGATGGCTAACCCTAATTTTCTTATCCTCGACGAGCCAACCAACGACCTCGACATTCATACCCTCTCCATTCTCGAACAATTCCTTATCGGCTACAAAGGTTGTCTGATTATCGTGAGCCACGACCGTAGCTTCATGGACAACATTGTCAACCACCTCTTTGTCTTTGAAGGCAACGGCCGCATCAAAGACTATCATAGCAACTATACCAACTACCGTGAGGAACGCCAAAAAGAACAACGCAAGGCTCAACGACAACAAAAAGAGGTAAAACCTAAATATGAGCGCAAACCTCCCGACAAACCTCGTGCCACTTATAAACAACAAAAGGAATACGAACAACTGACCATTGAAATCGAAAACCTTACCAAAGAAAGAAGCGATCTGGAACTGTTGCTTTCGTCAGGAACTGAAACCGATACTTCTAAAATCACCGCTGCCTCTCAGCGCATAGGCGAAGTTATTGCCCTTTTGGACGAAAAAGAGTTAAGATGGCTCGAACTCGACGAAATAATTAGTTAATCAATAATTATATCCAAAAACACTTTACTTGCAATGTCTTCTTCAATAGCTTTAAGCAATATTTGTGACATCATCAAAAACAAGATGCCTTCTCTCTACAACAGCATCATAGTGGACACTAGTATTCCTGTTAAAGATTATAATTACTTCTTCATTAGCGCATTCACACAACATGTGGAATACCGCACTCAACAGCTTGATGTCGCACTAGGCGACGAGTTATACCAAAAATACTCATCGCTACTTAACGAATTTGGCGACAAAGAGTATGTTTCTATCGATAATGCTTTTGTCGAAGAAATAAAAGTGGCGCCAAAAAGCTCAACAGAGGGGTTGCTCAGCAGCGCCCGCAAAAAAATGAGCGAACTCATAAATGGCGGTCGCGACGTTGACTATAACAAAATAACTCTCAACGTCGACGATGGCTTTCTGTCGAAAGATCAACCAACTTTTTTAGTCACCAAAGAAAGCTATTGTTCTTTATGCAGCAACTGTAATGGTAACGGAACTGTCGAACGCAACGACAAACAAGGGTTGCCTCACCAAGAGTCATGCCCTGTATGTAATGGATACGGTCATACCGGTAGACTCACCTATTTTACCCCTTCAATTCAAGAAAAAAAGAGCACCTTCGTCCGATGTATCGAAGGCGAAATAGATGGTTTGGACTTCACTATTGACGGTGACACTCTAACGCTAAAAGACACAGATTTCTGTGTTACAATCGGAGACAAAAAAAGAATGCTGACACGCTATAACGGCAAAAACGAGGACAACTATGACGAGGCCTTGAAACCATATATTGAAACCATACGAGACAAGACAAGCGAAAAAAATGCCGTCGAAGAAATAGCTTACATGGTGATCCCTTGCTGCAAATTCGTATATCGCAACATCCTCACCAATGAACTCCATAACGGAGTCATTGTAGACCCTGAGAGCAGCGCCACTGTATTATTAAATATTGACGGCGAAAGCCGATTGATAAGCAGCGTGAAAGACAGCATAAAAAAAATCAGCCGCTTTTTTGGCAATATTAGCAAATCAGAGGGATTCAAAGACAAGGAGGATCTGTGGCACACTGCTCGTCTGCTAATCGCCGTAGCTGTCGCCGATGGCTCTGTCAACGACGAGGAAAAACAGAATCTTGCCATGGCTATTCGTGGAACAAATCAGTTCACCTCTGAGCAACAAGAACAATTAGTGAAACTACTTGGCGAACCTGATGCCTCTTTTATAAACGATGATGATTTCAACTTCCATAGTCGTGAAAATGCTGAAGAAACAGCCCTGCGAATGCAAGAGCTTTCACAAGCCGACGGCTTTGTCCACGACACTGAACTAAAAATCATTGAGAGACTCAAATTTAAATATTGATATGTACTAAGATATTGTCTCGAACAACAAAGTTCATATAATAAATCATATACAACCTTTACTATTGGTCATCTATTTAGATTTCGTTGTTTGCACTTCTTGTAATACATTTTTTTATAATAGATGTAACACTTACTATTATGTCAGATAATGTCTACCTAAGATTGTTCTCTGTCAATTTAACATTCATTGTCTCCCATATCTATGGATGGTTGCTGAAATGGTTTTACCGTCCCGAAGCTTATTTAGAACACTTCAAAGAACTATTTCCTGCTCAGCGCTCGGTGGGCATCATATACCTGCTGCAAATTTTCGAAATCCCTTATCTACTAACAAACTGACTGTCAACTTCACAAATGGAGGCTACCGTATTGTATTCCCTATGGTGGCCAGTGAGAACGAGAACACCTCAACACTCCATTTCGACCACCTCAGCGGCGGATTGAAGCTGACACTGACCAACAATAGCGGCAGTGCCATAACACTTGCTGGAATAAAAGTGGTGACCCGTACCGACGTAGAGGCTGCTCCTATTGCGGCACACAACGGATTTACAGCGACATGGGCTGTACAGGGCCCTTCTGTCCCAAATGACGAAGTGGGTGAATTAGATGGCGATATTGTATGTAAATATAGCAGCGAGATGCGTTTTGATCTCCAAACCAATGGTGCAATTGGCGTTACTTTGGAGAATGGCAATAGTATATCGTTCTGTGTGCCTGTTACTGTCAACTCCGTGCGACACTTAAGCGTTACAGGATTCAACACCGATGGTGCTCAATTATTCGCCAAAACCAAGGATGTGGGTACAACTAAAAGCATCGAACGCAACAATATGTATCTCATTCCCGAAATAACGCTGTGATTCTAATCGAAAAAAAAACGGGAAATCCTATTTAAACGTAAAAACTTTACTAAACAGAACCATGGAAAAACAAAAATATATAGCACCCGAGTTGACCATAGTTTCCTTCAAAGTGGAACAAGGTTTCCAAGCTATTGGAGTAAGCCTTATTGAACGTTTAGATATGTTCAATATCCTTGACGAAGAGTACAACCAACAGGGACAAGAAAACTGGACCCAATCTGACGACGGATACTTTGGCTCTGGTTGGTAATGTGCCAACTTCATTACCTCCAATAATCCAATGGGGGTAATGAGTGCTCTTGAATGTGTTCTAGAAATTATACTTCACCAAGGCGCAAATTCGATGATTTACCACTTGGTGAAGATTGTCATTGTGTGATATAGTGCCATCAGAATTGATGTCGCCATAGGTGGCACCTGTAAACTCATATTCTATACCTACATTGAAAGCTTTGGTATTAAAGCTAATAGATGGAGCTATACGATAGATACTGTTCAAATGACAGAAATTATCCCCTCCTTTCATGTATATATGGTAATTACCTGTTGAAGGGTCTATCCATAGATTTGCATCTGTACCCATATTTTTCATATAGCCCAAAAATAAGTTGAAACGATATTTGTGACCATATGCTATATTTAGATAGCTTATACTTGCTTTCATGGGACTGTAGTTCCACGAACCATCATCGTTGGCGCCAGTGACACCATACCCTACCATCTGATTGAGATGGCTTGTATTTTGCGCCAACAAAGTACGTAGTTTAACACTCCACCTACCATAGACATACTGTGCATATACTGTCGGCGTGAAGGAAGAAACAGTTTCGTCGACTTTATGAGTCACACCTCCAAGTAATGCGTGAGTGCGTGGACGCAGCAACTGCGCATCAGCACCTACTTGAGCATACCAGGCCCCGTTTTTATAATTAATGCCGAGAAAAGCCTCGGGAATAATAGCGTTATGGGCAAAAACAACACTTGCGGTACTTGCGGGATTTGACGCAGATGTCGGACCATTGTTCATATATTGCAGTTGCCATAGGAGTGCTGCGGTATATCCAAAATGGCCAAAATAACGAATACCACGTATTTGTGGAGTACGACTATGTGGACGGAAAGGAGCACCAGCTGCCATACCAAGAACCTCTGGCATTATGTTGCCAGAGAGTGGATGCCAATCCTGACCCAAAAGAAATTCGCTGCCGTTACGGCTCAATTTAAGGTAGGCAAGGCGTAGTCGCAGCACGGTATTGTTAGTACCAAAGCCGCCAAAATCGCCCTCCAATTTACCCGACAAATTCCATCCAAGCAAATGTGCCCCAGTAATATCTAAACCGAATCGCGAAGTGAGAGCCTGCATCTGGAGAGAAGCAACGTCATTGAGATCTTCACTATGATCTTCGTTCCATAACTCATCGTAGGGCATCATATTATATTCTCCTCCTACGACGGTATATGTTTTACGAGAATCAAAGGTCAAATAATTGCGTATGAATCCATAAGGTTTTACTGAAACCCTATTACTATCATTTTGTGCCAACAAAGAAGCGCCCATTAGGCACAATAGAGTCATTATAGTTATTTTTTTCATTTTATTATTATTTCGTCTATAAAAATCCATGGTTTCTGACCTGAGGCTCGATGCCATGATGGTATTTCAGGAAGTGGGTTGGCTATAATGCGTATATAGCGTGCCTCATGCCACTCGTGCCAGTCGTAGCTATTGAAAGTAAATTTTTTTATCATAGGTGTAGCCAGCACCTCTGGATCTGCTATATCATGCCACACCGCCAACCGATACCAGTTGGCACCGTCGTCAGAATAAAGTATAAATATATTTTGGGGAAGAAAAATCCACGAAAGGGGATAATAATAAAAATCTATGGTTACACTATTGATAAGGGCAGTGTCGCCAAGGTCAATAATGGCGTCGAGTGTGTCACCCCAAAATCCCAACCAATCGTGACGGTAGTCGAGAATACCTGCTTTGCCGTCGGTTAGACCTGCGGTGTTGTAGGGTTCGCTGGCGTTATGGCGCAGGGTAACAGCTTTGTGGCGAGCCCTATTATTGCCAAAACGCTTCAAAAGATTGTCGCTCCATGTTCTAACATATTTATCTGGTGACAATCCCATCTCCATCATTTGTTCTACTCCAAAGAGATATGCGTAGGAGCAAAAGTGTTCCAACCGCTCAATGATTGGGGTGATATCAACGGGAATGCTATCGATTCGAAGATAACCACAGAGATCACGGCTTACGGCAAGTTCGTTTCGGGCAAAATCAAGAGCCATATTGAAAAACAACAGGGCACTGTCCGGCACTTTAAAACAACCTTCATAATGCTCTGGCGCCTTCTTCCATGCCATTTTCATCAAGCTATCATACTGATGGTAGCGAGCTACTGAGAGATATCCATCAGCTCCGTCAATGGGATAGCCATAGATGTCGAGTCTTTTACCACTTTGCAGGAGAGCCGTTGTCATAGTGTCTATAATCTCTTTCACATATGGGCCAGCACCACCATAGTAGCCCATGTAGAAGTCGGACATGACTGAATCTATATTTACATCTGGATTCCACAATAGCTTGGCTATCATATAGCAACGGATATCCATCCACGAGGTGATGTTGTTGGCGCCAGAAGCCTGCTCGAACATCATGCGAGCTCCGTGTTCACGGAAAAACTTCATGTTGGGTTGAAGCACATGTAGGTTGGGAAACGGATTCCAGAAATTGCGGAACTGAACAACATAATCCCAAATGAAGAGATTGTCTGTAATACGGCTCCAATTTTCCATATCCTTGCTGAATGCGGGATCGCTCTGCTCGATGGGTTTTTCACGACCTGCCTCTATGGGACAAAGCATAATGAGCACATTGGTGTCTGGTTTAATATCACTGACTGGCGCATTGCGAGTGTATTGGTATGCCAGCGTGGCAATGGTCTTGTCTGGAAAGCGGCGTGCCACTCGGTTGACGAACCACAGCAGGGTACCGCTCGGTCCGCCATAGATTGAATCCAGTCGCTTGCAATTGTCACACTCACAGGCATTATAGTTGTCGTTGGGTGACACCGACCATATCGTCTTCTGAGGGAAGGCTGCCATAGTGTCGGCCAAACGCATACACAACTCCTCAAACACCTCAGAATTGCTCAAACATAGTTGTCCATCACGTAAGCGTCTACCATTATTCAAAGAGAACCATTCGGGATGGTTGTCATAATAACTACTGGGCGGTATCAACCGTTGAAAAGTATGAACAAACATACCCCAATCGCTATTGCGGTCGGCAACAGTATGCAAATGGTGCCAGTCGGCATAAAGCTGACTGTGGTTTGGATAGTAATAACTAACCTCACGCCAAGCAAAAGCGGGGTTGGATATCAATTGCAAATTGAAAACGGAATAGGGGAAAATAAGTGAAAAGTCGGGGACAATCAGCGAAGAAGGTGTGTAGAGACGGAACCCCAGTTGCTCGAGGAAAGAATAAACACCATAGAGCGTCCCTTTGGAACCCTTACCCTGAATGACAATATCACGTCCATCGCCCCAGATGAAGCAACCATCTTCTTTAAGGCTATCGGTCAACGCCTTATACTTGTATTTCATATAAGGCGGCACACCAACATATATTGTATGCGTAGGTCGTTTGCCGCCAAATGTCGTCCTGCAGCCTGCCTTTTCGAGATAGGTTTGAAGTTGCATGGCTGCATAGTTTTCAGCATAGGTACTATAAATGCGTATCGACTTTTGAGCATAAGCCGATACGCATATCAATAGAATAAGTATAACCAACAGCCGTTTCATGCCATAAGGACTAGCAGCTGAGCGGTAAAGATACGGAGAAACATTGTCAATGGATATACTGTGGCGTAGCCGGTGTTAGGCAGTTTGCAACCCTCTGGTGCCATATTGTTGGCGAAAGCCAAGGTTGGCGGGTCTGTATGACTGCCACCAATGAAACCCATAAGGGTGTAGTAGTTCATCTTCAGCACAAGACGGCCAAAAAGGCCTACAATCAGCGGAGGCACCATGGTGATAATCACTCCGTATACTACCCACATGTAGTGTACCTGCACGGTTTCGACAAATTTGCCACCGGCACCAAGTCCTACACCTGCCAGGAAGAGGGCTATACCTACTTCACGCAACATCCAGACACCGTGACTGTCGGTGAATTCGGTTGTAAACCATCCTTTTTTAACACCAAGCCAGCTGCCAATGAGTGAAACCACCAACGGACCGCCAGCGAGACCAAGTTTGACTGGAGCCTTCATGCCTACAGGAATGGGTATGGAACCCAGTATAATGCCGAGAGCAATGATGACGAAAATGGGCACAAGGTTGATTTTGTGACGTTGTGAGGTTGGTGTGGCCTTCTTATCAGCACTGGTGGCCGTAGTATCGTCGGAGATAGGCTCCTTCTGAAGGTCAATGCGGCAGAGTGGGCGGAGAAGTATGCAGCACACTATCATTCCTACCACTGCCAAAGGATAGGCAACAGCATATCCCGCTGCCAATCGGTCGGAAGCACCCTCGATACCGAGGTCTCCAACTGCCTGCTGAGCAGCGGAAAGACCAGGAGTATTGGTAATGGCACCAGTGTATACACCTGCCATATCGGCAAGCTCCTGATTGGCGAGCTTGGCGATGATAACGGTTATGACAACACCAAGAGCAACATTGACTAAAGCCATTATGTTCATGGAAAGGCCTCCCTTGGCAAAACTCTTGAAGAAACCAGGTCCTACTTGAAGACCTACTGCTGTGACAAAAAGAATAAGGCCAAACTCTTTGATGATATGCAGCATTTCGCCATTGCAGGTAACGCCAAGTGCGCTAAGCATGATTCCGACGAAAAGCACCCATGTAATGCCAAGAGTGATGCCTTTAATTTTTAGTTTGCCGAGTAATAGTCCGGCGAAAACGGAAACTGAAAGCATGAGAACAGTAGTACCCACACCTCCATTAGTCAATAAGTTAAGAAACCAATTCATTGCTAATTAGGATATTTGGTTGTTGAATCACGAAAAAGAATGTTGAATCCTGAAAGGTCGTAAAACCCCTCAAAATTCAACATTCTAAATTCAACTTGAAGTATTAGTCACCAAGAGTGGCAACCATGACAGCCTTGATGGTGTGCATACGGTTTTCGGCCTCGTCGAAAACAATGCTGTTCTCGCTCTCGAAGACATCCTCGGTAACCTCGATGCCATTCAAACCAAACTTCTCGTGTACGTCACGACCGGCCTTGGTCTCAAGATTGTGGTAGGCTGGCAAACAATGCATGAATTTGCACTTCGGGTTGCCGGTCTTTTTCATCAGCTCAGCGTTGACCTGGTAGGGCATCAGCATCTTGATGCGCTCTTTCCATACACTGTCAGGTTCACCCATCGACACCCAAATGTCGGTGTAGATGAAATCAAGACCCTTCACGCCCTTCTCAACATCGTCAGTGACGGTAAGCTTGGCGCCGGTCTCTTTGGCGATTTCCTGGCACTTCTTGACAAGATCCTTGGCAGGCTGCAGTTTCTTGGGAGCAATGATGCGGATATCCATACCCATCTTCACACCACCAACCATCAGACTGTTACCCATGTTGTAGCGGGCATCGCCAATATAGGCGAACTTCACCTGGTTGAGGGGCTTGTCAGTGTGCTCCTGGATGGTGAGGAAGTCGGCCAATATCTGTGTGGGGTGAGCCTCTGCGGTAAGACCGTTCCATACGGGAACACCAGCATACTCTGCCAGTTCCTCAACGGTGGCTTGGTCGAAACCACGGTACTCTATACCATCGAACATACGACCCAGCACGCGGGCGGTGTCTTTCATGCTTTCCTTGATGCCGATCTGGCTGCCGGTGGGGCCGAGATAGGTGACGTGGGCACCCTGGTCCTTAGCACCAACCTCGAAAGCGCAGCGGGTGCGGGTCGAAGTCTTTTCGAAAATCAAGGCAATGTTCTTGCCTTTGAGGTGAGGCTGCTCGGTGCCTGCATATTTAGCACGCTTAAGGTCGCGAGCTAAGTCGAGCAAATAGTTAAGTTCCTTGGGACTGAAGTCTAAAATCTTCAGAAAATTGCGGTTTCTTAAATTGTAAGCCATGTTATTTTAATTTTAAATTATAAATTTTGATTTCTTTATACTCTATCGTTTTTTTAATTGTTATCCTCTTCCTTATCTTGTTCTTCAAACACTTTGATGTCATGGAATTTTCTATAATGGCGTAAAAAGAACATCCAGGATATAGCACATATTACAAGAGTGCCGATGCCAATCATCAGCATCTTGTTGCCTCCAGGCCAGTGCATTATAACAAACAGAAGTCCCATAATTGTCACCGCCAAAGCAAAGCCGGTAAGTGTCATTGAGAACTTCCACAATATTTCACCAACGTGAAATGGACAAGGAAACAGACGACCCAAAAAGAAAGACACTATGGAGAGCGTCCCGGCCCCGGTGATAAGCAGCGTCTCGCCTTTTTGAACGCCAGACAACTTCATCACTATTCCGGCAACAAACAGCACGCCCCCAACCACAGCAAGCGTCTTCATAAAAGACTTGAACTGCGGGGCATTTGCAAGTTTATCTATAGGAGTTTGGCGAGGGGCCATATCACGGGTTGCTTATTATTTCACAATACGGGTGCCGCAGTGTGGGTTGTCAAGTTGACCGGCCTCGGTGATGATGCACTCCTTGCCGCCTTTTTCAACAAACATGATGGCTGCGCGAACTTTTGGTGCCATGCTGCCCTCGGCAAACTGACCCTCGTCAAGGTATTTCTTTGCCTGCGAGACGGTGATGGTGTCAAGAGCCTGCTCGTTTTCTTTGCGGAAATTGATGTAAACCTTGGGAACGTCGGTAAGGATGAAAAACTCATCGGCTCCGATTTCAATGGCACAGAGTGCGCTGGCAAGGTCTTTGTCGATAACAGCCTCAACACCAGTAACACGGTCGCTTTCCTCAACGACAGGAATACCACCGCCACCTACAGTGACAACAATGTTGCCTGCTTTTGCGAGCTGCTCGACGATTTTAATGTTGTTGATACGCACAGGTTTTGGGGATGCTACTACCTTGCGCCAACCATTACCTTTGGGGTCTTCCTTGTATTTTGCACCGGTTTCGGCGGCAAACTGGTCTGCCTGTTCCTTTGTGTAATAGGGTCCCACAGGCTTTGTGGGATTCTGAAACATGGGATCGAGTTTGTTAACGGCTACTTGTGTGACAAGTGTAACAACATTGCGCTGTATATCGTTGCGGGCCATAACATTGCGAAGACCCATCTCAATCATGTATGCTATTGAGCCCTGAGTTTCAGCGACACAGAAGTCCATGGGCATAGCCTCGATACCTTTGGCACGACCTGCCTCATGCTGAAGCATGACATTGCCAACTTGCGGGCCATTACCATGACCTATAACAACATTATAATTTCTTTTCAACAAATTGCATAGGCTCTCACATGTATTCTCAACATTTTCGATTTGTTCTTTGTAAGTGCCTTTTTGTCCACTACGGAGCAATGCATTGCCGCCAAAAGCGACGACTGCAAGTTTCTTCATATATACTC
Source organism: uncultured Bacteroidales bacterium (assembly GCA_900316965.1). Taxonomy (GTDB): domain Bacteria; phylum Bacteroidota; class Bacteroidia; order Bacteroidales; family P3; genus Colimorpha. The sequence continues at coordinate 26,431 of ONEY01000012.1, forward strand.
TATATATATTATATTCAACAAATTATATATAACTTTTCTTATTAAAAGAGAATGCAAATATACGGAGTTTGATTGAAACGACAAAATAAATAGTTAAAAGTTTGAAAATTTATATGTTGATGATGTCTTCGAACTATTAACAACAAAAAGACAGCGAAGTCTCAATAAGTGAGCTTCGCTGTCCGTAAAATACTGATCTTGGGTAAATACTATCCCTTAGTCAAGGTCAATTCCGAAATGTAGCAAAATATTCCAGTTTTTACGCTTTATCTCACTATATTTGTACCCATAATCCAATTGTTTGTCGCTATCATGGCTGAAAGAATCTGTACTTGCGGGATTAAAGAATGGACCATGCAACTGTCCGGCTACACCGACCCATAGAGTTTCGGTTATATAGTAGTTCACTCCTACTCTGCCATATACACCAATATCCAAATTGAACATATCCATTTGACTGGCGGATTCTGCTTTATGCCACTCATTGGCTTCTGCGTCGGTAACCAACGTTCCCGTTGTGGAGTATAGTTCTGCTCTAGTGCGAATACCTGACAAAAGTTGGAAATAGGGCCCAACTGAGAAATCGAGAGCTACTTTTTCAACAATACTGACCTCACCCGAAAAACCTACCTGCATTTCGTATAATGAGCCCTTTGTTTCAATAAGAACTCTATTTGCTGATGGTTGGTTGAAATCAGCCTGCCATGAATTGCCGGAATATCCAAAGCCACCAGTACCACCAAGTTTCAAACGATCTGTCACCTCGGCATAATATGCAAAGGTTAGCATGAACGAACTACTTGGACTATAAGATAATGTTGTCGGTTGAGGGGTTGTTTCATTATACCACTGATAACCATAACCATCTGTGGTAATCAACGTATGAGTGAAATCAAGTAAACCACCGCCATAACTTATACCACCGTATAAGCCAATACGACCCATGTTCATGGTGCCTAAATTGCTATAATACTGTGCATGGGAAAGCGCTACCATACATAAAATAGAAAATAGTAAAAGTGTTTTTTTCATAATTAAAGTGTATTTGCTAATAAAACAATAGTATTTTATGATTATCTGTCTTTTCTTCTGGATATATAACATGGATTATTTATAATCGACTGACATTAAAAACATCAGGGCACAAAGCCTATTGACAATCCAAATCTAAACACGTTATTAAGTACTGCGTTGGGCTCGATTCTATTCAAAGAGCCTTCCTCGAAGATATTGCTTCCAAAATGCCATGCATAGCGTGCATAGAAACCAAACAAAATATGGTCTTTGACAATGTAGTTGCGACCCCATTGCAGATGGAGGCCAAACATGTTGGACTTCTGTGTTGAAATTGTGTTTTTGTTGTCAGCAATACTAATATGGTCAATGTCAGCGCCAAAGTCCCAATAATAGCCAAGAGGCGCAAGACGTTTATACACTCGCCATCCAAGAGCAAAAGTGATGTTGTCGTATTCTGAGAAACTTTCAGTCCCATCAACATTGCTATATACGGATGAAGGTATCCATCCAGCCTGAAAATGAACTGCTCTGCCTCTTGCCACTATATATTCGGCTTCAGCGGCAAGCCCTAAACCGAAACGAGAATGGCGGGGAAACCCTCCTGGGTAAGTCTTATTGGTAAATGCAAAACGTCTGACAAATCCGGGTCCCAAAGAGCTTGAAAAAGCAATATTGAAACGACTTCCCATATAGCCCGGTGTGCTGGAAAGAGAGTCACTGTCAATATGAAGAAAATGATCGTATAACGCTGAATGAAGACACGCTTTCTCATCGACAAGATTTTGGGAAGTCATGTGCTTTGACAACTTTTTGGCATTGTCGGCATCAAATTGCAGCGAATAGATGTATGTCCATTCTTTATTTGCAAAAATATCGTTTATGGCTTGAGGAATATAGGGTATTATCCACATGAACCATATTGAGTTGACTCCTGGTCGGTATTCGAGATCCTCGGAATTGGACACAACAGTCACGTTGACAGTAGCAGCATCGTATTTACGCGCCAACCGCTCCATTTGAGGCTGAACCGAAAAAAGCATGTCGAACTCGCCTCTTGTTTGCCAAAATTCATCAACCCACTCATTAAGCTCTACCCATTCATTATATTCTTCATCCGATTTAAGCCTTTGGAGTCTTCCTGTAGAGAAGTCAATTGACCCTATTCCGGCACGTTCGGCCGAAAGGCGTATATCATCGTAAAGAGCGTTGGTAAGACGGTCGGATTCCATAATTTTCAACTCATTCTCAACACGCGACACGACAGTATAATTAGGACAATAGACAAGTTGGTTCTTATGTTTATAACCACTTCCTTTGTTGTCTTTTACTTTATGCGGCGCAAGATGTGTATTGAAATAGGTGACAAATACCGAGTCTCCCATCAACAAGTCGGTAAAAATATAAGAACGTATGTTTGCGCTGTTTTGGCGTTGTTTCTTCCTTTTAAGACGCTCATATTTCGAAAGATTGGCACTCACCGTATCCTCTTGTGTCGCCGCTGGTGGCGTGGCCGAAAAATACGATGGCCCCATATTGTGCTTCTCATAGAGGTCGGCGAAGAGGTCGTCACACATTGTCGAAATCAAAGTATCTGTCGGGAATCGACAATGACTCTGCCATAAATGTCGAGCGACAATGAGGTTCAGATCGTCGGAACGCAGACAACGAAAGAGATAGTAGCATTGCTGCACCTCGCCCTCAAAATTCTTGTAATCACCTACAACCTGGCTGGTTTGGGTGTTTGTCTTGTATTTCGACAAGCCATAGAGTGCTTGGCACATTGAACGTTCTACAAATGGATTGTCGGGATATTGCTTCTTGAGCAAATAACAATCGTAAAAGGCTCTCACATAGTCGGAATGGATAAGGCTTTGGCGCACATTCTCAAAACGCGCAAGGGTGCGTATCTCTTCAAAAGTCTGCTGGGTGGTGACAACATAGCTTCTACCACCCTTAGCTGAACCCATGACTTTGGATGTGGCTAAGCGACGTTTCAAGATGTTGGGGTGGGTCGAGAGCGAGTCGTTATAGTCGTCACGTGCCGATATTGGATCTAGATGTTCCAAAAAGCAATCATTGCCTATCCGATAATATGGACTATTGAAAAATGCTGTGTCGAAAACAATCTCATCGAAAGGAAGATATCCATACTGTAGTACATCAAAAACTCCTTCAATTACATCCTTGCGATAGGGACTATTAGAATAGAACATGGCTATACCCAAGCTGTCGGCTTCGGTTTCCATCTCTCTCGAACGATTATGGTATTTGATGAAGTCACGCATTTCCTGTGTTTCTGCGTCTATGTCGTCGCTGTCATGTTTACGGCGGCTGATGTCTTCCAAGCTATGCTTACGCAAATAATGGACAATCTCGTGGCTGAGAATGAACGCCAACTGCGCCTCGTCTTCCACATGAGCGACAAGACCTGTGCATACAAATATCATGCCTTGCCCTGTGGCAAACGCGTTGACATCGGACGACTTAAGAGTATAGAATCTCAACTGGTTGCGCAATGAAGGATAACCTGCAAGCAATGTATCGGCAATTCGATTAACCATGTTGGTTATTGGATCGCCATACAGTATCCTACCCGATGCCATCATGCGGTGTATATGAAACGACGCCTTGAGGATTTTATCCCTATTGCGTAGCTTCCCATCGTTATAGTCTTTCACTCGCTGTTTGTCAAGAGTATACAGCTCTTCAAGACTCAGAGTCAAATCGCGAGGAAGTGTGCCTTCCGACTTAAGACCTTCAAAATTATCCAGATTGTATGTGTGTTGAGCCTTTAACGGCATCCCTGCAATGGCCAAGAGTGCCACGATGGCAAGCAACAATGTTTTTTTCATAAATACAGTTATTTGAGCTTAAGGATAGCTATTACCGAATGGAGTGGTTGGGATAAGAGTTGGAGATAATCGCCATTAGACAAGCGATGTGGTGCTCCTATACACACCGACTTGGAAGGTATTTCAAGCCCTTGGCGAGTGATATTGCCTTGTTTGTCAAACGAAAGCGCCATCAACACCATTCTGTTGTGTGTGTTTCCACTCTCTTTGGCAACACTACCAGGTTTGGGTGTGACATTGCTTTGGTCGTCAACATAGAAAATTGTGTAACCATCGCCTGCGGGTGTCAGTCTTGTACACACTCCGTCACGTGCAGCGAACGCATTCTTAATCTCGCGAGGCACCGTATTACTCCATGCCACTTTCCCTTCATCGTCGATTCGGTACACCAGCATTCCCACATAGTCAGAATATGAGAACACTCCATTGATAAAGAGGTTGTAAATACGCTCATATACTACTGTTGCGCCATCGACATCTGCTTTGGAATTGGCAAACGATAAGCGATCGGAAGAGAGTATTTTCATCTTGGTGCGATGAGGCACATTGCACAAATCGCATATCATCTCTTTGGTAAAGTCTACTTTCTCGTAATGGGTCACTTCGTTGGTGCGGGTATCGAATACCAACGAATAAAAACCTGAACTCCACTTTGAAGTATTGTCTTGCTCCTCGCCTTTCAATAAGCCTGTGCAATAAATCTTTCCGTTATCGTAACGGACAATGCGCATATCGTGAACCTCGTCCATCATGTATGTCGCACGGTAGGCATGCTCCCTCTCACCATCTATGACATTGAAATAAAGATAAGTCTCATTCGTTTTCTTGTCTCGCACCATGCCTGCCGATATAACATCGGCGCTGTCGGTAACCATCCAGTCATTTATCGAGTTGACCGAAACATTCATATTCCACAATTCATCGAGGGTTTGGTCAAAAGTGCTGATTCTCCATTCAACCTCATCATCTCTTACTATACCCAATATCAAAGAGTTCCATTCTCCCGATGCCGAAGTGCGTATAAAAGGATACACTCGTGTCCCGTTAGGAAGCGGCAACGATATAAGCTCTTGTGGCTCACTCTGCTCTTTGAGTGTTGAAGGGTCGTAGCTGAGTTTGAAAACCTTGTAGTCGCTCTTGGTTTGCCGCGACATAATCAAATCTACCGACGTCTCATTGACATAGCCGCCATAGAAACCGCATTCTTCATCTTCAGGCAAATTCGTTTCTGCCACAACATTAAGATTGCGGTCATAAACTCCTATATAAGGAATATTTTTTTTATCATCAGTGCGCCGCATCAAATAGATGTTGCCATTCTTTTCTCCTATGTATCCGGTCGACTGAACAGCATCTGTACCAACATACTTCAATGTTTTGGCGCTGCCGCCTTGTTCCATTTGCCATTCTTGCGACATTGCGGCAAAAGAAAAAGCAAAAAAAGCGAAAAATAAAAATATTCTTTTGAATTTCATGATGTTATAATATTATTACATTTAATTACCAATTGCAAAAATAAAAATAATATCTTAAAAACGGGTTTATCATCTCATGTTTAATAACTCTTCAAATAATTCTTTGGATCTTTAAGCTTTACTATTACCTTCCACCATCATCTCCTCATCTGAGTTGCATCTGCTGCTTCTCCATGATGATAACATTGACATCGCGGTCTCTTTGGCTTTCTTGATTCAATATGTTGTTGATATTGGCCTTGCGGTTTTTACGCTTTCTGCAATTTTGCAACGCTCTTTGGTTTTCGCTTGGATCCGACCGTGAGTCGTTCATCACCCTAGGATACTGATTTGTCTTGTTCTCGGCAGGTGCAAAAACTGTACTGTCTTCAGTGAGGACAATGGGCTCAACAGTTGCCAAAGGTTCGTTCACAACACTATCACTATTGTTGTCCGCATACTGTATGTCGAGGCTTGTTTCTTGCTGCGGTAGACGCTCTTCTTCTAATGCGACGACTACATTTGTCTTGCTGTCATCGCCTGGTTTATTCATAGCCAACGGATGGTTGTCTATAGCAATGGTGGGAGCAACCATGACGCTATCGCCTTGTGGACCTTTTGTTGTCGACGGCAACGATGGCTGTGGTTTGGTATCTGCTTGCAAATTGCTGTTATTGTTATTTTCACCACCCAAGAAAAGATTCACGGCGAATGTGGCCACCACAAGCGCGGCGACAGCGGCGGCAACAGCAACCCACAACCTGCGACGAGAGGGTTTGGCTTCGCTATGCGATGCTATCAACGACATAAGCTGACCCTTGTCTGGTAGGTCAACCTTGCTCATCGCCTCGTCAAAGCGACGATACAAATCGTTGAATTCTCTATTATTATCTTTATGTTGCATGTTTGAATAGTTTTCTGATTATTATATTGCCTATGATGTTTTAGATTATCTGTATCGTATTGTTCATCACTCTCCGCTTATTTTATGTCTCCATAGCATGAGGGTAACCCAATCATGGATTCATTATCTTTCGCAGTTTTGTCTTTATCCTTGTCAGTCGGGTTGCAACAGCTCCATAGCTGGAACCCTTGGCTTGCGCTATCTCTTGGTTGTCAAAACCTTCCATATACATCAATACGATATCTTTTTCATCATCTGGTAATTTGTTTACAACCTGCCTTAATTCATCTATCAACTGATCGGTATCATAGTCTTCATCCTTACTCAGCGGTAGCTGTTCGTCGGTCAGCACAACCTTCATCCTGTTTTTCTTCGCCTTGTTCAACATGGTATGCATCACCACAGAATAAATCCAAGTGGAAGGTTTGCTGAGCCCTTTGTAGCTATCATACGACTCCCATAGCGCCACAACGGCATCCTGATACAGGTCTCTCAAGTCGGAGACAGGACAATAGGAATACATAGCACAGACTTTCAAAATCATGCGCTCATGCTGTTTTATCATGTCAACAAAAGCTTCCTGACGGCTCATTAACAACCTATTACGCTAGCAGTTTTGTTCTATTGTTTTATTCATTACCAGATTCATCTTACGATCCGCATCGCTCGTTTCTGTATTTTTTAATCTATTAGTAGCGAAAAAGTATTTTTTTTTACAACATCTAAAAAAACTCCGCATTTTTTTTGCGGAGTTTTTTTGCAAATCATAATTTTTTTATAAAAACTATTCAAATTTACTATCATGGATTGTCAACGACATTAAAGCTTGTCGTTTGAACCAAGGACGTTGACTATCTTATGTATGTACATTTTCTTCATACTCTCGCGAGCAGGTTTCAAATACTGACGAGGATCGAAATGGTCGGGATGCTCTGCAAGGTGTTTGCGGATAGCGGCTGTCATAGCCAGACGGCTGTCGCTGTCAATGTTTATCTTGCATACAGCGCTCTTGGCTGCCTTGCGAAGCTGCTCCTCGGGAATACCTACGGCTGCCTTCAAAGCACCGCCATTGGCGTTGATGGTGTCTACCTCATCCTGAGGCACCGAGCTTGAGCCGTGAAGAACAATCGGGAATCCTGGCAGTTTCTTTTCAATTGCTTCCAATACGTCGAAAGCCAATGGAGGTGGAACAAGACGTCCTGTCTGTGGATCTACCGTGCATTGCTCGGGTTTGAATTTGTATGCTCCATGACTGGTTCCAATGCTGATAGCCAGCGAGTCACAACCGGTACGGGTGGCAAAATCTATAACCTCCTCTGGTTTGGTGTAGTGGCTCACCTCCGACGATACTTCATCTTCAACACCTGCCAATACTCCAAGCTCGCATTCAACGGTAACATCATACTTGTGGGCATACTCTACCACCTGACGTGAGATCTTGATGTTCTCCTCATAAGGCAGAGCGCTACCGTCATACATAACACTCGAAAAGCCCATGTCTATACACGACTTGCAAGTCTCAAAACTGTCGCCGTGATCAAGATGCAGCACAATCTGCGGATTGGGGCAACCCAGTTCTTTGGCATATTCCACAGCACCCTCGGCCATATAGCGGAGAAGCGTCGGGTTGGCGTAATCGCGAGCACCCTTGCTAACTTGAAGTATAACAGGGCTCTTGGTTTCAACAGCAGCCTGTATGATGGCCTGCATTTGTTCCATATTATTAAAATTGAACGCAGGGATAGCGTAACCGCCGTCCACAGCTTTGGCAAACATGGCACGTGTGTTTACCAATCCGATTTTTTTGTAATCTACCATGGTTTTATTTGTTAAAATGTTATTTCGCGCTATTTTCTCCCTCCTTTTTCACGGGAGGCTCTATGTAATCAGGATTTCCTGCACTTGCCGTATCCTAACTACGAGTTTGCAAAATTACACATATTTCTTGATATAAACGCAAAGATTTCAAAAAATAAATTCCTCCTTCATAAAATTTATTAAAAAAATGCCAATCAACATGCCTAATTATCTGAAAAATAAGAGCGCCTTTCTAATCCTCCTTACCACTCAAAAATAATTAGTCTTTATTTTTTTTGAACTCTTTTTTCACAGCGGCCAATAGCGTCATCATCACTTCATCTACCATAAAAACAACCATCTACACCTCCTTTATGCAATTATTATAAAATTGAAGAGATATTATATGAATACATTTTTATTTATGAGTGCCGCTCATTTGAAAAAAAACTCGTAAATTTGCACCCCAACAAACATCGACGAAAACAAAAAACAATAGACAATTTCTCGTTACTTTTCCAACATTTTAAACCATTTACTACCTCTATACAAATCATGAAAATCGCTCTCATAGGATACGGCAAAATGGGCCATGCAATCGAGTCGCTCGCCCTCGAAAAAGGTCACTCTATTGTGTGCACAATAGACAATCCCGACGAGATGGAACAAAAGAAAAACCTTCTCTCCTCTGCCGACGTCGCCATTGAATTCACAACACCTAAAACTGCCTCTGCCAACCTCCGTTTGTGCATTGAGCTCGGCGTCCCCGTCGTATGCGGCACCACAGGTTGGTATGCCGACTATTACGACATCGCCGACCTCTGCAACAAAAAGAAAGGCGCCTTGCTCGCCTCCTCCAACTTCAGCATCGGCATGAACATAATGTTTGCCATCAACGAAAAACTGGCCATGCTCATGGATTCTCACCCCGAATACAGCGTCGACATCAGCGAAACTCACCACATCCATAAACTCGACGCCCCTAGCGGCACAGCGATAACTCTTCGCCAACAAATTGCTGCTGTCAGTCACGGCAATCGCAGCATCCCCGAAAACATACCCATCGAGTCAATTCGTGAAGGCGAAATCGCTGGCATCCACACCGTCCGCTACAACAGCGAAATAGACACCCTCACAATAACCCACGAGGCTCACAGCCGCAAAGGCCTGGCTTTGGGTGCTCTCATGGCCGCCGAGTTCCTCGCCGGCAAACAGGGCGTCTTCACCATGAAAGACATCCTGTAATCTTTCTCCACACCTATATTCATTAAACACCTCTCTAACTCTTTTATCACTTCTTGATGAACGACAAAGGTAAAGAAAAAATCATCTCGCTGGAAGATATCGACTATACTCACTTCTGGGGCTCCAACGACAAAATGCTCGACTTTGTAAGGCTGCTCTTCCCTAAAGTGAAACTCATTGTAAGGGGCGAAATGCTCAAAGTTATTGGCGCCGACGACGACATCGCCTTCTTTCAAGACAAACTCGACGCCATGATGACCTACTACGACAAATTCGGCCGCCTTAACGAAAACGCCATTATGCAAATCATGGAAAACGGCGGCGGCCCCGACACCGAGCAAAGCGACGAAATTCTTGTCCACGGCCGCAACGGCATCCTTGTCAAAGCGCGCACCCCCAACCAGCAACGCCTCGTGCAAGCCGTGAAAGAAAACGACATGGTCTTCGCCATCGGCCCCGCAGGCACCGGCAAAACCTACACAGCTGTGGCTCTCGCCGTCCGCGCACTCAAAAACAAAGAAATCCGTCGCATCATCCTCACTCGCCCTGCCGTCGAAGCCGGCGAAAACCTCGGATTCCTCCCCGGCGACCTTCGCGACAAACTCGACCCCTACCTACAACCTCTCTACGACGCTCTCCGCGACATGATTCCTCAGCAGAAACTACTCTCCTACTGGGAAGACAACACCATCGAGATCGCCCCTCTCGCCTTCATGCGCGGCCGCACTCTCGACAACGCCTTCGTCATCCTCGACGAAGCTCAAAACGCCACAACGTCGCAACTCAAAATGTTCCTCACACGCATGGGGCGCAACGCCAAATTTGTAATCACCGGCGACATTACTCAAATCGACCTGCCTCGCAACCAACGCTCTGGCCTCGTCCAAGCCACTCAATTACTTAAAAACATTGAAGGCATCTCCGTCATTCAACTCGACAACAGCGACGTCATCCGACACCGTTTGGTAACCAAAATCATTCAAGCCTACGACAAAGAGGACTCTTTCAACCGCAACCCAACCAATGAGACTCCAAAGCGATACGACAACCATGAAGACTTACCCCAACTGCAAGATTAACCTAGGACTCCATGTGATGCGCAAACGGGACGACGGCTACCACGACCTGGAAACCATCTTTGTCCCCGTTTCCCTCCACGACGAGCTGGATATTTCGCCCGCCAACACATTCTCTTTCCTTCAAGACGGCATTGCCATCGACGGCAACCCCGATTCCAACCTTGTCGTTCGTGCCTACCATCTTTTGCAGCAACACTCGGGCTCTCGCCTTGGCAATGTCGAGATTCGTCTCACCAAAAAAATCCCCACCGGAGCCGGCCTCGGCGGCGGCAGCAGCGACGCCGCCTTCACCCTCGTCATGCTCAACAAAATCTTCAACTTGGGCATCCAAACCAAAACTCTTCAATCTTTGGCTGCAAAACTCGGAGCCGACTGCGCCTTCTTTATCGAGAACATTGCCGCCTTCGCCACAGGAATCGGCGACCAACTATCTCCCCTGCCTCTCAACCCGCTTCTCAAATACAAACTTCTCCTTGTCAAACCCGACGAATTTGTCTCTACAGCCGAAGCCTACCGCGACATTACTCCCAGGTCACAGCGGACTCATAGCGAACCCATAGACCTACGCAAAGCTCTCGACAACGATATTCACCTCTGGAAAAACACCATTGTCAACGACTTCGAAAACAGCGTCTTCCCAAAACACCCCCGCCTCAAAAAAATCAAGAGCGAACTATATGACGCCGGAGCTCTCTATGCCGCCATGAGCGGTTCTGGAGCCACCATATATGGCATTTTCCAAAACAACAACGACATCGACAACTTGAAAAATCTATTCAACAACGATAACAACTTCGTCGCCATTTGCGACACAAACATCACTAACATATAGAAATAGCTTATGAATAAAAATTTTACTCTTTTTTACAGAATAGCATTTTGCGTCTTGCTCTCTCTTCCCGTCGCAGCATGGTCTCAGTTCCAAATCCCCAACAATGGTTTCGAACAATGGGACGGCGGCTACACCTCCGAGCCAACTCATTGGAACACATTCTCCTCAAGCGACGGCTCTTACGCCTCCCTGGCATCAAGCAACCACCACTATCGCCGCAGCGGACATCGCCCCGGTGGCTCCGGCAACTACTACCTCACCATCTACACCAAATCCATTATGGGCGTAAAAGCCAATGGCAACATGACCACAGGCAGAATACACGCAGGCTCTATGTCGGCGGCAAGCAGCGACAACTACAACTACACTCAACGCAGCAACAGCAGCCATTGCCTACCCTTCACAGCCACTCCCGACTCTCTCTATGTGTGGGTCAGCTTCTACGCCGAAAGCAGCAACTCCGAGGCTCAAATCACAGCCATTCTCCACGGCGAAAACGACTTCCAAGCCCCTAACCACGAAAACAACACCTCCCTTTATAAAGCTCGCGCCGAAGTGCGCACCAAACGTACCACAGGTTCTGCCTCTTCTATGGCGTGGCGTCAAATAAAAGTTCCCTTTGTCTACTCTGGATCCGCCTCGCCGGCTTACCTGCTGGTCAACATGACCACCAACCGCCAACCTGGCGGTGGCGACAAAAACGACTCTCTCTCCATCGACGACATCCAACTGATTTACAGCGCCTGGCTCACCGACCTTAAAGTCAACGGCGAAACCATACCCGGATTCGACAAAGGCCGCCTCAACTACACAATCCACGTCGATGACATCGACAACCTTACCGCCGACGACATCACAGCCACAACCGAAGTCGACGACGCATCGGTTCAAATTCAAGTCTCTCTCAGCGACGTCAACGAAACTGACGCCTACATCTATGTCACAGTAACTGCCGAAGACGGATCCGAGAAAGAATATCTTGTCCTCGCCACAACCAACGAGATTGCCGAAGACATCGATACCTATACCCCCGAATCTTCTCCAAGTGTTTTCCCCAATCCCGCCAACCACACCATAACCGTAGTTATGGATCACTATATGGAAATAATCGACATCACCGGCCATCGCGTATCATATCTCAACGGAAACGGCACTCATCGTGTCAACGTCAGCCACCTCCCCAAAGGCGTCTACACCGTTCGCATCGATGGCAACAAAACAACCAAACTCGTCATCAACAGATAAAATCAAGCCAATCAAATACCTATCATTCAAACAATAACACCCATCTTATCATGAATCACACATATTCTATCGGCATCGACATTGGAGGCACCAACACCGACATGGGCTTGGTGCGCGACGACGGCACCATCATCGCCCGCAGCAACATACCAACCAACTCTTACACAGTCTTTGAACCCTACATCCACGACATCATGGAGCATATTTCCACCATGATGAAAGAGAACAACATTCAACAACTGGAGGGTATCGGCATCGGAGCCCCCAACGGCAACTTCTACACCGGTTGCGTCGACAACGCTCCCAACCTCACCATCAAAGGCGTATTGGATTTCGCAAAAGAAATTCACAAATACATGGACACCACCGTTGTTCTCAGCAACGACGCCAACGCCGCCGCCTTCGGCGAAATGGTTTACGGCGGCGCCAAAGGACTTAATCACTTCATCATGTTCACCCTTGGAACTGGCGTGGGCAGCGGCATTGTCATCGACGGCAAATTAGTTCATGGCAGCACAGGAGCCGCCGGCGAACTGGGTCACAACATACTTATCCCCGAAGGCAGAATGTGCAGCTGCGGACGCAAAGGATGTCTCGAAACCTACACCTCAGCAAGAGGTATAGTACAGACTTTCTGCGAACTGCGTAAAGCCAACGGTCCTCGCGACTGCAAACAAGGTTGGATCCCCGACAGCGTCTCCGACAGCGACGTCAGCTCCAAGATGATTGGCGACGCCGCCAACGCCGGCGACCCCATTGCCGTGGCAACATACGAAAAAACAGGCTACTGGTTGGGATTGGCTATGGCCAACAGCGTCACATTCTCCGCCCCCGAAGCCATTTTCCTCATGGGCGGCCCAACCAAAGTAGGCGAACCCCTACTCAAACCCCTGCGCCAATCCTTCGAGAAACACCTGCTCAACATCTTCCAAGGCAGCTGTTCCATCCGAATGTCTCAACTGAAAGCCAACGAAGTGGCCATCCTAGGAGCCGCGGCTCTAATAAAGATGAAACATCAAGCATAATTATTAACACCCACATATCCTCCATCACTCCATGAAAACTGCTCTCATCACCGGCGTCACAGGTCAAGACGGATCTTATCTCTCCGAATTTTTGATCGAAAAAGGATACAACGTCCACGGCATCATTCGTCGCAGTTCGGTCGATTTTCGCGAACGCATCGCACATCTCGAAGGTCATCCTCAATTCCACCTCCATTTCGGCGACCTTGGCGACTCCATGAGCCTCGTACAAGTCGTAGCCAAAGTGCGCCCCGACGAGATATACAATCTCGCGGCACAAAGCCACGTCCAAGTAAGCTTCGACAGCCCTGAATTTACCGCCAACATCGATGCCACCGGCGTTCTGCGCGTTTTGGAAGCCGTACGCGCTTGCGGCCTCGAGAAAAAATGCCGCATCTACCAAGCCTCAACCTCCGAACTCTACGGCAAAGTGGAGGCCATACCTCAAAACGAAAACACTCCCTTTCACCCCTACAGCCCCTACGCCGTCGCCAAACTCTATGGCTTTTGGATCACCAAAGAGTATCGTGAAGCTTACAACATGTTCTGCTGCAGCGGCATACTCTTCAACCACGAAAGCGAACGCCGCGGCGAAACCTTCGTTACTCGCAAAATCACCCTCGCCGCAGCACGCATCTCTCTGGGATATCAAGACTGCCTCTATCTCGGCAACCTCGACTCAAAACGCGACTGGGGTTACGCCAAAGACTACGTCGAGTGCATGTGGCTCATCCTCCAAAGCCGCCGCCCCGACGACTATGTCATAGCAACCGGAGTACAACATTCCGTACGCGACTTCGCCCAACTGGCTTTCCACCACGCCGGCATCGAATTACAATTCGAAGGTGAAGGCATCAACGAAAAAGGTATCTGCGTCAAAGGTCCCGAAAAACTAATCGGCAAAACTCTCGTCGCCGTCAGCAAAGATTTCTACCGCCCAACCGATGTCGTTAACCTCTGCGGCGACCCATCCAAAGCCGTCAAAAAACTAGGTTGGAACCCATGCAAAACCTCCTTCGAGCAACTAGTAAAACTTATGGTCGAGCACGACATTGCAAAAGTGGCGTCGGAAGGCGCCGCCCACAAAGTCAAAATGAATCTCGCCGAATACCTCGAAAAAGGCATCGTGAAATAGCACTTTGATAGTACCCAGATAGTACTTTGATAGTACCTACACAGTACCCACACAAAAAAATAGTGGTTGGAGGTCGGCGCAAAAGGCAATGTCCGGCATTCACACCATCTCCGGCCACATGGCTGTACGCATAGAGCCACGCTCGGCGGCCGCACACTCTTTTCATCTCTCCCACCAAGGCGTCTACACCCTCAGCAACTCTACTCTTATCGCAAAGTTTATAATTAAAATCTCCTATTATAAAGTATTATAAAGACAATAATAATTAAAAAAAATTGTTTTTATTCCAACAAAAGGATCGAAAGATTATAAAGATTCATGATAACCATATTTCATATAGTTTAATAATTAAGCCATCTCCTTCTTCGAACTTTTTTTGAGATATTATGGAACTCCATTCTAAAATATATGTGGCAGGACACCGCGGCATGGTCGGCAGCGCAATAGTGCGAGAACTGAAAAAACAAGGATACTACAATATTATCACTCGCACACACTCAGAATTGGATCTCTGCAACCAACAAGCCGTCAACGATTTCTTTGCCAACGAAAAACCTGAATACGTGTTTGTCGCCGCCGCCAAAGTAGGAGGCATCGTAGCCAACCAATCGGCACTTGCCGACTTCATGTACGACAACATGATATTGGAGATGAATGTCATTCATGCAGCATGGCAAAACAATGTAAAAAAGCTACAATTCCTCGGAAGCAGCTGCATTTATCCACGCCTCGCGCCACAACCCATGCCCGAGAGTTGCCTTCTAACTTCCAGTTTGGAGCCCACCAACGAAGCCTACGCTCTCGCGAAAATAAGCGGCCTTAAATATTGCGAATACCTCAACCGGCAATATGGCACTGACTTCATAAGCGTTATGCCTACAAATCTTTATGGCCCCAACGACAACTACCATCCCGAGCATTCCCATGTGTTGCCCGCATTAATCCGCCGTTTCCATGAAGCCAAAGTGCAGGGTGCATCATCTGTCACATGCTGGGGCGACGGATCCCCTCTAAGGGAATTTCTCTATGTCGACGACCTGGCCAACTTGTGCGTGTTTCTTATGAACAACTACTCTGGAAACGAAACTGTGAACGCGGGAACAGGCAAAGAAATATCCATAAAACAACTTACTGAGTTGGTGGCTCGCATTGTCGGATTCAACGGCGAAATCAAATGGGACTCTTCTCGCCCCAACGGAACACCTCGCAAACTGCTCGACGTAAGCAAAGCCAGCCAATTAGGATGGCACTACTCAACAGAACTCGAAGAGGGAATAAAACTAACCTACAACGATTTTCTGAACAATCCACACAGAGTTGAGAGATAATCCGCTTAACAAAGGAAGAACACTCAACTATTATTTTTCACTTTCGCGTCTCTCAATCCGTTCATGAAGCCGCGCTTCAGGAACATCTAGTCGAGCCGACAACCGCTTCCACCATAGCGGTCGAATACGTATGTGCTGGTTATTAAACTCCGAGAGCCTCTCTATAAATTTGAGATGATGCTTTATACCATAACTTACAAAGAAATAGTTGCCCCACACAAAAAACATGGAAGATCCTACAGCAATGTATAGCTGCAACTCCGAACTCGCCCCCAATATTGTACTGATAAACCATATTAATACAACAGTAAGCATAATAACCAAAATATTAATGGTTATTATAATATGACTGGCATTAATATCTAGGAAAACATGGTGTATATGAGTCCTGTCAGGTTTAAAAGGACTGCAACCTCGCATAATACGCATAGTAAACACCCTTATGACATCAAAAATAGGAACACACAACACCGCAATAGCATAAGCGATAGGATTAATGACATCGACATCGTAATATGACGACATAGGAACATCATCACTCAACAATCGTATAGTAAACCAGGTCATCAAGAGCCCCATTACCATAGTACCGCCGTCACCGATAAACATACGGCTGTGAGAACCAAAGACATTATGAATCAAAAACGGGAAAAGCGATGTTGCCGCACAAAAAGCCAAAACGGCATTCTGAACATCACCACTACGCATAAAATAAGAACCATATAGTATCGAAACAGCCATACACAATGAACTACTCAAGCCGTTAATACCATCAATCATATTTACTGAATTGATGATACCAACACCAGCTATTATAGTTAGAGGAACAGCAAACCACCACGAAAACGAGTCTATCCCCCAAAGACCGTGAAAAGTATCTATACAGTTACCCGAAGAAAAAATCAAACTCAAAATGACTATTACTTCAATCAGTATCCTTAACCAAGGTGGCAAACCGATTGCGTCGTCCAAAGCACCAACATACAACATCATCACCATCGCCGCAAAAACAGGAAGCATCGAAGCACTTTTTTCAACACCAAAAATGCCACATACCGCCGATCCGATCAAAAGACCACATACTATACCAAAAAACACAACAATACCGCCGACATTTGGAATGGGCAACTTCTGAAGCTTACGGGAACCAGGATTGTCAACAAGATTTTTGTCCTTGGCAACAATGAGAATATAATAATATATCCATCTCACAGAACAAAAAGATGCAATAGCGGCAAGCACCACAACAAGATACATTGTTTTTGCGTCCATCACTTACTTTGAAACGATCTCTAATTAAAAACAGATTGTAATACAATCACGAATAATAACTAAAAATCCCAACTCCAATTTCTTTCGGAATATCCGGCAGCCTCATTGGATGGGGTTGTTTCATTGTCAAATAAATCAAAATCCATTAATGCGTTGTTTTGCACCTCGCTGGCCACAAAACCATTTTCAACCACAAAACTGACAACAGTCACCTGTGGCGAATAATATTGTTGTTTTTGTTGTTTCATATCCATAATTAGTTAATCCGGCCTTCTTTTATGCTCACACTTGGAGCACTCTCAATTTGATTTGCAAAAATACTAATAATATTTTGAATAAATGAAATTTTTATACTTTTTTAAACATTAAAAAAAAACAAACAGCATAATACACAACACATCAACATGATTATCATTTATTTAAACTAATAATTATTTCTTTAGTGCAACTTTTTTACGCTATGCAAGTTTTGCGACAAAAACCACAAACTTCTAAAAAATAGTAGGATAAAAATCCATTAGAACACAAAAAAGCATACACAAAAAAAGGAGTGTTAGGGGTGTTTGAAATACACAATATTTGACCTCCTAAGACGTTATATTAAAATAGATACCTTAGACAAAAGCAACCTCTTTGTCCTAACCGAGACAAAGTATTCCTGTTTTTCTTTAGAACAAATTGGCTCTTACATTCCCAAAGACAATCCTATCATCAGAAAAAAACAATAGTAACAAAAGATACTGATAAATGATGAAACGAATACTAATGCCTTTATTGGCATCTCTATTATTTATTGTGGCTGGATGCCAGCGAACATTAACCGATTATGTAAACCCATTTGTTGGCACCGACGGACATGGGCACACTTTTCCAGGAGCCATCCTACCCTTCGGCATGGTACAGGTAAGCCCCGACACTCGGCTCGAAGGCTGGGACGGCTGTAGCGGCTACCACTATAGCGATGACACCATCTACGGTTTCAGCCACACTCATCTTAGCGGAACAGGTTGCAGCGACTATGGCGACCTTCTCATCATGCCCTTCACGGTCGAAAACGGCGAACTCGGCGACAGTTTGGATTATAGCTTCTACAAGTCCTCGTTCAGTCACCGCAACGAAAAGGCCGAACCAGGATACTATCGCGTAGTCCTTGACCGCAACCGCGTCATGGCCGAAATGACAGTCAACAATCGTAACGCCATACACAAATATACGTTCCCTTCAATCGGGAAAAAAGGATTGGTTATAGACCTCAAACACCGCGATGTTGTCATCAACTCCGCGATACATATCAGCAAAGACTCAGGTGACATACTGATTACAGGTTACCGTACATCATCGGCATGGAACCCCGAACAACATTTCTACTTTGCAATGAAGGTTGACTGCGATATTGACAATTTGGTTCTATATAAACAAAGCGCCAAAGAAGCCAGTATTAAGGGAAATGCCATCGAAGAGAAAACAGGCATAGAAGGCGACGACTGTAAAGCAATAATAAACCTCCCCGACAATGTCAAGGAGGTGTCGGTCTCAGTTGGCATTAGCAGCGTTGACGAGACAGGAGCCATAAACAACCTCCGTCAAAGCAACGGTATAACATTCCAGCAAGCAAAAAAAGAGGCCCACATCACATGGGAGAAAGCATTAGCACAGTTTGAAGTTGAAGGAGGCAGACGTGAGGATCGTTCTAATTTCTACACAGCTCTCTACCATTGCATGACATCACCATACCTTTACAGCGATGCCGACGGCCGTTACCGAGCCATGAAAGATAGCTCTGGAAACTATAGCATTCAACAAACCAACGAAGGCCGCAACCAGTACACTGTGTTCTCGCTTTGGGACACCTACCGAGCTCTACATCCACTTCTCAATATCACCGATCCTGAACGCAGCCGCGACTTCGTACTAACCATGCTCGACCAATACCATCATGGTGGCGAGTTGACAATGTGGGAGCTTGCCAGCCACGAAACTCACTGCATGATAGGCTACCACGCTGTGCCGGTTATACTCGACGCATACCGTACCGGTGTGCTCGACAACCTTGACGAGAAGTCTCTCAACGACCTGCTCGAAGCTATGATTAACACCAGCAAACTGCCGATATTGGGACGCAGCGAGTATGCCCGCGACAACTATCTTAGCAGCGAATATGAGAACGAATCAGTCAGCAAAACTCTCGAATATGCCTACGACGATTGGTGTATAGCAATGATGGCAAAACATTTGGAAGAATACACAGCAAAGAACCATCCTGGCCTATGTTTGAACTATTGGTCTTGGACATCCGACGAATACTTCCGCCGCAGCAGGTCGTGGAAAAACATCATGGACAAAAATGGATTCATGCACGCACGGCGCAACGGTGCTTTCGTAACTCCTTTCGATCCCACCGAGGTCAACAATCACTACACCGAAGCTAACTGCTGGCAATACTCCACTTATGTGCCTCACGACATCAACGGATGGATCGAACAAATAGGAGGAGCCGAACGCGCCGAACAGTTTTTGGACAGCCTATTCTACGGCAGCTCCAAAATGACCGGACGCGACCAAAGCGACATCACCGGCATTATCGGTCAATACGCTCATGGTAACGAACCCTCTCATCATGCAGCCTATCTATACGCTTACCTCGGACGCCAATGGAAGACAGCCGAACTGGTGCGTCGCATATGCACCGAGCTGTACCACAACACCCCCGATGGTCTGTGTGGCAACGAAGACTGCGGTCAGATGAGCGCATGGTATGTAATGAGCGCAATGGGGTTCTATCCCGTATGCCCTGGCAGCGGATATTATGTGGTAGGCTCACCTCTCTTCGACAAGGTCACTATACATCTCCAAAATGGCAAAGACATTGTCATCAACGCTCACGGACAAGGAACGAAAAACTGCTATGTCAGCAGCCTAAAAATCAATGGCAGCAAATACGACAAGGCTTACATAACCATTGAGCAACTGAAAGAAGGCTCCACTTTCGACTTCCAAATGACGTCTAAGGCCGATAAAAAATGGGCGTCGGCTGAAGAGAACCGACCCAAGAGCATATCATGCTATACCGAGACGATGATTAAAGCTCCTGTCTTCGACGACTGGCAGCAAAGTTTTGACGGAGAACGACAAGTGGCAATTCTAAGCGACCACACCGTCTATTACACCACCGACGGAACTACTCCCAACAACGAATCTAATCTTTATACCGGACCCATTACCGTGACGGGCGACATCATCATCAAAGCAATCGCATACGACTCAACAAAAGGCTCTAGCGCAATCGTCACTCATCGCCTGACACGGACTCAAACCGATCGCAAACTATCATACGTCACCAAACCCGACCCGCAATACACCGAGAATGGCGAGATAGGACTTATCGACCGACTACACGGCACAGAAAACTTCCGCATAGGTGGTTGGCAGGGCTGGCAAAAGGACTGCATTGTCGTTGTCGACTTGCTAGGAGAACGCACCATAAGCAAAGCGGGAATTGAATGCCTTGAAAATATGCGCGCGTGGATTTTCTTCCCCTCACGAGTCGAAGTCGAGATATCCAGCGACGGAACCAACTACCACCCATTCGGCGCAGTGGAGAACAAAGAGTTCTCAGCCACCCTCGAACGTCAGGAACTGTGCTCCGTCCACAATTTCATCGTCAGCGGAACCCCCTGTACGGCTCGCTACGTACGCATTAAAGCCATCAACTATGACAAACTGCCCAAATGGCACATCAGCGCTGGCGAACAAGCTTGGCTCTTTGTCGACGAAATAGAAGTAGAATGAAAAAAAAACTATTCTTAATAGCACTATTATTTGCGGCGTTTTGTTCTTCTTCATGCAGTACGAAACCGTGCCGCTGCTACCTTCTCGAAAAATGGGGAAGCGTAGTGGTAAGCACATCATACATCGACAAAGAAACCCCCTGCAGTGAACTAGGCTACCATAGGCCAAACCCCGAGGACTCAACTTACCGTCACTGCACGGAGATAGACGCACCTGAGATAGACCCCTCCAACATAGAAACAATAGTACATAGCTAATAAAACACTCATCAAAGCAACTACTTGTCAACCAATTGCAACATCGATACCTCTGTTCAAGCCATCCTTGATTTGATTTAACCTTACAAACACCTACTACATCAATGTCACGTTTTGCGATATATAGCGCTTCGGCAGGTTCTGGCAAGACCTACACCCTTGTACGACAATATATAGAAATTGCCATTTCCTCTCCATCATCACTAACATCACGTTTTAAGCGTATTCTTGCCATCACATTCACCAACAAAGCTGCCAACGGCATGAAGGAACGCATTGTAACTCAACTTGGCAACATTGTGGCGCAAAAAAAAACATGCCAGGATCTTATAAACCAGATGGCGGAACATCTTAGTATTGACAACAACGAGGTAGTGAGACGATGCGAAGTACTTCAGAATGCGATACTTCATCACTATTCAGACTTCTCTGTATGTACTATCGACAGCTTTGTACACCGTATTGTGCGCACTTTCGCACACGACCTGAGACTTCCTCTGAACTTCAACCTGTCGCTCGATAATAGCGATATAATAGCCTCTGCCGTTGACGAATTAATAGCCAACGCCGGCAAGGACGAGGAAAAAGCACTGACACGCATTCTCTGCGCATTCACTGAAAGCAATATGGACTTTGGCAGAAGCTACAATATTGAACGGCAACTAGTAACCATGGCAGAACAAATCTTCACAGAGGAGGCTATGGAGTTTTTGCCTAAATTAGACACAATCAACTTTGACGCCTATATCAAATTACAGAGTCAGTTAGCAAAACAAAACTATGATTTCGAGGAGAAAATCACGTTGGCGGCAAATCTGTTTGTTACAAAATGTAATGATCAAGGTCTTGGTGTTGACGATTTTCCTTATAAAGACAAGGGCATCTACCCCTACTTTTTAAGACTTGTCGATGGCAACTATTCGAATATTGAACCTAGCACTCGACTGGTTACAGCATACCAAAATGGCAATTTGACATCAAAGTCAATGAAGGGCGACTTACGCAAACGCATAGAGAATGTAACCCCATATTTCATGGAGGCCTATGGCAAGATTGATGACTTGTTAGAGCACGGGTTGGCAATGTACAATACCCGTCAACTGTTGCTCAGCAATCTATTTGCCCTTGCTCTTCTAGGACGCATAAGTAAAATTAAAGACAAATACTATAGCGACAACGAGATAGTACACATTTCTGAATTCAATAAGAAAATATCAGAACAAGTAGCCAACGAACCTGCCCCATTCATATACGAACGCATAGGTAGCCGCTACACAAACTACCTCATAGACGAATTCCAGGACACCAGTCGTTTGCAATGGCACAATTTTCTTCCTTTGATCGACGAAGCCATGACCCACAATTTCTCTAGCGATACTGCCACAATAGGCCAACAGTCGCTTGTTGTGGGAGATGGCAAACAAGCTATATACCGTTTCCGCCAAGGCGATGTCAGACAGTTTATGATGCTACCTGATGTCGACGACCCAACACACGGCAAATCATTGAAACGCGAAGGAACAATAGAGACTCTTCGGTGCAACAGACGTACTATGTCCAATATCGTAGAATTCAACAACCGATTCTTCGAAAAAACCGTCAAAGAGCATTTCGACGACAACGACGACCTCAATCAACTGTATCTAAAGCCCTGCGACGACGGTCATATTAGCTTATGGCAGACTTGGCTCAATGAAGGCGGATATGTACAAGTGAGCTTTCAAGACCAAAACAACATTTACAGTAATATTTACAATGCCATACGACATCAAGTAGATGTTTTAGGTTATAGCTACAGCGACATCATGGTGTTGGCTCGTGACAAAGAAACCCTCTCTATGATTTCCAAAGCACTCACCAATGGTGAAAATGGGAATATAATACCAGTGGTCTCAACCGAATCTTTCATCATTTCCAATAGCCGCACTGTCCAACTGTTATTCCACTCGCTAAAATACATCTATGACACTAGCGACAAAGCCGTCGCCGTACAAGTGCTACAATTACTAGCCAATAATGACGACCTTCCAAACTTGTTGTGGAAACTTCACGACAATCATTTCGACCTTTCGATGATTCTCAATTCTATGGGATATGATTTCAACCTTGAGTACCTTCGTTCTCTATCGCTCTACGACATGTGCGAGTCGCTGATACGCATATTCCATATCGAAAAAAATGACGCTGCCTATCTTGCCACCCTCCTTGGCGAGGTGTCGAAATTCACTCAGAGACCTCGCGCCAGCCTCAACGATCTGATAAAACACCTAGAAAGACGATTGGAAAAACTTTCAACATCAACATCATCCGACCTCGACGCTGTACAACTCTTGACAATACACAAAGCCAAAGGCTTAGAAGCCAAGATAGTAATCTATGCCTTGCCCTCAAAAAAAGAGCCTAATTCAAAAATTTGGGTCAATTTGGAAGGCAAAGATCTCAATCTACCGGCAGTATACGTGCAATGCAACAAAAAAGATAGCGAATTCAAAGACTCGTTCGAAAAAGAGCAGAGACTCAACGATATGGACCGCATCAACCTACTTTATGTAGCTATGACTCGTCCTGAAGATAAGCTGCTGATTTTTTGTGAAGAAAAAGAATGGAAGAACACGGATAGAGACAACATTTCCCTGCTGCACAACTTCGTCACAACCGACGAAAAATGTAAGGCATTAGGCTCAGCATTTATAATTGGGGATGACCTCTCCAAATACGAAAATAAGAAGAAAAAAGAGGGGGAAGATGAGGGGAAAGACAAAAAAGAAGACAAAGAAGAGGAAAAAACAATTACAACAATCAAATTAACAAGCCTACCATCTGAAGCATGGGAGCAACGAGTTAAAATAGCCCCACAAAACAACACACTACTATCCACTCTTTGTGACAACGAGGAAACCGACACCATGATAAACGACAGCCGCCAATATGGAATATTGGTTCACGACCTATTGTCGCAAATAGAAACTATCAATGACATCGAGAGTGTAGTTAACCGTTACAGCGTAAGCCAAGAATTGTCACAATCTACCACTGAGGAGATTCGGAAACGAATAGATCAAATGATTACTAGCGGAGACACTGCGAAATACTTTGCCAAAGGTGTTAAGACATTTCGCGAAATACCAATGTTTGTTGATGGCGAAGTGCTTCGACCCGACCGTGTGGTAGTGTCGAACGACAAGACATGGGTCGTGGACTTCAAAACTGGCGCTTACAACGAAAAACAGCACAAAGAATACATTAGTAAAGTGGAGCGATACGCCAACGCCCTAAGACGAATGGGTTACAAAAATGTTGAAACCGTAATACTATATTTGTAGCGTCACTATTTTTTGTATTCACGTCCTATCTGAGTGGGGTCGATATCGGGCTCGTTGTATTCTGTGCATATACGATATTGTGAGCCACGGGAGTAGTCGAGTGTCGAGCAACTGCTGCCCTCATCAACATATTCTATCTCTCGATAAGGGGTATTGACTCCGTTGTAAATATAACATTTGCACGATTTGGTGTCGCACGATACAGCGACAAAAGCTACTATGGCGACAAAAATGGAAATGACGATTTTTTTCATTGCTGATTATTAGATTGAGGTGTTATTAGGATAAAAACAAGTTAAAAAGCATAAAAACAACTAGTTTTCCACTATATACATCAATACAAGTATATTATTCTAGTTTGCAAAAATACATATTTCATTTGATAATAACGCAATTGGACACACCGCGCTCACCATTAAAATCGTATTTATTGTTGTCCGACGGATGATTCACAAGTCCTCCATGCTGAAAGCCCTTAACATACATAGTCGTACTGCCACCACCGTCAAGGTTGAGAGCGTCGGTACATCCCAGATAGTGAAGCAATAATTGAAAATCCATCAAAGACATTCCCTGCGACTCTTTCATACGGCCATCAACAGTAACTAACAAAACAGTACCGTCGGCCCTTGTACCAACAGCGGTACGATTGTGGCGATAAGTGACAAAAGTTTTATCCATGCGCATAGGTAGAATTTTGTCATGATATATGAGAAGCGGTCCGGCAGTCATAATATTGCTGTCGGCTAAAAGACGCTCGGCCATGCGGGCACTTTCGGGAACATAGAAATGAGGTCTTCCGTTGCGCAATGTCATCGACCCATACTGATAGTATTTGCGATTAACACTATCTGTGGCCTGAGGTGTGTTTTCTCCAAGTTCTTTGCCGTCGATACGCAAATAACAAATTGGATTATGGTATTTCATATCGAAAAACGAACCGTTGACAGCGGCAAAAGCATTGTGCCGCTGTGCATGTACCGTAGTAGGAGTGCGGCGAGGCTCATAAGTGAAAGCAAGTTGACGAGGTGAGTTGAAAGGCAATTCAAGGATGCACACATACTGATTGGAACCCAAGCATTCTGAATTGACAAAATGCATACGCTTAAGCACAAAGCCATCGAGCGAGTCGATTTGCCAAGGTGCATTAGCAATGATTAGAGAATCGCCCTGCGCACGGAGGGAAAACGAAAGGAGCAAGACAACGCTATAGAGAATCACTTTTTTCATGTGCATCAAAATAGTTTTAGAAGTGTTATTAATTAGTTGTCACCAAGTCATTCACTTTCTCAGCAATAGCGTCATAGTCATGAGACAGCATGCAGAGGAAATGTTTTTTAGGACATTTTTCGCCACCCATACGACGACAAGGCCAGCAACGTAGCGAGGAAGGTGTGTAATTAAAATGCTGAGTGTGGTAAGCCTCAAATCCAAAACGAGGAGATGTGCTGCCCCAAAGAGCCACAACAGGACGATGGAAAGCAGCAGCAACATGCATCAAAGCCGAATCGGAGGTTATCACCACTGAAGATCGGCGAACAATATCGGCACTGACCACCATAGATGTTTTGCCACATAGATTGGTGGTATTGCTAGGGAAAACCAAGCCTGCCTCGTCCAACCGTCTGAAGTCGTCTTTGTCGCCCAATAGCACGACGGGGTTTTTAATGTGCTCGGCAAGATAATGTATTTTGTCGACAGGTATGCGCTTTGTTTCATGTTGTGCTCCACAAGCAATAGCGACAAAGGGTTTGTCTGAAGTATAGACCTTATCACTAAGGTCCGGCAACGGCAGCTCAAGTCCATTGCCATCGGGGATTATCCCAAATGGTTTCACAGCATCCATGTAGCGATCAACCACATGACGACCCGACATAATGTCACATTTAAAAAGGACCAGCATGAACTTGCCGAAATTCTCCTTTCTATATACATAGCTTATGGCACGAAGGCTATGTCGTATGCGACGGCTTCGGTGGTTGTTGTGTATGTCTACTATATAGTCGATTTTTTCATTTCTAAGCTCCTCTATAGTGTCGTCAAGGTTGGGTTTAAGAATGTGTAACTTGTCAATATTGGTATTGCTTGACATCAATTCGGCAGAGCTTTTTTTGGTAAGGAAGTGTATTTCGACGCCACCGAGCTGTTGTTTAAGACAACGTAAGACTGGAGTGGCAAGAATCACATCACCAAGGGAGCCAAGACGTATGACAAGAATTTTCATTTCTTCTTTCTTTTAGGGACAAAGAGGTCGCGAAGACGATCAAAGTCGCGTGTGTATTTCAATCCCAAACCTTGCTTGTAGGGCAAGTCAGAACGAGTGTAATCGTTGGTATTACTACGGTTAAAGACAAAGAGGTGGAGACGAGGGTTGATTTTATAACCCACCAGCATATCACCTGTCATGTTATTGTTTCCCACCTCACTGAGCTCGCGTGCCTCACCACCGAAGCCGAGAGTTGTCTCGAAATAAAATTTGTTCCACTCTTTGCTGATATCGACAGCATATTGGTCGGTAGTTAGGGCTGTGCCTGCCTGATAGTCGAAATTGATATCAACGAATTGCACCATGTCGCTCACCATGCTGCCAAGTGTATTTGCCACCAAACCATAAGCGCCATCGGCTGGCGAGGTTTGTTCGTTGATATTCATTGCCGAAGCACTATAGAAACGTTTCGAAATAAGCAGAGAGACAGTTTGGTTGAGCATGTCACGCTCGTTGGTGCGATCGATGTATGAGAAGACCTCTTCTTGCACACTTTGGTCGGCATTGGGAAGTCGGATATCGAATTTGATGTCAGGTGACTGTAATGTACCGTTGAGCGTGATGACATTTTCGACCTGAATAGGTTTCTGCGACTCGTTGCCCGACAGTGAGCCTGTTAGTGTTGACAAGTTGACACGCTGGGAATAGAGAGCGTTGATGTCGAACCGGGCATCCCCAATAGAACCGGGGAACGTGATAGAACTGCCCTCTTCAACGTCGAAGTCTTTACTTATCAATCCCAAAATGTCTAGGCCTACATTACCATTGCTAATTTCGTAATCGCCAAGCAGCGCAAAAGGCTTTGTCGATCCTACCTGAAGTTGGAGATCTCCATTGCCTCGTGTTTCGACATTAACATCGAGCGAGGGGAAGGATACAGGAATCATCATCTCCAATGCCGGAGTTGCCTCTAGATCGATAGTTAACAAGAACTTGCTTTTTTTGTCGGGCGTCATAATCATGTTATCATCATCGGTAGAAGCCACCTCCTGATCATCGGCAAGATAATAATCGTCGTGGTCTGATACAAAATGAATGTAGTCAACCTGTTGCATTTGACGTTTGTCGTTGATGGGTACTGTCAACGTTGTGCCATCAAGGGTACGAGCCTTTAGTAGAATATTGATATCATCGGCAGGGCCTGTAACTTGACCGTTGACGGCAGCAAATATAGTGCCATAATATACGTCTGACGATTGAGCTGATGTGTTCATGCAAAGCAACCTGTCGCTAGCCACAGACAAGTCGAAATTCCAATCTTTGAAACTATTGTGATAGATGGCTCCATCGACTACGGCCTTGTCACCCCTCATGTCTCCTACAACAACATTGTCGAGACGAATGGCCGAGGAATCAACTATCAAAGAATCGGTTATAGTATAAGTAACATTAAGGAAATTGACGAGAACAGAAGCCTCTTGCAAGTAAATGTTACCATTAAGGAGCGGATTAGAGACTGTGCCACTGACTTTTATATCACCAGAGGCAAGACCGCTGACACTCGATGAGAAGGAAGACACGAATGGCTGGATGGCATGGAGATCTACCGTGTTGACATCGACAGTGAAATCGAGGAGAGGATCTGAAGTGCCCAAAACCATATAACCATCGATAGCAAGTGGTTCTTTGACAACACCATTAGTGTCGAGATGTGACTTTACGAATAAATTAAGATGATTGAGGTCGGAGTTCCATGTCGACTGCACATCGGCGTCGCCAAGTGACACATCGTTGAACATAAGATTGTCCACCCTTAAGTCGGCATTGAGATAAGGCACCTCCGATTCTCTTTTGCTATCGGGCAGGAGTTTAGATTGCAGGAATCCAAGGCGAGCTTTTCCGTTGGCAATGCCTCCGGCCGACATACCCGCGGCACCGAGGAATGGATTGGCGATATCAACATTGAAATCGACAAACGACACTTCTATGCTGTCATTAGGACTTCCCATTCGAGAGGCCTTAAGCGACACCGCGCTCTGTCCGTCAATAAGAGATAAATTGCCAACATTGAAACCTTTATCATTGACATAGATATCTTCGCCATAATCCATCAAGCTCCAATTGTGGCCTCCCAAAGCCAGTCGTGACGGGTCGACGACAAGTCGTAACGCTGAGCTGTCGGAAAACACACGCAGAGCTACGTTACCTCCACCTACTGTCTGACTACTATTTTCCCAGTATATTTCACAACTAGCGTCATTACGGTTACTCTCTAAATTGACATCGGCATTCTCGGATAGGAGAATAGAACCTATTTTAATTTCATCACTTGTAAGACGAAGTCGATAATGGTCGGCCATAGTCTCCCCGTTAACACCTACGTTGTAAAAGCGCAAGCCTCCCCATCCTATTGAATCGGAACGCAACAAAGGTTTGAAGGACTCCACAAAACTGTAATTAGCCTGCACCGAAGTGCCTTTTGCCACAACAAGTTGAGGTACAAAAAGAGCAAGAATTCCAGCAGTATCTTTCCACGTGGCGTTGAATTCGAAACGAGAGTCTGCAATCTTATCAAAATCAACTTCTTTACCTTTATCGTAGGTATCTTTGCGAAAATTGGTGTTGGGGAAATAATCGTCGACAAATTTTTTCAGCATAACGGGAATACCATCGTAACGATAATAGCCTTGCATTTGAGCGTCGACAATATCGCTGGTCAGCCTCATAGTTTTCCAGTGGTTCTGTTCGCGAGCCGTAATAGTGGCGTTGTCGATACGACAGCGTCGCGTTGTGGTGTTAAGTGACACATCGCTGAGAGTGAGCCGAGCGAAAGTACTGTTTTCACGCATATTAATATAACGGCCATCGACATGAGCATTGATGAAAGCCTCCTTGTCTGCAGTATCATGCCACAAAGCCAGGCGCTTCATGTCGAGGTGCTGGGCGTCGGCTTTAACTGTATATGCGGTGCATAGAAAGTGATGGTGTTCGGTCGCCATTCCACTTCGCCATGTGCATTCAGGGAAGCCAAGGGGTCGTCGAGGAGCAAATCGGCTTTGGCAACACCCTCGGCGACATCGACATTCAAATTGGCATCGCCACTGAGACGATTGCCTTTAAACACCAGATGTTTAAGCTTACCTTCTGCGACAGCGTTCATTGTTTTGGGGTCGAAGCCCTCACCCTCGAAAGTGATATCAAATCCTCCTCGCGACACCCACTCGTTTCGGGCCAACTGACCAACCTTCATATCGTTGGAACGAAGTTGCCCGACATAGCTGTATTCCTTGCGTTTGGGATTCATTGAGAGCATCATGTCGGCTTGAAGATCGCCAGGCGTGCTCTGCATATCTAGGGTTGCGTAGAAGTCGTAGATTGTCCCCATAAAAGTTGCCTCTAAATCAATCTTGTCGAGAGCTTTAATGACCTGTGGCACCTTCATGGTGATTCCGTTGGGATGCTTAACGGCGGCCAAATCGTCGTAAGTTGTATGCAAGTTGTGAATTTCAGCGCCAATAACAGTAGTGTCGATATGTGGCAATCCATATATTGATGCGTCGAGATAGACCTTCGACTCTTTGCCGAAGGCGAGTCTGACGTTATCGGCATGGAAATCGGATATTGGACCTCCGAAATCACCCTCTAGTGTCACACGCTCGTCCATACCCCATAGAGCCATTGTCCAAAAGCCAGCATCACGCAAGTTACCATACGAGCCTTCATTGAAATGAACAGTAAAATACACGCTGTCAAGAAAATGCTTCATTGTTTTCCAATGGCGAAAGTCGAGGAGTACATCACCATCAAGGCGAGAATCTGCCGTTTGGACAACCATATTTGTGGCACTGATTCCACTACGGCTGACGTAAACATTCATGTGCAGATCGAGAACCTCAAGCCCAGATCGCTCGGTGGTGGTAAGCCTGTCGATTCGACAAGTTACGAAGTCTTTATCAACTCTGACATTACGGAAACGACCCTGGATGTTACGATATTCCATGTGTTTCACATTAACTCCAGGATGCTGATGAAGATACCATTCAACATCCTTGTCTTTTAAGTCTTGAAGGTAATTGACATTGTCGAGAATAAGGTCATCGACAAGTACCTTGAATTCAACCTCCTTGTGAGTGGTATCTTTCGGTTTTCCTTTACCAAAATAATCGATAATATAATTGAGATTCAACCCATTGGTATCTATTTTAAGATGATATCGAGTGTCACCAATATAGACCTTTGAGAATTGGAGGCCACGACTGTCGTAAGGAAATTTTTTGAAACGAAGGCGTATGGCTTGAGCTTGGGCTATAGTATCATTGTTGGGATTTATGAGTTCGACATTGCGAAGAACCAGATGGTTGAGGGGATTGCAACTCATGGAGCCAATCTTTACTTTTCCGCCCCATTCCCTGGAGAAATAGCTACTCGCCGCAGAGCCCACAAGCGACTGGACCATAGAGTAGTTAAGCAAGGCGATAATGACATAGACAGTCAAGAAAAGCGCCAAAAAGATGCGTCCTGATATTTTACAAAACTTTTTGATAGTCTTTATGTTTAATAGTTTTATAACTGAAATCTCACTATTTTAGTATAACAACATAAAAAAAATTGCGCCATTGGATTAAGAAAACGGCAACGTAACCGTTATAATGGTTAGTGAGAACTGTACTACATCGTCTACAACCACATAATACAAGCGCAACTCTAAGTGTCACTAGAGGAAAAAAAAATCATCATTTTGTGAAAAAACATTCGTATTTTTGCATTGTGGCATATTTTTTCATTTTAATAGTTTTACAACATCTATAAACTAACTATCAAACCCTTACATTAATTACCACAACACTTATTATATTTAAA
Organism: uncultured Bacteroidales bacterium; assembly: GCA_900316965.1. Lineage (GTDB taxonomy): Bacteria > Bacteroidota > Bacteroidia > Bacteroidales > P3 > Colimorpha. The sequence goes on from ONEY01000012.1 coordinate 58,051, forward strand.
TACACTAAAAAAGAATACTAACCGTGTCTCTAATACTTGCCATAGAATCCTCATGCGACGACACATCTGCAGCTGTACTTCGTGACGACAGAATGTTGTCGAACGTCATCGCGTCGCAAAAAGTGCATGAACAATTTGGCGGCGTAGTGCCTGAGCTGGCATCACGCGCCCACCAACAAAATATACTACCCGTTGTTGACACAGCGTTGCGTAATGCCGGGGTGGATAAGAGTCAACTCGATGCCATAGCTTTCACCCGCGGACCTGGATTGCTGGGCTCCCTGCTTGTAGGTGTGTCTTTCGCCAAAAGCATGGCTCAAGGGTTAGGAATACCTCTAATAGAAGTCAACCATCTGCAGGCTCATGTGCTATCGCATTTTATAAAGACAACCGATGACAGCGTGGTGCCACAATTCCCTTTCATGTGCCTGCTCGTCAGCGGCGGACACACACAAATTCTGCTCCTTCACGACCACTTTGACATGGAAACTCTAGGACAAACCATTGACGACGCAGCAGGGGAAGCCATCGACAAAGCTGCAAAAATCATGGATCTTGGATACCCGGGAGGGCCCATCATCGACCGATTGGCCAAAGAAGGCAATCCTGACGCATTCCAATTTGCCACCCCTAATATCGCAGGTTACGACTACAGTTTCAGTGGCATAAAGACTTCTTTCCTCTATTTTCTTCGCGACAAGCTGGAATCAGACCCCGACTTTATCGAGAAGAATAAAGCCGACCTCTGCGCGTCGATACAAAAATGCATAATGAGTTTCCTACTGAAGAAATTCGAGAAGGCAGCTATAAAAAACAGAGTTCGTCAGGTTGCCATCGCCGGAGGCGTTTCTGCCAACTCATACCTGCGTGACGGCATCATGCAATTGGGCAAAAAACATGGATGGAAAGTCTTTGTTCCCACAATGCAGTTTTGCACCGACAACGCCGCTATGGTAGGCATAGCAGCATACTTCAAACTGCTACGCAAAGAATTTGCCGACATATCTATGCCTCCCTACACAAGATAACAACAAAGCAATGAATAACACGAAAGCCATAGCTAGAAACACTAACCGCAGCGAAAGAACGCTGTGGCGACTAATGCTGGCCATGGCTTTCACTTTATCGTTGTCGCCGACAAACAAAGCAGAATGTCAAGACATCCACTTTTCACAAATCGACATAAACCCAATCCTCTTCAACCCCGCCTATTCGGGATTTTTTGACGGCACAGGACGCTTTGGTCTCGCTTACCGCAACCAATGGGCATCGGTGAGCAAAGCCTTCCAAACCGTGGCAGCGACAGCTGAGATGTCGTTGGCTCGACGACGCTATTACCGCGACGGACTCAATCTGGGAATGATACTGTATAGCGACCGAGCCGGAACACTCCACTATGGCACTACCGCAGGCAACATCATATTGTCGTACTACAAAGCCTTAGGCAGCAGCAACAACAACTTTGTATCGCTTGCTCTCGAATCTTCTTTTGGACAAGCGGGATTTAACACCTCAGACATTGAGATGCAGGATCCTAGCGACAAGTTGGAAAATACCTCTGCCAACTTCATCTCTATAGGAGGCGGAGTGGCTTGGTTTTACCAACCCAACGACGAGGTTTATCTGAAATTGGGGCTTTCGGCACGAAATATAAACAAGCCTGACATATCATATCTCGAGCTGCGAGACGCCTTTATAGAGCGAAAAATGAGTTTGTATGCCCGTTTGGAGTATCGCGCTTGGAGCAACGTCTCTTTGTTGCCTTTGGTAGCATGCATGGTACAAAACAACTACCGCGAGATACTGTTTGGCGGCGACGTTAAATACTATCTTTCTGAGGCGTCACACCAAACTCTTATCGCAAGCGCTGGCATACACTATCGTTGGCGGGACGCGGCGCTGGTGGAACTGGCCTTAGAATACAACGCCTTTATTTTTGCGCTGACATACGACGCAAACTTGTCGAAACTTACACCTGCGTCAAAATCAATAGGGTCGTTCGAATTAGGCATAGTATACCGTATGATAAAAAACAAAAAAGTGAACCGCAAAGCTATGCCTTGCCCGATAATATAGAAAAAAAATAGCCATACTATCACGAATCAAAATATAATATCATGAAACATAACTACACCATCTGTTTATTTTTTGCAGCAATGCTTTTGTCTTTTGGTGCCTATGCACAAAAGGATGTCGACGCTGGCGACGAGGCCTTTCGCTACGGATACTACAAAACAGCCGTGGACCATTACACAGAGGCCTACAAGAAAAGTCATGATATAGCTTTGGCATACAAGATTGCCGAATCATACAGGTTGTCTAACGACTATCGCCAGGCAATAAAATACTACCGGCTGGTGAACGAATCACCACAAGCAGGAGTATATCCTCATTGTGAGTATTTCCTTGCCGCCATGTATCGCAACAATGGTCAAGCCGACTCGGCATTATTTTTCTATAACCGCTACTTGGCCACATCAAACAACGAAGAGATGGAACGCCGTGCCCGTCAAGAGGTGCGCGCGTGCCAATGGGTTTTGGATAGTTTGCCCGATACCGTTCACTTTGCTGTGACACACGAAACCAAAAACATCAACACCGCTTTCAAAACCTTTACAAATTTGTTCCATCTGCCCACCACTATAAACAGGTTTACCATCTTTAT
>ONEY01000017.1 GCA_900316965.1 uncultured Bacteroidales bacterium
CAATGAACTGTCGCCCCCGCCTCTCAACCTCTTCCCGGTTTTTCCGGCGAAAGCGAGTGCAAAAGTACAACCATTTTTCAAACTACCAAAATTTTTTTTGTCTTTTTTCGCTCTGCGGCTCTCCAATGGTTGTGGCTCAACGCTTTAAAATTGAAAAAAAATTTCGCCCCCGGCGAAAATAGCGCGCAATTCCGACCGGCAGGCACAAAAATTTCGCGTTTTTTGAGCCTCGCGCGGCCATTTTTTGCAAAAACATGCATATTATATTGATATTCTGCATGTAATACCATTTCAACGGTATCATATCGCTATTTTGTGGCGTCTTATATGTATTGTGATAGGAATGGGTGGTTTGCGGGGATGAAAAAACGCTTGTGGGTACGTACTATAAAAGTACTATCAAGTTGTTTGGTGAGGGAAGTTGAGGAAATAATATAATATATAATGTGCAAATATATTGTATAATGTTGAATAGACGAGGTATTCGATTAAACATATGGGCAATTACATATGGTGAACAACAAATATATAGCCTAATTTGTTTATCCTAATCAACTCATATACTTTTGTTTGACAATAAAAACAAAGAAAACTGTATTTCGTGACAATAAAAGTATTAAATCAGCGTTAAAGAAAGAAACAATACAATTTATAAGATGAAAAAAGTTTTATTTTTATTGTGCGCATTTTGCATGCTAGCTGGTGCAATGGCACAAAGGAACATTTACAGTTTTACCGTTAAGGACCAAAATGGCAAAGATGTAAATTTGAGTGAATATAAAGGGAAAGTCATCCTGATAATTAATTCTGCGACGCAATGCGGTTTCACATACCAATATAGTGATTTGCAAGGAATGTACAATAAATTCAAAGACGAAGGCTTTGTGATTTTGGACTTTCCATGCAACCAATTTGGCGAACAAGCTCCTGGCTCAAACCAAGAGATACACACTTTCTGTACAAGCAATTATGATGTCACATTCCCTCAATTTGACAAAATCGATGTCAATGGAGAAAATGCCTCACCACTGTTCACATGGTTGAAAAACAAGAAGGGTTTTGAAGGCTTTGATATGGACGACAGATATGGCTTGGGGCCCAAGATGCATGCAATGCTTTTGAAACAGGATCCCAACTATGCGGAGAAGTCTGACATTAAGTGGAATTTCACTAAATTCCTTATCGACAAAAAGGGCAATGTTGTGAAACGTTTTGAACCGACAGCAGATATGGAAGAGGTTATCCAAGAAGCATACAAATTACTACAAGATAAGTAGGCGATATTATTACATTCTGTTGCCGATTGACAACTAACCCAAATATTTTTTTAAAATACGCCCCGACATGACTTGACGCAATGCCGGGGTGTTTTTTTTCTGACTTCGTAGGGATACGATTTAATTGGTATTATACTTCGTATGTGATATCTTGTAGCATATGCGAAAAAATAGGCTTGAAACGCGTTTTTGGTGAAATGAGAAGGAAAATTATTTGATATCGTCGAGAGATTGTAAAAAAAGTTCCAAAAACAACAACAAATAATATTGCATTACAATGTAATAAAAAAAAAGTAAAATAATAGCGAGCTAATTCATATAAAAAGTGTATTTTTGCATTTTGTAAAAGTGGATAGATTTGTAATGATTGCAACCACGAGAAAAAAATGCTAAAAACATGATTTCCAAAACTACAATCACGTTTCTTTCATACTTTTACATTTTGTCAAACAATCAAAAAGTAAAAGTAAAATGAGTTATTTTTTTACCTCAGAATCAGTAAGTGAAGGCCATCCCGACAAGGTGGCCGACCAGATTAGCGATGCGCTACTGGATGAATTTCTGCGTCACGACCCTGAAAGCCATGTGGCATGCGAGACGCTAGTGACAACCGGATTGGCCGTAGTAAGCGGTGAAGTAACCTGCAACGGATATGTCGACGTACAACAGACTGTGCGCGATGTGATACGTGAGATTGGCTACACCAAAGGAGAATACAAATTTGAGGCCGAAAGCTGTGGCGTTTTGAGCGCTATTCACGAGCAGAGCGCCGATATCAACCAAGGCGTCAGCCGCAAGTCGAAAATGGAGCAGGGTGCTGGCGACCAAGGTATGATGTTTGGCTATGCCTGCCGCGAGACCGCAGAGCTAATGCCTCTACCTATCACACTGGCTCACATTATTTTGATAGAACTTGGTAAAATTCGCCATGAGGGCAAGATGATGCGATATCTGCGTCCAGACGCAAAAAGCCAAGTCACTGTACAATACTGCGACTCCGGAAGTCCCGAGCGCATTGACACCATTGTTGTAAGCACTCAGCACGACCCCGACGTGGAGCAAGACCAAATACGCAAAGATATTGAGAAAATCCTGTTGCCTAAAGTGGTTAAGCGTCTTCCAAAAGCTACACAAAAGTTGTTTGGCAAAGATGTCAAACTGTTTGTCAACCCCACGGGCAAGTTTGTCATCGGCGGTCCCCACGGCGACACGGGTCTGACGGGCCGCAAGATCATTGTCGACACATACGGTGGACGAGGAGCCCACGGCGGCGGAGCCTTCAGCGGCAAAGATTCCTCAAAAGTTGACCGCTCGGCTGCCTACGCCACTCGACATATTGCCAAAAACCTTGTTGCCGCCGGATTGTGCGACGAGGCCCTCGTGCAGGTTGCCTACGCTATTGGCGTGGCCGAGCCCGTGGGACTCTATGTCAACACCTACGGTACTTCAAAAATAAAGATGAGCGACGGCGAGATTGCAACGCGTGTGCGCAAACTTTTCGATTTGAGACCCTACGCCATCGTGGAACGCTTTGGATTGAAGAATCCCATCTTCCGCCCAACGGCAGCCTATGGACATATGGGCCGCGACCCCTACGAGGCCGAAGTCACGGTGTACAAGAACGGCAAACCGCAGAAGAAGAAGGTGCAGTTCTTCGGTTGGGAGAAGCTGGATATGGTCGACGCCATAAAGAAGGAGTTTAAGATATGAACTTCACAGGATTGATAATAGGCGCCGCTACATTCTTGTGTATCGGCGTCTTTCATCCGTTAGTCATCAAAGCCGAGTACCACTTCGGCACAGGGTGCTGGTGGGCTTTCCTGCTGCTGGGGCTGATTTGCATCGCGGGTTCGCTTGCAGTTGCCAATGCCATAGCATCTACCCTGCTGGGCGTGGTGGCCTTCTCGAGCCTTTGGTCAATCCTTGAGTTGTTCAAGCAAAAGGAGCGCGTGGAGAAGGGCTGGTTCCCCGCCAACCCCAAACGCCAAAAACGTCAATAAAACCGAACCGTTACCCTATGCCACACAACGTCAACCGAAAGCCCGTCTACCCGGATCGGAGCAAGCCTCCGAAGCGGAAGCCTCGAGTCAATTTCAAGAAAATCGGCATAGGCATTCTAAAGTGGACTCCCTTATGGATACCTATGGCGATTTGGCTGTGGTTCTTAATTCCAGACATTGTAGACAACAACCGATTGAAACATAACGGTATAAGAACAGCAGCACGTGTAGAGAAGACGTATCTCGTGACGGGGGGGCGCAGTGTTTCAAGAATGGTCAAATACTACTTCTATGTCGGCGACTCGCTTTACTATGGCCACACGTCACCTCCAAAATCAGTGTGGGACCAGTTGCAGCCTCACGTCCAATTTGACATTGTGTACGAAAAAGGCAATCCCAACAACAGCAACTGGGCTGGATATTATAAAGACAAACAATAAAAAGCAATATAAACACTTATGACAAAACTCAGCGTAAATATCAACAAGGTGGCCACCATCCGCAACGCGCGCGGCGGCAACACCCCTAATGTCAAACAGTTTGCAATAGATTGCGAGCGCTTCGGCGCACAAGGCATAACGGTCCATCCGCGTCCCGACGAGCGGCATATCCGCTACGCCGACGTATACGACATAAAGCCCATCGTGACCACAGAGTTCAATATCGAGGGCAACCCAAAAGGAATATCAAAAAGCAAGCCCTACGGTTTCATCGACTTGGTTAAGGAAATCAAACCCAACCAGGTAACACTCGTGCCCGACGCCGAAGGAGTACTGACAAGCAATGCCGGATGGGACACCATGAAGAACCAAGACTATCTATGCGATGTCGTCAAGGAATTCAAGTCCTGCGGCATACGAGTTTCCATCTTTATCGACGCCAACCCCCAAATGATAGAGATGGCCGCCAAGACCGGCACCAACCGCGTGGAACTCTACACCGAGAGCTACGCAAGCCAATATGCCGCCGGACGCGAGGCGGCCATCGCGCCTTTTGTCGAGGCTGCCAAAGTGGCCCGCAACTGCGGCCTTGGCCTCAATGCCGGTCACGACCTCTCGCTGGAGAATCTGGCCTTCTTCCACCAACAGATACCCTGGGTTGACGAGGTCAGCATCGGCCACGCACTAATCAGCGATGCCCTTTACCTAGGCATCGAAGAAACTATTCATCAATACCTTAACTGTCTGAAATAACAATACAACTACATGAACTTAACAAAAATACCTGTACTGCTGCTGACCGGCTATCTTGGCAGCGGCAAAACAACACTTCTCAACCGCATTCTTGGCAACAAACGAGGCATACGTTTCGCCGTAATAGTCAACGACATAGGCGAGGTTAACATAGACGCCGACCTCATAGAGAAAGGCGGCATCGTTGACAAAAAGGACGAAAGCCTCGTAGCCTTGCAGAACGGATGCATCTGCTGCACCTTGAAGATGGACCTCGTGGAGCAGCTGCGCGACATAACCAGCCAGCACCGCTTCGACTACATTGTCATCGAGGCCAGCGGCATCTGCGAGCCGGAGCCCATCGCTCAAACCATCTGCTCCATCCCCACAATGGGACCGGAATACATTCGCGACGGAATCCCTGTAGTGGATAGCATCGTCACCGTCGTCGACGCGTTGCGTATGAAGGACGAGTTCGGCAGCGGCAAAGACCTCCTTCGCCCCGGCCTGGCTGAGGACGACATAGAGAACCTTGTCATACAACAGATAGAATTCTGCAACATCATCCTACTCAACAAAGCCTCCGAAGTGGAACCCGCTGAGTTGGGCCGCATCCGCGAAATCATCCACGCCATACAACCCAAAGCCGAAATCATCAATTGCGACTACTGCGACATCGACTTCGATCGCATTCTGAACACCAATGCATTCGACTTCGACAAAGTGGCCACCTCGGCCGCTTGGATCAATGAGATAGAAGGCCACCACGACGATGACGACGAGGAAGAAGACGAGGATGAGCATCACCACCATCACGACCACGAGGAGCACCATCACGAAGAACACCACGAGCATCACCACGATCATCATCACCACCACGACGATGAGGGCGAGGCTGAGGAATACGGCATAGGCACTTTTGTCTACTACCGCCGCGAGCCAATGAATATAAGCCGCTTTGACGAGTTCGTTGCCCGCCATTGGCCCAAGGAAATCATACGATGCAAAGGCATCTGCTGGTTCCTATCCGAGCCCGACACCTGCTACCTCTTCGAACAAGCAGGAAAACAGGTCTCTCTGCGCGACACAGGCCAGTGGTACGCCACGATGCCCGACGACGAACTTCTCGAGTTTATGCGACGCAACCCAGACCTGCAACGCGACTGGGACGACACTTACGGCGACCGCATGCAGAAGCTCGTATTCATAGGTCAACATCTCGACCGCAAAGCCATCACCGCCGCCCTCGACGAATGTCTGGCTCGCACAGCCTCATATTAACACAACAAACACCCTTATGAAACGTATCATCATCGCAGTGCTGATTGCTGTCACGCTGACCACTGCGGCGCAGGAGAAACAGATCAACCTCGGCCTGATTCCCACACCGCAGAAAGTGGAGGTCACACAGGGCGGCAAGACTTGCGATCTCGATAAAGCCAAAATAAAGGAAGAGCGCGTAAAATGGGGCCGTGGCGAACAGAATCCACATTTCGACGGGAACTGGAGCCAGGCCTACCGCCTCATAATCGAGCCACGCAAGATAACCATCAATTACGAGGGATCCAAAGGGCTTGAGTATGCCCACTTGACCTTAGCGCAGCTGCAGCAGCTGCACAACACCGTGCCCTGCTGCACCATCACCGACTGGCCTGCCTACCGCTACCGTGGTTGGATGGACGACCAGAGCCGTGGGCCGGTGCCGCACGCTGCCTACCGCCAAAAGCAATGGGAGACACTGCACGCGCTAAAGTTCAACTTCTGCAACTATTATACCGAGCACACCCTCTACCAACCGGAGTTCCCCGACCTTGCGCCCGCCTACCTCGCCGATTGCAAGCCGCACCCGGACGAGGTCATCAACCTGCAGCTCTTCGCCCACGCCGAGAAAACGCTGCGCATCCCCTTCTACCAGAATATGATGGACAGCAAGGCCAACTTCGACCCATCGACACAGGCCACCTACGACTTCCTGCGCAAACGCATCAAGGCAGCATACGATCGCATCCCCAACTCGCCCTTCTTCATCATCAACTGCGACGAGACCGAACAGCTCGGCACTGGCCGTACCAAAAAGCTCGTCGACAGCCTCGGTGCCGACCAGGTGTATGTGGATTTCATCAACCGCTGCTATGGGATGGTCAAGGAGAAGGGCAATCCCCATGTAGCTATGTGGGGCGACATCGTGGCCAAGAACCCTGCGATGATGCGTCAGTTGCCCAAGGATATGATCTACATTATGTGGGCCTATGAACCGATAGACAGCTTCAAGCACCTTATAAAACCCTTCAAAGAGCAGGGCAACCCCTTCTGGGTGGCCGCCTCTACGGGCCACAGTGCCACTATGACCTCCACACCGCAACGCTACATCAAGAACATAGCCAACCTCTACCGCGACGGCCACCGCGACGGCGCCGAGGGCGCTATGCTCACCTGCTGGGACGACAATGGCGAAGCCCTTTTCGACAACAGCTGGCACGCACAGTATTGGGCCGCTGAGATGGCCTGGAATCCGCTGAAGACCGACGACCCTGAGGAACTGCACCAGAGGGAAGAACAATTCAACAAGAACTTCGAGCGACTCTTCTACGGCGACACAGGTAAAGTGAAAGACCTCTACGCCGTTGGCGCACTGATGTACGAGCCTGCTGTCGGCGATTGGTACACATCCGCCGCATTGATGGAGCCACTGCTTAACTTCAACCCCGACAACACAAGTATTAACGTGTTGAGCAGAGTCTCTTTTGTCCGTGAACTCTTGGACTCTATTAATATCGACTCCGCCGACAACCCCCACGCTCACTATGCATTGACACGTATAAAAGCTACGGCCGAAAAGAGCGAGCTCCGTATGTTTATTCCTTCACTGTTTGCCACCTGTTCCATCGTCACTGCCGACATTCAAAGTATGGCTCGAAATTACCTCCGGACCATCTTCGACCTCAAACGGGAGTACCTGCGCCTATGGGACCAGGAGAACGGCGACTATGAACGCCATATCGTCTGCAACCGCTACGACGACCTTGCACGCGAGGTGCTGGAACTCGACCGACACGTCTTTATCAAAACGGAGAGCGGAGAACGGAGAACGGAGGGTGGACTCCCATTGGTTTCGCTCCGCACCCTCTACGGCGACCGCCCCATCTATTATACCCTCGACGGCAGCGAGCCAAACCAAGGCTCCACCCTATACACCGGCCCCTTCCCGCTCGAGCGTTCCGCCACCATCAAGGCCATTGCCTACAATGAATACGGCGAGGGCGTCGTCACCGAGCAGTACCTCCTCTCCCACCTCGGTATGGGCGCCAAGATAAAGCTCAACACGCAGTACAGCACCTACAAGTCCATCTACAGCGGTGGTGGCCCCGAAGCCCTCATCGACGGCCTGCTGGGCAGCAACATAACCTACGCCGACGGCCATTGGCAGGGCTACTGGGGCGACAGCATCGACGCCGTCATCGACTTTGGCAAGCCTACTGAAATTAACGAAGTCACAATGCGTTTCATGCAGAACACCTTCGACTGGATACTGGCGCCACGGGAGATTATGTTATACGTCTCTGACGACGGTGTCAATTGGAACCGTTGCACAAAGAGGAACTTCGATATGGATCCGCGCGAAACCGGTATGCGCCTCAAAAACTACAGCATTATTTTGGGCAAGAGTGAAGCAGAGCCGAAAATAGACATTGGCAATCCCGTCACTCGATACCTCCGTATAGTAGTGCCCAATCCGGGTGGCCTACCCTCGTGGCATCCTGCGCCAGGACAGCCGAGTTACCTCTTCACCGACGAAATCATCATCAAATAAAAGCAAAGGCTTCCGTCTTCGGAAGCCTTTATTTTTCATCCATCATTCTATGATAGTGACAGAACAGCAGTTCTTCATTGTCGTCATAAAGGTGCATGCCGCTGCCTTCACAGTATTTCCATAGGTCGCAGTCGACACACTGCCCTTTCTTGGCCCAACTGCGGTCACGGTACTTCTCAAACCTATTCTGCCACACATCCCACAGGTTGTCCTTATAGATATTGCCCTGATGAAAGTTGGAACGTATCGACGTGCAGCCTGAAATAGATCCATCGCAAAGTACAGAGGCTACATTTACACCTGCCCGACAATGAAAGTAATAGTCACGCACCTCTCCCTCATAAGGTCCTAAAAAACCCTCACAACCATAGTTGGCTCCAATTCTTCCCTCTGCGCGTGTCTTCTTAATAAATTCAAACAGGCCTTTAAACTGTTTGTCATCCAACTGCAACTCTGGATTTTGTGCGGCACGGCCCATCGGAAAGATTGAAAACAGCCGCCAACGTCTCACTCCTATCGATATCAGATACTCTTTAAACTCTTCCAGCTTTGCAAAATTGCGCGGATTGACACAAGTAACAATATCCCACACCAAACCCTTGGTATTAACCAGCATCTTAATCGCATGGTCCGCACACTCAAAACTACGATCATTTCGGCGTATCCAGTTGTGGTCTTCCTCAAATCCGTCAAAGGAGATGGTTATCGAATGCATGCCGGCGCGCAACAAACCTTCCAATCGCTGCTCGTCAAGCAGCAAACCGTTCGTCACTATCCCCCACGGAAACTCTCGCTTATACAACTCATATCCAACTTCTTCAATATCATTGCGAACCAACGCCTCTCCCCCTGTGAAGGTTATGAATGTGGTGTGTGGATCCACATGTGGCCTTATGTCATCTATTGCCTTAAGGAAATCTTTAGCGGGCATGTCGGCCGTCGCGGGGGCTTGCTTGCAGTCACTGCCGCAATGACGGCAATTCATATTGCATCGCAGCGTACACTCCCAAAACAAGTTTCTCAATTCATGAATCTTAGCGTCGCTTTTGCACACCTTGCGATGCAGCGACAGCGCCACTCGCTTCTTCAAACCCAACTGTTTCTGCTCTGTCATTTCTTGGCCTTACGTTTCATTTTCACTGTGACATCGGCTTTTTTCACTCCCATATACCACCGCGATCTCTCTTTCCCATCAAGAACCGGTTCTCCAAATTCAATTTCTACAACTTCACTCTCGTACAATCCATTTTTGGCGCCATCAATATCACGCACCAAAATCCCTTTGTTCTCCCATGGCGTGTCTTTGGTGCTTACCTCAAAATTGCCGTTGGCGTCGGTAGTGTCTACCATACCCGACATCGATCCTCCCACCGCGAAATCATACGGCACATTCTCTGCTCCCATCCCCTCTCTTATCATTATTACTTGCATTCCTCTTATAGGCTTCCCTTTTGCATCAACAACACGTCCTTTTACATCATAATTAACAGTAGGGACACCATAAACCGTAACCTGGGGCTCGCGAGGACTTTCCACTGTGTCTGGGGGATCCTGCCTCATTTCGGTAACGGGCACCCCATACATTGGCGACACAACATCTCTTCCTCTGTCTCCTCTCGAAGGCGGTTCGTCCGCCGAGCTGTCTACCACTTTTTTTTGACTATGGCATGCTGTGAGACCCAAAAGCCCCATAAAACTGATAATAAGCCAGTTCTTAAGTTTAAGAAATCGAATTTTCATGGTTCTAAGGTTTATTGGTTATCTCATGAAGTCTTTCTCGTCTTCTGTTATCTCTAACGGTTACTTTTCCATATCATTTGTTATTATAACGTAATTCTATATTATATATTGTTGAAAAATCATATTTTTGCATGTTAATACAACGACAACAAAAATGGATAACTCTTTATCTCTCCGCAACTTTCCAACAGTCATAGCTGGCCCTTGCAGCATCGAAAGCCCCGACCAACTGCACTCTATCGTCAAGGCTCTCTCTGTCGACAACCGCATTAAAATGATACGCTGTGGCGTTTGGAAACCTCGCACTCGGCCCGGTGGTTTCGAGGGCCTCGGCGAACCTGCTCTTCAATGGATCGAAAAAGAGAAACTTCGTAATCCTTCTCTCAGCTTTTGCTGCGAAGTGGGACGCCCCGAACATGTGGAACTCTGCCTCTCGCATAATATTGACGCGGTTTGGCTAGGGGCTCGAACAACGGTAAACCCTTTTCTTGTCGGCGAAATAGCCGAGGCTTTGTCTGGCAGCAATCTCAATGTGATGGTAAAAAATCCTATAACCCCCGATGTGGATCTTTGGATTGGCGCCATCGAAAGGCTTATCCACAAAGGCATTAGCAATCCTGTTGCTGTGCATCGCGGTTTTTCCACCTTCAACAATCTTGGCTACCGCAACAACCCCTTGTGGGAAATACCTATAGAACTGAAACGTAGAATGCCTGAACTACAACTCATTTGCGACCCCAGCCATATTGGTGGTCGACGCGATCTCATAGCTCCGGTGTCTCAAATGGCTTTGGATCTCAACTTCGACGGACTAATGATTGAATGTCACCCTAACCCCGACAATGCCCTTACCGACAGCCTGCAACAGATAACCCCCAACCAATTATTCAACATCCTTAATCTATTGACTATTCGTCATCAAGGCGACGGCTCTCTCGGCGACCTTCAACGGCTTAGAGACAACCTGGATGTAATCGACGCCGACATACTTAAACTGCTCAGTCAACGAATGATGCTGTCTATGGAAATAGGCAAACTTAAAAAACAACACAACCTTACCACCTACCAACCTCAAAGATGGCGCGAAGTACTGCAAAAACAGATATCCGAAGGTGCTAAACTAGGCCTTGACCCAAACTTCGTCAAAGAACTGACCGAGAAAATCCATGCCGAAAGCCTCAGAGTTCAAGAATAAAAAAAAGGCGACTCTCATGAGTCGCCTTTAATGTTCACTGTGGGCAAATCTGTTATTCTGCGTCGGTTACAACAGAAACATACGATTTGTTCTCGCGGCCTTTGTGAAACTTCACAACACCATCGCAAAGTGCGAACAATGTGTGGTCCTTGCCCATGCCTACATTGCGGCCAGGGTTGTGGACAGTACCACGCTGACGGATAATGATATTGCCAGCTATGCAGGGCTGACCGCCATAAATCTTCACGCCCAAACGTTTGCTTTCGGATTCACGACCATTACTGGAACTACCGACACCTTTTTTATGAGCCATAATATATACGTTTTAAAAGGTTAGACAAAAATTAGTTAATGCTGTTAATCTGAATCTGTGTGAGGTAGTCACGATGACCATTCATCTTCTGATATCCTTTGCGACGGATTTTCTTGAAGACGAGGACCTTCTTACCTTTCAGATGTTTCACTACGGTAGCTTTAACATTGGCACCACTGATATAGGGCTGGCCAACGGTAATGTTACCATCATTGTCTTTGAGCATCACGGTGTCAAAAGAAACCTCGCTACCCTCTTCATTCTGAAGACGGTTGACAAAGATCTTCTGATCTTGGGCGACCTTGAATTGCTTTCCTGCGATTTCTACAATTGCGTACATTTTTATCTATTTAAATATTATTATTTATTCTCAAAATGGAGTGCAAAAGTACTACATTTTTTTTATCCAACAAAATTATTTTTATAAAAAACAAGCAACACTATTGCTTTTCAATATATTACACCTCTAAAAATATTCTTTCACAACCCCACCGTCCTCACATTCATCAAGTAATTGCTGCACCGTTTTGCCCAATTTGGGATGTTTTTTAAACGGCATTATCCTCGCTAATGGCTCTAGTACAAAGCGGCGTTGGTGCATCCTCTGATGGGGCAACGTCAGTTCGGGCGTCTCTACAATATCGTTGTTATAGAAAATCAAGTCTATGTCTATAGGTCGTGAGGCATAGTGCTTTTCTTCCGTATGAGGTATTTCGCCGCCCGAAACGTCTTCTCTCCTCCGCCCTAACTGTCTCTCTATTTCTAGCGCCTTATGCAACACCTCTATGGCTGTGAGGTCTGTATCTACCACCAAAGCTTGGTTCAGAAAATTCTGCTCTGCATCAAAACCCCATGGCTCTGTCTCAAATATCGGCGAAACAACTGCCACTGTGCCTACCTGTTGCGATATCTCTATGATGGCGCGCATAAGTAGCGACACTCTGTCTCCTTGATTGCCTCCAATAAGCAACGTCACTGTATTGCTTTTCCAACGTCCTCTGTATGTTTTCTTTATATCATTCTCTTTCAATAGTGCAAGAAAACTATCGCGCGAAATGGGCTTGGCACCCAACGAGGCTAAATGATTCGTGGGTTGCTGGGCATCAACGAATCTAAAACCATGTGTTACGGCAAAATCTACCATACGGGCAAAAGCAACCTTCGAGGCGTCACGCTCAATGTGAAACATCGACTCTCCGCTGAAATAGTCACACAGACTCACACCATATAACCCTCCCACTAGTTTGCCGTCATGGAATGTCTCAAAAGAGTGCGCAAATCCTTCGTCATGCAGGCGACAATAGGCTTTTATAAAATTGTCACTTATCCAACTCCCTGACTCTTGACCCTGTCTTGCCACCGTGGCGCATCGCTCCATCACCTCTCTGAAACAGGTGTCTATTCTCACCTCATAACGCTTGGAACGGATCACGCGCGTCAAACTGTCCGACTGCCGAAAGTCTCCCGACATCAGCACCATGCGCGGGTCTAGCGAATACCAATAGGGGTCGCCCTCTTCATCGTCATACCACGGAAAAATACCCATATAATAGGCATTGAGCAGCCACAGCGGCTCAAGCGACCCTCCTACCGCGAGAAAACCATCTTTCTCAGCCAGTCTAGGATCGGGAAAACCCACATTTTCAGCGTCCAGAATATATGCCATAACATTAAAAAAGCGCTCCGGTCATCGACCGGAGCTATCTTTTATTTTACTGAAAAATAATAATTTTTATTGTTTGTTAAACCAAAAATTATTCTTTTCATAATTTTGTTGTGTCTTTTTTAGTAACAAATGTGATTATTTAATGATAACGAATATCAGATGGATTTATCATGTTGATTCCAAATATTATCCGCAATGAATGAATGTCTTGACCAGCTCAAGGGTCTTCTCGGCATCGTTGCCAATCTCAGCTCGCAGATTGCGGTCGTTAAACTTGCGCAAATCTTTGATAATGCCATCTATCAACTGCGGAGCAAACACTCCCTGCTCTTCATACACGGCTCTGTCTCGCTCCAATATATCGGCACTGGCTGCACAACTGTCGGGAAGCACATCAAGCCTGTTCAGCACATCCTCATGCTCAAAGATGTTGACACTGACATAGCGATCCTTGGCATACTGCACGGCATTCTCCATCTCAAAACCATGACGCGCGGCGACTGTCATTCCTGCCAGCAACAGGTATACATTGGCACTGCCGTCAGGAGTACGCAACTCTATGGTTTGCTTGTAGCTGAAATCAACTTCCTCGTTAGCCTCCAGCGGATTGCAATGTGCCATCATGTTGCCACTGCCCTTGGTCCAGCCCAGCGGCACGCGAACCATGGCGCTACGATTGCGGTCACCCCAGCAAATATTAGTGGGCGCCTCCTGATGTGGCACCAGACGGAAATAGCTGGTGGGATTGGTGTCGCCAAAGGCTGTCAGCGATCCAGCCAAACTGAGTATTCCTGCAATGGCCTTGTGTGCCACCTCGCTAAGACCATTCTCACCAACATACATGTTCTTGCCATCCTTGGTGATTCGTGTATGTATATGCATGCCGCTACCGGCTTTGCCTATGGTGATCTTTGGCGCAAAGGTGATGGTGATGCCATATTGATATCCCAACTCACGCATAATCCATTTGGCTATAACCAACTGGTCTGCGGCATCCTCTAGATAGGTAGGCAGAAACTCTATCTCGTTCTGCTCATACATGGTGTCGTCAACAGTAAAGTTGCCCACTTCACTGTGTCCGTATTTGATGAGTCCTCCGCATTCGGCGATAAGCTTCATGGCTTGTGTGCGAAAATCGGCAAATTTGCAGAATGGCGTTGACTCATGATATCCTTTCTGATCTACTGCCAAATAATCTTCCTGCTTCTCGGCTATGGCATAGTATTCCAACTCGCCCATAACCTCAAACTCCATACCGCCTGTTGCCTTGCGAAACGACTCGCCTGCCTTATGTAGCGTGTATTCTGGCGCCATCTCGAAGGGCTCCCCATCTTTGGTATAGAAATTGCAAAGGATGTCAAGGGTAGGTATGTCGGCAAAGGGATCTATAAAGGCGGTGCGGAATCGGGGTATGACATAAAGGTCGCTGCTCCCTGCCTCAAGAAATGGAAATAGGCTCGATCCATCAACACGCTCTCCGGCTGTGAGAACATCTCGTATATGGTCATAGCTGTTGATGACAAAATTCAAGGTCTTCAAACGTCCGTCATTTGCCATGTAACGGAAATTGACCATCTCAATGTCAAACTCTTCGATAACACGCATAATGTCATCGCGAGTAAATTGGCTTGCGGGCTTTTGCAAAAAAGCCACAAGTTTGTTGGGATTTAGTTTATAATTGTTTGTGTTCATTTTTTAAAAGAATAAAATTATTTATTAGACGCAATAGATGTAACTTTTTAAGGTATACAGTTTACTGTTACTATCTTAATTGTCTTTTCTCACCGACATCCCGTCAATGAACAAAAAATGGAGATCTGGGGCTATCATAATAGTTTTTTCTCTCTTTTCTCTCTTTTTTCAATGGCTATTTGCGAAACACTCTTACAAATAACAAGTTAAAATGTCCATTAATTATCACTTAGCAATTTGACAATCAACATACTCGTTACTCCCCTTCTCTCCATTGAAAATGGAATGCAAAAATACAAAAAATAATTGAAAGAGCGTGAATTATTATTCCTAAATCATATAAAACATTCCTCAAAATGATTTGTTCTCCTCCCCCATAATCGTCAATGGGCTTCACTGACCATTGTTTTGAGCTTTACTCGTCTCTTTTTTTCATAACAACATCAAGCTTTTTATTTTTTCTGGCAATAAATGTCCCTCTTTGTCGTTAAAAACAGCAACAGGATAAAAGGTATTCTGTAAATCCGCTTTCCCTATTTTCATGCTTGCATGAATATTCTAATTACTAATTCGTTAGATTCGTTCTCATTTGTAACAAATAGAAATCACCAATAAGATAATCATAAAAAACCACAACAATGTTTAAAAAAGATACTTATATCAAACGCCGTGAGCAACTCCGCAAGGATATCGGACACGGACTTATCATCATCCAGGGCAATCACGAAGCCCCATGCAACTACACCGACAACACCTACTGGTTCCGCCAAGACAGCACTTTCCTCTATTTCTTCGGCCTTCAGCGCGAGGACTTGGTAGGCGTCCTCGATTGCGACAACGGCAAAGACTATATCTTCGCCAACGACTACGACATCGACGACATTATTTGGACTGGCCCTCTGCCTAGCGTCAAGGAACTCGCAGCCAGCGTCGGCGTCGACAACAGCGGCGACTTGAAAGCGCTCCAAACTCTCTGCACCAAAACTATTGGCGAGGCTCGCAAAATCCACTACCTTCCTCCCTATCGCGCCGACAACACACGCCAAATGAGCGTCCTTCTCGGCATCAAATACGACGCTGTGTCACGCTACTCTTCTATGGATCTCATCAAAGCCTGCGTCAAACAACGCAGCATTAAGAGCTCCGAAGAAATCGAAGAAATCGAAAAGGCCATCGCTACAGCATACAACATGCATGTAGGAGCCATGAAAATGGCAATGCCTGGACGCTACGAGTATGAGCTCACTGGCTTTATGCAGGGTGAGGCCTGGAAGGGTAATGGCCCCGTAAGCTTCCCCGTCATCATGACTATTCACGGTGAGACTCTCCACAACCACGGCCACAACAACAAACTCGTCGAGGGTCGCATGCTTGTAATGGACGCTGGCTGCGAAACCGCCATGAACTACTGCAGCGACATAACTCGCTCTGTCCCTGTAGGCGGACACTTCAACGAACGCCAAAAAGCTATCTACGAAATCGTGCTCAACGCCAACCTCGAGGCCATCAGGGTCACTCGTCCTGGCATCACCTATCAAGAAGTTCATACCGCCGCTAGCCGTATTCTGGCTCAAGGTTATAAAGATCTCGGCATCTTGAAAGGCAACATCGACGACATTGTTGCCAATGGGGCTCACAGCCTCTTGATGCCTCACGGCCTCGGACACATGATGGGCCTCGATGTCCACGACATGGAGAACTACGGTCAGATATATGTGGGCTACGACGACGAGACCAGACCTAGCCAACAGTTTGGATTGGGCAGCCTGCGCTGCGGCCGCCGTCTGCAACCGGGCTTTGTCATCACCGACGAACCAGGATGCTACTTCATCCCAGCTCTCATCGACCAATGGCGTCATGAAGGCACCAACAAGGATTTCATCAACTTCGACGAACTAGAGAAATGGAAAGACTTTGGCGGTATCCGCATCGAGGACGATGTCCTGGTAACCGACTCTGGCTGCCGCGTCCTCGGCAAACCAATACCTAAAACGGTGGCGGAAATTGAGGCTACAATGAACGCCTGACACACACAAAAAAAAGAGCCGTGCCTTCGCACGGCTCTTTTTTTGCCATGTCTATACTTCTAGTCATTCTTCTTGTCAAGATCACAATACACCGAGTTGTTGCTGATAAACTCGGGCACAATGGATTTCATCTTGGCAACAATCTGGCGGTCGTCAAGGGTGTACATTATGTCCTGAAGCTCGCCATACTCTCTATCTATATCCTCCAATCTGTAGCGTCGCACCTCGGCGCGAAGTATCTTAGGATGGTATGTGGGTATATTGTTTTCTTTATTCGCCAGCAACTCTTCATACAACTTCTCTCCAGGACGAAGTCCTATCTCTTTAATCTCAATCCCTTTAAGTCCCGACAACTGGATCATCTTCTTGGCAAGATCATATATCTTGACTGGCTTGCCCATATCAAAAACAAAGATGTCGCCGCCTTCTCCCATGGCTCCTGCCTCTAGAACTAGGTTGCATGCCTCGGGTATGGTCATAAAGTATCGTATAATATCCTTGTGCGTCACCGTGAGAGGACCTCCGGCAGATAACTGTTTCTTGAACAAAGGTATAACGCTACCGTTCGATCCTAACACATTGCCGAAACGGGTGGTCACAAAATGGGTCTGCTCTGTCGAACGACTCTGAATATAAATCTCTGCCATACGTTTGGTAGCACCCATCACATTGGTGGGATTGACGGCTTTGTCGGTGGAAATCATCACAAATTTCTCTGCACCGTACTTAATGGCTAGGTCGGCGACATTCTTGGTGCCAAAGACGTTGACATATATGGCTTCGTATGGATTCTCCTCCATAAAGGGAACATGTTTATAGGCCGCGGCATGATATACCAGGTTGGGACGATACATCTCAAACACCTCCTCCATTCGGGCTTGATCTTTTACGTTGGCAATGACAAAAGCCATAGAATCAACCGATTTCTTATACGGCTCATTGTTCTTTAACTCAAACTGCAAGTCATACAGCGGCGACTCTGCCTGGTCTAGCATGATAATCTTTTTCGGCCTGTACTGCAGCAACTGGCGGCATATCTCACTACCTATCGAACCTGCGGCTCCCGTGACTAGGACTGTCTTGTCCAATACCTCGCGAACCACATTGATATTGTCTATCTTGATGGGCTCTCGCTCCAGAAGGTCTTCAATCTTGATATCTTGGATCTGTGTCGACGAGAACGAACCGTCCATCCAAAGCGAGATGTGTGGCACCGACTTAACTGTCAAACCCAAATCAAGCGCGCGGTTGGTAATGGCTTGCTTGTGCATGAGTCGTATCGTGGGTATGGCGATGATAATCTGGCTGACATCTTTGTTCTTCACAAACTTGGGATTGAGAACGTCACGAGCTCGCATCACAGGTATACTGTCAAGATGTTGGTTGACTTTCGACTTGTCATCGTCGATAAAGGCTACCACCTTGTACTCAAAATGGATATCTTGCTTCAATGCGTTATTGGCTATAACTCCTGCGGCTCCGGCTCCATATATAACCACATTTACCTCTCTACGACGACGCTTGAAATACTGGTTGTAGATATACAGTATCATAAAACGTTCCAACAACATAAGGAGCGCCAGGGTGGAATACAGCATCATCACAAGCCTGTACGACGGTATGACATTATTGCGGGTCGGGACAACTTGAAACTTATTATTCACGAAATTAAGCACTCCGCATGTCAACGCCATAAAGACACACGCCAGCAACACTCTGAATATGTCGTTGAGCCCCATGTGTCGTATTATACTTCTGTATGTCTTGAAGACATAGAAAAACACCAACGACACAAAGAAGCAAATGCAGAGATTTACCCATAGCGAATTCCAAGTCAACACGCCTTCAATTCGCCAATTAAAAATTTCGGCTACAATAAACGTAATAGCAAAAAGGATGATGTCAAAAAAGAGCATTATCCATCCCGGCACTGTGGAGTGTCGGTACCTTTTCACCAGTGAATAGAATAATTTCTTAAACATTTTTATTAGTTTAATTATTTATATTTATTATTTTTTATTTCAAAGTCTTGCATCAACATCACCTCGAGGCAGGAATCCTTTCACATCATACACTACTCCAGGTCGTGGCACCAGCCTACGTATGTCAACGTCGGCAAAAACATCGTGGGCTACCGCAAGGATCGCAGCATCGTATTTTTCTCTATTTATCTCTTCTGCCGTCGACACAATCTGTATGCCATACTCTCTCTCTACCCTATCGGCGTCTACCCATGGGTCATAAACGACTATATTTGAACTGTATTCTGAAAGTGTGTGGTATATGTCGGCGACTTTTGTGTTGCGTGTGTCTGGACAGTTCTCCTTGAACGAGAACCCTAGAATGAGTATTCGCGCGTTGCGCACCATAACTCCGGCAAGATTCATATAGTGGACCAAACGCTGCGCCACATAGGCTCCCATTCCGTCATTGAGCCGTCGGGCATTGGTCATCATCCGGGGCAAAACACCATACACTTGGGCCTTCTCTATAAGATAGTATGGGTCTACTCCTATGCAATGCCCTCCAACTAAGCCGGGCTTCATATTGATAAAATTCCATTTTGTGGCTGCCGCCGCCAAAACATCGCCGGTATCAATCCCCATTGCGGCAAATATCTTGGCCAACTCATTGACAAATGCTATATTGATATCTCTTTGACAATTCTCTACTATCTTCGACGCCTCTGCCACTCTAATCGATGGGGCCTTGTGTGTTCCGCCTGTCAATACGCTTGCATATAGCTCGTCGACAAAATCAGCGACCTCTGGCGTGGAACCTGACGTAACTTTGCATATCGTCTCAACGGGATGTCGCTTGTCGCCGGGATTGACTCGCTCGGGACTGTATCCTACATAAAAGTCTTCATTATACACCATCCCGGAATTCTGCTCCAGCACAGGCACGCACTCCTCTTCGGTAACTCCTGGATATACCGTCGATTCATATACCACTACATCTCCTTTGCTCAAACTCCTGCCCACTATCTCACTGGCCGACAGCAGCGGCGAAAGGTCGGGACGGTTATCCGTCAACACTGGCGTCGGCACTGCTACTATGAATACTCTGCCTCCTTCTCTCTTCTCTCTAATTGTATCTTTATCGTACGTCAAGGTAAGATTCGTCATGAGTGCGCTTTTCAACTGCTCATCATCTACCTCCATCGTGTTGTCATGTCCCGACAAAAGGGCTTCAACTCGCTGACGGTTGGTATCAAATCCTACCACTTTATATCGTTTGGCAAAGAGACACGCCAATGGTAGGCCTACATATCCTAGGCCTACAACACAGAGGTTTATATGTTTCAAATCGCCATTCTTCATTTTGCGTTCCTCAATATAACAGAAACCACTGTTTCGATTTCTTTTTCTGTAATATACGGTCCCATAGGAATCGAAAGAACCGTTTGCGTAAGTCTTTCAGCGACAGTACAGGGTTGCTGCAGATGGCGGATGCTTGAGAATGCAGTCTGACGGCTCATCGTGCGCGGATAGTAAACCATCGACTGAATGCCTGCTTCTCGAAGGCTTTGCTGGATGGCGTCGCGTTCAGTACTCTGAATAGTGTACTGCGCCCAGGAAGATGTCACTGCTGGCGGCAAAAAAGGTATAGTTACTTTGCCGCGAAGCAAATCAGTATAATATCCTGCCACATGGTTTACCGCTTTCAATTCGTCATCAAAATGGCGCAGCTTGACCTGCAAAACAGCAGCTTGTACAGCATCAAGACGCGAGTTAAGCCCATAACGGACATTGTCGTATTTGTCCGTGCCTTTGCCGTGCATACGCAAGGAGCGCAACATTGCAGCCCATTCATCATTATTTGTGAAAAGTGCACCTCCGTCGCCATAACAGCCCAACGGTTTGGCCGGGAAGAACGACGTGATGGCGATGTCGCCAAACGAACAAGCTTTCGTGGCGCCTATGGCTCCGCCAAATCCCTGTGCGCCATCCTCGAGGATAAACATATTGTGGGCTCGGCATATCGGTTCAATATCAATATAGTCCGCTGGCTGACCAAACAAATCGACAGCAATGACCGCAGCAGGACGAAGATCCGTATGATTCTCCACATACGCTATCTTCTCCAACAAATCGTCGGGGTCGATGTTATAGTCTTCGCTGCAAACGTCTACAAATATCGGTGTGGCGCCATGCAAAGCGACCACCTCGGCAGAGGCAAAGAATGTGAAATCAGGCACAAAGACAGCATCTCCAGACCCAATGCCCCACACCATCAACGCCATTCGCAATGCGTCGGTACCATTGCCACAGGCAATGCAATGCTTAACACCTACATATTCAGTCAGAGCCTGCTCAAGCTCAGCTACTTGCGGCCCCATAATATGGGTACCTGCAGCTATAGCGGCAAGGATGGCCTCGTCCATCTCGGGCTTGAGAGTTTCGTACTGTCTATGTAGGTCGCGCAACTGCATATTATTCTTTAACCTTTCCTATTATTTTTGCCGGAACTCCCGCAACTATTGCATAATCGGGCACATCTTTGGTAACCACAGCGCCTGCGCCTACCATTGCTCTACGACCTATGGTGTGGCCGCAAACTATAGTGCAGTTGGCTCCCAGCGAGGCCCCCTCTCTTACCAGGGTTTTGACATATCTCCCTTGTACTGAACGATCGGCACGGGGTAGCAACACATTGGTAAACACACAACTTGGACCTAGAAAAACATTATCTTCTATCTCAACTCCTTCATACACCGAAACATTGTTCTGGATACGAACGCCATTACCTATCTTGACATTGTTGGCAATGTTGACGTTCTGTCCCAACGAACAGTTTTCTCCTATGGTGGCGCCACTCTGTATGTGACAGAAATGCCACACTTTGGTGCCGTCTCCAATAGTCACGTTATCATCAACGTAGCTGCTCTCGTGTATGAAAACATTATTCGACATGAACGGTTTTTGTATCGATTCTATAGGTTTAAATATTCAAATTTTCCATCCAAAAGGATGTGGTGTGAGTGGCTGTCTTGCCAATGGATGATAATCTCCCTTCAGACCTACTGGCTGCATATTGCGTATATCATGCACTATCTCTATACTCCTGCGTGCCTCGGAAATAGGAAATCCTTTGCCATTGAGGATATTCTCATAACTTCTGGTGTGTAATTCGGTGAAACCTTCACTAAACTCAAACTCTTCTCCATCAACACTTATCGAACGATAGGTGCGTTTCCCTGCCATTACAACCTCCTCTGGCAAATGGTCGGAATTGATACTCAGAAAATAACGCACACGCGCCTTCTGCAACTCTAGATATCCTGCCACACGGTCGTGTGATGACACATGCACTATATTCTTGGTGACATCGCCAAAAATCCAACACAGCATATCGTAGAAGTGTACCCCTATATTGGTGGCAACACCACCACTCTTGTGCTCGTCGCCTTTCCACGAGGCATAGTACCAATTGCCGCGCGAGGTGATGTACGTCAAATCTATATCATATACTTTGTCGGCTGCATTCATCACTTTTTTGCGCAACGCCACCACAGAAGGATGTAGCCTCAACTGCAAGATGGTGTATATCCTATGTCCTGTCTCTTGCTCAACACGCTCCAAACCATCAATATTCCAGGGATTTAAAACCACCGGCTTCTCGCATATCACATCAGCGCCCAAACGCAAACCATAACGGGAATGTGCGTCGTGAAGGTAGTTGGGCGTACACACTGTGACATAATCTATTGCCTCTCTCCTACCCTTCAAAAGACTGTTGTGACGGTCAAAAAGCTCCTGCTCTGTGAAAAACGCCGCTTCGGGAAAATAGCTGTCTATAATGCCTACACTGTCATTTTTATCATAGGCCGACAACAGACGGTTGCCCGTCTCCTTGATGGCTTTCAGATGTCTCGGGGCTACATATCCACCCACTCCTATGATAGCGAAATTACTCATCACCTGTCAATTCAACTGCAAGTATGGTTTGTCTTTTTGTTGGCAATATTCTTCTCCTATAGTGTCTCTGCCGACTATCGGTTGGCGTACATCGACTCGTAATACTTCTCATACTCACCACTGGTGATGTTGTCCATCCACTCTTGATTGTCAAGATACCAGCGAACTGTCTTCTCTATGCCTTCTTCAAACTGAAGACTGGGCTCCCAGCCAAGCTCACGCTGCAGCTTGCTGCTGTCTATAGCATAGCGAAGGTCGTGGCCGGCACGGTCGGTGACGTAGGTTATCAGGTCCATGTCCTCTCCCTCGGCACGCCCCAAAAGGCGATCCACTGTCTTGATGAGGACTTTGATGATATCTATATTCTTCCATTCGTTGAAACCTCCTATATTGTAGGTGTCGGCAACGTTGCCTTTATGGAAAATAAGATCTATGGCGCGGGCATGATCCTCTACATATAGCCAGTCGCGCACATTCTCTCCTTTACCATAGACAGGAAGCGGACGACGGTGACGAATGTTGTTGATAAACAAGGGTATCAATTTCTCTGGAAACTGATAAGGTCCATAGTTGTTCGAGCAGTTGGTAACAATGGTGGGCATACCGTATGTGTCATGGAAGGCGCGAACAAAGTGGTCGCTCGAGGCCTTGGATGCCGAATAGGGGCTGTGTGGCATATACTTCAAATCTTCGGTGAAGAATTTGTCTCCGTATGCCAAATGGTGCTCTCCCGACGAGGCTTTGGTGGTGAATGGTGGCATTATGCCGTCGGGATGGGTCATCTCTAAGGCTCCATAAACCTCATCGGTCGAAATATGATAGAAACGCTTGCCTTCGTATTTCTCGGGCAGCGACTCCCAATAGATCTTGGCTGCCTGAAGCATGGACAGCGTTCCCATGACATTGGTGCGCGCAAAGGTGAAGGGATCTTTTATAGAACGATCCACATGGCTCTCGGCGGCAAGGTGTATTATGCCGTCTATGTGCTCTCTCTGCATCAGCGCGAGAATAGTGTCAAAATCGCATACATCGGCCTTGACAAATGTGTAGTTGGGTTTGTTCTCCAAATCCTTGAGGTTTGCCAGATTGCCGGCATAGGTAAGTTTATCCACATTAAAAATATGGTAGTCAGGATATTTGTTGACAAACAGACGTACCACATGGGTACCTATGAAACCAGCGCCGCCGGTGATGATAACGTTCATAACAATTTATATTTTTATGGATTCTATATTTTCTATGCATTTCTTCAGCGACTCTTTCCAATGCGGAATAGTGATGCCGAATGTGTTCTTGATCTTTGTTTTGTCAAGCACCGAGTAAGGGGGACGAACTACCTTGCTGGGAAACTCATTGCTGTGGCAGGGAACTATATCACAATCTTTCACATTGCCCATCGACGCAATCTCTAGCGCAAAATCGTACCAACTGCACACTCCTTCGTTGCTGAAATGGTATATGCCGTCGCTACCCCTGAATTTCTCGTTCTCGACAATGTCATACACTACTCGCGCCAAATCACCTGCATAGGTGGGCGTCCCTACTTGGTCGAAAACAACTTTCCTCGTGCCTCCGCCCGGCAACACTCGCAGCATGGTTTTGACAAAATTGTTGCCATACTCGCTGTATAGCCACGATGTGCGGATAATGAGATTATGGCACCCCACTTCGGCTATGGCCTCTTCGCCATGCAGTTTGGTACGGCCATAAGCCCCCGTGGGATTGGCTTCGGCGTCTTCACGACAAGGGGTGTTGTAGACATTGCCTCCAAAAACATAGTCGGTAGAGAAATGTATCAACGTGCCTCCCGAAACCTTCATGGCGTCTGCCAAATGGCGGACAGCGACTCCGTTAACAAGCTCGGCGGCGGCTTCGTCGTCCTCAGCCTTGTCAACATTGGTATAGGCTGCACAGTTGATGACTACCGTTATACCATTGGTTAAGACATAGTTGAGCACAGCGTCTCTTCGACAAATGTCAAGAGTGTCAACATCTGTAAAAAAATATCGATGCTGCGACTCTTCTGCGAGCAGACCGATGTGTGTGCCTAGCTGCCCGCGCGATCCTGTGACAAGTATGTTCATTATATAATTGACAAAAATATTTCGGTATCGCTTTCCTCTTTCGCCTCTGTGTTATTGCGACGCAATGTTGCCTTGTATTCCGACAACGGCTGGTTGCGACTGTCTTTCTCCGACAGTATTATCGCCTCGGCTGGCAACTGCCAGTCAATGGCCAGCTCTGGATCGTTCCATGCTATGGCTCCCTCCGACTCTTTGTGATAAAAATCGTCACATTTGTATTGAAATACCGCAACTTCGCTAAGCACCGAGAAACCATGGGCAAATCCCTTGGGTATGAAAAACTGGCGATGGCTCTCGGCCGAAAGCCGCACGGCGACATATTTGCCAAATGTGGCTGAGTTGGGGCGAATGTCGACAGCGACATCGAGCACCTCGCCCTCCACAACACGCACCAACTTGCTTTGGGCATGCGGCGGACGCTGGAAATGCAAGCCTCTGACGACTCCGTATGTGGAACGCGACTCATTGTCCTGGACAAAATGTACCTTGAATCCGCTCTTGTCTCTAAACTCTCGCTCGTTGAAACTCTCAAAGAAATAACCTCTCGCATCGCCATAAACGGTGGGTTCGATAATGAGTACTCCCGGTATATCTGTTTTTATTATTTCCATTGGTTGATTGGTAGTGGGTTGAAAAAAGTTTATTTGTAGTGCGTTTTATATAGTTTCTAAGTACTATCTAAGTACTATTGTTATACTATTTAATGTATTCCTTTATTATTAACAATCGACAACGATGTCTCTCTTGGTCACGTGCTCTTTTTGGCTTTTACAAGCGACACCAGATACTGA
The DNA here is from genome assembly GCA_900316965.1 of uncultured Bacteroidales bacterium. Classification (GTDB taxonomy): domain Bacteria; phylum Bacteroidota; class Bacteroidia; order Bacteroidales; family P3; genus Colimorpha. Next base: position 25,690 of record ONEY01000017.1, read on the forward strand.
CCATACTGGTTTTTCTCCATCGGCTTGGCTATGCGCAACAACTCGTCGTCGCTTATCCATCCCTTTTCGTATGCTATGCTTTCCAAACAGGCTATCTTCAAACCTTGACGCTTCTCTATAACCTCAATGAAGGTTGACGCCTCTGAGAGGGAATCATGGGTACCTGTGTCCAACCACGCAAAGCCTCGTCCCAAAAGCTGCACCTTGAGCTGCCCGTCACTGAGAAATTGCTGGTTGACGGAGGTTATCTCTAGCTCTCCACGTGCCGATGGCTTTATGCTCTTGGCGACGTCGACGACTTTGTTGGGATAGAAATACAAACCGACAACGGCATAGTTCGACTTTGGATTGGCTGGCTTTTCCTCTATGCTGAGCACGTTGCCGCTGCGATCAAATTCTGCCACACCATAACGCTGGGGGTCGGCAACCCAATAGCCAAACACTGTCGCTTTGGCATCCTGCTCGGCGGCGGCGACGGCCTCACGCAACATGCGCGACAAACCATTGCCTTGGAATATGTTGTCGCCCAGCACCAAGCAAACCGAATCGTCCCCGATAAACTTTTCTCCTATAATGAAGGCCTGTGCCAACCCGTCGGGCGAGGGCTGCTCGGCATACGAAAATCGCACTCCGTAATCCGAGCCGTCGCCAAGCAGACGCTTGAAAGCCGGCAAGTCGAAAGGTGTGGAGATAATCAATATGTCGCGTATACCGGCAAGCATCAGCACCGATATGGGATAGTACACCATTGGCTTGTCATAGATGGGCAGCAGCTGCTTGCTCACACCTTTGGTGATGGGGTACAAACGGGTGCCCGACCCTCCTGCCAATACAATTCCCTTCATATCTATGCCTCGCTTTCGTTCTTTTCGCCCTTATCTGTTTCGTCTCCGTATCCATAGCCGTATCCATAGCCATAGCCGTAACCGTAACCATAGCCATAGCCGTAACCGTAACCATAGCCGTAGCCATAGCCACCATAACGCTTCTTGATGAGGGGTGTGTCGGTGATGACAATAGCCATATTTTTAAATTTCTGCTTGTCGTTGAGCTCCTGAACAAACGGGAATGCGGCTTTGCTCATCACGCCAACACGCATAATGTACAACGTGAGGTCGACATAGCGGTTGACAATAGCCGAGTCGGCGACAATCTGGGCAGGTGTGGAGTCGAGGATAATATAGTCGTAGTGCTCGCGCAGATAGTCAATCAGCTTCTCAAAACGTGTGTTCATAAGGAGCTGTGTGGCGTTGGGCGGTGTCTTCTCACATACAATGTAGTCAAGGTTCTCCGAGGCCTCGCTCTTGGTGATAATCTTGCTGAAGTCATCTTCCTTGCCAAGCAAATAATGGATGATACCCATGCGGTTGTGGCGGTCGATGGTCTTCGACGTACTGCGCTTGCGCAAGTCAAGGTCTAGCAGCACTGTCTTCTTGCCTGTATATGCGAGTGAAAGTGCCAGGTTGATACTGACAAATGACTTACCCTCGCCAGGTGTCGTCGACACCGTTTGCAGCACCTTCTTGTCTTCTCCGTTGAGGAAGAATGGTATATTGGAGTGCATTATTCGGAATGCCTCGGTAACGGTGTCTGTACCATTCGCCGTAACCAAGACCTCGTCTTTCTGACGGCTCTCGGGCTTGGAAGGTATCTCGGCCAAAACGGGTATGCTGAGCGCTTTCTCCACATCGGGCTTTCCGCGCAACTTGGTGTTGAAGAACGACAGCAGGAACATCACCAATGCCGGAATGGCCAAGCCTAACATGAGGCCGACAAGGGCGAACATCATAATACTTGGCGCAACCTTGGTTTGGGTAGCGCTCTCCACAACCTTGGCGTTGGCTACGGTCACAGCCAAGTTCATGGCATTCTCCTCTCGCTTGCTGAGCAGATAGAGATACAACTCCTCTTTAATCTTCTGCTGACGCGACACGCTGGTGACGGCCTTGCTCTGGGTAGGCATATCGCTGATACGCTTCTGCGACAACTGCTCCTGACGCTTGGCACCATTCAACTTGACTGTGATGGAACTAAGCAGGTTGTTGATGGAAGCAATGATCGCCTCTCGTGTGCTCTCCAGCTCTTTTTCGCTGTTCTTGACAAGTGGGCTCTGCGGACCTGCGCCTTGCACCAGCTTCTGATAGCTAAGCAACTGGCTGTTGTAGGTGTTGATAAGGTTCTGAACACTGGGGTCGGAAATGATCAGCGACGGAATGAGGCTGTTCCTGTTGTTGGTGTTATTGACATGCTCCTGAACCATCTTCACGGCTGCAAGCTCTACCTCATACGACGCCACCTCGTCGGCATAACGTATGCCCGACTGCATGACTGTACCTCCAGCGGAAGTCAAGTCGAGTGCTCGCGCGTTTTTCTGCAATAGCTCCACCTGGGCGTCGACAGCGTCAAGCTCGCCATAGATGAGGGCTATACGATCGTCAATAAAGCTCTCTGTCTTCTGTGCCACCATGTTCTTGTCGTTGATGACATCCTCATTGTACACCGCTATAAGTGTGTCTACAACATCCTTCGCGCGTACTGCGTTGGCGTCGGTGAACGTGATCGAGATAATGGAGGCCATCTTGTCTACTCGCGACACATTGAGTCGCGACTGTATGCTCTTTGCTATATTATACAGCGGCGTGTATCCCATATCAAAGGTCACATCGACATCTCTCTTGCTGAATTTCTCTGTCTTGTCAATAGCAAAACTGGAGTAATTGCTGAGGGATATCAACTGGTTGAAAGCGGCTCTCTTCTTCTCCCCCTTCACCTTGCCTCCGTTGAGACTTACTATGCGATATTCAAAAGTGTTCTCGTCAACAGGCGTCACCTCCATAGATACCGCCAAATTTACACTGTCCATCTGTCGGTTGAAGACATTCAAACGCATCGGGGCGTCCTTATAGTACGAGGTCTTTCTGAACAAACCGTTGCGGCTGCACCAGCTGTTGATTCCCAACCGGTCGGCGGTTCTCATAAGCAACGGCGTCGACTTGATAAGGTACATCTCGTTCTCAAGCGATAGGGTACTGTTGTCAAAACCCATGTTGGCAAAAATAGCATCCATGTTCTGGGTCTTCATGCCCTTGCCTCCCTTGTCGTCACGCAACAGTATCGTTGCGTTATCGGTAAAGGCCTTGGGTTTCGACTTGTATAAAAATGCGCTGACAATAAGGCATACCACTGCCGAAATAACAAACCAGTACCAATTGTTGAGTACTATAAACACAAGGTCGCGAATCGAAATAGCGTTCTCATTATCCTGAGTGCCTTGCTGCTGTGATAGGGGTCGGTTGTTTTCCATATCGGATTTCGTTGTTTTATTCTATTTGTTTCAAAGCACCTGACAACATGTGTCTGCCGTTGTCCGCGTGCGTGATTGTTGCAAATTAATATTTGTTTTATTTCTTGTTATAGTACTTCGACAAAGTCCAGTAGTAGAACATTGAGGAGAGAACTGACACTACCGACAAACCACTCGATATGTAGGTCATCACTATCGGGTCGCGGTCGGCGCTGCGTTTGCTGCGACGATTGGGCTCTACATAAACCACATCGTTCTGATGCAGATAATAGTACGGGGAATCAAAAACATCCTTCGACGCCAGATTGATATTACCTATAATACGCTGGCCATTCTCCTCTCGTATCACGGTGACATTCTCACGCTGTCCCGTAATCTTCAAGTCGCCAACCATACTTATAGCCTCAAAAATGGTTAGGCGCTCGCCCTGCACCACCAACTGGCCGGGACGGGCAACATCACCAAGCACACAAACACGGAAGTTCATCAACTTGACCGTCACCACTGGGTCGAGAACATGACCATTGTCCTTGAGCATTTTCTCCAACTCGCTGGCCAACTGGGCATGCGTAAGCCCCAAAACTTTTATCTTGCCCAGCACAGGGAAGATGATATAACCGTCTTGATTCACAAGGTAACCTTGCACAGCCGAACTGCCCGGATTCATCACCGTGCCTTTCGAAACGGCAATCTTGTTGGTCTCCTGGTTAAACAACACTGTGGCTTGTGGCGTCTGACTCTCAACATAAATGTAGAGAATGTCATTGGCCTGAATACCTTTCGAAAACTGGCCATCAATTGCGACTACCGAATCGCGAGCAGCATCCTTGACGTAAGCAATATCGCGCTGCTGCCGGCACGATGCAAACAGGGCAGCAAAAGCCAAAACAGGAAGAAGAGTTCTCAATTTTATCTGCATATATCAACAATATTTTTATCAATAATATTAATTAATAATCATATAAACGTCTATTATACAGCACCTACCACCAACCATTAAAAATCGGCGGAATGCTATAAAACTCTGCAAAAATAGCAAAAAGGCTCAATACCACAAAATTTTTTTTTCTTAGAGACGTTATTCCAAACATACAAGCATCGCTCACCCAACCTCCCAATCCTGGCTCTTACAATCGCCCCCCTCCCCACTCTCTATCTCTTTACTCCCCGCCGCTCTCTACTACTCCCTATGACTTTTACAATATTAGCCAGCTCCACACAAAAAGCCGCATGTCAAACATTTACAACCTCCCAACCCCCTCAACACCACCCTCTCTCCCCCCCTCCAAAAAACTCATCTCTTTACATCTTTTTTCCACACCTCTAGCGGACTCATAGCGGACTCATATCAATCCCATTTAACACATCACTCTCCTTAACCCTTACACAATTCCTTTTTTTTTACAGCCGATGGAAAAATTCTTACACCGAGTAGCCAACTACATTTGGGACAAACACAACGGCAACCTTGGCAACGTATTGGTTGTCTTCAACAACCGCCGCGCAGGACTCTTCCTCAAAGAGCACCTCAAAGGCAAGGACGACAAACCCTATTTCATGCCCAGCATCAAAGGCATGGACGAATTGGTCGCCGACCTCGGCAATGCCGTCATCATGCCTCACGAGTTCCTCCTCTTCGAACTCTACGACATCCATCGCCGCCCGGAACACTCTTGGCGCAAATTCGACTCTTTCGAAGAGTTTATCCCTATGGGTGAGATGATGATCGGCGACTTCTCCGAAATCGACCTCTACATGGTCGACGCCGCTCAAATCCTGCGAAATCTCTACGAGCAAAAACAACTCGGCGAATGGGACATCGAGGGCTCCTCTCATTCCGACTTCCAAAACAACTACCTCGACTTCTACAACTCTCTCCTCTCCTACTACAACGAACTGCGCAAAAACCTCTCTCTCAAACAACGCGCCTACACTGGAATGGCCTACCGCAATGTGGCGGAAAACATCGCTACCCTCTCCCCTAAAATCAAATTCGACTACATCTACTTTGTGGGGTTCAACGCCTTGTCCAAAAGCGAGGAAACCATCATCGACCACATCGTCCAACTGGGCAAAGGCGAGCTCCTCAGCGACGGCGACAAATTCTATTTCGACGACCCCTGCCAGGAAGCGGGTCACTTCCTAAGGCTCCAAAGCCAAAAATACCCTCACATCGGTCCCTTCGACGACAACTTCGGCTCTGAACACAAAACTATCCATATCATCAATTGCCCCGAAAATCTGCTGCAAGCCAAAGTGTTGGGACACATCATCAATTCAACGTCATCAAACAATAACGACAATAATGACCTTGCAGTCGTTCTCGCCGACGAAAACCTGATCCTACCCGTTCTCAACTCGCTCCCTCCCAGCGTCAGCTCCGCCAACGTCACCATGGGATTCCCCTACACTCTCACCAACATCCACAACACGGCAATCAAACTGCTGACTCTGATAACAAACTCCCGCAACGGCAAATACCACCACTCCGACTTAACCGCTCTCTTGTCCGACGACCTCATCAACAAAACCCTGCATACCAACAACCTGCACAGTCTTGTGTCGAAAAAACTCAACGACGGCAAAATAATATACGCCTCACCCGACGAACTCGCCTCTATGCTCGAAGGCACCGAGGCAAACCAACGCCTGCCGTTCCTCTTCGACTCTCAAATCAACAACGCCAGCTCCATGCTCTCGGCTCTTCACCATCTCGCTGAGGCCGTCCACAAAAGCGGCGCCATCAAGGACAACGTTAAAGAACGTGAGGCTCTTGCTTGCTTCGTGCAGATACTTAACCATTTGGACATACTGCAGCAACGCTACGAGGCAATGGACAAAATCGAAACTCTCCAACGCATCTATCAACGGCTCTCTCAATGCCGCAGCGTGGCTTTCTACGGCGAGCCTCTCAAAGGCATTCAAATCCTCGGCATGCTCGAAACTCGCAGCATCGACTTCGACAAGGTCGCTATCCTCTCCGTCAACGAAGGCAAACTGCCGGCGGCTCGCAGCAACAACTCCTTGATACCTTTTTCGTTAAAACGCGCTTTCGGCCTCCCCACTTTCGAGGAACGCGACGCGGTTTACGCCTACAATTTCTTCCGCCTTCTGCAACGCAGCAACGAGGTTTGGCTCCTCTACAGCTCCGACTCCGAAGACACAGGCAAAGGTGAGCCTAGCCGCTTTATTCTCCAAATTCGCAACGAACTCTCTCATCGCTTCAAAAACATCACCATCTCCGAAGAAACCGTCGCCGTCGACAACAACACAGAAAATGTTGGCGATGAGCCTCCTATGAGCAAAAACGACAGCGTTCTCAATCGCCTCAAAGCAATGGCTCAAAATGGGTTCTCTCCCTCTGCCCTCAACCGCTATCGTGCTTGCCCTATGCAATTCTTCTACACCGACGTGCTGAAAATCAAAGAACAGGAAGACCTCAGCGAAAACCTCGAGGAAAACGAATTGGGCTCTCTCATTCACGACATTCTGCATTCCATCTACGACTCCAGCAAAAACAAAAAAGTCACAACCGAAACATTAAAGATGGCTTACAACAATGTCGACTCAATGGTCGACAACCTCTTCAACAACAAAATACTGAAAGGTCGAAGCCCCGAAGGCAAAAACCATCTCTACAGCGAAGTGGCTAAAATGCAAATCAAACATTTCCTCGAAAACGAAATAAAAACACTTGAAAACCACAACATCGAACTCGTCCTCGCCGAAGACTCTATTCGCCAAAAACTCGAAGTGACAATCGGCGAAAAAAAATCATCCGTCAACATCCAAGGCATCGTTGACCGTGTCGACAAACTCGACGGCACCCTACGTATTGCCGACTACAAGTCGGGCAAAGTCGACCCCTCCGACCTTATCGCCAAAAACGACCTGTCAAACCCACGCGAATTTGCCGACAAATGGTTCCAAGTGATGACCTACGCCTGGCTCTACTGCAGCAAATATGGCTATAAGGGCGACTTCGAAGCCGGCATTATACCCCTGCGCTCGCTAAACGGCAATTATATGCCCGTAAAATGGGGCCCTAAAAAGATAATGAGCATCGACGAAATCAAAAACTTCGAATCTCTTCTCAGCATACTCCTCTCCGATATCATGAACCCCTCTCTCCCCTTCCATGCCAACCCTCGAAAAAAAGTCTGCGATTTCTGCCCCATCGCCAACACTTGCCGCAACAAAAAAACCGAAAAAGACTTCAATCAATGATTTTTTCAAAATGGGCGAAAACTCCTTTCCTATCCCCCGATAAAGCAATATCAACAAAGCCTCACACAACCCTTTATTCTTTTTTTTCTCCAACATACACAAAAAAATAAAAAAAAAGTATAAATTTGCATTTTTGAACAATTGCATCAATTCAAAACCCATCACACTGAAAGTTAGCGATATAATTGATGTATTAATATAATAAGACCACACAATAACAATCAATAAACTCGTAACAAAGAATCCCATTATATGAAAAAAACGATTTTTTACACCATCCTGATGTCTTTACTGCTTGCAAGCTGCAGCGGTCTGTCGAAAATGAAAAGCGACAGCAAAAAAGTACGCTACCAAGCCACTCCCAACCCCGTGGAAACTCGTGACGACAAAGTGGTGGTGAAATTCGTAGGCTCCATCCCCGAAAAATATTTCAACAAAAAAGCCGCTGTCTTTGTACAGCCCGTATTCACCTGGGAAGGCGGAGCTATACCTCTCAACCCCATCACCCTCAAAGGCGAAAACGTTAACGGCGAAGGTATCACCATCAACTACGAAAACGGTGGCCGCTTCACCTACACCGACGAACTAGACTTCAAACCCGGTATGGAAACAGGTCGCGTCACCCTCGCTCCCGTCGCTTACTCCGCCTCCACAACCGACGACGAGGCTAAATTCCCCGACGAAATTCAATACAAAACGGTGACATTCCCCACTGTCCTCATCTCCGACGGCGTTAACACCACCTCTACTTGGGTCAACATCCGCGGCAACATCTCCATATCCCCTATCAACTACAACAAAACTCAAGGTGTGGTCGAAACCGCCGACATCTATTTCCCCAACGGCTTGTCTACGCTCGACTGGAACTTCCAAATGAACAGAATCTTCAACAGCAAAAGCCAGCTGGAAGAATTGCGCCGCATCATGCTCGAAAACGGCCTGCCTAAACAAATCACCATCACCGGTTGGGCCTCACCCGAAGGCGAGGAAACCAACAATGTCGGCGTCAGCAAAAACCGAGCCGAAGTGGCTACTACTCAAATCAAACGCGTCCTCGACGACGTCCTCAACACCATGGCTAAACGCAAAAATGTCCCCGCCTACGAGGTCGACCACTACAAATACGAACTGATGAAACAAATCGTCGTCTCCACTCGCGCCGCCGGCGAAGACTGGGTCCATTTCATCATCATGGTCGAGGAATCTGACATCCAGGACAAACACGCCATCGTCAACATCGTCGAAACTCAACAAAACCTTATCAAGCGCGAGCAGATGATCAAAAACATGGCCGAAACCTACACTCAGCTCAACACCGAGATCTTCCCCAACCTCCGCCGCGCCCAGATTGCTCTCTACTACTCTGAAGCCCGCAAAACCGACCCCGAACTGGCTAAACAGGCTTCCCTCAACCCCGCCAAACTCACCTTCGACGAACTTATGTACGCCGCATACATCAACTACAACTACGAAACTAAACTCAAATACTACAAATGGGCTACCGAAAACTATAGCTCTGAATGGGCAGGATGGAACAACGCCGGCGCCGTCTCCTTCTACCTCGGCGACTACAAAGAGGCTGAACGCTATCTCAACATGGCTCGCCAACTCAACCCCCACAACCCCGACGTGCTCAACAACACTGGCCTCCTCTGCCTTGCGCAGAAAGACTACGCCCTGGCTAAATACTACTTCGAAGAGGCCGAACGTCAAGGCAGCACCGACGCCGAAACCAACCTCCACATCCTCAACCTCAAAAAAGGCAACTACAAAGAGGCTCAAAAACAACTCAAAGGAACTTCATGCAGCTTCAACCTGGCCTTCGCTCAACTCATGAATGGCGAAACCAGCAACAGCATCCGCACTCTCGACTGCTGCCTCGACCAAAACGCCGACGTATACTACCTGCGTGCCGTGGCTTATGCCCGTCTGGGCGACAAAGCCAACGCTCTTAAAAACCTCAAAGTGGCTTGCGACGAGGAATACAACTACAAAGAACGAGCCGCCGTCGACGTCGAATTCAAAGCCTACTGGGACGACGAGGAATTCAAGCTGATTGTAAAACTTTGGTAAAGTGAAAAAACAAATCCCCAACCTTATAACTCTCGCCAACCTCCTCTCCGGAGTGTTGGCGAGTTTCTTTGCTGTCAAAGGCAACATCCAACTGGCTGCCATCCTCATCTGCGCAGGCATCTTCTTCGACTTCTTCGACGGCTTGGCCGCTCGCCTCCTCGGCGTAGCTTCTCCTCTGGGCAAAGAACTCGACTCTCTCGCCGATGTCGTCACCAGCGGTGTGGCTCCAAGCTTCATCTTGATGCAAATACTATGGGACAACGCCATAGGACATTGGATGGCTTACTTCTCTCTCCTCATGCCACTCTTCGCCGCCTACCGCCTGGCCAAATTCAACCTCGACACCCGTCAAAGCCACTCTTTCCTCGGACTCCCCGTCCCCGCCAACGCCTTGATTTGGGTGGGCCTCGCCACTTTCCCCCTTTGCGCCGTCGACCAACCCAACACCACCGGCACAATCATTATTCTCACCATCTCTATGATAACAAACATACTGATGATTAGCGAAATGCCTATGTTTTCGCTCAAATTCAACTTCAAAGACCTCTCCTGGCACACCAACTCCATACAATATATTTTCCTCTTTGGCTGCGCCGCTATCATAGCTCTGACGCGTCACCCTTCAGCCATCTCTATCATTATCTTCTGGTATATTTTCCTCTCTCTTGTCACACGCAAACGCCACAATGCCCAATAATCCTCGCAACATATCCATAGCCGACTACGACTACCCTCTCCCCGACGACCGCATAGCAAAATTCCCTCTCGACCAGCGAGACCAATCCAAACTGCTCGTCTACCAAAAGGGACAAATATCCGAATCGCGGTTCTTCCACCTGCCCGAGTTGCTCCCTCATGGCGCAATGCTTCTCTTCAACAACACCAAAGTCATCCACGCTCGACTCTTCTTCCGCAAACCAACGGGCTCTCTCATCGAGATATTCTGCCTCGAACCCTGGAAACAACCTGTGGCTACAGCATTCGAGGAACGCCAACACGGCACATGGCTATGCTTTATCGGCAACAACAAGAAGTGGAAAGAATCTCCACTGTCACGACAATTCGAAATCAACAACACTACCCAAACAATAACAGCCACCCGCCGCGAAGCCATAGGCAATGCATGGCTTGTCGACTTTGAATGGAGTGGCGGCATAAGCTTTGCCGAACTTATCGATGCCGTAGGCGTCATCCCTCTCCCCCCCTACCTGCACCGTGAGGCGCAAGAAAGCGACAACGAACGTTACCAAACCGTCTACGCTCACTACGAAGGCTCGGTAGCGGCACCCACAGCGGGCTTGCACTTCACCGACACCCTGCTCGACAACCTCACCTCCAAAGGGTTTAAAACTGAATACATAACCCTCCATGTTGGCGCAGGCACCTTCAAACCTGTATCATCCGACACCATCGGCGAACACGAGATGCACGTCGAAAAAGTACAAATCAGCCGCACCAACCTGCATCATATCTTAGACCATTTCGGCAACCCTATCATTCCTGTCGGCACAACAACAGTACGCACACTCGAGTCTGCCTATTGGTTCGGTGTTCAACTGCAATCCAACCCCAACCTCGAGGCAATGCACGTCCTGCAATGGGACCCCTACCAACTTGAAAGCATAAACATCTCTGCCGAGCAGTCCTACCGCAACGTGCTCGACTGGATGGAGCGACAAGGCATCGAACACCTCGATGGCGACACCCAACTACTCATTGCCCCGGGATACAAATACCACGTCATTAGCGGACTCATAACCAACTTTCACCAACCCAAAAGCACCCTGCTGCTTCTTGTCTCCGCCCTGATAGGCGACGCATGGAAAGATTGCTACCGCTACGCCCTCGACAACGGCTTCCGATTTTTGAGTTACGGCGACAGCTGCCTCTTTTTGCCCGACAAAACCAAATGAAAATCCCTTTCCTGCAAGACTTCGTCGAACTCTTCTTCCCCAAAGTGTGTTGTGTCTGTGGCTCACCTTTGGTCGGCGACGAGCATTCCATATGCTGCAACTGTCTGCTCAACCTTCCCGAAGCTCTAACAGCACAAGCCACCCCCAACTATTTGGAATATCGCCTTGCAGGACGCATACCCATCGAGCATGCCTCCGCCCAACTTATATTCAAAAAAGAAAGCGGCACACAAAAAATACTCCATCAGATAAAATACCACGACAACCAAAAGCTAGCCATCACCATGGGGCGTCAATTAGGGGCGACACTTACAAACTCCGGCAAATACAACGATGTAGATTTCTTAGTTCCAGTTCCGCTCCACCCCAGCAAAGAGCGCAAAAGAGGTTACAACCAAAGCCTTCTCCTATGCAAAGGCATCCAGCAAACATTCTTCTGCGACATCGAAGACACCGTGTTGATCCGCAACCAACGCACAGAGTCACAAACCCGTAAAAACCGCGAAGAACGATTAGAGAACATGAGGGGAGTCTTTTCCATCCGCGACAAGAAAAAATTTGAAGGAAAGCACATAATGCTAGTTGACGATGTCGTCACCACAGGAGCCACAACCGAAGCCTGTTGGCAAGCCCTTAAAGACATTGAAGGCATTCGCATTAGCATAGCAGCCCTCGCCGTAGCCGGCGACACCTGATAACAAGGTGTTGGACGAGAATAGTTAACGTAAAAGTTAAGGTTAAAGTTAAAGTCAAGGTTAAGGTTATCGTTAAGGTTAACGTTAAGGTTAGCGTCAGGCCCTTGCCGCAGGCAAGCAATTTCTGTTTTTTTCTGTTTTTTCTGTTTTTTTCTGTAATGAAAAAAAATCGTTAACGTTAGCGTTAAGGTTATCGTTAAAGTTAGCGTCAGGCCCTTGCCGCAGGCAAGCAATTTCCGTTTTTTTCTGTTTTTTCTGTTTTTTTCTGTAATGAAAAAAAATGCGAGCGCCAGCGAGCAAAGTTAATGTTAAGGTTAAGGTTAGCGTTAAGGTTAGCGTTAAGGTTAGCATTAAGGTTAGCGTTAGCGTTAAGGTTAGCGTCAGGCCCTTGCCGCAGGCAAGCCAATTTCTGTTTTTTTCTGTTTTTTCTGTTTTTTTCTGTAATGAAAAAAAATGCGAGCGCCAGCGAGCAAAGTTAATGTTAATGTTAAGGTTAACGTTAAGGTTAGCGTCAGGCCCTTGCCGCAGGCAAGCAATTTCTGTTTTTTTCTGTTTTTTCTGTTTTTTTCTGTAATGAAAAAAAATCGTTATCGTTAAGGTTAACGTTAAAAAAAACACCTCCCACTTGCACAGATTAGATTATTTTTATAATTTCGTTGTTTCAATAGAAAACCCCACACTTTTATCAAAACACTACAAATCAAACAATAATATATAAATCTAGATATTCTTGACACAATGAAATACAATCGAGTTCTTTTAAAATTGAGCGGAGAGTCGCTCATGGGCAGCCAAAGTTACGGCATAGACCCTTCAATGCTTGAGCAATATGCCAAAGATATACGTCAAGCCGTTGAACAGCACGTCGAAGTCGCCATAGTCATCGGTGGCGGCAACATTTTCAGAGGTTTGAGTGGAGCCGCCAAAGGCATGGACCGTGTTCAAGGCGACTACATGGGCATGCTCGCCACACTCATTAACAGCATGGCGCTTCAAGCCGAACTTGAAAAACAAGGACTTAAAACCGAGCTACTTAGCGGACTCGCCATAGAGCCCATCTGCAAAGAGATGAGCCGCCGCCGTGCCATAGAGGCAATGCAAAACGGCAAGGTTGTCATCATCGGAGGAGGCAGTGGCAACCCATTCTTCACCACCGACACAGCATCCGCACTTCGTGCCGTCGAAATCAAAGCCGACGCCATTCTCAAAGGCACCCGTGTCGATGGCGTTTACACCGCCGACCCCGAGAAAGATCCCTCAGCAAAAAAATATGAGCAGCTCACCTTCCAAGAGGCCATGGCAAAAAAACTCAAAGTCATGGACCTCACCGCCTTTGCGCTATGCGAAGAAAACAACCTCCCCATCTATGTCTTCGACATGAACAAGCCCGGCAACCTCCTCAAAGCTGTTAGCGGCGAGAACATCGGTACCGAAGTGCACAAATAACACTACCCAGCGAATTAATTAATAACTATATAACACCTATCATTCATGAACGACTTATCAAAAGCTTGCATTGACGAAGCTAACCAAAGTATGCACAGCGCCATCAATTTCCTTGAGAAAGAGCTGGCCAAGATACGCGCAGGCAAAGCCAATCCCGGCATGCTCGACGGAGTTAAAATCGACTATTACGGAACACCCACCGAAATCAGCCAGGCAGCAAACATCAGCACCCCCGACCCGCGCAACATCGTCATCCAACCTTGGGACAAAACCATCATCGGCGCCATCAACAAGGCCATCCTCGACGCCAACCTCGGTTTCACCCCACGCCATGAGGGCGAAATCCTTCGCATCGTCATCCCCCCTCTGACAGAGGAACGACGCAAAGAACTCACCAAAGCAGCCAAAACAGAAGTTGAAAACAGCAAGGTGAACATCCGCAACGCTCGTCGCAACGTTATGGACAAAGTGAAAAAACTCAAAGACAAATCAGTCCCCGAGGACGAAGTGAAACAAGTCGAAAAAGAGATTCAAGACATCACCGACAAATTCATCGGAGAATGCGACAAAATCTTCGCCGCAAAAGAAAAAGAGATCATGACAGTGTAATGAAGATCCTTCATTTCGACAGTCTCGAATCAACCAACAAATATTGTGAACTCCTCGACCCTCAAAGCCTCGAGGAGTTCACTGTTGTCTGCGCACACAAGCAGACCGCCGGCAAAGGACAAAGAGGCAACACCTGGTTTAGCGAGCCCTACAAAAACCTCACCTTCAGCGTCATACTCAACCCAACCTTTATCGCCGCCGCCGACCAGTACAATTTAACCATGTGCCTCGCTCTGGCGGTGGCAGAGACCATCGACCTCTATTGCGGCAAAAAAAGAGCGCAGATAAAATGGCCCAACGACATATATGTCGATGGCAAAAAGATATGCGGCATCCTCACCAGCAGCAGCATAAGCAATGGATATCTATCCCAGTCCATTTGCGGTATAGGACTCAACGTCAACCAAACCATATTCCCTGACTGGATACCCAACCCCACCTCCATCAAACTGCTCACCAATAAAGATACCGACACAAACAAAGTCCTTGAATCATTTTTGAGCAACCTACAGCGACTCTACCTTGTCACAAAAAATGATGCCGAAGCCATAAAGAAAAGCTATCTAGGGAGGCTTTACCGGCTCGACAAGACAGCAAGATACAAGTACATAGGGAAAGAAATAGAGGCCACGATACGAGGCATAGACCAATTCGGACATCTCCGCCTTGAGCACAACGGAAAAGAGATCGTATGCGCCCTTAAAGAAGTTATGTTTCTATAAGCCCACAATCCATTCTTAACACAAAAGCTTTCTGTCTGCTACAACTTCTCAAACTGCCATTTTATCCCATCATCATATGGCACAAAATCATCTATAGTATTGTAGGCAGGGTCGTATAGAAAATACAAATTGTTGCCACCCTTCATAGCTCTAACATGGTCAACAAGCAATCTTTCAACAAAAAGAGTGCCACATTGGTAGCCCAAATCCCGAGCCAAACGGTATGCATCGTTGACATCTATACGGTCAAACGAGGTACGCATATTTGCCTTGTCACCATTCAATGATGTCACCGTGCCATGGAAATCATCGTCGACACTGGCATCCTTATAAAACACCTGAGCCGTGTCGGCATTGTCAAACCTGAGCCATACCCCCAACGAAAAATGGCGTAACATGTAGTCGTACGAAAATTTTGAACCTCGACGGGTTTCAAAGCCACTAGTCTCGGGCTTCACATATTCCTCTGCCTCCATCTGGACAAAATCAACGACTATATGATTGTCGTCAGCCTTAGGCAACGACGCTTCCGACTGCACCACGACGACAGGAATATGAGTGCGACTCAGCACAAAAAGGAACATTTCAGAAAACTGTGAGATGAAAATACTATCGTCAATCTTGTCAAGAATTGCCGTTTTCGAGCTAATAACCGAGTCCTGCTCATGTTCCGACATAAACATAAAACCAGCTATCTCGTTGAGCGAGCTATTTGTGTGTATCACCTTCGATGGCAAAGCGACATATATCTGTTCCGTAGCATTGCCTTTGGCGCGCCCAAACTTGTACAGATAAGAACCTGCATAGTACAAGTCACTCTTACATCCCACAAAAACCATCGACAACAAAACACATACAATCAATACTTTCTTATTCTTCATGTTGTTTGCTTACATTACAATTGTATTCTTTTAACGAGACATGAGCCAATATATTGTGCAACCAAACTCCTCAAAAATCCTGGGGTCGCAGAGCATGTCTACTTAAAAGACTCTCATTGACATGATGTGGTAGCACCAAATTCCACCAAACCAATCTTTGGTTTACTTGTCATTTTTAAGTTTTCTATATGATCATAAATGAAATGCCTATTTTTTGATTTTGAATCCCTTTTGTATTCTGACGATGGCAACAATTCAAATGATTTTATTGTTGCATCAAACAGTTCCTTGCAGGACGAGTCAACATTACAATAACAAATCGCTGATATATACCATAAACTATTATACCACTCATTTTGGCACACGTACTGTTTATCTATATATAATAGTTCTCTCCAGTATTTTATTGCAGAATCCAATCCATAAAAATCATATATGTTGCACCATGAAAAGTAGACACGGAAGGGCGGAAAAAAACATATACGATTGCAGAATGGAGATTATTTCTTATCTTTGCACGGTGAAGTTAAATCCGCCAGAAAGGAATGCTTTTTATGGGAAAACATTACAATCCATTAGAGAAAGAGTTCTTGATCCGTCAGTACAAGCTGAACGGTCAGATCAAGCTGCGTGACTTCTGCGACATACATAACATCTCAGACAGCGCCTTCAAGAACTGGCTTAAGAAGTACGAGGAAGGCGGTCTGGAGGGACTGGCCCGTGCGGATGCGGAGATAGGAGAAGTGCTTCCTGACGGCGTTGACCGCACGGAAGAGGCCTACAAACGTGAGATACTGAGACTGCGCATAGAGAATGAGAGATTAAAAAAAAATTATGCGGTGGTGAAGAGCGCGGATGGGAAAACGGAGTATGTTCATTTAAAAACGAAGAGTTCAAAATAGTGGGTATGTTGTCGAGGGAATTTAACGTCAAAGACATCTGTGAGATGATGGGTGTCAGCCGCTCGGGCTACTACAAGTGGCTGAAGCGGGACCCTTCGGACCGTGACGTCAACCGTGAGGCCATGGTCGGGGTGGTCAGGAATGTGCATTGCGAACACCCCTCCCACGGTTATCGCTGGGTGGCCGCATACATCCGCACAACTCTGAAGACGAAGGTCAGCGACAACTTTGTATACAAGTGTTTCCGGTATCTGGGCATCAAGTCCGAGACCAGACACCGCCATCATTACAAGGCAAGAAAGGTAAAAGACAGATACCCGAACCTCATCTTGTCAACCTGGGATACCGTGGACCGTCCGAGACAGGTGATTGTGTCCGACATGACCGCCTTGAAATTTTGGATATTCTATTTTGAGTTGACATTCTATTTCGATGTGTTCACAAAGGAAATACTCACATGGAGGCTGGCTGATAGGAGAGGCTCCAGGGAACAATATGTCGACGGGTTACAGGATGTGGTCGACATGCTCAAAGGAAGCCACGAGCCGACTGTCCTCCACACCGACCAAGGCAGCGTATACGCATCCTTGGCCTACAACGAACTCATCAAGGACACTTTGATCGTCCGCTCCATGTCAAGAGCAGGAAAGCCTACTGACAACCCTGTCAACGAGGCGCTGAACGGATGGATAAAGGAAGAACTGATAATCGATTTCAAGATAGACCAGTACAGAACAAAAGAAGAGGTGAAACAGTGTATCAGAAAGTATGTGTATTTCTATAATGAAGAAAGGCCATGTTTCGCCATCAGATACGACACGCCTGCCAACTATCGCAGAAGATACAACAAGGGTGAATTGGATGTAAGGGACACTTTCTCTACAAGGCAACTCTCGGATGTACCCAAATTCTTGCAAAAACGAAGGAAGGAGGCTGATAATGAAATAAGTACTTAAGTGTGTCCACTTTTGAAAAAGAAAATGACAAAAAAAAACGCAATTTGTCTATTTTTAGAAAATTATAACTGAAAAAAACAACGAATTTGTTTACTTTTGTAAAAGATTAATCAACTAAAATTATTTTTTGTGTCTACTTTATTAGGCTGGTACATTCAACTTCCTAAAACGGTGTTGTTCAAACATTTCTACTTATTTGTACTTGCCAGTTGAACCTACGCTTCCCTAATAAAATGTCTATGGTAAAAAGTTAAAAAATCCTCCCACTTTTGTTAGATATATTTTTTTGTGTAATTTTGTAATCGTTATGCGGCAGTAATAAT
>ONEY01000022.1 GCA_900316965.1 uncultured Bacteroidales bacterium
TCTGCAACAAATTCCACATCCACGCCTTCCGCTATGTCAGAATAAAGGGAGCCGTGCCGGCGTCGGCACGCGCGTTCCATATCAGCGCTGTAAATCCCAAAGGAGGAGCCTCCTTCGAGTGCTCCGACCCGCGGCTCAACGCCATTCACAACATGGTGAAATACACCCTTAGCTGTCTGACACACAGCGGCTATATGGTCGACTGTCCTCATATTGAGCGCATGGGTTACGGAGGCGACGGCAACTCGTCGACAATGGCGCTGCAAACCCTGTGGGATGTCGGCGACACCTATCTTAACTGGCTGACGGCATGGAGCGACGCCATGGACAGCACGGGCGACTTGCCATATGTGGCGCCAGCCTTCCGCACCGGCGGCGGGCCTTATTGGAGCGGTTTTATCATCAAAGCCCCCTGGCGTACATACCAAAACTATTCCGACCCCACACTCGTCTACCGCCATTACAACGAGATGCGGCGCTGGATAGATTACGTGGAGAAGCATTTCGAGGATGGCATACTCACCCCCTGGGCAGACACCAAGAGACGGTCGTGGTTTCTTGGCGATTGGTTGGCACCCGAGGGTGTCGAGATAGGAGGCGAATCTATTTTGCATGTCAGCAACTGCTTTATTTCTGAATGCTTGGGCGACATGATTGAGATGGCCGCTATGACCGACAACAAAGCCGACATAAGCCGATTCAAGAAAATGAGAAAGCAGCTCAACAAAGCCATACACCGTCATTTTTACCATCCCGAGAGCCACACATACGCCAACGGCACTCCCATCGACCAATGCTATGCCCTGCTGATGGGCATACCGCCCGACGCCAAGACGGCGAAGGCCGTGAAAGAGCAGCTGATACACGACTGTCATATTAAATACAAAGACCACATAGCCGCCGGATTGGTGGGTGTGCCCCTATTCACCGAGTGGTGCATACGGGAGAGGGAGACCTCGCTCATGGCCACAATACTACGCCAGGGCGACTATCCCGGCTATTTGCGCATGATAGAGCGTGGAGAGCAGCCAAGGGGCGACACATATATAGCGACGACATGGGAGTCGTGGGATTGCGGCCGTGCCGGCAAAGAAGACCGCAGCCGGGTGCACAACTGCTACAACGGCATAGCGATATGGTTCTACAAAGCCCTTGCCGGCATACGTCCCGACAGCGCCAATGCGGGATACAAACACTTCTTTATCGACCCGCAACCCGTGGAAGGGATAAAATGGGTACACGCCACAAAGCCAACCCCATACGGCACCATTGAAGTAAACATTGAGGGAAGGGAGATGACAGTTGTAGTGCCCCAAGGCACCAGCGCCACGGTCTTTCCCAACAGCAAACACGAGCGAAATGTCGAGGCGGGAGAATGGCGATTTACAATTAGCGACAGGTAGACAAACAGCATCCGCAGGGTAAGGGGGCTTATGTGTCCGTTTTCGTGCCGTTGACCAATGCAATCTCTCACCTCTTTGCCACTCCTTTAGCGAACTCATAGCGGACTCATAGAGGGCCTTCGGCATCCTTGACGATAACCTTAACGATAACGATAATCCTGAATCTTGTGCCGAAGGCTGCAGTAGAGCGTGTGTCGTTGTTCCACTTGTGCCTTGAGGGTATCCACCCATTTGTCGACGGGAATGGTCGCACGGGACGCCTGCTGCTCAACATGCAGTTGATGCAGGCAGGCTATCCTCCTATCAATGTCAAGTTCGCCGACCGTAAGCGTTACTATGATGCTTTTGAAGACTTTGCCGCCACCGGTTCACCGAAGGCGATGACAAATCTTGTGGCAGAATACCTCATGGAGCGGATGTCGTCGATGCTGTCATTGCTGGATAGTGTGAAATAAATAAAATAACTACTGAAAAGGAAGCACAAACGGCCCATCAATAAGGCACCAATACGGATGTGCGGAGAATGATTGGAATACTTGCCGAAAGCTCTAAAGGTGTCATTGCAGATGTTTCAAGAGAAACACTAAGTAAAAAACAAAAATTTTGTGCTCTCAGGTAAAATGTCTACTTTTGTATTGTCAAATGAAAGGACAAAAGCTTTTTCCCAAAGAGCGAAGATGCACATTTTCTGTGTGTATGAAAGAAAAAAGTCACCATGGGCAATCGCAAAAAAACAGATGTCGATAGAAGAGCCGTCAACCAAGAGATAAAACAACAACAAAATTAAAGTATACTATATCAACTAAAAAACTATGACAATGAAAAAAAGTCACAAACTATGGTTATTTATCGCTATCCTTATTCTGGGTGGTATTGCGTTGTTTTTCATATTAAACGGCAGAAATGAAAAAGAGTCGAACACATCAAAACCCGACGAGCTAAAGATTGCAATAGCTTGGCGTTCGGATACTGACAACGAATTCTGCACGAATATCATTAGAACATTCAAAGAGGCTGGTGTAGAAGTTGTCGTTCTTCCTCAAATCAAGGCGACATACATAGAATATGACAGCAACGCAGTGTCCGCCACATGTTTAGACTCGGCAGGGATAGGTTACTTAAGCAACGCCTGCGGCAAACTGATACGCAACAACTCATATAATGGATCGAACGCCGAAGAGGTACTGAAAAATGTTGACGGTGTGATATTCACCGGCGGCGAGGATATAGCGCCAAGCCTTTATGCCGTTCAACAAGACTGGCACCACATAGAGTCGGAGATTGATTTCAACCCAGCCAGAGACGTGTCGGATTACCTGACAATGTCGTACTGTTTGGACAAAAACATTCCAATAATAGGTTTTTGTCGTGGCTCTCAAATGC
Organism: uncultured Bacteroidales bacterium; assembly: GCA_900316965.1. Lineage (GTDB taxonomy): Bacteria > Bacteroidota > Bacteroidia > Bacteroidales > P3 > Colimorpha. Next base: position 2,787 of record ONEY01000022.1, read on the forward strand.
TTGGCGTTGTTTCGGGAGCGACAATGATACAAGATCTTCCCACATGGTTCTCGGAGCAGAACGTGAAATACAACTATGAGCACCGTCGTGAGAAGGCAGAAGGCGAGAATTATCGCGACTACACACCTCATGATGTCTCACTCACCAAAGGCTCGATACTGTCATATATGTTTGGCGCCACAAACCTTACGGGGTGTCCCTCATGGCACCACCAAGCTATACTAAGTGTTGAAGGGACACCATTACGGGTTACGGCAACAGCCACTGTGTCGGGCATAGAGACAATTGAGGGTATTGAGCGGACAGACAAACAATGCGCTGTGGCAGTACAGTTCCATCCGGAAGCCGCGATAGTAAAACACCTTGGATGTGGAGTGAACAATGCCAATGCATCTCAATTCATGACATACGAATCGGCCATGCCGTTGTTTCGCCGTTTTATTGAGTGCTGCAGAAACAGAAGCAATACCAAATGATGGTAATTTAATAACCACAATCGGTAATTAGAACAACAAGCTGTGTAGATAGAGTGGTTGTTATTATTCCTTATAGCAAAAACAAAAACTATCATATATCCATGAACATAGCAATAAGATACTTTAGCAAATTCGGTCATTCGGCACAAATGGCCGAGGCGGTTGGTCAGGTGGCCGGCGTAAAAGCCGAAAGTGTTGCCACGCCGATCAATGAACCCGTCGACACCCTCTATATAGGAGCTGGCATTATGCTAGGCAAAATAAGTCGCGAGATGGTCGATTTCATCAATACGCTTAAGCCCGAACTTGTAAAACGTGTGGTTTGCTTTGGCTCGAGCGCCATCATACCATCCCCGGTGCCTCAGATGAGACAACTGCTGGAGAAACAAGGTATTGCCGTGGACGAAAAGTCGTTCACCTGCAAAGGCTCTATGGGTCCCCTGCATGCCAAACACCCCAACGATGAGGACTTAGAGAATCTGAGACAGTTTGTAAAAACGACGCTATAACCTTCGACAAGTCACCCGGCTTGCAAGATAACAAAAAACGACATCGTGTAGGAACATGATGCCGTTTATTATTAATTATTTGGAAATCAGATGACGTTGCTTTCCTCGAAGACCTCCTCGTCGGCATTGACCGCTTGGATAGGTTGTGGCGACTGCCTGCATGAGCGGGCAATAATCAAAATCAAAATCAATACAGAAAGAATGATCATAAGGTAGCCTTTGTTGTAGAAAGCAGCAAAGCGGCTGTTTTTTTTGTGGGGCTCCCCCTTCCCTATCACCACACAGCGAAGGTCATCGACATCGAAGCAATCCTCCTCGTGGACAGGGTAGTCGATAGTGTTGATAGCTTTTTGCACTATGGTTTGAAAGTCGACGAGGTCGACCCCTTTTTCCGCCACAATAGCCGCATAATAACGACGTTTGATAACGTTGCCTGACCTGCGACGGGAGAAGACCCGATAGATGGAGCCTTTGTCTGTTGTGGCGATGGTATCCTCGACATGATACCTGTGTTTGTCACCGATAATTACGCTGTCCATAGGGTAAGAAGACTTGGCTTGTTAAACAGTTTCGATCTCGTTGGCGGCCACGTGCATGGCGTTGTCAATGCCGTCGGGATTTTTGCCGCCAGCAGTGGCATAAGCCGGCTGACCGCCGCCACCACCCTGGATCTCTTTGCCTGCGGTACGGATGATGGTGCCAGCGTTTTTGCCTGCGTCGACACGATTTTGACCGAGACACACCATAAGCTGAGGTTTGCCTCCGACAACGCTGCCGAGAACCAGAGCCATGTCGGGATAGTTGGTGCGGAGCTGCATGACGCCATCCTTAAGCTGCATGATGTCTATATCCATACGTTTGACAACGACGGAATTCTCTTTGACAAGAGCCTCAAGCTCATGGCAGACGCCAGCGACCTTCTCCTTCTGGAACGACGAGATCTGAGCGCGCAGCTCGGCATTCTCATCCTGAAGGCGCTGAATGGCGGCAGAGAGGTCCTTGGGATTTTTGAGCAAGCCCTTGGCGTTTTCCATCTCATCCTGAAGCGCGTCAACATAACGTTCGGCCGCGGCGCCGGTGACAGCTTCGATGCGGCGCATGCCTGCAGCCACAGCGCCTTCGGCGACAATGCGAAGTGAGCCAATATGGCCCGTGTTGTCGGTGTGAGTGCCACCACAGAACTCGACGCTGTCGCCAAATTTGACGACACGGACATTGTCACCATATTTCTCGCCAAAGAGAGCCATAGCACCTAGTTTGCGAGCCTCCTCAATGGGCATGGCGCGATGTTCCTCAAGGGGGATGGCGTGCCAGATGTCGATATTGACCTGTTTCTCGACCTCGCGGATCTCCTCGCGAGTGAGTTTGGCGAAATGAGAGAAGTCGAAACGCAGACGCTGGTCGTCGACGCTTGAGCCCTTTTGCTCGACATGAGTTCCCAAAACGTTGCGCAACGCCTTGTGCAGCAAGTGGGTAGCCGAGTGGTTGCATTGAATGGCGAAACGACGGCATTTGTCGACCTCTGCCTTGAAAGTAGCGTTGATGTCGGAGGGCAGCTTGTTGACAATATGGACGATGAGATTGTTCTCCTTCTTGGTGTCGACGACAGGAATAACCTCGTCGCCACAGCCGATGGTGCCCACATCACCCACCTGTCCGCCGCTCTCGCCGTAGAATGGAGTACGGTCGAAAACCAGCTGGAAGAACTGGCGGTCTTTGGTACGAACCTGGCGATAGCGGACAATCTTGATTTCGCACACCAATTCGTCGTAGCCGACAAACTGCTGTTCGACACCGGGGAGCAACTCGACCCAGTCGTCGCTCTCTGTTTTGGCGGCAGCACGAGAGCGGTCCTTCTGCTCGGCAAGGCCTTTGGCGAAGCCGTCCATATCGACCGTCCAACCCTTTTCCGACGCCATAAGCTGAGTGAGGTCGATGGGGAAGCCGTAAGTGTCGAAGAGTTCGAATGCAAAGGCGCCATCGATAACCTTGTCGACGGTAACCTTTTGCTCACAGGCCTCGCAAGAAGTCTCACATTCGAGAGCCTTAGCGATATAATTATCAAATTTTTGGATTCCGTTGCTGAGAGTTTTGAGAAACGACTGCTCCTCCTCGAGGATGATGCGTGAGATTAGCTCCTGTTGTTTTTGGAGCTCGGTGAATTGACCGCCCATCTGAGCTACCAAAGTGGGAACGAGTGAATGGAGGAAAGGTTCCTTGAAGCCGAGGAAAGTATAGCCATAGCGCACGGCGCGGCGCAAGATGCGACGAATGACATAACCCGCCTTGGCATTGGAGGGAAGCTGACCATCGGCGATGGAGAAGCTGACAGCGCGCAGGTGGTCGGCGCAGACACGCATGGCGATATCGGCATCCTCGTTCTTGCCATAGACAAGCGACGCCTTGGAGGCCAATGCCTGAATGAGGGGTTGGAAGACATCGGTGTCGTAGTTAGACTTCTTGCCCTGCATGACCATGCAGAGGCGCTCAAAGCCCATTCCGGTGTCGATATGCTTAGCCTTGAGGGGCTCGAGAGTGCCGTTGGCAAGGCGGTTGTATTGCATAAAGACGAGGTTCCAAATCTCAATAACGAGAGGGTTGTCCTTGTTGACCAATTCGGCGCCCGGCACTTTGGCCTTGTCGGCGTCGTCGCGGAGGTCGATATGGATCTCGCTGCAGGGGCCGCAGGGGCCTTGGTCTCCCATTTCCCAGAAGTTGTCTTTCTTGGAGCCCTTGAGGATGCGGTCCTCGCTGATGTGCTCTTTCCAATAGCCATAGGCCTCGGTGTCCATAGAGAGGCCCTCCTTTTCGTCGCCGCCGAAGACAGTTACGTAAAGGTTGTCTTTGTCGATACCCATCACCTCGGTGAGGAATTCCCATCCATAGGCAATAGCCTCGCGTTTGAAATAGTCGCCAAATGACCAGTTGCCGAGCATTTCGAACATAGTGTGGTGGTAGGTGTCGTGGCCGACCTCCTCCAAGTCGTTGTGTTTGCCGCTGACGCGGAGGCACTTTTGTGAGTCGCAAACGCGGGGATACTTGGCAGGTGAGTTGCCGAGGAAAATATCTTTAAACTGGTTCATGCCAGCGTTGGTAAACATGAGAGTCGGGTCGTTTTTGATAACCATGGGAGCAGAAGGCACAACATGGTGGTTTTTGGACTCGAAAAAGTTGAGGAATTTAGATCTTATCTCGTTGGAAGTCATCATTTATATTGAAAATTATTATTATTATCTAATTGAGGGAGAAAAAATATTTTGATTGACATTATTCGAAGTCGTCACGCTCGACAAGGAGGATGGCGCTTTGAGGGACAATGTAGTATTTTTCGCCGTTATACTTAATTTCTACCGCACTTTTCTGCACAAAGAGTGCCATATCGCCAGGTTGCACCTGCAGGGGCAAATAGCGAGGCTCCTTGTCTTTGGGGTTCCAGGGTTCGTCGCCTTCCATGTTGGGGAGTGCATAGCCAGGACCGCATTTTAGGATGTAACCCGACTGAATCTCCTCCTTGTCCTGATAACCAGCGGGAAGATAAAGACCGCTCTTGGTACGTTGGGAAGCTGTGCCTAGTTGGATGAGCACCCTGTCACCAATAACGATAAGCTTATCGAGCACATTACGACGTGAAACAATATCTTTCATTATCAAGCTAAAATATTGTATTATATTAATTTATTATCAATCCGTTTTATCGAAAACAAAATGCAAAAATACATTAAAAAATGACATCATGCAAAAGCATGATGCTCGATAAGGGTATATACGCCCAAGCCAATGAGCACCAAGCCGGCGAAAACAGACGCCAAACGCTCAGGGACAGGGACATTGCGTTTGCCCAGAAATACACCCGCCATAGAGACAACAAAGGTCATAGCGGCAATAACGCAAACGATGAGATAGACCTGCGACATAGTATAGTCGAGGCCCATGCTGATGCCCACGACGAATGCATCGATTGATGTTGCGACGCCTAAGATGCAGAAAACCGAGAACTTGTCAAGATCAAGGGAGCCGCCGTCGCGAGGAGGGCGTATGGCGTCGAGCATCATTTTGCCGCCCACAAGCACCAGGAGCGCGAAAGCCACCCAATGGTCAATGGATTCCATCCAAGCTCGGAAGGCCGAGCCGAGGAGTGCGCCAAGAAGAGGAAATGAGCCTTGGAAAAAAGCAAAAACCAAAGCCATAAGCATGCCGCGGCGGTAGGTCATTTTGGTCTTGAATGCACTCGTTGTTGATACAACAAAAGAGTCGACACACAAAGCCAAAGCCAATAACAATATTGTTGTGATGAACATTTCTGAAGACGAATAAAATGGTTTCGAATGAGTTATATTATATTTACATTAACAATCGGACGATAAAGACGTTACTATTATGCCATCAAAAGCAGGAGGAAAGCTCAAGAACTACATACAAATAAAAAAATATAACGTATTACAATTGTCTATATTGTTTACCGATAACATTTATTTTTTATATCCTACATTATATATATGAGGTCAGATTGTAGACAAACAACACCAAAAGAATTGTTAGTTGCAAAGAGAGATGGTCAGCAGCAAAGAGAGTCGGGGGAAAAATGAAGGCCATGATGGTGAGGGTAGCGGCGCAAGTACTCATGGGCGACAAGACCCATAGTGTGACGGAGGTTGATTTCGGAGACACAATTAGTGCCATCAGAGCAATGGAGCATATCGACACCGAAAACGCCGTCGTAGAATGGAGCTATGTTTGTGGCGAGCCATTGTGTGATGTTCTGTTCCGACTCATCAGACATTTGAACCGTTTGTTTTATCTCGTCATCGAAAAGCAGAACATTGTAGCGGTAGACGCCGCTCTGTGTTTTGAAAAGAGAATATCCCAAGCGTGAAAGATTGCCGTTCTCTACCTTAAACTCAATGGCAAAATCGTAGACGACATCCAGACGTTTTTCGACCATAACGCAGCCCTGAGTGTTGATGATACGCGCCAGCCATTGTTCGTCGTGAGCCGACAAAGCGCCATCGATCCAACGCACTCCCCTACCCGCTCCCGACCATGGTGCTTTGGCGACGATGCGGGTATGAGTTAATAAAAATTGGCGCACCATATCAACCGAAGAGGCCCGAGAGGCATGAGGTTGCAAAGGCAACGCCGTGCTGCGATGCTGCAATGCCTTAAGGTCGGCGAGGCGGCTGTCGTCGGGAAGCAGAGTCGTGTCGGCGCCTTGTTTGAGGAGCGTCTGCTTGAGTCGCAGATCCCATCCCCAAGGGATGATTTTTTGAACAGAAGTGTCAGGGTTCTTTTTTTGCCAGAGAGCGTAGTTGTCGGCGGCGATGACAGGGGCATTGTCGCCATAGAGGACACGCATAACATTTGTGCCTGATTGAGCGAAATGCAAGGCAGATGCCGGCGGCACAAAGTTGCGGTCGCCGTTAGCCAGGCAAAGGTCATGCTCGGGGTTGAAGATATAGAGAAGGCTCATGGCAAAGAAAAGGGGAAAGACGCGATGACTTTCCCCTTTATTAATAATGTATTTCAATAATTATTTGTTGACCTGGAATTTGGTGCAACCACTCTTGAAATACTCGCTGATCTGGTTGGCAGCAGCGATGCCGGCGTTGATGTTAGCCTCTTCTGTCTGGGCACCCATCTTTTTGGGTGTAGCGAAGTAGCGGCCTTCGAAAGCCTTGAATTCGGCGTCAGCGTCGGGCATGATGTCGGTGATGTACTTGATGTCGGTGCGCTCGGCCATGAGTTTGAGCAGTTCGGGCTCGTTGATGACTTCCTTGCGGGCGCTGTTGACGAGGATACCACCCTTGTGCATCTTGTTGACGAGGGCGTAGTTGATGCTCTGCTTGGTCTCAGCGGTAGCGGGGATGTGGAGGGACACTACATCGCAGGTCTCAAACAATGCTTCCTGGCTAGCGACGGCCTTGGCCATACCGCTCTGGTTGATCTGGTCGGCGGTGAGGAAAGCGTCGTAAGCGTAGACATCCATACCGAAGCCCTTGGCGATGCGAGCCACATTGCGTCCCACATTACCAAAAGCGAGGATACCAAGTTTTTTGCCCATGAGTTCCGAGCCGCTCTTGCCGTTGTAGAAATTGCGGACGCAGAAAACGAGCAGACCCATAACGAGCTCAGCGACAGCGTTGCTGTTCTGGCCAGGGGTGTTCATGGCGATGATGCCGCGGGCAGTGCAAGCCTCGAGGTCGAGGTTGTCGTAACCGGCGCCAGCGCGGACAACGATCTTCAAGTTTTTGGCGTGGTCGATAACCTCTTTGGTGACCTTGTCGGAGCGGACGATGAGAGCGTCGGCATCGGCAACGGCAGCATAGAAGTCGTTCACGTCGGTATATTTCTCGAGGAGAGCCAGGGTGTGGCCGTTCTTCTCGACAACTTCGCGGATGCCGTCAACGGCAACTTTTGCGAAGGGTTTTTCAGTAGCTACTAAAACTTTCATTTTTTATTGATGAATTGTGGATTTTACTTGTTAGCTTTCTCGAAGTCCTGCATGCACTGGACGAGAGCCTCGACGGCCTCGATGGGGCAAGCGTTGTAGAGGCTGGCGCGGAAACCGCCTACGCTGCGGTGACCCTTGATACCAACCATGCCGCGCTCCTTGGCGAAAGCCATGAAAGCATCCTGGAGGTTCTCACGACCCTCGGCCATAACCCAGCAGTGGTTCATGATGGAACGGTCTTCCTTCTCGGCAGTGCCGCGGAAGAGGCTGTTGCGGTCGATTTCCTCATAGAGCATAGCGCTCTTCTTGAGGTTGATTTTCTCCATCTCAGCGACGCCGCCAATGGTGTTCTTAACCCACTTCAAGGTCTCGTGCATAACGAAGATAGCGCTTACAGGAGGAGTGTTGAACATAGAGATGTTCTTAGCCTCTTCAGCAGCGTGGGTGCGGAAGTCAACCATAGTGGGCAGAGGATTCATATACTGACGGTCGGTAATCTTGCCGAGAATGTCTTTGCGAACGATGTAGAAGGTAACGCCAGCAGGGCCAACGTTCTTCTGGGCACCACCGTAAATAAGGCCATACTTCTTGATGTCGACGGGACGGCTCATGATGTCAGAGCTCATATCGGCAACGAGCATAACATTGTTGATCTCGTTGGCTGCGAAGTCCTTGCGGATCTCGGTACCGTAGATGGTATTGTTGGTAGTGATGTGGAAATAGTCAGCGTCGGCAGGAACTGTCCATCCCTTAGGAATGTAGCTGTAGGTCTTGTCCTCGCTGGAGGCAACGATAACGGTCTCGCCGAAGTTTTTGGCCTCTTTGGCGGCTTTCTTAGCCCAAACACCAGTTTGGAGATAAGCAGCTTTCTTGTTGAGGAGGTTGGCGGGGACATCCATGAAACCCGTGCTGGCACCACCACCGAGGAAAAGAATTTCGTATTCAGCGGGGATATTCAGAAGGTCGCGCCAGAGCTGACGAGTTTCTTCCATGGTGCGTTCCCAACCGGGGGTACGGTGAGAGATTTCGAGCAGACCGATACCGGTGTTGTCAAAATCGCGGATGGCATTGATAGTGGATTCAATGGCCTCTTTGGGCAGGACACAGGGACCTGCGTTGAAATTATAAGCTGTTTTCATTTTTGATTTTTTATTTAAAGGATTTAATTATAATTTATTACACTAAAAGAATACCTTTGAAAGGGATTACAAAGTTACAAGTTTTTTATTTATATTAATAAGATTTAATAAATATATTTTCATTTTTTATAAACAATGTGGGGGCGCCGAGGGAGAAGGGCGAAAAAAAAATCAAAAAAAAGAAAAAGAAAAAAAATTTTTTTTCACATCTCGATGTTCAATTCCTCTCAACAAAAAGAGAAAAAAAATGATAATCTGAGAAATAAACAGATTGACAAAAATGATGTCGTTTAAGAATCAGACAAATACGTAAATAAACTATTTATCAACAACTTGAACACACCGAATTTAGCATTGAGTTATATAACAGCGAATTATTTTTTCAACAAAAAAAGTGAAAAAAAAGGGCATTTTTTTGAAGAAAAATATTTGTGAGAAAAAATAAAATTGTATATTAAGGGGCTCGAAAAAATGTTATGAAATAATAAGACATTGTGAAATAAAGATTTTTGGAAACGTTACGTAAAAAAGGTGAAATGAATGAAATTTGGTTTAATAAAAAAAATTGAAAGATGCAAATTTTTTTAAAAAAATTGGATTAAAAAAAAAAGAAGACTTTTGCATCAACAACAAGAATGACACACGTCGTATGTATGACGTGATAATCATAGCAAAACACATTTTTGATGATGCAAGACTACAAAATTATTTGGGCCAACTGCCTTAGAATTATCAAAGAGAACCTCGGACCCGACAACGAGCAAGTGTACAAGACATGGTTTGAGCCAATAGTTCCCATTCAATTGGAGGACAACGTGCTCACCATCAGGGTTCCAAGTCAATTTTTCTATGAGTGGCTCGAAGAGCATTTCCTGGATTTGTTGAAAAAGACCATTCGTCTGCAATTGGGACCCAATGGTATGTTGAAATATAGCATACTGATGGACACCAGCATTGACGAGACACCTATAACCACCAGTTTGCCATCGTCGGGCAAACAGGCCACCTACAACAGGCCCAAGGATGTGCCCATGGTGCTTAACGGCGACGACCACACCATCGCCAACCCATTCGTTATACCCGGTTTGCAGAAGCTGAAAATCAATTCGCAACTGAACGGGAACTACACATTGGAGAACTTTGTTGAAGGCAGCTGCAATCAACTGGCCCGCTCGGCAGGTTACGCTGTGGCCGAAAACCCTGGTCGCACCGCTTTCAACCCTCTCCTGCTTCATGGAGGTGTAGGACTTGGCAAAACCCACCTTGCCCACGCCATTGGCATAAAAACAAAAGAGCTGCATCCCGAATCAATAGTACTTTATGTTACTAGCGAGCAATTCCTGCAACAATATGTCAACGCCGTACGCAACAAAAACACAAACGATTTTGTGCACTTCTACGAGCTTATAGACATATTGATTCTCGATGATATCCAATTCTGGGCTTCGAAAGGACCTCACACACAAGAGACTTTCTTCCACATTTTCAACTATCTGCACCAGCAGAACAAACAAATCATCATCACCAGCGACAAGGCGCCCTCGGAGCTTGGCTCGCTAGAACCCCGTCTGCTGTCGCGTTTGAAATGGGGCCTCTCGGCCGACCTGGGAGTGCCCGATGTTGAAACCCGCAAGGCCATCCTCAAACAAAAGTTGTCGAATGACGGCATAGAAATGCCCGAGGATGTGATAGAATACATTGCCTACAACATCAACACTAACGTCCGCGAACTTGAAGGCGCGTTGATTTCGCTCATTGCCCAGTCGTCACTCAACCACAAGAAAATCACGATAGATCTTGCCAAGCAGATGATTGACAAGTTTGTGAAAAGCACCACACGCGAAATCACCATCGACTACATCCAAAAGGTTGTATGTGACTACTTCAAGTTGCCTGTCGACAGCATACAGTCGCCAACCCGCAAACGCGAAATTGTCCAGGCACGACAGCTGACAATGTATTTTGCCAAGAAGATGACCAAGTCGTCGTTGGCAATAATAGGAATGCAATGTGGCAACAAAGACCACGCCACCGTGCTTCACGCATGCAAAACCGTCGCCAACCTGAACGAAACCGACAAACAGTTCCACTTTTGGGTTGACGAACTAGAGAAAAAGATAAAGGGCTAAACAATCACACAATGAGCAAGGTGGCCTTTAAACCGGGCAACATGATATATCCGCTGCCTGCGGTGATGGTGACTTGCGGCGACATAGACGACGTAAGCAACATCATAACCATAGCATGGACAGGAACAGTTTGCAGCGACCCTCCCATGTGTTACATCTCAGTGCGCAAGGAGCGTTTTTCGCACGACTTGATAGTTCAAAGCAGAGAATTTGTCATCAACATCACAACACAAGCCCTGAGCAAGGCCACCGACTGGTGTGGCGTGAAAAGCGGACGCGACATCAACAAGTTCAAAGCGCTGGGTCTCACTCCCGAACGCGGACAGATAGTCAAAGCGCCCCTGATTGCCGAATCACCATTGAACATAGAATGCCGTGTAACAGACATTAAAGAGTTGGGAAGCCACGATATGTTTTTGGCCGAAGTGGTGGCCGTCGACGCCGACCCCAAACTCATAGACAACACCACCGGCGCTTTTCAGCTCAACCACGCTCAACCCATAGCCTTCTCGCATGGCAAATACTATAGCCTTGGAGAAAAAATAGGAGGCTTTGGTTTTTCGGTAAAAAAGAAACGGTAAAATATTTTTCATATTTTGCCGTTTTTCTTTTCATATAAATACGATTAACCCATCACAATTCATCAATTATCATGAATATAACCTGTATAGAGCCGCTGGGTATCAGCGAAGAAACATTCAAAAAACTACAATCCGAATTCAAATCCGCTGGACATAGTTTCACCTATTATATGGATCGCAACGAAAATGAGGAAGAGCTTGCGAAACGCATGAAAGACAGCGATATAGTAATAATATCAAATATTCGTTTGAGTGCCAATGTCATGCGTCAGTGCGAAAGATTGAAAATGCTATCGGTTGCCTTCACCGGATTGGACCACATAGACCTTGATTATTGCAAGAGCCACAACATAGAGGTTCGCAACGCGGCAGGATATTCCACCACCGGAGTCAGCGAATTGGCTATAGGACTGATGATTGACGTGATGAGAAAAATCACAGAAATGGACGGAACCATACGCAAGGGCGGAGCACGTGGCACATTTCTGGGTCGTGAGCTCAAAGGCAAGACCGTCGGCGTTGTTGGCACAGGAGCCATAGGAACAGCGACCATAAAACTACTCCTCGCCTTTGGATGCAAAGTGATAGCATACAGCAGAACCAAACGTGACAACGTTGCGGCTCTCGGCGTAGAATATTGTGCACTCGATGAACTGATGAGACGCAGCGACATTGTGACGCTTCACGTTCCCATGAACAACGAGACACACCACCTTGTAAGCGCAGAGATGATAGCATTGATGAAACCAACGGCAATACTTATCAATACAGCCAGAGGCAATGTTGTTGACATCGACGCATTAGCCGCCGCTCTCAAAACAGGCAAAATAGCCGGCGCTGGAGTTGATGTTTATGAGAAAGAGCCTCCCCTTCCCTGCAACCATCCTCTCATTGAAGCCCCCAACTGCGTGGCTGTGCCTCATATAGCCTATGCCACACGCGAAGCCTTCGACATCAGAGCCGACATCGTTTTCGACAATGTGCGCGATTTTCTCGCCAAAGCATAAAAATAATGCCTATCTAAGTAATAAAACAAGCAAAACAAATACTAATCACATTATTAAGCACAGAATTTTACAAATCCCACTCATCCAAAAATAATCTGTTATAATAAATATATGAAAAAAATCATTTTACCGTTAGTAGTCATTGCTTTAGCCATGAACGCCACAGCGCAGCAAGTGAGTGTTCAAGTCGCTAAAAAGGCAGCGCAGAACTATCTTACGGCCTACGAGCCAAGCTACAGCAATCAGCAGCTTAGCCATTACACCACTTTGAATGACCCTGACGGCAATGCAGCCCTATACGTCTTCAACATAGGAGACGAAGGCTTTGTTGTCGCCAGCGCCGACATGATGTACTCACCTGTTGTGGGATACTCATTCAACGGTTGTTACGACAGCAGCAGAGTGCCATCAAACCTGAAGTGGTGGCTTGAGAACAGCTCCACCGACATGTGGGCGGCCAAAAAGAGCACATCAGACGCCAAGACAGCCGCAGACGCAGAAATCAAAGCCCAACAAAACCGTTGGCGCCAAGAGTGGGAACAATTGAACTCGGGCAAAACCATCGATATGGCAGGTACGACCAAAAGCGTTGAGGCACTGGTAGAGACGAAATGGGATCAAGGAGCAGGATACAACAACTACTGCCCCTTATATGCCGAGGGCAACAACGGACGTAGCGTAACAGGATGTGTGGCCACCGCAATGGCACAGATAATCCGCTACCACCGTTATCCCAACACAGGATTTCATCACAAAGGCTACACCCACTCAGCATACGGCTACCTCTATGCCGATTTCGACTCGGCCTATTACAATTTCGACTATATGCCAATAAGTGTAAGTGCCTATTCATCAACGGCACAGCAGCATGCCGTATCGTTGCTATGCTACCATTGCGGCATTTCGGTGAAGATGAACTACGAAAATCCCAACCACACCAGCGGCAGTGGCGCGTTCAGCAAAGATGTACCCGCCGGACTTCGCTATTTCGGCTATTGCGACGCAGTATATATGATGAAATCGGCCTACAACTCAGTATGGGATTCGTTGCTTCGCCACGACCTTGACGAAGGCAGGCCAGTATATTATAGCGGTTCGAGCACTAGTGGCGGTCACGCTTTTGTGTGTGACGGTTACCGAAACAACGGCCGATACCACTTCAATTTTGGATGGAGTGGTTATGGCGACGGATTCTACACATTGACATCGGTCAATGGTTATTCCTCCGACCAAGCCGCAGTATTCAACATCATACCCAGCCACTTAGGACCCATGAGAGACACCTTGTATGTGGCTCCCGACGGCACAGGTAGCGGCTCGTCGTGGGATGACGCTTATGGCGACCTCAACAAAGCCATGAATTTGATGAATCTATGCATGGGTGGCACCATATGGGCAAAAGCAGGCACCTATCACGGAGAAAGCAACAGCGACGCCTCATTCAAACTTCAAAGCAGAATAACACTTTACGGTGGTTTTGCCGGCACCGAGAGCAGCCTTAACCAACGCGATTTGGAACACAACAAAACCATACTGAGCGGCGATGGACAAAGGCGAGTCCTAGCAGAGACATATAATGTTTCAAGCTCAAACATTTACGACATAACACTTGCCAATGGATATGCACCCACAAACTCGGCGACAAGCATAGGAAGTGGTGTGCGAATGGAACGCTGCACCATAGAGAACTGCACCACCACCAACGAAGAAAGCGCCGCATTATATGTTAGCGACAACACATTGTACAACTGCATAATACACAACAACAACGGAGGCGGAGTATCCGTCGAGGACGGACATATCAAGAATAGTTTGATAGCACACAACAGCGGCTATGGCCTTCGCGTTGACCGCGGCACAGTTGATGGATGCGATATGGTGTGCAACGCCGGAGTTGGATTGAAAAACATCAACGCCGAAAAGGTACGCAACTGCGTCATCTGGCGCAATGACAGTTCACTCTACCTCAACGACATAAGCAACATTTTCTTCTCCGCCATAGAAGGTTTGGGAGAGAAAGACAGCAACAGCAACTTTGGCCTTAACCACGACAACAGGCCTGATGACAACTCAGGTCCGATGTTTATGAACCCCAACCTCACCGTAGGTCCCGCCAGCGAACTTGGCGATTGGCACATCAGCAATCTGTCACCGATGACAAACGCAGGCGACACACTACGCAAAGGCTCGTACGCTATGGACCTTGACAACAACAGCCGTTTCCGCGCCGGACGTGTGGACATTGGATGCTACGAGCAAGATCCTAATGTAAGCATAGATGTTGTTGACAACAATATGAATTACAGCATCTACCCCAACCCAGCCAACAGCATGATTCATATTGACGGCATAAATGGTTTGGTTGAAATATATGATGTTATGGGACAGCGAGTAATGACATTCACCTCCAATGGCTCGACATCAATAGACATAACCCCACTTAGCGTTGGAGTTTACATTGTAAGAGCCCAAGGCAACACGATGAAATTCATGAAACGATAAGCTATCGACCACAGCGACAACCAAAGGCTGACATTTCTATTGCCAGCCTTTATTTATAAAGAGCCGCCAAAAAACAACGTGCGACATTCAACCACCCATTACCCCGTCGCACAATAGTGCTGAGATATGATTCCTATTGAACACCACCCGTTGCAACCCTTTTTGCCTCCCGACGCACGACCGCTTATGCTCGGCAGCTTTCCGCCTCCAAAGAAGCGGTGGAGCATGGAGTTCTTCTATCCCAACCGCACCAAGATGTGTTTTACTCTAATGTAATTGAGATTGCATTTTAAAGATTTCCGTAAAGAAAACAGAAGTAGAATAAAAAAAACTATTCAATGCATAGAAAGGTCATGGTTATATTTGGGGATTGAATTGTAAGTTTTTTCCCGTCTACAGCGTAATCAAAGGTGTCTGAACCATAAGCATTAATCGTATCTTCAACCCATATTTCGTTTCCGTTATACCCAACTTCTGTTGTGGTGTTCCCTGATAAAGTTATTGACCCGTTTTGGACTATTTGATAGTGTGCGGACCAACGATTTACAATCAGAAACATTTGGGCTATAGCAAGGTCTTTATTAAACCTAAGTATGTATCGGTCATCTCTTTCTGGCCGCTCTATGTTCGGCATTTTCGAAGAAAAACCGTTCGCAGTTTCAATTTTTGTGAGTTTCCAAACATGTTCATCAATGTCACTATTATCTTTTGTGCACCCATGAAAAAATAGCGTAGCGACAATGGCAAGTGTGATATAAACAACATTTCTCATTGTATTACAATTTTTTTTGTGACAAATTTCGCACCCGATTGTACACCCAAATAGTATACTCCCGAATTAAGGATGTTTGTGTTGACAACAAGTTTCTCTACTGTTAAATAATCCCATTGCAGAACAACATTACCTTTAGTATCATACATTTTTATAGAATATGGCAAAGGAGAATTAACCAGAATATTAATGTTATTGGTTGCCGGATTTGGATATATCTTCAATATGTCGTCGGAGGCATTAATTTCTTGTACTATATTCGATTCATTAGTATTCGTTAAGGGGCCTTTGGATGACGTAAGACTGAGTATGCCCGTTTTTGACACAGTATCGCCACAATTTGATATAAAAACTATGGTGTGGAAAAAAGTCCCAGTATAATTAATATTGCTCCAAACATCTACAATATCTGATGTTATTGCACCTTCAGAATGATATACAAGTTGACCTATTTGTGAGTATATTGTGTATTCGTAATAATTCGCATTGAGAACATGATATGTTATAGTACCACCAATATGGCCATGGTTTATCCATTGTTCAACGTTAATTCCGGGGCACGATACCACACAATCGAAAGGGGTTATTTGTGCGTTTACTTCACTGCCATATTCCGCAACAAATCCGTCCCTAAACACTATTTCTCTTTCTGCTGTATAGTTTATCGTTTGGCCAGCGGCAATAGTCTGATAAGTTTGAATGTCTTCTTTTGCTACATAATCTTCTATTCCAGCAATTCCGTCAAACAGTGTTAGGCTGACGGAAACCATAGTGTCACAACTTTCTAACGGTTCCAATTCAACAACATCTGTATTTGTTGGGTCAAGCCAGTCTTTTAATCGTTTTCCAGATGTATTGCCATAGTTCCATGAAACATCAAATTTGCCATAATTAGAATACTCTCGCTCAATATCGGCACAGTTATAAGAATATCCCGGACAACCTCCGTATAATTGTCCTATGACTTTATGTTTGGCATTAAAAAGAGCAGAACCAGAACTCCCTCCTTCTGTAACACCATGGTACCACCTCTTTATTATCCAAAAATTAGTTGGATTATAACCATAATCCATACAGTCCGACGTTACTGGATTAAGATTATATGTGGAAATTTTCTTTACTTTTCCATTAGGATGATGAATGCATACTCCGGATTCTGGATGTTGGATCAGCCGTGACCAGCCAGCAAAATACGGATGGTATCGCGATGGAATTCTACGGTTTAGTTCAATCAATGTAAAATCAGAATTATGATTAGTGGCGCGGAGGCGTCCTCCAGCTATACTTTGGTTGAGGACAGTACTCGAAGTTGAACACGTCGGGCTTTCATAATTAAATACAAATAAGCATTCGTCAGCAATATCCTGGGTACTAATGCAATGGTTTGCAGTCAAAACATATGGTACACCATCATAATTTGTATTGTTTAGTAGAGTTCCTGAACATAAATTTCCATTAAAAATAAGTTTACACACGGCACGCTTTTCCTTCTGCCAATCGTCTCCATCGGGACAATTGATATTTATTTGACAATCCGTGTATCGATTTTGCATTTCTTCGTCAAGAATTCCATGATAAACTTTTCCTACAACTAAGTTGTTCTCGTTAGTTGTTCCAAAGTAGGGTTCAAAATATTCTATTACAAGACTGTCTCCCTTTAGCGGCATAACTGGAAGTTTGTTGCTCCTTGAATTGTTATAGCTTGTAAAAGCCCCGAATATTCCAAATTCGTTATAAACAAACACCGTTGCCCCATGAGGAACATTATAGGTCGAAAAAAGAATACTAATCGATGTTGCTCCTTGGGAAACAATAGCAACTCTATAAAGGATACCATCTTCCAAAGAGTCGCTGTGAGCCGATTCCCGTACGTCTATATGCGAGTCTGAACCGATTGCGAATTGTTGACATTCTGAGGAATTATTATTGTAATCAATAACCTCTCTTATTATGTTTGCACTTGGAGGAGCAAAATATAACGTTGGAAAAATAACATTTAAGCCAGATTCTCTTGATAGACTCCGTGGAATTCCACCCTGACTTTCTTGTGCAAAGCAATTTGAAGGGAATATCACCGCGATTGCCCAAACTGCGAATAGTATTATATTGATTTTACACATACTTTTTTTATTTGAATAACGCATAAACTCTGGAATTATTGCGCGTAACAATTTTTATTGTACGGATGCACAACTACCAAGTGCAATACTGTAGTGCAAAGATAGATGAGTCTACAAAAACACCGAAGACTATAGAAAGGGCAATAAAACGGGTGTCAATCCGTTAAACATTATATGTCAGATATGAATACCATTCCCGTCGAACGCCATCCGCTACAGCCGTTCTTGTCGCCTAATGCACGTCTGCTGATGCTGGGCAGTTTCCCGCCCCCGCGGAAACGCTGGTGCATGGATTTCTTCTATCCCAACCGCACTAACCAAATGTGGGAAATATTCGGATTAGTGTTTTTAGGCGACTCACAGCGACTGGTAGATGCTCCAAACAAGACATTCCGGCTAGAGGAGATCAAAGCGTTGCTCGAGGAACACGGCATCGCTATATATGACACAGCCTCTTCCGTACGCCGCCTAAGCGGCAACGCCTCGGACAAAGATCTGCAAATAGTCGACAAAACCGACATAGCCGCCCTCCTGGCACAAATCCCACGCTGCCACGATATTGTCTGCACGGGCCAAAAAAGTTTCTCAGTTTTGACCGAAGAGTACGGCGTACCCATACCCGCAATGGGAACCCACAACGAATTCATGCTTGCCGACCGACAAATGCGGCTGTGGCGCATGCCCTCATCATCAAGAGCATACCCCATGAAGCTAGAGGAGAAAACTACCTATTACCGCAAAATGATGAAGACCATAGGAGTTATATAATGACCGTCATGAAATGCGGCACAATACAGATATGTCGGGTAAATCGGTTTTGCTATCTGATAATTGAAACTGTGCCTATTTTCTGTTGCTTGTATTGCGGCATAGACACAGTGACATATGTTATTATGTAAACATATGTGCCTTGAGGGCAAGGTTTGCCGCCGATGGTACCGTCCCAACTCTCTGTCATACCATTGAAGCTATATATGTGGATGCCTTGGCGGCTATAAATGCTGACCTGGGCACTGGTGACATCGTTGCACTTTAGGATGAAGTGGTTGTTGGTCTCCTCATCGGGAGTGAAGGCGTTGGGGACCCAAACAGACGAGCTGTCGATGCGAGCCCTAGGCGGTAGTGGAAGAACATTGAGATTGAGACGGACAACGCTATCACAGCCATTGTGAGCATTAAGGACGACATAAGGGCTGTCTGTCGACTCGGAATACGTGTTACCATCGATCCAAGTCAACGTTGTTGTGTCTCGGATAATAATATCCTGGGTTGTAAGATATGAGGGAAGAATATCGATGGCGCGCAACAATATACTATCGCATCCCAAAGAGGAAGCAACTGTGTCATAAACTATGATAGTATCATGCGAATACGTATGACCTAGATAGAAGATACTGTCGCATGAGGAGATGGTGTCGACAAGTGTTGTGACAGGTGGTATCATGTGGAGAGTCATGATATTAATGCTGTCGCATCCATAGCGGTCGGTGTAATGCCGGGTGATTTGCTGGCCTTCCGTGTATGTCGAGTCCTGCCAGACATAGCTCTCTCCGCAACAGATTGTGTCGATGTATTGGATCGGTTTCTCAAGTATTTTCACGCTTCCGCGGAGGGTGTCTATCTGCCTGTAGCATCCTGTGCATGACGCGTATACTATTGCCATTACCTGGTATGTTTCGGCAGAAAGGGGGAAAACATGACTCAGCTGTTGTCCTGTGGCGTGTGTACCGTCGCCAAGATACCAAACAACGCTATCTGGTTCGTACAATGACTCAACACTCATGGTCACCTCGGAACCATTACATACCAGAACAGTGTCAAGCCAGGAGACCATATCCGTTTCATTGATGGCAAGGCTGTTCTGCATTTCCCTCAGAGCAGACCCTACAGGGAATGCATAGCATTTCCAACGGAAAATGTAATACTGACTGGCGATGAATCCATCGCCATCGGTAGAGACAATGGAATGAGGTCCATAGGGCATTTTAATCCTGGCATGACTAAATAAATGATTATGTGCCACCGGCGTGAATAGCCCTGAAATATCCGCGCCGTCGACTCTGATCATGTTTATTTCTGCGGTTTTTGCTATTATGTCTATATACGCCGAATCCAGGGACTGATAATCTGGCCATCCTGGATATAACCAGTAACGCGGTATAAGCGTTGTGATTGCCTCAGACGAGAGTTCCCAAGGCATTACAGTCAGCATCGTCGGATTATCTGCACTTTCATAAAAAACGGGAGCTTCTATCACTGAGTAACGACAAACCTGGGCCTTCTTTGAAGTTTCGATATAGTCAACCAAAGACGAAGTGTCCATCACATACTCATAAGTCTGCCTTGACGCAATAGTAGTAACCAGTTGATTATTGATGCTGATCGCACAATCGTCATGAAGGGCCGTGATTCGCACCCTGTCACCATCTCCAGTTTTGGTGTTTGGCACAAAGAAATGCCTGCCCCAATAATTGGTTGGCAAAGCCTGTTCAAACAAGCCTCCTGACAACCTTTCCGTGAATGGTATAGATGCATTGTTATTTCCATGAAAGACGGCAATCTTTTTTCCATTCAAAGCCATGATACGCGAACCACTCAGATTGCCAGTTGCGGAAGAGAGAACTTGGTAGCAATCGCCGGCGTTTTGAAGCAGTATAACATTCTGTTCCTCAAGAGTGTCACCATTAAGAGATATGTCTATGATATCCAACGCAACCTCAGTGCTGTCCTCAACCGCAAGTACTGAGAAATTACTACTAGGTCTAAAAAAATAACCCTGTACAGACTGATATGTCTGTATAATATAGTCACTCCTAAGCCTTGGTGTGGGAAGAATGTTTGCTATTTCACGATCGCTACCCTCTAAATCCAGATAGACTGATATACTATCTGTCGAGGTGATGTGTACCGCACTGCTATAATGTAGATTAGTTTGTATTGTTCGTTGAAAAAACTCTTTGCTGAACAAATCGACAGGGGTATTGGATGGCATCAGGAATACGGAATCCCATCCCGTTCCCGTACATGTCACAGTGACAGTACAATCACGAGGTCCAATCAACAAAATTCTGTTAAAGGTGTGGTTATAATCTACAGCCCATGTATCGTCCGTACGTATTGTGCTGGTAAACCAAAAATCAGTCCCCATAGTCGTCATGTTCTGCGACAGGGAAAACTTGCAGATAAACAGACAGAAAAGGAAGATGATATTTTTTCTTGAGATTGTCATGTCCAAATAAGGCTTTTTTTATCACAACTCAATATAACATTTACTCTCCTAAAGTGCGGTGAAACTAAAATAAGAGACTGTTTGCTGAATAGTTTTCAGGCAACATATCACCTAACTACATAATTTAGAGCATATTTGCATTGCAATATAAAACCGATATTTATAGGTACAAAGATATTAAAAAAAAACGATTCGGCATACAATCTCAGTGCTTTTTATTTCTGCCAAAACTTTTTTCGCAAGTCGAAATTTACCAAAGTAACCAACAACACACTAAGTATCAGCAAGCAATCCATCTAGTAACTAGCCATATCGGTGCTCGTACGAGATTTTTGAAGCTTGACAATCACTACTTGTCATCTATCCATAGACTGCAAGTGTTCGACATCGTAGAACTCAATCAGGAACGCCAATCCTTGATACTTGTGCAAATAGTTGAACGCCGCCTGTCGCGTCATTGCGAAACGCTGTCCAAAAGCCTGCACCGCAACCGTCAGAAAAGGTATCTCATACTTGCTCATAGACGTTTTTGCTCTATGTTACAATTTGCAAAGATACACACTTATTTTGACTTGGTCAAAATTATTTTCTCCGAGGTACGATGTCTCAGAAAAAAAACGTACTTTTGCAAACTAATAATGAGAAAGAAATCCCATAAAACACTCCTATATCGCATTGCTTATTACAACGAAGTGTTAAAAAAAACAGGAATAATATGAAAGCGAGAAATTTTGCACTATGCGTGTTGCTGATTCTTGCAACTGACCTATCAGCCCAGAAGTGCTTTACGCCAGCAAACAACCCTAGAAAGTCATTTGTCGAATTTCTTTATGCCCTTGTCGAGAATAACGGGAATTTTGGATGGCCTGATTATTACATCTGTTCGCCAGCGTTCGACACATCATACGCATTGACAGTGGAACGGGAACAACTGGTTTGTAAGAAGATTGTCGATGCCCAATGGAGCGAGCAAAAGGATCTGCCCAAATACAAGACAGCCCGTTGGGTGCTGCCAATCAGCGGGAACAAGAGTAAAGTATTGAAAGATTTGCTTGATGCTGCGACAATTACAGCCAACTACTACTCCTATTCTATAGGCATTGATGGCGTAATATACTACCTCGGTTCTTGGGGACGTTTGGTCAGTTCATGGTGCCCTAATGAGGGCTCTCTGCCCTATCGCACCGTCAAGATGCTGGATACTGTGTGTCTTGCCGTTACATCGGGCGACACATCACTGTTGAACAAACAGTTGGAGGTATGCAAAGAGTTGACAGGGGAATTCCGTCTGCAATATCCGCTGTCGTACTTTTATCCGACAGTCTGGAAATTTAGAGATGAGCCCAATGTGTTTTCTGTAAAGCTAAGTTGCAACTATGGTAGATTGACAGTGAAACAGTTAGTTGAGTCGATGGCATCCTTCAAGGATTTCCATTACGATGTAGGACCACTTGGCGACACAATGGCAGTATGGCGGCGAGAGCTGTTTCTGAACGGATTCGAAAAGAGCATCAAGGTATTTCTAAGCGACACCTCGGGCATGCGCTGTCGTATGGATATCGACGGCGATGTCACAATGCTCATACCCAAGGAGAAACTCGACAGGCAAGTCCTGTTTTCCACAACAATTCTGTCGGAGGGATACTATGAGCTGTCGCCCGATGGAGAATGGATAGCCATTCCCGAAAAGCGATACAAATGGTGGCCAAGTGTATTATCCTTTTTCTAATGATTTGAAAAGACGCCAAAAACAGATAAAGCCTTTTATTACAACCGTCATAGATGACAACAAAAACACATAAAATCCTTATCGCAAGCCTCGTTATTGCCGCAATCGTCGGAGTGGTTTTTCTGATTCTTATGCCAACAACGGTGGGCGAAAGAGTGAAGCGTACAACCGCCAAGGTGTTTGATTATGAATATATACCCAACCAAAATGTCACCATCGACAGTCGAGAGGCATCTATGGCGGCAGATTCAATATACAAAGACTTCCGCAAAAAATATCGTTTCCATTACCAAACCATAGGATTGGCCACATTTGCCGACAGCAGCCGCATGATACTGCTCAGCGACCTGCCACCCCATTTTGAGTGCGACTCGATAGCTACAATATTCAGCAAATACACCCATAAAACAGAGCTTCGCAAACACCCCATCGGATATGATGGCTTTACCACCGATATGGTCATCCTCCTTGGCAACGCCACACAGGACAACTGCGACCGGCTAATACAAAGAGTGAACCGCGAGTTGTTCCTCAGCGACTACAAACCCACCGTTATGACGCTACCAGCCAACGAGAAACGACAATATTTCACCAGCGAGAATATCGACTACCAGATCACCCTCGAGGAGTTCAACAACTGGTTTATGGAAGATGGCGAAGGCTTCATACATCTCGACGATACCGCCACAGTGCTCACCATCACCGACATCTTCGCAAAGCAGACACACGGCATCTACTTCAGTCAACAGCCCGGTTTTGTAGCTTGGTCATTGGCAAAAAACAACGACATAGCACCACATATAAGCGAAATACGACAGTTTGCACTCGATGCCGACCTAATTCTTGGAGCCTTAGCCGACAGCAATACATTGGTAATCATAGGTCGAGAGCGACAAGCCTCCCTCAATGAGCTTCCACCACTACAAGTAGAGACCATACTCCTCCTGGCCGCCACCACCGAGAAAGAGCTCTCTCAAAGCCTAGACGTCAACGACCTAATGGCCGGCAAGATGGTCAACGGCCGCGACTGGTGTCCCACCTACCTTAGTCGCGAGCTAGAAAACACCGAATTCGGCGACCTCATGACCATCACCGACATACTGCTTAAAGACTGGTCGGAGCACGGCACCATACAAGAGAGTCACTACCGCTATCCCAAGCCAGGCTACTACCCCTTCGACCGCCCACTATTCCGCAAACTAGGGCTTAACGAACTCGTCTACAACTGGAACACCGCAGGAGCAATGTACGCTATCGACCGAGAAGGTTACACCATATACACACTAGGACGCACAGGATCACTGCCCGTCAGCTACTTCAACTCCCAAGAGCGAAGCCAGTCGATAGGTTACCGCTACGAAAGCCAGGCATACCATTATTTTGCCACCCTAGGCAATACCGACTTGGCCAGAGTGGTGCAATACACCGCACTCTATCAACTCTTTATCGACAACAACATAAAGTATTCGGGCAACACATACAACTCGTTTCCCAAAAACAAACCCTTCCTACTACTCAAGCCAACAATAGAATTTCTTGACACCATAAGACATTTGAGCCAAGAACAGATAACGGTGCTCACCGACAGCCTTGCCCAACGATGTTTCCGCGACTACCAGAAAGAGCGAGTCGACAAACAGCTGCACGACAACGAGCAGCAACACAACATGACTTACACCGACGAGAATATCGACCATATCTATCACGATGTGCACACCAACACCCAAGCAGGGCTCAGCCGCAGCTTCCACGAGGTGAGGAACCTGTTGAGTAGCCTCTCAGAGGAGCAGTATAAACGGCTGGCACGCTACCTCTCCTACCCTCGCGGAGTGTCGCTGAGCGGCAAGAATGGCTACACCCTATATATGCAGGCACGGCGTATCAACCAACTGATGCGCGAGATAGGCAAAAACAACCTAGACCTCCTTGGAATAAATCTCGCCAATGTGAAAAACCAATACGCCGCCAGCCTTTCCAGCAACTCAGGTCGCTACATGAAGACATCCTCCCTCATAGTTACTTTCAACGATTTTTTGACCACAGGAGGCCACAACTTGTCGTCGCACATCAGTCGCGTCAACACCATGACCAACTACAAGCGGTCACGAGGCAACTACACACCCTCCAACTACGACAAACCCACTACTGACGAACCTGTGACGACAAAAACGTCACCTTCGGCAGCAAAGCCCACAGGCAGCAAACCAACAGCAAAACGCACAACCAAACAAGCAAACGCCACCCCCAAAGCCAACACACATACGCCAACGACAAAAAGTCCATCTGTACGTTCGCGCAGCTCAGTAATTTCCTCAGCACCACGAGCCAAGAGAGGGCTATAATCACAAAATGGACAAATGAAGGAATGCACAAATGCACAAAGGGCCTTTGACAAAACAATCAAAGACCCTCTGTTTTTCACTGTGCCACAACGCACATCCCTATTTCTTATGCTCTTTGTAGTAGTTCAATCCAAGACGTACATTCTCAATAACCGCATTCGATGAGTAGGTAGCTCCGGCAATGGCATCAACGCTGCTGTTCAAAGCCTCGTCAACACTTTTGCCATTCCATTTGTCCAACAAGCCGCCATCAACAACACGACGGAAAAATCCAGGAGTCTCGCTATTTTCCAGAGCCTCAACCTTTTTCACCACATCCTTCTCTATTGTGATAACCAAAGGAGTAGGACCATTATAGCCTTTCACCTCTTGCGACAAAGAGGTAGTGTTAACAGTGTAGACACCCTTCTTCTTAGACATTACGCCATCATCAGTGGCACAACTCAGTGAGACAGCGGCAAATATAGTCATTGCCACTATCATAATTGTTTTGTTTTTTCTTGTCATAAACCTAATTTTTTATATTTCAAACTTATTATTATTATCGTTTTACAAACATTCTATAAATAAAATAACTAATAAAAATAGATTTTAGTACTTTTCCGACCGATTTTATTAAAACTAAAGACAAATAGAGTATTATAATTGTGAGCCAACCCATTCCCCAAAACAATAATTATTCAATAATGGAGTTATAACACACATGGCAGACAAGATAAAAAAGACAAACGCAGCTAGGATACTAGACCAGTTAAAAATACCCTATGAGATAATCCCATACGAGGTCGACGAAAATGACCTTGGAGCCACACATATCGCCCAGCAGTTGGGACAACCCATCGAGCTGTTGTTCAAGACATTGGTGCTAAGAGGAGATAAAACCGGGCTTTTCGTATGTGTTATTCCGGGAGCCGAAGAAGTCGACCTCAAAAAAGCCGCCAAAGTTACAGGCAACAAGAAAGTAGAGATGATTCATGTCAAAGAATTATTACCCTTGACTGGCTACATACGAGGAGGTTGCTCCCCTATAGGCATGAAGAAAGCGTTGCCCACCTGGTTTCACAAATCCATTATGGAACACGAAAGCGTCTATTGCAGCGCCGGGCAGCGAGGATTGCAGTTCCACCTCACCCCTGCCGACCTTGTGAGTGCAGCCAAAGGCACCATAGCCGACCTGATTGTTGTTTAGCAATCATACGAGCAATAAAATTGATATATTCATCTGACTACAAGCAAGAAAAACACATTAACGCTGCACAAATCCATATAAAAAGAGATACCAGCAAAGCCACACAACAAAACCCAAACCTATAAACATACTAATCCAACTATCAAAATCTACACACATGAAAAATAACTTGTTATTGCTTACCGCCGCACTTGTGAGCCTGTTTTTTGCCGGATGCGAACGAGAACAATTCAACCACGAAGGAGCCGATGAAGCTCCGGCCCATTCCTTCAGCGTAGGCCAAGGCCATAAGGTGATGTTTTCGCCGGGCAACCTACAGTACTGCACCATTGGCAGCCACACCACCGTCGAAGGCACAGCCAGCGGCACCTTCCGTTTCGCAGAACACCAATATGAATACCTTGGAGAAGCCAACGCGTTGGTTTCAGACACCAACACAGAATGGATCGACCTCCTCACCTGGGGCAGCAGCGGATGGCATGTGGCACCCAGCTCAGAAAAGGATGGCGACTACGACATCGAGAGCCTCTGTGGCAGCGAGGCCTATGCCGACTGGGGAGTATACAACGCTATCGGGAATGACGCTCCTGGCACTTGGCGCACACTGACACGAGAAGAGTGGGATTACTTGGTCAACCTGCGAGCAGGCTCCACCGTTGATGGCACCGACAGCGCCCGCTATGCCGAAGCAACAGTGTGCAGCGTCAAAGGACTCATCCTCTTCCCCGACCAATTTGAACGACCAAACGCCATAGCCCCCATAGTCAACATCAATCGCAACAACTTCGAGATCAGTTTTAACGACAACAACTACGATGCCGAGCAGTGGGCATTGATGGAAGATGCCGGAGCCGTGTTCTTGCCAGCGGCAGGTTTTCGCGGAGGCAAATGGCTCTCCACCATTGGTGACGGCGGCAGCTACTGGGCAGCCACATGCAACACCGACCGCCAAGCCTACGCACTACTGTTCATCAACGGCCTGATCAACGCCAGCGCGGAATGCACCTACGAGAAAGACCGCGGATATGGCCGCTCAGTACGACTGGTCAAGGACGTCACCCCACGATAAGCCACACAAGACACATCATTGATAAAAATACAATC
Organism: uncultured Bacteroidales bacterium; assembly: GCA_900316965.1. Classification (GTDB taxonomy): domain Bacteria; phylum Bacteroidota; class Bacteroidia; order Bacteroidales; family P3; genus Colimorpha. The sequence goes on from ONEY01000022.1 coordinate 30,063, forward strand.
ACACAATAGAATATGGCAAAAATACCCATCAAACCACCCAGAGTCAACATCAACCCCAAAATCGGCGGTTTCTGGAAACAGATATTAATGATAGTCATCGGTACAACCATCTCATTGATACTAACCATTTTCACAGCAAAACTCACCGAAGGGCTCCAACGGTCAAAAGACCGCCGCCTCTCGGCGATGATGGTGATGAGCAATATAGAGAAGTTTTCACGCAACATGGAAGAGATTTCCAGCTATATGGCCACATCCGACAGCATCTCTACATGGCTGCTCAACAAGCCCTTGGAAGAGCTAGAGCTGATGCCCGAAGAAGAGCTTGCCAACCTGCTATCACAAGCCACATCCCTGCTGTTTTTGACCTACGACAAGTCGGCTGAAAGCATCTTCTCCAACAACGTCGAGACCTGGAAGAATATGGGCAATGTACAATTCATAGATAACGTTGGTCAATGTTTTTCGGCGATGAATATGGCCGAAAAAAGATGGAATGAATGGGTTTCAGAAGTCGAGAGCACCATGCGCAACATCAAGGAATATCCCGACAACTACGAAGGTACGACGATCCCAATGAAAAGCCTGCGCTCATACAAGGTAAGGCACACACTCTCAGGCATACACTACTGGAGGGCTTGGCTCTCATATATGGCCGCCACCATGCGCCACCACAACCTCAACAATATGAAAGCCATCGGCATATCCGAAAAAGAGGTGATGGACTATACCGACGCCCGCATAGAAAACGACAACAGCATCGGCAACGCTCCCGAATTCAGCGACTACTATTCCGAGCCTATCAGTCCCGACGACCTCTCCACACTGCATGAATATGACTCCATGATAGAACGCCAGAAAAAACAATGACAGAGCATAGATTCACCGCCCGTATTGAGCGCAACGGAGATATGGACGCCGCCTATGTTGTAGTGCCCGTCAACATACGAGAATGCTATGGCAAAGGTCGTCTGAAGGTCGAAGCCACATTCGACGGCGAGCCCTACTCAGGGAGCGTAGTCAACATGGGAGTAACGGACGACAAAGGCAGAGTGAGCTACATCATTGGAGTCACCAAAGCCATACGCCAAAAGATAGGCAAAACATTTGGCGATACCGTCAGCGTAACCTTACGACCATCAAGCAAATAAGCGACAAAGAAGCCATCCAGCAGACAATAGGCATAGTTGCACACACCTATAAGCGACAACACCAACGCCCTAATCAACTTGCATCATGTATTCCATCTCTAATATCATCATATATTACATTTTGGCAATCAATGTGTTGACATTCGCCACCTATGGTATAGACAAATGGAAATCACGCAATAACAAATGGCGGATACGCGAGGCCACACTACTCCTCCTCGCCGCACTAGGGGGCAGCGTAGGAGCGCTAGTGGCCATGCACCTTTTTCGTCACAAAACCCAGCACAAGAAATTCCGTTACCTCGTCCCCCTCTTTTTACTTTTGCAGTTGACGTTAGTGTTATATCTGACAATGAGAAGTGGCAGAATGTAATACACCTTGGGGATGACAGAAGAAATTCTGACGGCATCATAGAAGGAAAAGCAAAAAAAACGACAATCCTCATCATTTACCAGACACAAAAAAAAGTCGGAAACAAAAGATGTTTCCGACCTAAAATGGTTGTATGTAGTTTCAACTATCAGTCAACGATGACATTCCAGTTGTGCTTGTCTTCAGCCTCACCCAGCTGGATAGCGCGGAGGTGTTCGTAAAGCTTGGTGCTGATAGGACCAGGTTTCTTACCGAACTCGTAGCTCTTGCCAGCCTCAGGATCGTCGATGCGCTCGATAGGGCTGATGACAGCGGCGGTACCGCAAGCACCTGCCTCTTGGCAGTCGGCCAACTCCTCGACAGCGATGGGGCGACGCTCAACCTTGATACCCATATCCTCAGCAAGCTGCATCAAGCTCTTGTTGGTGATAGAAGGAAGAATAGAGGTCGACTTAGGAGTGATGTAGACACCGTCCTTGATGGCGAAGAAGTTGGCAGCGCCAGCCTCGTCGACATATTTCTTTTCCTTAGCGTCGAGATAGAACTCACAAGCATACTGACCACCGTGGCAAGCTTCGACGTGAGCTTTCAGGGAAGCAGCATAGTTGCCGCCGACCTTATAGATACCAGTTCCGAGAGGAGCGCTACGGTCGTATTTGCGAGTGATAACATAAGGATTGGCTTGGAAACCGCCTTTGAAGTAAGGTCCCACAGGGGTAACGAAGATGAGGAAGAGGTACTCGTTGGCAGGTTTCACACCGACGGTGATACCAGTACCGATCATAAGAGGACGCAGATAGAGGCTAGCGCCAGTACCGTAAGGAGGAATGAAACGCTCGTTCATCTTGACAACCTTCTTGCACATCTCGATAAAGCGATCGGTGGGCATCTCAGGCATCATGATACCACGGCTAGTGCTCTGCATACGAGCAGCGTTCTCGTCGGGGCGGAACATACGGATTTTACCGTCTTTGCAGCGATAAGCCTTCAAGCCCTCGAAAGACTCCTGGCCGTAGTGTAAGCTAGAAGCAGCCATGTGGATGTTGATAGTCTCTTCGGAAGAGATCTCAATCTCACCCCATTTGCCGTCGCGATACCAGCAACGTACATTATAATCCGTTTTTACGTAACCAAACGGAAGGTTTTGCCAATCTATATTCATGATTATTAGTTTTTTAGTAAATATAAATAATTAATCTTGTGTTTGCAAATATAAACATAAATAACGACATGACAAAGTTTTTTTCGCTAGCATATTGTCATTCGTCGATATGCGAGGCGAAGAAAGAGAAATTAACTTTGCCATACTTTCTGTGCTGCCAAAAATGAGGGTGGTTTTGGAAGTCATACTCGCGGGGATGTTCCAAAATAAAGATGCCGTCATCGTCCACCACACCGCTCTCAAAGACCCTGTCGGGCAGCAGAGGCAAGTCCTGCAATGCGTAGGGAGGATCGGCGAATACGATGTCGAAACGCTTGTTAGCCCTTTTCAAGAGGTCGAAAACATCAGCGCGTACCACATGAACATTGTCGACGCCGAATTGGTGGGCAGAGCTTTTGATAAAGTCGGTACACGAGTTGTTGATGTCGATGCTAGTCACCTGCTTAACGCCCCTCGATACAAACTCGAGGCTCACCGCGCCAGTGCCCGCAAAGAGGTCGAGAACAGTACAGTCCTCGAAATCGACATAGTTGTTTATCATCTCCCCAGTCAGCAGCTATGATAGAATCATAGCATATTTATACAAGTGGATGTGCTGCATTTCGGGTTCTGTCAAAGACAAAGAGGCGCCATTGTACAAAACCATATCGGCGAAATAATTGCGCATCAAGGCGAAAGACGCCCTGTCGACATTGCCGCACACAGCCACCGTCATAGCGGCATCTTCCAAATGGAACTGCTTGGTGATGTTGAGTGCGTGGTAGAGCGTCTCGTTAACATTGCCACAGTCGAAAGTGTTGCTGAACTGCAGTTTTTTGTTGCACACCACCTCAAAGTCAGACTTGCCCTCCCTGATGTTCACCAGCAGCATAGACTTCATGTCGCTGTTTTCGAGCATTGTCGCGCTCACCAGCTTGTCGTGCTGACAACGGACCTTCAATCCTGGAATGCATATTTTGAAAGCCGACACCAAGCTGGTGTCAGCCGTGAAAACCATATAAGCACCCACGGCGAGATTGAGGTATGAGGAAACGCCATAGCCCGAAGGCACCTTAGAGAGCGCCTCGATGTAGTCGCGCTGACTCTGCTCGTCGAAAAGGTGACGAGGGACCCAAACGAACTGGCTGCTGGGAACAACAAGCTCAACCTCCTTCAAGGCGTATGGAATAAGTCCCACCTCGTTGAAGACCTCCTTGATGGTAGACATCATTGTTGCCATCGAAGCTTTCATGTCGCAGCTGACATCACACAGCATTAAAAGTTGGTCGGCATGGAGCATGGAAAAAGAAAATCCATTTGACGAGAGGCAAATGGATAATCTTTTTTCATTAGAGGCAACGTCTTTTTTTGATGCAATAAAATAATTGATCTTATATGACATTGTATTAATGTTTATTCGAAATTACCTTCAGTGTTAGGAGCGGAGATGTCGCCGACCTTCCAACCGAGGAAGCGGTCCATATCCTTCAGCTCGGCCTTTTTGTTAATCAGCCACTGAGCGTCGCTACCGGTGAAGAACTCAATGAACTTGTGGAAGACGCCGTTGTCTTCGGTATTCTTGTAGTCGGCGAAAAGCTCGTCGAGAGTTACAGAAGCCTGGAAGGTAGGCAGTTTGTCGCCAGCGCCCGAGAGGGAAGCGGAAACCGAGTCAGCCTGGAGTTTAAATTTGGTTTGTTTGTGAGTATAAGGTACGTAGATAACTTCGGCCAGCTGTTCGTCGGTGAGGGTAAGTTTCTTGTCCTCACGGAGTTTGTCGAGAGGAACGACATAAACCTCTTTCTGTACGATCCAGCCTTTACGGATAGCTTCGAGTTCGGGCATATCGTAAACAGAGTCAGGAGCGTCGGGAGACTTTTCTTTCTTCATCACACGCTGCTCTTGCTTGTGCAGATTCATAAGCAGAGTGTCGAAATCGCCACAATAGCAACCATAGGCAGCTTTGTGAGCCTCTTCGAGGGTACGGATAACTTTTAGACGTTCGCCACAAGCGTCTCTACGAGTGAAATATTCCGATTCACGCTGTTGAGGACGATTGACGCAGAGGAAAATCATAATGCACAGAAATACAATAAGTATTCCAAGAACGCATTTCAAGATAATAGATCCAGTCTTGCTCATTTGATTAGTATTTTTTTATTATTATTTTTCGAATTTTGAATTTGCAAATATACGAATATTTATTGAATGCTTTCGAATGATGTGGCAAAAAAAACTCACAAAAAAGTCAGCGCACTATGCCACAATAACTTATAGTCGCAGTGAAAAATCAAAAATAAAACATTTTGAAACAAAAAAGATTTTATTCCATAGCCTTTGATGTACAAAAATGGTGTTTTGGGCGATGCAACGAGTCTACGGCGACTTTGCCGCTAACTTTAACGTTAACTATTCCCGAATTTCTTATTCATTACAGAAACTTGCTCGCTGGCGCTCACCTCTCTTTTTCATTACAGAAAAGGACAGAAATAACAGAAATAAACAGAAACTGCTCGCTGGCGCTCGCCTCTCTTCTTCATTACAGAAAAAGACAGAAATAACAGAAATAAACGGGATTGCTTGCCTGCGGCAAGTTTAACTATGACGTTGAATTTAACTTTTTTAAATACTAATTATCTGCTTGCATAGAGTATCTCCACCCTACGCACACCCCTGTGGAGCTTGAGCCAAGTCACCAAAGCTACAGATTATTGCTGTTTTCCTTGACATTCAGCTTGCTCTGCTCAATGTGGTGAAGGATGACATTGCAGTCGTAATGCTGTGCAATATATTTTGCGGCTTGCTCGGCGCAATAAACCGAGCGGTGGCGACCACCAGTACAGCCAAAGCTCACCATCAGGCGTGTGTAACCTCGCGCAATATAGCTCTCTATCGAGAAGCCAAGTACCTGATAGACCGACTGTAGGTACGCATCTGTTTCTGGATACTGCTGAAAAAAATCAATCACCTGCTGGTCCTTGCCCGTAAACTCTTTGTATTCGTCAAAAAGACCCGGATTGGGCAAACCGCGGCAGTCAAACACATAGCCGCCGCCATTACCCGAATTGTCAAAAGGAATGCTTTTGCGATAGGAGAAGCTAAAGATGGCAACCGTCAGCCCCTCTTGTTTTTTGTTGTATTCCGGCTTGCTTGTTATAGTGTCCCAAACATAGCGCAGGTGCGGCAACTCCACGGGCAGCGACACATTTGCCAGGATGTTCCTCAAATTGTTGACAGCAAAGGGGATGCTCTTCACAAAATACTCCTTTTTCTCAATCTTGCCCCTAAAGCCATAAGCCCCCATAGCCTGCATAATTCGAGCCAGCACATAGCCATAGAAGCGCGGCAAAAACACATTGCGGTCGACAGCGGCACCCATAGCCTCGCTTTTGCGCTCAATATAGTACTCCAGCAGTTGCTGTCTGACGTTGTCGGGGAGGTCCGACTTAGAGCTGTAGAGCAAGGAAGCCAAATCGTAATGCGGCGCACCTTTGCGCGCCCCTTGGAAGTCAATCAAATACAACTCATCGTCGACAATCATGATGTTGCGCGACTGGAAATCACGAAACATAAAGCCTTCCTCACCATCCGCCAGCAGATAATCCATAAAGGTCTGGAAGTCATTTTCGAGCAGCTGCTCGTCGTAAGGGATGTGAAACAGACGCAAAAAATAGTATTTGAAATAGTTGAGGTCCCACTGAATAGCCTGCCTGTCAAAATTGGCACGCGGATAGGAATGCGAAAAATCCACATCGCCGCAGGTCATCTGCAACTTAACCAGCTGGTCGATAGCTTTGCGATAGTAGAACAGCATCGGCTCAGTAAGGTCGTTGTTGTCCGTTTTGCGCGACGAGATATAAGTATAGAGCGAAATGTTTCCCAGGTCTTGCTGCAGATAAGTCTTACGGTCCTCACTAATGGCATAAACCAGAGGGACATTAATACCCCTCTGTTTCAATGCGTCAGCGAAATAGAAAAAAGCCTCGTTTTCACGCACATCGTCATTCACGGTGGCGATACAAGTTTTAGTTTCCCCCTGCAGCCTAAAGTATAGGCGGTTTGATCCGTTGGCGGTAATCTGAGTTTTGTTCAGGCAAGGTTCCCCTGCCCATTGCATAAATAGTTCTTCCATATCAACCGAGACCTTAACTTTTTATCAACCTTGACGTTAACGTTAACAAATATTCTATAAACTATAGCCCTTTAAACTACACACAATACACTTTATACTTTCAATCCCCTCACGAGCCTTATCATAGCTATGGTGAGCCCCAATGCGACAAACAACAAGGTAAAGAAGGGGAATGTCGCATTACGACGACGGTCAATAGCGACACCACCCCACACCGACAGCCCAATAATCACAGCCATCTCAATGCCCAGTGTGGAGTATTTTATCCATCCACCCCATTCGGGTTGCATCAATCCTCAGCCTCCTCTTCGGCGGCATGAGAGGCAGCACGCTGTTCATTTTCCTTGCGCACCTCGTCAAGCATGCGGCAAGTGCCCGAGAAAGTAGCACCAGGCTCAATGCTGAGGCGGTTGATGAGGATGTCGCCCTTGACATTGGCAGTACTGTTGAGCGACAGTAGTTCCTTGACGGAAATGTTGCCGTCCACACGACCAATAATATTGGCGTTCTGGCACACAATATTACCTTTAATAAAACCCGACTCACCTACCACGAGCTTGCCATTGAGGGTGATGTTGCCTTCCAAGGTGCCGTCAAGTCTAAAATCACCGACAGCACTGATAACGCCCTTAATAATTGTTCCTTGAGCGATGGTGTTAATTGAACTTTCCATTTCTGAATATTTTGCCATATTGAATAAATATTTTAACTTTAACTTTGACTTTAACGTTAACCATTTATGTGATTTAACGTTGATATTTTCTTTTTCTTTAGCATTGCCATTAACTATGATATATCCTTGTCAACCCATCCTCACATATCACTGTTTACCATGATAATAGTACTCATAGAATTTTCTGTAGGCCTCGATGTTCTTCTGATTGTAGAAAGTGTTATAATTTTGTGTCGATATGCTGAAGACCACATAGTCGGCGGAGTTGTATTTCGACAGAGGTCCGCCGTCGAGTAGCAGATGAGTACGGTAGTCCTCAGCCTCTTTGGCGTTGACAAAACGGTGAATGGTGAGCATCTGCAAAGTGTCGGTAAACATCAGAGGGCTAGACCTGTAACCACTGTTGGAATAGTACTGCATATTGAAGTCAGCGATGGCATACTGCAACTGAGTCGCAACGATCTTCTTATCGTTGATAATCACCGCCACATAGTGCTGCAAATGATCACGATAGCGATACATCATGCTCTCCTTGGGCAGAGGATTCTCCTCATCCTGGTCGCCGCCCTTGTTGCCTGACAGCGACGCCACATCCCTGACATTTTCGGGATAGCGTTTCTTTGCCGCCTCCTCGTCGTCAGAGCTTACCCCCTCGGGAGACGATGACGAGAAATAGCCAGTGCGGAGGTATGCCAGCTGCTCTTTGGCCAACTCCACCAATCGCGTGGTGTCGGGATAGCTGGCAATAATGGTTTCAAACGATATCACCGCCGTCGAAGTGTCGCCCATCTGAGCCGACGCCAACCCCTTCCAGTAGCGGAACTTACCCATCAAAGGCTCTTCGCTGTAGAGCTCCAAAGCCTTGTCCACGTGAGTTACAACATCGTGGTACTTCTTGCGACGATAAAGGTTGTAGACAGTGGCATACTCATTCTGAGCCACTTCGCTTCGCTGGATAACCTCCAGATAGAACTGGTCGTCGCGAATCATATTAGCATAGTCGCTGTCGGGGAAACCCCTCAGCACCATGTCCCTGTAATAATTAGCCTGCGGCGTGTTACCCTGCTTGCTGTATATATTCCAGAGCTGATAGAAAGCCTGCGCAATCTCGTTGGCGTCGGGATAGTCCTTAGCCAGACGCAGGTAGCACTCCAAAGCCCTTTCTGTGTTCTCGATGCCATAATAATATATGTATCCAGCGTTCAGCAGACAACGAGCTATGTCAGCATGCAAGCTGTCGCGTGCCTCAGGAGTCTTAGGTAGATTTTTAAGGTAGTAGGCAGGATTGTGGGGGTCGTCGGCATTGGCATTTGCAACATTCTGAGACACAGTGTCTGCCGCCACAGAGTCAGCCAGATCGTCAGCTCCATCGTCAGCCGACTCCATACCCGGTATCATCGAGCCCATAGCAAAGCTGTTACGTTTCGACAAAAACCAATAGTCGTCCAAGACCCTCACGCCCCAGCGTTGTCTGAAAGTCTGCTTGCCCTTGCTCACCGTGTTGTGGTTGTAAAAATACCAGTCGCCCTCCAAGGTGTTCTGCTGAGCCTGCGACTCACGCGCTATCTCCTCCAGCAGCTGACGTTCAGCCTCCTCCTTCTCCCTCTGCCTGAGGTCGGCAATCTTCTTTTCGATGAGCGCCGAGCGTTTAGCAGGGTCCATATCAGCCCACATCAGCAAGCTGTCGTTCAAATAAATAAGACGAGTATTCTCAACCAATGCTGTAAGCGTGTTGTATCTCGATCTGATCTCGTCGAAATGCGGATAGCCAGGCTTTATGATAGCCATAGCAGTGTCGTAGTATTTCTGAGCCTCGTCGTAGTTCTCGTAGAGGTCATAGAGCACATCGGCCATTTTGAGAGCCGACTTAGCCTTCTGAGCCGGATTTCTAGACGCCGCAGCCACCGAGAGCCTCAGGTTGTCGCAAGCCTTCTGCGCGTCCTTCACCCCCAAATACATCTCAGCCTTGGCGTAGTAGATCTGATCCTTGAACTCCTCGTTCTTTTTGTCTTTCAACATCTTGTCCAAACTGCGTTCCACCTCCCTGACGTCCGTGTGCTCCTGGCTGGCACACGAGGCGATATTGATTCTAGCGTTGAACTCCATTACATAATCAGGTCTGCATTTCAGCACTTTGGCAAAATATTTCGAAGCCGTAGGACGTTTCTCCAGTTTTTGGTAAATCTGCGCCATAATGAAATAGAGACGCGCCTTAGTGTAGTGGTCAGAAGTTTCGTCCAGCGCCAGGCGGATATACTGCACCGCCTTCTTGTATTTCTCCTGAGGCAGAACAGCCTCGATCATAGCCAGATAAAGCTTGTCGGCCATCTTAGGCGAGAAGTTGTCCTTCTCCTGGTCGTTGACCAGCAAGTCCAGAGCCGACTCAGCGTCAGCATACTGCTTCTCCTGAGTCATACATCTTGCCAACAATATCCTAGCCTCGTCGCTCTCAGGGGTGCCCGCGTATTGCGATATCAGCAAACGGCATGTGTTGGCCGTAGCCGGATAGTCCTGCTTCTCGAAAGTAGCGTAGGCAGTGAGCAGATAGCAGTTTTTCACAAACTTCACATGCTCCCTGCCCTGAATATAGATGCTATGTTTCTTCACCCCCTTGATGCCCTTCTCAATGGCCTTATCCATCTCAGGATAGATAGCCATCGACTGCTCCTTGGAGCCAATCTGGTAGACCGGCAGAATCTGCGTATAGTCGTCCGAAAACGACTTATGCAGCTTGCGAATGCCAGCGCTATAGCTTTCATTGCCGTTCCACCACACATTGTAATGGCAAGTAACGTTATGGAAAGTCACGTTGGTCCAATTAGCCTTTCTGGTAGAGCACGAAGAGACAATAAGCAAAGCGAAAACAGCAAAAGGCAACACCGAGCCCAAGAGCCGACGGGCACACCTCATGCCGTCGCGATCCCCAGACCGACGCCAAAACGATGCTATGACCTTCCCTTTGCCCATTGTATATTACAATGCTACGATTATATAATCAACTAAACAACAATAATATTAAACTATTTATTTGAATCATTAATTGAAGCAAGAGACACACCTCAAAACATCAGACATTAAACCTAAAATGCATAATGTCGCCGTCCTGCACAACATAGTCCTTGCCCTCGACAGCGATTTTGCCCGCCTCACGGCATTTAGCCTCACTGCCGTAGGCGACATAGTCGTCATATTTAATCACCTCGGCGCGAATAAAGCCACGCTCGAAGTCACTATGTATAATTCCCGCAGTTTGAGGAGCTTTCATACCCTTCTTAAACGTCCAAGCGCGGCATTCCTTAGGACCCGCGGTGAGGAAAGTCTGCAGGTTGAGGAGTTTATATGCCGCCTTAATCAGACGGTTGACACCCGACTCAGTCAAGCCCAAATCCTCCAAGAACATTTTCTTTTCCTCATAAGTCTCCAGCTCAGCAATATCAGCCTCGATGCCAGCGCCAATCACCAGCACCTCAGCGTCCTCCTCCTTGACAGCCTCTCTGACCATATCGACATACTTGTTGCCATTGACCACCGAAGCCTCGTCGACATTGCAGACATACAGTATAGGTTTGGCAGTCAAAAGCATAAGGTCTTTTGCCGCTTCCAGCTGAGACTCTTCCAGAGGCACCGTTCTAGCACTTTTGCCTGCAAGCAGAGCCTCCTTGTACAGCTCCATCACCTCCACCAGCTTTTTAGCCTTAGGGTCGCCGCCAGCCTTAGCCTTCTTTTCCTCCTTAGGCAGCCTGTTCTCAATGGTTTCCAAGTCCTTAAACTGCAGTTCCAAATCGATAGTAGCCTTGTCGCGAATAGGGTCCACGCTGCCGTCGACATGAGTCACATTGTCGTCGTCAAAGCATCTAAGTACATGAATAATAGCGTCGGTGGTGCGGATATCGCCCAAGAACTTGTTACCCAAGCCCTCGCCTTTCGAGGCGCCCTTCACCAGGCCCGCGATGTCGACAATTTCCACAGTAGCCGGCACCACGCTGGCGGGATGTTCAATCTCCACCAGTTTATTCAGGCGCTCGTCGGGGACGGTAATAACGCCCACGTTAGGCTCAATGGTGCAAAAAGGAAAGTTAGCGGCCTGAGCTTTAGCGTTGCTCAGACAGTTGAAAAGGGTCGACTTGCCTACATTAGGCAAACCTACTATTCCACATTGAAGAGACATCTATTTCTTATTTAAATTACACAATACAAAACACTTCAGACCAATCACTCTGATATAATACCAGTCTGAAATAAAATGCAAATATACAAAAAAACTTGGAATACACACCGCCAGCCGCTAAAAAAACAAATAGAACCCCGATTTTCGACCCTTGTCAATAGTTATCGTCAAGGTTTTATTTTTAGTTTTCGTGCCGAAGGGTCTGTTATTTCCTTTACCAGGTCCCTAGTGTCTCTTAAATTATAACAAATAGAGTTTAATTCCTGTTGTCCACTATCGACCATATCGTTCTGCTGTTATCTAAAAATCCAACAGCAAGGTATTGCCCATTATACGCACAACTTCGAAGTCAGGTCTTTCCAGCTTGAGGTCGTGCTCGGGTATGGGCACCGCTCTGGCCACCGACAAGGTCTGCATTGTCATCCTGGACAAGAACAAAAACCTCAGCATCAGCGACTACGGTGTGGCTGTCCGCTCACAGCGCACCGGATCTGTCACCATACCCACCGCATGGAACTCGGACAGCATCGAGGTATGGATGGCCATGATCTCTGAGAAAGGCGACATCTCCAAGTCGGCTTACCTGGGCGAATTCACCGTCTAACCCTCAGCACTACTCCCCAAGCAAGGGGTTTTGACCGAAGCCCCTTGCTTGTTTTCAAACCACCACCCCTACCCTTTGCAGAGGCAAAAAGGCGTCCGGAAAAGGGATCAGGAGAAAAAAAAGAGATCGGGATAGGCCTCCCGCAAAAAAGCCAAGAGTTCTTTGACATATTGTTTACCAAAAAAAATAAAGAATCACCAAGGAGTTATAAGCAGTCCTTGGTCAAGACAAAGAGAAGGAGTGTGTGTGTTTGCCGCCCGAGTGCAATGACCCTGCTAACGGCGCTCAAACTGCTCAAGCGAAATCCTCTCTCGTTCAGAGATGCGCTGCTGTCTTGCAGGCGCTGGAGCCACATTGTCGGCACCCTCTTTCTTGACAGCAGCTTTGCTCTGCTTGCTTTCCCTCGCTTCCCGCTTACGGCTTTCGACCTGTTTTGTAGTCCGCTGCATTGCCTTTGCAGCTTGAGGTTGCTCGCCTCCCCTATCGGCAGCTTTAGCACGTGGCACTTCGGGCTGAGCCTCGAGAGGCACAGCACGTGGCGCAGGCCGCGGAGGAGCCTTAACCTTGAGATATTGCGGCGAGCCGGGATTGACATAACGATAGGATTTGGAAGGCAAATCACCCTCGTATTGAGTTGTCCGCAAGGTTATGTGGAAGCAAGAGCCCCTCTCGTATTTGACATAGCAGAGGCCTTCGAATCTCAACTGGTAGAGCGCCATAGCCAACATCTGCTTGCACTGCTCCACCACGGTATCGTGACCAGAGGCAATGTGCTGGTATCGCTGAGCCGAAATGTCGAAGGTGGTGCCATACATGTGGCACGAAGTGTCGGTGGCATTGCGGTTGACCCGACGCAACCTACGCTCACTGTCGTCGGTACGCAACGCGCTGGTGACAATGATATTGCAAGTGCCGAAATCGGGGTAATGCTCGCTCATAAGCAACCTGAAACGCTGGGCAATGTAGTCGAGCAGCAGCACCGCCTCGGGGATGAGATATGGGACCGAATGCCACATGGTGTCGACCTTGTAGAGCGTAGTGCTGAAGATAGGCACCAAGAGGTTGTTTTTGGCGGGGTCGCCCACACGGTCGGGGTCGATACCCAAGGCACGGGCAGTCGACAGCTGGACATAGTTGGAGTCGTTGAAAGCCTCCCTATAGTTTATCGTTCCGGGTTTCAGAGTTGGTATAACATCCCTATTGAGCCTGTTGCGATAGACATAGTTTTTGGGGTCGGCATTCTGCGGCTCGCCGATGGTGTTCTCGGCCTCCAAGGGGTCCTTGTCGACCAAGTTGCCCACAATATCACGCCATGGGACAAAGAGATAGGCAGCCACCAACAAAGCCAGCAAAAAGAGCAGCCTACCGCCATTGCCCCTGCGACGGTGGCGACGAGGGCTTGGGGAGCGGCGAACTTGTTTTTTTCGACTGTTGCTGACAGAGGTGTTGTGCCTATACATCATGGTTTCACATCCTCACAAAGATCTGTCGTACCAACATATTTTTGAGCATAGACGACAATTCGAGAGTGTCGCGATCCAAACGAGATACCCAGAAGGTATCCTCAATTTTGTTCAGCTTGTTGACAACAACAAGAGTGTCGCAACCACCAGTATCGGCGGACGGAGTCAAGCGCCACGCCATAGAGATGTCCATAGTGCTGTCCTGAGATTGGCGGCCATCGAACCACATTTTGGCACCCGTGGTGTCGACACCATCAGAAGTCCTCACGTCGGAGAACTCCCATATCTGCACCATCTCGGTCTCGCCCATCTCGATACAGTCGCCGCCATAGCAGAAATTGGACAGTTTCCAGCTGCCATTCAATGTCGCCGGCTTGTGGCAGGAGACAAAGACAAGGGCAATAGAGACAATAGCAATGAATTTAGATAAACTGCGCATAAAAAAACACATACTCGTTTTCAACCTTTAGATAAAGACTTGGCGTAGGCCAAAAGATCGGGGAAATAGAAATCGACAAGATGAGGATATTGAGTCGCCGTTTGAGGCTCGGGACCCACAAGCACAGTTGTCATACCAGCCCGACGACCAAAAAGCATATCGGAAGGCATATCGCCCACCATCACAGCCTTGTGCAACCTGACATCGGGGAAGTCGCGGCGGGCACGCAAAGCCATACCTATGGAAGGTTTGCGCTGGAAAGAGTGCTCAGACTTCAAAGCCGGGCAATGATAAATGCGGTCGATGCGGCCACCAGCCTTAACCACCTCAGCGACAAAATGATCGTGTATTGCCGCCAAGTCGGCCTCGCTCATAAGCCCCTTGCCAATACCCTGCTGGTTGGTGACGATGAAGATGTGGTCGAAAAGCTTGGCGAAGAGAGCCATAGCCTCGAGGACGCCGTCGATGATACGGAAATCGTCGGGGCGGGTGACATAGCCGTCAACAATACGCTCGTTGAGAACGCCATCACGGTCAAGAAATAACGACGCCATACTGTCAATCCACCAGTTCTTTTTCGATAAGATAAGTGTTGCGAGTGCTAGAGTTGCGGCAGATGAGCTCGCCGAGGAAACCCGCGAGGAACAACATAGCGCCGAGCAAGACAAAGAGCATGGAGAGATAGAACCACACACTCGTTGTCAAGGATATGCGGCCACAGAGGCGCAACACGACAACCACGACGAGGGCCACAAAGCCCATGATGAACGACATAGAGCCCACCAAGCCGAAGAAATGCATGGGTTGCTTGCCGAACTTGGACATAAACATGATAGACATCAAGTCGAGGTAGCCGTTGACGAAGCGGTTCAAGCCAAACTTGGTGACGCCGAACTCACGTTTGCGGTGCTGGACAACCTTCTCGCCGATTTTGGTGAATCCCGCCCACTTGGCGATGACAGGAATGTAGCGGTGCATCTCGCCGTAGACCTCGATAGACTTGACCACATCGCGGCGATAAGCCTTAAGGCCGCAGTTGAAGTCGTGAAGATGGATGCCCGACATAACCCTCGTGGTCCAGTTGAAGAACTTGGAGGGGATGTTTTTGGCCAACTTAGAGTCGTAGCGTTTCTTTTTCCAGCCCGACACCAGGTCGTAACCGCCCTCCTTGATCATCTTGTAGAGTTCGGGGACCTCGTCGGGGCTGTCCTGCAAGTCGGCGTCCATAGTGATCACCACATCGCCCTGGGCATGAGAGAAGCCCACATTGAGCGCCGCCGACTTACCATAGTTGCGTCTAAACTTGATACCCTTGTAAGCCGAATTGTTGGCTCGCAAAGACTCAATAACATTCCACGAATTGTCCTTGCTGCCATCGTCGACCATGATAACCTCATAGCTGAAGCCATGCTGCTGCATTACACGGTCGATCCATTCCGCCAAATGAGGCAAAGACTCATCTTCATTGAAAAGCGGTACAACTATACTTATGTCCATAGATGGAATATCTTTTTTATTATGTTATTATATTATCTTGTTTAACTCGTTTATTAGATGAACGTTGAGGTAGGCCATAGAGAGAACCACGGTACCCCCGTGACGTTAAATATTCTTAGATCGAACCACATCCTTCTCAGTCCTAAAGATCAGCGACGACACGAAAGCCACCATAATGGACATCACCGCCGTCCTGAAAGCGCCGATAAAAGCCCAAGTGCGAAGTTTGTAGCTCCTCATCACCTGGACCGTCATAGCCTTGTCCTCGTCGGAGGCGCTGCCATTCATCTCGCCGTCGACAAAATGGGACAAACAGCGGGAAGAGAACTCGCTGTCGATGACCGAGCCATAGAAGAGCAAGAACAGACCATAGACAATGGCCGCCACAATACCGAGGCCCAAGCCATACATCATCAACTCCTTGAAGAACACCTTACCCTCGGGCAGCTTAGACCTGTAGCGGTAGGAGAAAAAGAGAGTGGAGAGCAGCAGAGTTATGTCGGTGACCCAATTCTCGGGTGTGTTGATAGGGTAATAGATCAGCTTGCAGAAAAGTACCACACCGGCCATAATGAGGCCCGTGAAGAAGCCGTCACGCAGAAGCGCGTTCCTGTAGGGTCCATAAATCTCCGACTGGTATCTTCTGAAAAAGCGCATAACCCACCTGTTCAATATTGCTCCTTCTCGTTGGGGAAGTCGAGCGATTTGACATCATTGATATACTGGCGAATGGCATTGCTTATATCCTCGCCTATGGTGCCATAGAGGCGCAGATATCGAGGTTTGAACTGCTGAGTGATGCCCAGCATGTCCTGCAACACCAACACCTGGCCGTCGACGCCGCTGCCGGCGCCAATGCCAATGACAGGGATTTTGACCTCGGAGGCAATTCTGGTGGCCAACGCCGCGGGGATTTTCTCCAACACCAAGGCAAAGCAGCCAGCCTCCTCCAAGACATGAGCATCGTGGATGACCCTCATAGCCTCCTCCTCGTCGGTGGCGCGCACAGCGTAGGTGCCAAACTTGTTGATGCTTTGAGGCGTAAGACCCAGATGGCCCATAACGGGAATGCCCGCGCTGAGAATGCGCTGGATAGACTCCAGGACCTCCTCGCCACCCTCAAGCTTGACAGCGTCGGCGCCGGTCTCTTTCATAATGCGTATGGCCGAAGCCAAAGCCTGTTTGGAGTTGCCCTGATAGGTGCCGAAAGGCATATCGACAACCACAAGGGCGCGGTTGATAGCCCTGACCACAGAAGAGGCGTAGACAATCATCTCGTCGAGGGTGATAGGCAGAGTAGTCTTGAAGCCCTCCATGACGTTGGCAGCGCTGTCGCCGACAAGGACGACATCGATCTTGGTGCGGTCCAAGAGCTGAGCCATAGAGTAGTCGTAGGCGGTAAGCATGGCAATCTTCTCACCATGCAATTTCATATTTTGAAGGACACGTGTTGTGACCTTTGTTACGTCGGTTTGTAAATAGGCCATTTCTAACTTAAACTTTTTTCAACCTTAACGTTAACCTAGACGTTAACAATAAGAATTATTCTATTTCTTCGTCGTCTTTGTATCTGCTGTCGGTTTCAGTGTCGTCGATCTCCTCCACTTCGTCCTCCACTATTCTCATAAGGGCGCGCAAAGGTTTCTTGATCTCATACTCCCCATGGCGGTCGAGACGATAGGCTTTCCAGTGTTTGCCCAAGGCAGAGAAAGAGCCGTCCTCCATATCAGTCTTGCACTCAAAAAAGTAATCGCTCATCTCGTCGGGCTGAATACGTTTGCCCAAGAAAATAGTGTCGAGCTGCATGCAGTTGATGGAGGCTTGCACGCTCAGCGACACCTTGGAAGGCATCTTCTTAGTAGTCAAAGCCTTGTATTCCACACCTTTCTCGGAATATTTTTTGCCGAAAATCCTTATCTTGTTGTCGATTTGCTCCTGGGTTACCGGGAAACGCACATAGATGGAGTCGGGCAGAGTGCTGGAGCACTCGCCATAGCTTCTCTTGATGTTGCTGTGAAGCACGACATAACCCACCTGGACAATGAATTGTTTTTTGTGGGGCACCAGGAAATACTCCTCAACAATGGGCTTGTATTCCAAATGTTCCTCGATGTGGAATGACACATTGGAGGGGCAGCTGTCTTTGGTGTTCTCGACATTGTAGAGCGAGCCCCTTTTCATGAACACCGACGCATAGTAGCCCCTTATAGTAGTGTCCATAGAAGGGACGGCACAGCCACGCGCAGCACCCAGGCAGGCGTCGGGATCATGCACCAGCGTGATGAGGACACAGTTGTCGAGAGAGATATTCTGGCTGAAAGTGCGTCGGCTTTCAGGCAAATCGGCCGAACGATAGGCTTTGCGGCACACAGGCACCTCATAACGCACCGTTTCCACTGTGTCGCCATGACAGTTGCAGCTTATGGGGTTGAGGGCGTACCGTATGGGGAAAGGCGCGTAGCACCTGTTGGCGAAATAGTTGTAGATTTTATCGACACGACTTGCAGAGATCTCCTCGCTAGAGCTGTAGCCCTCGATGGTGATGGCGTAAAGCTTAGGATTGGAGCGGTCGGCGAAGGCCACCCTATAGACAGAGTCGAGCCAGTCGAGGTCGGCAATGCTATAATCGGTCGACATACCGCTGTATTGAATCAACAAGCAGAATCGGTCGGGGTGTATCATAGCTTTCTGCATATTTTTCACCGGCTTTTTGCTCGGAATATAGATTCCAGTTTGAGCTTTCGCCACATAGCCAGGCAAAACAGCTGCAGTCAAGAGAGCCAAAGTAATGAAACACTTGATGTATCGTTTCATAATACAAAATGATTGTTTGTTTATGATAAAAAATGATAAACTCTTAGTTATACGTTTCGCACCGACATTTTCAACTCAGAAATAACCGACTCGGTGGAGATACCCTCAGCCTCGGCATAATAGTTGCGCACCAAACGGTGACGCAGCACCTCGTCGGCGACAGCGTCGACATCCTCCCTGTCGGGAGAGTACTTGCCCGAAAGAGCGGCATGAGTTTTGGCGCCCATAACAAGGTATTGCGAAGCGCGAGGGCCAGCGCCCCACGACAGATATTTGGCAGCCACAGAGTTGCCCTCCTTAGTGGGACGGGTGGCAGCAGCCAAAGCCACTGCGTAGGACACCACATTGTCGGGCACAGGGAGCCTTCTAATAACCGATTGGAACTTGACAATGTCGTCGGCAGACAGCACCACCTGGACATCGTCATCGCGCTCGATGGTAGTTTGACGGACAATGTCCATCTCCTCGTCGAAGGAGGGGTAGTCGAGCATGATGTTGAGCATGAAGCGGTCCAGCTGAGCCTCAGGCAAGGGATAGGTACCCTCCTGCTCGATGGGGTTTTGGGTAGCCAAGACAAAGAAAGGAGCCTCGAGGGGGTAGGAATGGCCAGCCACAGTGACCGATTTCTCCTGCATAGCCTCGAGCAAAGCCGACTGTGTTTTGGGAGGAGTTCTGTTGATCTCGTCGGCGAGCAGAATATTGGCAAAGACAGGGCCTTTGACGAAGCGGAAATGGCGATTTTCGTCAAGGATCTCAGATCCCGTTATGTCGGACGGCATCAAGTCGGGGGTGAACTGAATTCTGCTGAAGGACAAACCCAAAGCGCGAGCCAGCGTGTTGACCATAAGAGTTTTGGCCAAACCCGGCACGCCCACCAACAAACAATGCCCTCCGGTGAAGATGGAGAGCAGAAGGCTGTCGACAACATGGTCTTGACCGATGATGACTTTGCCGACCTCGTTGCGCAACAAGTGGTATTTATCGACTAATATATCCAGTGATTCAACGTCTGATGCCATTGTTATTCTCGTTTTATGCTATTCGACCCACTTCAATTTGAAGTCGCAGTCGCGATAGTCATTATCAATTTTAATATAAGTGTTCTTTATTGTTTTAGCAGCCCAGTCGAAAATCTTCTCCTGCTTAGCCGTCTCGAGAGCCGCGTTGTAGATTCTGTCGTAGTCGTCTTTGAGGTTGGCGAGATGGCGAGGGTTGCGACGGATAAGAGTGACGATGCGGTAAGCGTCGCGGTTCTCATCGGTCTTCATGGCTGTGGCGTTGCTAATGTCGCCAGCGTTCATGGTGGCGAAAGGTATGCCCGGATAGAGCTGTTTGAGTTCCTCGAGAGTGAACTGGTAAGCGCCGCTGCTGGGGTGCGTCACCTTGCCGCCATCGATCTTGTTGGCGTTGTCGGAAAAGTTTGATGCCGCCTGAGCAAAACTGAGTCGTCCCAGCCTGATCTCGCCGGCTATGCTGTCGAGCAGAATGCGGCTGCGCAGCAGATCCTCCTGCGACACCTTGGGCATCATGAGAATGTGGCGGCAATTGATGGCGTTGCCACGACGCTCGACAAGCTGAATGATATGGAATCCATATTGAGTTTCAATGACCGGCGACACCTCGCCAGGTTTGAGAGCGAAAGCGGCAGCCTCGAACTCACTGACCATCTTGCCACGAGTGAAGAAACCCAGTTCACCGCCTTTTGACGCCGACCCAGGATCCTCAGAATAGAGCGTTGCCAAAGTAGAGAAACGGTCGCCCTTGAGGATACGCTCCCTGAGTTGGTTGAGCTCAAGTTTAATTCTCTCGCGCTCATTCTCGCTGATCATAGGTTTGCGGCAGATTTCGGCGATCTCGTAGGTCTCCTCGATATAAGGGATGCTGTCCTTGTCGATTTTGTTGAAGAATTCCGTCACCTCTTGAGGGGTAATCTTGACCGTTGAGGTCAGCTGATGACGAACCCTCTCGGCCAGCATTCGCTCGCGCAGCATTTTAGACATCAGATCCTTCAACTCGTCGAAGGTGTAGCCAGTAGCCTGTCGGATAGCCTCGTGGCTTCCGTACTGAGTCTCGTACATATCAAGATAGTACTGCACATTGGTTTTCACCTCCTCGTCGGTGACCTCGACGCTGTCCACCTCACCTTTGTGCACCAAGAGCTTGTTGATAAGCAAACCCTCCAGAATGTTGCAGCGATTCTGGAAAGCGTTGTCATAGCCTTGCTTGATACGCAAACTGACATAGCCGTTTTCGATGTCGGACAACTTGACAATATTCTTGCCCACCACAGCCACCACTTTGTCCACCACGGGCTCGTTGTGGTTTTGGCCAAGGGCGACGCCGCCCTGAGCTTTGGCTGCCAAGCAGGCAACTAAGAGAATGCTCGATATTATTATTCGTTTCATCACAATATGCAAATCAATATGTTATTTCGTCCACAACGTTTTGATAGATTTTCACGTTGTACTTGGCACGCAGCGACGCCATCAACTGTTTCTCCAGATAGTTTTGATACTCGTTGATATAGTAGCCACGGGCCTCGGCGCATGATTTGAGGCAAGGATCCACCACCTTGTTGACCGACACCAGCGAATAGCCTTTGGCAGCGGGGACGAGATAGAGACCCTCGTGGTAGGTAGACATTTTAAGATAGGTCTGCTCGGACGACAGCACAAGGTTGTCCTCATATTGAGCCGCGTCGGGATGTTTAGCCACAATGTTGTCGAAGACCGACTTGAAAGGCAGGCCCTTCTTTAGGTTCTTGTTGGCCATCTTGAGCAGTTTGGAAGGCGCCATAGTAGCGCTGTCGAGTATGGTTATCACCGACATATCGAGCCGCTCGCCCCAAAAATAGGGAGCATCGTCGGGGTTGTCGATATTGCGCTGAGCCGAGAACATGCTGTAGAATTGAGCCATACCCACAGTATCGGAGATAGCTTTAGACCATATCATCTTGTCGTTGTAAGAGAATATCATCAAGCCGTTGCGATATTCCTCCATAAGGCTGGCAAATTCGGGATGCTCGACCTCGAGGTGCTTGTCGGCATACTCAAAGACCTTGTTGTTGATAAAGTTCTCGTAGCGGTCGTTGAGGTACATATCGAGCGAATAGGTAGCTTCGGCGCGCTGGTTGTCCTGGACAAAGAGGAGGAAATCCTTGGCGGTATATTCCTTGTCGGCGACAGCGAAAAGAGGTCGCATGTCGCTAACCATATCGTCGCGGAATTTCCACGATTTAGAGAAAACAGAGTCGTTGATAGCGGCGCGGCACTCATCGAGCGAAGCCAAGAATTGTTTCTTTTTGGATGCTTTTTTGCCAGGCGTCTTCATATACATTTTGGTATAGTCGACAAAAGAGTAGCGTTCCTTGCATTGGTCGACGAAGACAGAGCGCGGCTTAATGTTTCTATTGTCGCGAGCCAGCCTCTGACGATAGTAAGGCTGCATGTCGGAGAAAGAGGGTATAGTGTCGCGACGAATGAGCAGCAGGATATGCCAACCGAACTCAGATTGGAAAGGCTCGCAAAACTCACCCGGTTTCAGCTTAGCCAACTCGACGACATAGTCGGGAGGCAGCTGGTGGATGTTCATGTCGGAGAGCAGACCCCCGTTGACCGCAGAGGCATGGTCCTCGCTGTAGTCGGAGGCCACTTTGCCAAAATTCTCGCCCTCCTTGATTTTTTGATAAGCCTGACGGATTCTACCCTCTTTAGAGCGTTTGGTGGGGTCCTCAGAGATCCAGATGTGCTGCAGGGTCACCTTGCCGTAGAAGGGAGTTTTGTGGAAGAGCTTGATTACATGGTAGCCATAGTTAGATCTCACCGGTAGGGAGACCTCGCCAGGCTCGAGTGCATAGGCAGCCGACTCGAAAGGATAAACCATATCAAAGACAGTGAAGTTGCCCAAGTTGCCCAAGTCCTTGCGGCGAGGGTCGTCGGGAGGCAGATGGTCCTCATCGAAGCGAGCCTGTGACGACTCCTTGGCCACCGCCATAAAATCCTCGCCGGCCATAACCCGGTTGTAATATTCCATTGCCTTCTTGTAGGCTTTCAAAGTGTCCTCAGGCAAAGGGTTGCGACCCAGACGCACAAAAATATGAGCGGCGTTGAGGGTGTAGTGGTTACGCTCGTAAGCCTCTTCCAAGATACTGTTAAGAGTCAACGAGTCGATAAGATAAGGCGAGGCCAGCTCGTTGCGATAGCCCTCAAGCTCCTTCTGCAGCGAAGGGTCCTTGTCAATTTGCTGGGCATAAGCGTCGACCAGCTTGGTGCGGTAGTTGACAAAAAGCTGCACATACTCTTCCAGAGCCTGACGTTTCTCATAGGTGCAAGCCGTAGGGGCAGCTTTCGGGTCTTTACCTATCGAGCGCAAAAACTCTTTCATAAACTCACTCTTGTGAATCTTTTGACCATTGATTTCAAAGATCACAGGATCGTTGTTGGTTTGAGCCTGCATTGATAATGTCATCATAGCGGCTATCAGAAAGGCAAAAAGTTTCCTCATTATATCTAACTCAGTTGTTTATTTTAGAAGACTATTTTTTAATTCACAATATTTTACCAATTGTTTTCGGCCTACCGCCTGTGTCGAGAAGCCCATCTAACACCCTTAGAGCTCAAACAGAGAACTCACATCACCCTCATAGCGGACCCATAGCGAACTTATAGCGACGGGCACTAGCGCCGATACCTATTCTTATCTCGAATAGTTGGGAGCCTCGCGAGTGATGGCGATGTCGTGAGGATGGCTTTCGGTGCGTCCCGCAGCGGTGATGCGGATAAACTTAGCCTTTTGCAGGGTAGTGATATCCTTAGATCCGGTATAACCCATACCCGCTTTCAGGCCACCGACAAGCTGATAAAGCACCTCGTTCAAGGAACCTTTGTAGGGCACGCGACCCACAACGCCTTCGGGAACCAGCTTCTTGACATCGGTTTCCTTGTCTTGGAAATAACGATCCTTCGAGCCGCTCTGCATAGCCTCGAGAGAGCCCATGCCGCGATAGGATTTGAATTTGCGGCCCTCGAAAATGATGGTCTCGCCCGGAGCCTCATCGACACCAGCCACAAGCGATCCTATCATTATGCTGCTGGCGCCTGCGGCAAGAGCTTTGACGATGTCGCCGCTGTAGCGGATACCGCCGTCGGCGATGATGGGGATGTCGATGCCTGCCTGCTTGAGAGCGCCAGAGACCTCACAAACAGCCGTGAGCTGCGGCACACCGATACCAGCGATGATACGAGTGGAGCAGATGCTTCCGGGGCCAATACCAACCTTAACAGCGTCGGCGCCAGCCTCAGCCAACATCAAGGCAGCCTCGCCTGTGGCGATATTGCCCACCACCACATCGAGCTCGGGGTATTTGGCTTTCACGCTCTTCAGAGCCTCGACAACGCGGATGCTGTGACCGTGAGCTGTGTCAATAACAATGGCGTCGGCGCCTGCGGCAACAAGAGCGTCAACACGATCCATCATGTCGGCTGTGATACCCACACCGGCGGCAACACGCAGACGGCCATTGCTGTCCTTGCAAGCGTTGGGGTGCTCCTTGTTTTTCATGATGTCGCTGTAGGTGATGAGACCAACAAACTGACCTTTCTCATTGACCACGGGCAGCTTCTCGATCTTGTGCTCCTGCAGAATCTCAGCGGCCTCGTCGAAGGTAGTGCCCTCGTGGGTAGTTATCAGGTCGGTTATCATAATCTCGCTCAGGGGGCGGCTCATATTGCGCTCAAAACGCAAGTCACGGTTGGTGACCATACCCAACAGATTGCGGTCAGCGTCAACGATGGGAATACCGCCAATATGATACTCGTGCATAAGGCCCAAAGCGTCTTTCACCAAGGCGTCCTTGCCGAGAGTGACGGGGTCGACAATCATGCCGTTTTCAGAGCGCTTAACCTTGCGCACCTCGTTGGCTTGACGTTCAATGCTCATGTTTTTGTGCAGCACACCAATACCGCCTTCCTGGGCCATACCGATAGCCATCTCAGCTTCGGTTACGGTGTCCATAGCGGCACTAACCATAGGAATGTTGACTGTGATGTTACGAGAGAAACGCGAATTAACTTTGACTTCGCGAGGCAGAATGTCTGAATAACTGGGAACGAGGAGGACGTCATCGTATGTCAATCCCTCGCCAATAAATTTTGTGGTGTCTGTATACATAATAATAAAATTTCGTGCAAAAATACTAAAAATATGCGACATGGGGAAAACAAAAAAACAAAGTTTTTGCAATTACCTAATTCTCCGCACAAAAGAGCGTAAAAAAAAGGCTCTTCCCTACTCCGCAAGCCTTATCTTTGCTCCTTGTCGAGCTTGTATTGTATATTTTTTTATTACCTTTGCAAAATCAAAAAAACAGCATTACCCACCATCAACCACCACAGCTCATCAATTCAAATCACACATAAAATCCATAGTCACATGAGAGCCTCTATCCTACTACTCATTGCATTTTTGGCAGGCGGCTTGGCAATGGCGCAAACCAACGACACAATCGCCTCAGGCTCAACCGAGCACGCGAAACACCCATTCAAATCCTCCCTTGCCAATATGCACACACTAGCCACGCCAAGCGTCTCAGAGTCAAGTCTTAGGCACGGCATACATCACCTCATTCTCAATGTCGACGCCTCAGCCTTTTTCTATGATATCGAAAACGCAATGCCCTTCGCCAAAGGCTTCACCATCACCGGTTTCAGGATGGCTCCCACACTCAACTATGGCATCAACCATCGCTCACGCCTTAGGGCAGGAATG
Source organism: uncultured Bacteroidales bacterium (assembly GCA_900316965.1). Lineage (GTDB taxonomy): Bacteria > Bacteroidota > Bacteroidia > Bacteroidales > P3 > Colimorpha. The sequence continues at coordinate 55,280 of ONEY01000022.1, forward strand.
AATCTCACCCTTTTTGCCGGCATGGATTCGCTATATTCCGTCCGTCCCATCCTCTCACTCATCTATATGCCCACACGGTGGCTCCTTATCACGGCGGGAACCATCAACGGCGGCTACCACCACGATTTGGGCTTGCCCGCCTACGACCCAGCACGTTGGATTACCAACCCGGTAGAAAACGGACTTCAAATTGAGACCGACACACGCTTTTGGAACAGCGACACTTGGCTCGATTGGGAGCACTATCTCAAACCTTGGACACCCGACCAGGAACGTTTCACTATGGGCAGCCGACACGAATTCTCGGTTTTCCGCAGCTACCAGCAGTATAAATCTTCTTCCTGGGCCATGCCGATGTCGGGTCCTTGTATTAATTACCGCCAATACACAGACAAGGTTTGGGAGCTCTCAATCCCTATGCACTTCTTGGCCAGCCACCGAGGCGGTGAGGTGAAAACCATCGACACCAATACTGTCACCACTTTCAACGAGCGCTTAGGCCTTCGTCTCCGCTATCAACGCAGCAACCATACCAGCGGCTCCTCTCATCGGCTGCAGCTTGATATGCCTTTCTATTTCTACCACCTCGAGGACTCACATCTGGACAATGGCGGCAAAGGCCTCTACCCTTCCCTGCGATATGAGTTCAGCCACAACAATCCCAACGAGCAACGCGGCTGGTGCCTTCACACCACAGCTGGATTCTGGCACGGCGACCACTACTTCAGCCATCTCGGCGCACCACAGTTTTTCTCAGCCAACAGCTATAGCTTGCAGCATCTGCACACCTCTGCCACTTTGAATGAGGATTTGCGAAACATGATTACCGCCGACATAGCTTTTGAGCACGAGTTTCACGACCTTAAGCTTGGCATTCAACTAAATGCCTTCTACGACCTCACACTCCACAAGGCCGATTACATATTCGCATTCTATATGCGTTTCGGTGGCGATTTTGTCATTTTCTGATGTTTGCAACTGGGTTGCATGTTTATGTACTTAATTTTGCAACCAGAATCAAACAATTACTACTATGACTAACATCGATAAAAATCAAGAATTTAGCCACACCGATTCTTGCCAACACGAACACTCCCATTGCTCGTGCCACCATCATGAGCATGAACATCACCATCATGACCACGAGCACCATCATGAGCACGAGCACCACCATGACCATGAACACCACCATGACCATGAGCACCACCATGACCATGAGCACCATCATGAGCATGAATCGCCCAAAAAGAAGCTTATAACGATAGGCGCCGCCACGCTGACCCTCATCCTCGCCGTTGTCATCGAAAAACAGTTCCATTTGACTCAATGGCAAGCGCTCCTTGTCTATCTTATACCCTATCTTATAGCCGGATACGACACCTTGAAAGAGGCTATAGAAAGCGCCCTGCATGGCAACCTTTTCAACGAGAATTTCCTTATGTCGATAGCCACCCTTGGGGCGCTGACAATAGGTTTTCTACCTGGCGTGGAAAGCAATCAGTTTGTCGAAGCCGTCTTTGTCATGCTATTCTTCCAAGTGGGAGAATTCTTTGAAGGTTACGCCGAAGGCAAAAGTCGCGAAAGCATCTCCCACCTCATGGACATCCGTCCCGACTCAGCCACTGTGGAGCGCAACGGCGAGCAAGTCACCATATCACCCGAGAAGGTCCAAGTAGGCGAGATATTGGTCATAAAACCAGGCGAGAAAATTCCTCTCGACGCTGTTATTGTCGAGGGCTCTACTTCCATCAACACCGTCGCTCTTACCGGTGAAAGTGAGCCACGTAGCGCAACTGTTGACGACGAAATAATATCGGGTTGTGTCAACCTGAGCGGCCTTATACGTGCCCGTGTCATCAAGCCATTCAGCGAGAGCACAGTATCACACATTCTCGAGCTTGTTGAGAATGCCGCCGAACAGAAATCCAAAAGCGAGAACTTCATCACACGATTTGCCCGCATCTACACACCCATAGTAGTTTTTGCCGCTTTGGCGTTGGCGCTCATACCACCACTGGCTATAAGCCTCGCTCAAAACGAGTTCCACTTCTCGGCATCGGCCTTCAGCACCCTGTTTCCCGTATGGCTCTACCGCGCCCTGATGTTCCTTGTCGTCAGCTGTCCTTGTGCATTGGTAATCAGCGTTCCGCTGTCCTTCTTTGGAGGCATAGGAGGCGCCTCACGTCGCGGCATCCTCATCAAAGGCGCACGCTTTATGGATGTCCTCGCCAAAGTAGACACAGTCGTTTTTGACAAGACAGGAACACTCACCAAAGGCAAATTCGCTGTCACAGCCGTCCATCCCGACCAATGCGACGAGAACCACCTACTACATCTTGCCGCTCATGTCGAGCACTTCTCCAACCATCCCATAGGAGCAGCTTTGCGCGACGCATTTCCCGACGCAGACAATGATGGATGCCAAGTGTCGGAAGTTGAAGAGATTGCAGGTCATGGTATTCGTGCCCGAGTAGGCAACGATTTGGTTTGTGTAGGCAACAGCAAAATGATGGATGCCTGTGGCGCCAAATGGCGTGAATGCCACTCGGCCGGCACCATCATCCATATAGCCATCAACGGCATCTATGCCGGCCATATTGTCATCAACGACCAAATAAAGGCCGACAGCCAAAGTGCTGTGGCCGAATTGAAAACCCTGGGAGTCAATCGCACAGTCATGCTCAGCGGCGACCGCGATGCTGTTGTGAAAGATGTGGCAAAGACGTTGAACATCGACGAGTACCACTCGCAACTGCTTCCAGGCGACAAAATAGATTGGATGGAGCGGATTAGCGCTAGCAACAAAGCGGAAAGCGATTCCAGCACCACTCACAACACCAACACCTCATCTTGTGTCGCCTTTGTTGGCGATGGCATCAACGACGCTCCCGTCTTGGCTCGTGCCGATGTAGGCATAGCTATGGGAGGTCTTGGCAGCGACGCAGCCATCGAAGCCGCCGACATTGTCATCATGGACGACACACCCTCAAAAGTGGCCTCGGCCATTCGCATAGCTCGTCGCACCATTGGCATAGCACGCCAAAATGTGATTTTCGCCATAGGTGTCAAAGTTGCCGTCCTAATTCTAGCCGCCATAGGATTGGCAAGCATGTGGATGGCAGTCTTCGCCGACGTAGGAGTAACTTTCCTTGCCATCGTCAACGCAATGCGAACACTAAAATACAAAAAATGACGTTTTTCTGTTATCAACATAATGAATCACACTCCCCCACATCATTATAAAGCTATGACCGACACACCAATGACTGACGAAGAGACCTTGAAAAAAGCAGGTATTCGCATAACAGCTCTGCGCCTTATGATTTGGCGGCTTATGAGGCACGAAATCAACCACATCTTCAGCCTTGCCGACCTCGAGGAGGCCATTCCTACTGTCGACAAATCGACACTTTTCCGCACCTTGACACTTTTCAGCGACTCCCACTTGCTTCACAACATCGATGACGGCAGCGGCACTCAAAAATACTGCGTATGCCACCACGACGACACTCGTCAATGTCTTGGTCATGTGCATCTCACGTGCGTCAAATGCCATAAAACATTCTGTCTCAACAACGTCACCATTCCTCCCGTTACCCTGCCCGAAGGCTTCATACCCGAAGAAACCGAATATGTAGTCAAAGGCATCTGCGGTCAATGCTCAGCCAAACACCACTCCCACTAATAACACCCAAAACCAACCATTTTTTACGCCAACAATCACCCTCCCCGAAGCAAACCCTTAGCGGACTCATAGCGGACTTATGAGCGGCAATAAAGGTCAGAAACAAGCCTCGTTTATTCGTATCAACCCCAATCGGTCATTAGTGATATTGTCAGCAATGATTGAAATGCCGTTCAGACGACCGATTGGGGTTTACCCAATAGCAAGTCATGAAAACTATAAATGAGAGCCTTACGGTTTTCTCGTTTTTTTATATTCTACAATCAGATATTTTTCCTATTTTTGCAATGCGTGATATAATACCATATTATGTCAATCACACCTTTAACGCACTTAGCTTTAGACAAATAACAAAACAATACATACACATGAATAAAAGAATTATCACCTTATTGGCTCTCGCCATGATAGCCACGGGGGTGCAAGCCCAGAAGAAAAAGGCCACCACCCAAAACGACAATGGCGGCATCACCACCGAGATGATGCAGCAAATCAAGAAAAGTTTCGGCGGCAGCGCAAGTGACAAAGCTATGCGCAACATCCTTGTCAACCAAAGTCCCGCCAAGCTGGCCATGAACTATGAGAACGCCACTAAGTTTGACTCGCACTTCTCGAACCGCGTCATCAGCAAAGCTGTCACTGACCAGAAGAGCAGCGGCCGCTGCTGGATGTTCACAGGCATGAACGTTATGCGCAACAAGGCCATCCGCCAACACAACCTGCCAGCCGAATTCCAGTTCTCGCAAGCCTACACCTTCTTCTACGACCAGCTGGAGAAGAGCAACCTCTTCCTGCAGGCCATCATAGACACCTACCAAAAGCCCATGAGCGACCAAGAGGTTGAGTGGCTCTTCAAGAACCCTATCGGTGACGGTGGCCAGTTCACCGGCATAGCCAACCTAGTTGAAAAATACGGTCTTGTCCCCAGCGACGTAATGCCCGAAACATACAACACCAACAACACCTCAAGCATCAGCAACCTGCTGTCACTCAAGCTCCGTGAATTTGGTCTTGAATTGCGCGATATGGCGGCTCAGAAAGGCATGACCCCACAAAAGCTCACCAGCCGCAAAACCGAGATGCTCAGCACCATCTACCGCATGCTGGCACTCACTATGGGCGAGCCCCCTGCCGAGTTCACATGGACCCAGCGCAACGCCAAAGGCGAAATCGTCAGCACCGAAAAATACACCCCCAAGTCGTTCTTCGAAAAATTCGCCAAGACCGATTTCTCCAAATACTACATGGTCATGAACGACCCCACTCGCGAGTACTACAAAGTATATGAGATTCAGTACGACCGTCATGTGTACGACGGACAAAACTGGCGCTACATCAACCTGCCCATGAACGAGATAGCACCCATGTGCATAGCCTCCATCAAAGACAGCACCATGATGTACTTCAGCTGCGATGTTGGAAAATTCCTCGACCGCGACAAAGGCTACATGGACCCCGCCAACTTCGACTACGGCTCACTTATGGGCACCACCTTCGGAATGGACAAAAAGCAACGAGTCAGCACCTTTGCCAGCGGCAGCAGCCACGCCATGACCCTCTGCGCTGTCGACCTCGACGCCAACGGCAATCCCATAAAATGGATGGTCGAGAACAGTTGGGGCCCCAACTACGGCTACCAAGGCAACCTCATCATGAGCAACGACTGGTTCAACGAGTACATGTTCCGCGTTGTCCTCGAGGAGAAATACATCCCCGCCAACATCAAGGCACTCCTCTCGCAGAAGCCCATCATGCTCCCCGCATGGGATCCAATGTTCGCCCCCGAAGAGTAAGCCCCCTTTTTTCTCCCCTCGGCAACAATGCCGGAGACAAGGCCCGACAATAACTCGCGACACCATAACGGACATCGCTCCACCACCGCCGTTCAACACAAAAGATAACCCTTTATCTATTTTTCGGGAAACACTTCGAAAAAAAATACTATCTTTGCATTTTTAATAATAACAAACAAAAAAATAATAAACTCTTATAAATCAATGAAAAAAATATTTGCAATTTTGGGCGCTATTGCATTAAGCGTCCCCATGTTTGCCCAAAAGGCAGCCGAAGAAGACGAAGGCTACAAATTTGACACCATCAAGATGTTGCCCATCACCTCGGTTAAAAATCAGAACAACGCCGGTACCTGCTGGAGCTATAGCGGTATTGCTTTCCTCGAAGCCGAGCTTCTCAGAATGGGAAAAGGCGAATACGACCTCAGCGAAATGTACGTAGTCGAGAAAACCTACAACGACCGCGCTATGGCTGCTGTCCGTACCCACGGTGATGTCAGCTTCAGCCAAGGAGGTGCCTTCAACGACGTTATCTACTGCCTCCGCAACTACGGCATGGTTCCCGACGCAGTTATGCCCGCTGGCGCTGCCTATGGCGACACCCTCTCCAACCACACCGAGCTCAGCGCCCTTACCGACGTTATGGTAGAAGCCATTGCCAAAGGCAAGCTCAAAAAACTCCAGAAAAGCCCCGACGGCCAGCCCCTGTGGCTCAAATCCATCGCCGCTGTTCACGAGATTTACCTTGGCAAAATCCCCGAGAGCTTCACTTACAAAGGCATCAAATACACTCCTAAATCTTTCGCCGAAAGCCTCGGCCTCAACCCCGACGACTATGTAAGCCTCACCTCATTCTCACACCATCCCTTCTACCAGCCTTTCGTCATCGAAATTCAGGACAACTGGCGCTGGGGTCAGAGCTACAACCTCCCCATCGACGAGTTTATGGATGTTTTCGACTATGCTATCGACAATGGTTACACCGTAGCTTGGGGTAGCGACGTCAGCGAGACAGGTTTCCGCTACAGCCGCAAAGGCTTTGCCGTACTTCCCGCCACCGAGGCTCCTAAGAGCGGCGTTGGTAGCGACCAAGCACATTGGACAGGCATGAAAGCCGGTGAAATCGCCGACGAGGCAGCCAAGCACCCCACTCCTCAACGCTGGGTAACCCAGGAGGAACGCCAGGAAGGTTACGACAACTGGGAGACCACAGACGATCACGGTATGCTTATCTACGGCAAAGCAAAAGACCAAATGGGCAACGAATACTACATGGTTAAAAACAGCTGGGGCAAATACAATGGCGAATTTGGCGGCAACTTC
>ONEY01000018.1 GCA_900316965.1 uncultured Bacteroidales bacterium
AAATATGTAGGGGTGAAATGTGGCATTATGGACCAGTTCGCCTCTATGCACGGACGGGACAAAGCTCTTATGCGTCTCGACTGCAAGAGCGGAGAATACAATTATTTCCCTTGGAATCCCATAGATTACAGGTTAGTACTCATCAATAGCTGTGTCAAGCATGAACTTGTGGGCTCTCCTTACAACGAGCGACGCGGATCATGCGAACATGTCGCCAAACTGGCTGGTGTCGACACTTTACGTGACTGCTCATGGGATATACTTGAGAGAATAAAACCACAACTCAGCGACAAAGATTTTCGACGGGCCAGGTACGTACTTGGAGAGACCGATCGTGTTATGGCAGTGAGCGACTCCCTTGAAAACAACGACTACGAGCAAGTAGGACGACAGATGTACCTCACCCACAAAGGTCTAAAAGAGGATTATGAGGTAAGCTGCGAGGAGATAGACTTTCTGGTCGACATCGCTAAAGAATCGGGTGTTACAGGCTCACGCATAATGGGCGGCGGATTTGGCGGATGTACCATAAACCTGGTAAACATCAAGCTTTATGATAATTTCATAGCCACAGCAAGAGAGAGATTCAAACAACAATTTGGAATTGACTGCAAACCCATTCCCGTTGTCATCGGTGCCGGAGCAAAAATGATTTAGCGGAGTGCTGCTCGACGGCATCTTCATTATAGGAATTGTGCTCGTTTCACTCGCACTCCTTCATTGATAGAAACCACTAAGCTTACGTCATTTTATCAGGGCAGTCGCTAATTGTTACCACATCTTACATCTTAACTCTATCCTCTTAAAGACAAGAAAAAAAATAGTCCCGACAAATATCGGGACTATTTATATTTAAACGTATGTCTGTATTCCATTAGTGTAGGAACGCGAGCAGGATACCTGCGGCAACTGCAGAGCCTACCACACCAGCCACATTGGGACCCATGGCATGCTGAAGCAGATAGTTGGTTTTGTCGTATTCCAATCCAACGCCATTGGAGACACGTGCTGCATCGGGCACAGCCGACACACCAGAGTTGCCAATAAGCGGGTTGATTTTGTTGCCCTCTTTAAGGAAGAGGTTCATGAACTTGACAAAGAGGACACCAAAGAATGTGGCAACAATGAATGAGCCTGCACCAAGTGCGAAAATAAGAATAGAGCGTCCTGTGAGGAATGTTGTAGCCTGGGTAGACGCACCGACGGTGATACCAATAAGGAGGGTACAAACGTTGACTATGGCATTGGAAGCCACTTCGGAGAGACGTTTTGTAACGCCACACTCTTTAAGCAGGTTGCCGAAGAAGAGCATGCCAAGGAGAGGCAAACCCGAAGGAACGATGAAGGCGCAGAAGATGAGACCCAAAATGGGGAAAGATATCTTCTCCAGTTTAGTGACCTGACGAGGAGGTTTCATTCTAATAGTGCGTTCCTTCTTGGTGGTAAGGAGACGCATGATAGGCGGCTGGATGACAGGCACCAAAGCCATGTAGGAATAAGCCGACACCGCAATGGCACCCATAAGATCGGGAGCCAGCTGAGACGACAGGAAAATTGCGGTAGGACCGTCAGCACCACCAATAATGCCAATTGCGCCAGCCTCGTTGGGAGCGAAGCCCAAAGCCAAAGCACCCATATAAGCGGCAAAGATACCAACCTGGGCAGCGGCGCCGATAAGCATCAATTTGGGGTTGCTAAGCATAGCAGAGAAGTCGGTCATAGCACCGATACCGAGGAAAATGAGAGGCGGATACCATCCATTCTGAACACCATGGTAGAGGATGTGCAGCACCGAGCCATCCTCATAGATGCCTATCTTGAGGCCGGGATAGAACGGTATGTTTCCAACTATCATACCAAATCCGATAGGGACAAGGAGAAGAGGTTCAAACTCCTTTTTGATACCCAAAAAGATGAATATCAAACCTATCAATATCATTATTATATGGCCCCATTCCACGTTGGCAAAGCCAGTGTAGTGAAGGAACTGCACCAACTGAGTAGACATGAAATCCATGAAGCCTCCAGAAGCAAGAATATTCATATTAGGTTTTACGTTTATAAGGTTTTACGTTTAAAAATGGTGTTGTCTAAAAAAAACTTCCATTTTCAATTATCCGATAACGACCATAACATCGCCTTCAAGGACGGAGTCGCCTTTGCGAACTTTGACTTCGGTGACAGTGCCGTCGACATCAGCCTCGATGTTGTTCTCCATCTTCATAGCCTCAAGCAACACAACAGTCTGACCCGACTTGACAGTGTCGCCAACGTTGACGAAGACGTCAAGAATAGTGCCAGGCAGAGGTGTGGTGACTTTAGAGCCTTTAGAAGGGGTAGCCGGAGCCGAGGTCTGAACCTGTCCACTGGGGGCAGCGCTGACGCGGGGAGCAGTTCTTGTGGTCATGGTCACCTGTTTCTGCTTCATTTCCTTATCGACAGTCACCTTGTAGGGGGTGCCATTGACATCGAGAGAAATCTCCTGACCTTCGACCTCATTAATATCTACAGAATATTCTGTGCCGTTTATTTTGAATTTGAAATTTTTCATTCTATTTCTTTTTTTGGAATCTAACGGTTTATGGGAAGCATGCGTTGTTTTTGCGATATACCTCCTGCCGTCAGTCACATTATCGTTTATTTTGACTAAAATAATGGTTCATGTTGTAGAACTTGGCATTCCAAGGAGTCCAAGCGCGCTCCACCTTCTGTATGGTGATTATGGTGTTCTCTTCGTCATGCATTTCCTCGTCATACATATATATGGCGGCGGCAATGGCAGCGTAGATCTCGCCCGAGGTTTCAGAAGCCGAAGGGGTGATGACGTTGCTGCTAGCCGAGGGGTTAGCCTTCTGGGCTTTGTTGTCCTGAGTTCTCATGATGAGCTTACCATAGCCCTTAAGAATAAGCGAGATGCACAAGAGGGCAAGGAACACGACAGAGACAGCCACAACAGTAAGGCCTATACCAACAGGGTCGGATTCCTGGATACGGTCGGCCTGTTTGGGAACATGATAGTGGAGTCGAGTCAGACGACCTTCCTCATTGCTGATGTTGGCGACTCCCTGTGTGATGTCGAGGACGTTGAGGTCGTAGCCGAGGGGATTTTTGCCGAAGACAATGATTTCGTCGGGGAAGACTTTGAAAGAATGAGAGCAGCAGTTGAAGTCGATGCGATTGACAACATTGCCGTCCATATCCACGACAGCGAGATAGGAAGAGTCTTTTTGGGCAGAGGCGAGGAAAAGCACATAACCATCGAGGTATCCAACGCTTTTGACACGAAGGATATTGTTCAGGTCGTGACGTCCCTTGTAATTGTCAGCGACAATGCGAATTGTTGTGTCGAAGGAGACTTTGTCGCCACGGAAAACCATATCGACAGCGTTGTCGATACTGTCGACGACCACGAATAGACCCTGAGTACCCACGTAGCAAGCCGGAACAGCCACAAAATCGTTGACGTCGAAGCCGATGTCGGTTTGTGGGTTGTTGGTTTCGAAGTGTGTCAGCACAGTATCATTGAGGTCGGGTGTGGCCTGAGCCCATAGGGGAGCGCCAGACAATGCTGCCATAAGAATACCGACTGACAATAATCTATTTATGATTTTCATTATTATTTTAATGTAAAAATTATCTGTAAACTGAGATCAATAGAAGTAATCCGCAATAAACAATCAATGAAAAAAGATTGTAGTCAATGGTCGGTGGTCAACTACTGTGTGGCCACCGGCCAAAGAATGTAGTGCAAAAGGATTACTGTTGTTTGTTTTTGCAGCATTCGCTTTTTTCGCCTTCGGCTTTAGCTTTGCAGCATTCGCCTTCACCTTTCTGGCAGTTGCCTTCACCCTTGCAAGCCTCTTTCTTGTGGCAGGGGCTGTCTTCGGGGCAGGTGCAGTTCTCGCAGTTGGCGGCGAGGCATACGCTGTCGGGGCAGGTCATTTGGCAGTGATGATCACACTGTTGGTCAGCCTGTTCCATAGCACATGGGCTGTCAGCCTTGGGGCTGTCGGTAGGATTAGCGTTGCCATTACAAGCAACCATTGCAAATGCGAAAGCGATTCCGAAGAATCCGAGGATTAAAGATTTTTTCATTTTTTGTTTATTTAAAGATTATTATTTGTTATTGTTTCAAAGTTTTGTCGCGCCAAGGATTGGTAGTTTTATGAGACCAATGGTAGTGTTTTTGAGTTGAAAGATATCATCAAATACAACAAAAAAAACAAATGCCCATACGCTACAATCCTGTAAGCGAAGAATCAACTACTACAACGGGATGTTGCAGTGTTTCTTCATTGGGAGGCTTTCCTTCTTGGTGGCAAGGGCCTGAAGGGCGCGAATGACGCGGAAACGAGTGTTGCGAGGCTCGATAACATCATCGATGTAGCCATACTTGGCGGCATTGTAAGGATTGGCGAACTGGTCGTTGTATTCCTTTTCCTTCTCGGCCATGAATTTAGCCTTCTCCTCAGGATCAGTGATTTCCTTGAGAGCTCTACCCTGAAGCACCTCGGTGGCACCGCTAGCGCCCATAACAGCGATCTGAGCCGTAGGCCAAGCGTAGTTAATGTCGCTACGCAGCTGTTTGCAAGACATAACGATATGAGCGCCTCCATAGGATTTGCGGAGGGTGACGGTAACCTTAGGCACAGTAGCCTCGCCATAGGCGAAGAGGAATTTGGCGCCATGCGCGATAACGCCGGCATACTCCTGACCAGTACCAGGGAGGAAGCCAGGAACATCGACGAGGGTTACCAAAGGGATGTTGAAGGCGTCGCAGAAGCGGACAAAGCGGGCTCCCTTGCGGCTGCTGTTGCAGTCGAGAACACCGGCCATAGACTTAGGCTGGTTGGCAACAACACCGACGGATACACCACCAAAGCGGGCGAAACCAACGACAAGGTTTGGAGCAAATTTCTCATGAACCTCAAGGAATTTGCCATCGTCAACAATAGCGTGGATGATATCCTTGACATCGTATGCCTGGTTGGGGTTTTCGGGGATGATAGTGTTGAGGCTGTCCTCGAGACGGTCGATAGGATCCTCGGTGGGGACGAAAGGAGCCTCCTCGAAATTGTTGGAAGGAATATAGCTTATGATGTCGCGGATGAGTTGCAGAGTAGCCTCCTCAGTCTCACCCACGAAATGAGCGACACCCGACTTGGTAGCATGAACTTGTGCACCACCGAGTTTGTCTACGGTGACATCCTCACCAGTGACAGTTTTAACGACCTTAGGACCGGTAAGGAACATATAGCTGTTCTCTTTCGACATGAGAATGAAGTCGGTGAGAGCGGGGCTATAGACAGAGCCGCCTGCGCAAGGTCCGAAGATGGCAGAAATTTGAGGCACAACACCAGAAGCGAGGATGTTGCGTTCGAAAATCTCGGCAAAACCGGCGAGAGAGTTACATCCCTCTTGGATGCGAGCTCCACCCGAGTCGTTAAGACCGATGACAGGAGCTCCGACCTTCATAGCCTGATCCATGATTTTGCAGATTTTGAGCGACATGGTCTCAGAGAGAGAGCCGGCGAAGACAGTGAAATCCTGAGCAAAGACGTAAACCTGACGGCCATCAATAGTGCCGTAGCCGGTTACAACACCGTCGCCGAGGAAAGACTGCTTTTGCATGTCGAAATTGGTGCAACGGTGAGTGACAAACATGTCGAATTCCTCGAAGGAGCCTTCGTCCAAAAGGAGAGCGATACGCTCGCGGGCAGTAAGTTTGCCCTGTTCGTGCTGCTTGTCGATGCGCTTTTGGCCACCGCCCATTTTAGCTTCATTTCTTTTGTCAAGAAGTTCTTTTATTTTTTCTTCAAATGCCATTATTATTGTTGTTTAAGGGTTTCTTAACAATCTGTGTTAGTACAGAATAGGATGAAAGGTTATGAAGGCGAACATGCTAAATGAGTAATTGTTACACACAGCCTTGACAACCATTAAAAATTAATTACTTGCAGCAAAGTTCAGTAAGAACGCCGAGAGTGCTTTTGGGGTGGAGGAAACCAATATGGAGACCTTCGGCGCCGCCGCGCGACTGCTGGTCAATCAAACGAACTCCTTTGTCTTTGCATTCGTTGAGAGCCTTATCGGTGTCTTCGACAGCGAAAGCTATGTGATGCATACCGCCTTTACCGCCATTTTTCTCGATGAAAGAGGCGATAGTGCTCTCAGGACACGTCGGTTCGAGCAATTCAATTTTTACGTCGCCGATTTTAAAGAAAGCTGTCTTTACCTTTTGATCGGTAACTTCCTCAATAGCATAACATTTGAGACCCATTACGTTTTCCCAATACTTGATTGCCTCGTCGAGGTTGGTAACAGCGATACCGATGTGTTCGATGTGTGAAGGTGTCATAACTTTTTATATTTTTACAAATTATTTAGTATTATTTTTAATAAATTATCATTATTACATTGAAACACAACAATGTAATAATTATTAATAAAATACAAAGATACGACAATAAATTGAACCGACAAATTTTTTTTTACAATGTTTCCCAAAGAGGCCCGAGTGTCAAGATTTCTTTATCGACTGGGAGGGAACATCGATCAAGATCGGATCGCCCATATTGAAGCGCAAATAGTAGCGTTTGTTGTCAGGGAGACGAAGATGCATGCTGTCGTTAAGCTGACTGCGGGGAACTCGTTGTTCCATAACAAGGATACCACGATCGTCGAAAACCCTGATGTTGACACCGCGCAACGATCGAGCGCCATCGATGCTGAGAATTTTTTTCTCGATGGTAAGCTTGATACCCAACTCAGTGACAGAGTATTCGCTCTGAAACTGCTCCTCATCGTCGGACTCGTAATCAACCTCATCAACATCTTCCTCAACAACAGAGGCAGAGTCCTCCTTAACCTCCCTCAGCTGTTGGCATATTTCGAGAGGAAGGCAAAGAGTGTCGTGGATATACACAGTGTCGTGGATATAAACCACCTCGGTGATGACGCCTTCAGAGGAACAGCTGTCGGCGTAGTTGAGGTTGTGGAAAGCTCTGCCCACCGACGCATTAGCATACAAGCCACGAGTGTGGCAAGGAATATATACCGGAATAGTAGGGTCTACGCCGATAAAAGCATCTACCGAGATGAAAGGTGGCCTGTGATTGGAGTATGTCATAGATGACAGGCGGCAATAAGCGAAGGCCCCCTCCCCTATCCTCTCGACACTTTCGGGAATAGTGACAGTTTCGAGCGAAGTGCAATTGACAAATGACTGTTTTTCGATATATTTCAATGACGAATTGTCGGCAAAGACAATTGCCCGCAACGAAGTGAAGTTGTAGAACATACGCTGAGGTATCGTTTTCACACCCTTATCGACATACAAAACGGCGTTGGCTGTGGTACCAAAGAATATGTTTTGCATTGACAGCTTGTCGCCACATGCTTGCATGACAATATTTTTGAGCGATTTTAGCTCAGAAAAAAACATAGTGGAAATCACCCGACACTGAGGACCGATAACAAGAGTGTCGAGGTTGTCGCACCCCACGAAAATACGAGGAGAATAGCCAAGGCTGTCACAATCGATAGTCAACGAGCAGAGAGCGTCGCAATTCAAGAAAGCCTCATTACCAATAAACGACACCGATGTAGGCACATAGATCGACTCAAGGATATTAAGGCCAGCAAAGGCCGAGTCGCCAACAGCGACAACATCAAGCCGTTCTCCATCATTAACAACCACCGATGGAATAGCGAAACGTCCATGCCATTGATCGTAATAAATGGATGAAGAGCCAGAAAAGGCAGTAGAATCAAGGCGGACATGAGAGTCGTCTGAGTACGAGAAGAAACAAATCACACCTTGAATTGACTTCATAAAGTCATAGGCCTTGGCATTGGGCAAAGCCATGAACAGCAACAGCAATACAACAACAATCCCGCGGGAAGTCAATCCGCAGAAACAACCCTTGCAAAAGGCTGATGAGCAGGCTGATATCGAAGATTGACTACTCATCCCAGAGCTGTTTTACAGTATTGAAAATGGATTGCGCATCATATCCGCAAAGAGACATAAGCTGAGGTACAGAGCCATGTTTGACAAAGAAATCGGGTATGCCAAGACGAACCACCTTCTTGACTTTGCATACATTGCTAGGGCAAGCGCTGAAATACTCCAACAGCGCCGAGCCAAAACCGCCCTCTATACAGCCATCCTCGACAGATACCACAGTATTGTATTGCTGCGATATATGATCAAGTAGCTGGACATCGAGAGGTTTGACAAAACGCATATCGTAATGACCCACATTGATTCCCTGCTGGCATAGCATCTCCGCCGCTTTAGCAGCCTCGTTGCCAACATGACCAATAGTAAGCAGCGCAACCCGTTCACCCTCTCTCAATGTGCGGCCTTTGCCAACAGCAATAGCCTCCATCTCATTCTTCCAATCGGGATGGACAGCCAACCCTCGGGGATAGCGAATGACAACAGGGCCCATCGAGTCGAGCTGAGCCGTATACATCATGTCGCGAAGCTCATGCTCGTCCATAGGAGCGCAGATAGTGAGGTTGGGGATAGGGCGCAGGCAAGCCATATCGAAAGCCCCATGATGAGTTGGGCCGTCGTCGCCAACAAGACCAGCGCGGTCGAGGCACATAATGACATGAAGCTTCTGGAGAGCGACATCATGGACAACTTGATCGAAAGCGCGCTGCATAAAAGACGAGTAGATGTTGCAGAAAGGCACCATACCCTGTGCTGCAAGTCCGGCGGCAAAAGTCACAGCATGCTGCTCAGCTATGCCCACATCAAAAGCCCGGTCGGGCATCTCCTTCATCATAAAGCTGAGCGAACATCCCGTTGGCATAGCCGGTGTGATACCAACAATTTTTTTATTGCGCTCAGCCAGCTCTATGATAGTTTTGCCGAATACATCCTGATATTTTGGAGGCATGTCTGTCGAATCCTTTGACAGCTGCAAGCCCGTTTCGGCATCATAGCGGCCAGGAGCGTGATATGTCACCGGATTGCGTTCGGCTTGACGCATACCCTTACCCTTGGTGGTGATGATATGCAGCAGTTTGGGACCATTAATATTTTTCAGCTGCGACAGCACATTGACAAGTTCCTCAACATTGTGACCATCGACAGGACCGAAATAGCGCATACCCAGCGACTCAAAAAAGTTGGCGCTCTCGAGGATAGAAGATTTAAGTGCAAAAAGAGTCTTGGAAAGCACATGCCTGCTCTTCGACTTGCTCTCCTCTCCCCCGGTGCGTTTCCACATGCACTCTTTAAATTTGTTGTAGCGTGGCGACGCTGTGATTTTGACCAGATAGCGGCTGAGGCCACCCACAGCCTTATCGATAGATATACCGTTGTCATTCAGCACAACCAAAATGTTGGCTTTGGAAACGCCGGCATTGTTGAGAGCCTCAAAAGCCTCACCACCCGTTAGAGCCCCGTCGCCAATCACAGCGATATGCTGGCGGGATGTGTTACCCTGCAGTTTTGACGCCGTAGCCATACCCAGAGCGGCGGAAATGGATGTAGACGAATGGCCCGTGCCAAAAGCGTCATAGGGACTTTCGTCCATCTTAGGAAAACCACTTATACCTCCAAAAGTGCGAATTGTGGGAAACTGGTCGCGGCGACCAGTAAGTATTTTATGGACGTACGACTGGTGTCCTACATCAAAAATAATCTTATCGTCGGGAGTATTGAACACATAGTGCAACGCCACACAAAGCTCGACGGTGCCCAAAGATGAAGCAAGATGACCCGGATGAGTTGCCAAAGTCTCCACGATATACCGACGTAGCTCTATAGAGAGCTCCGAAAGATCGGAAATCGGAAGCCTACGCAAATCATCAGGCGAATTAATATTTTCTAAAATAACACCTTGCAAGATAATTACATTTTTAAGTAAAATGCAAAGTTACTAAAAAAAATGGATTGACAAATAAAGTATTATAATATATAGATATCAACGCTTTCATACACATCACACAATCCAGCAATATGCTATCTAATGCCTTTGCCTACAATTGGCAACACAAAAGGGCACACAAAAAGGTCAAACAGAAACAACCAAGTTGTCATACGCAAGGTGGACATTGGAAGCTAGCGAGCGCTCAACCTCGGCATGAAAACCCATTTCGTGGCTCATGTGTGTAATATACGCCTCACCCGGAGCACATCGAGAAACAATAGCCAAAGCCTCCTCAAGGCAGAAATGCGAGAAATGCTTTTGTTTACGCAAAGCATTGATAACCAACAAATTAAGACCATCAAGTATGCTCATTTCCAATTCATCGATATGGTTCATATCGGTAATATACGCCATACTCCTCCCCCCTTGTTCGTCGAGGCGGTAACCCAAAACCGGAAGATCCTTATGCATACCTCTTATTGGCGTGATGGTGAAAAGCCCCACCGAGAAGGGAGCGCAATCAGAAACGTCATGAAGCGTAACCTCTGGAAGTCCCGGATAGACATGCTCTTCAAAAATGTAATGATAATCATGTTTGAGCGAATTGATAGCCGGAGTGTTGGCATAGACCTCCATATTGCATTTCTGAATCCAGTTGAGAGGACGAATATCGTCAATACCCCCCACATGGTCGCGATGGGCATGAGTGATTAGAATAGCTTCCAGATGACATACATTGTGCGAAAGCATCTGGGCACGAAAATCAGGTCCAATGTCAATAAGCACATTGTTGCCAGCCATATCTGATATAAGCGCCGAGGTGCGCAGACGTTTGTCATGAATGTCGTCCGAATGGCAGACATCGCAAGGGCAAGCGATAACAGGAACACCCTGAGAGGTACCCGTACCTAAGAAAGTGATAGTCATTGGTTAGCGATTTTCTAAAACGAAGACGTGATATGCCCATTAAAGCCAAGACATACCACGTCGTGAGGTTGTTCTAATAATAGATATTACGTGTTATCAGATAACTGTTGGCAAATCAAAGTTCTATCTTCTGAGTCAGTTTGAACCCTACGCCGTGGACATTGACTATCTGAACCGAGGGGTCACCTTTCAGGTATTTGCGCAATTTTGTGATATAGACATCCATGCTGCGAGCCGCAAAATACGAGTCGTCCTTCCAAATCTTCTGCAAAGTGCTGGAGCGGTCGATAAGCTGGTTGAAGTTTATGCAGAAGAGGCGCAAGAGCTCGCTCTCTTTCGACGTCAGACGCATAGGTTGCTCACCCTCAAGGGTAAGTGTCTGATAGTTGTAGTCAAATTTAAACTTGCCGATAGTGAACTGGTTGTTCTCAGGCTTGTTCTCATCAAAAGAGCGGCGAATTGTGGCATTGATACGAGCCAGAAGCTCTTCCATGCTGAAAGGCTTGGTGATATAGTCGTCTCCGCCAACCTCAAAACCCTTAAGTTTATCAGCCTCCAACGACTTAGCGGTAAGGAACAGAATAGGGATATTCTTGTCAATTCTGCGAATCTCCTTAGCCACAGTGAATCCGTCCTTTACAGGCATCATAACATCGAGAATACAAGCGTCAACATTGGCCTCCTTGTATAGATCCAAAGCTTGCTGACCATCGGTGGCTATAAACACCGTGTAGCCTTTTTGGGTAAGATACACTTTCAGAATGGTTCCCATATTGGGATCGTCTTCTGCTATCAATAATTTAATACCTAAATTCATAGCTTCAATAATTACGTTGATTCGTGAATATGTTGCTATACGAAAACTTGATATGTTAATTTCGTTTTCAATAACTACTATTTAGTATCTTTTATTGTGTAAAACATGCACAAAAATTTAATTTTTTTAAGTTAAATTTGATATACTACTGATTTTTAACACAATAAAAACTAACAAAAATAAGTGGTTTTCAATTGCCGACTTCACTTTTCCAACATCTTTTTAGCAGACCTTTAGCGGACTCATAGCGAACCCATAGCGGACTTTGTATGGCAAAAAAACATCTACAACCTTATCCTTTACTTTTTGATTTCTTTATTTCATTCATCATTATTCACTCCCTAATTACCGACGAGGTGCCACAAAGAGCTTCTCGGACGGACACAAGGCACGAAACTCCGGAGCATAAACGCTCTGTATAGTCGTCGGCGCGGCAACATAAGTGCCAGCGTTGTTGACAAACATATCGTACTCTACCACATATTTGCCTTTGTTGAGTCGGTCGATATATAGCGTCTGAGCCGCATTGGTTACAGCACAATAGTAGCTGAGACCTCCGTTCCAATGCCAACCGCTGCGTGTGTCCACAGGTTCCATAGCCGCCGAGCGAGGATCTTTAAGTTCCAGATACTCCAGATTTCGGCTGGCGTCAATCTCAATACGCACACGCACCTTGTCGCCAACGGCAAGGCCTTTGCCGTTGTTTATCTGAGTCAGCGTTCCATCGTTGTTTATGCGGTAAAGGCTCCTTTTCAGGGTAACACCCATGCTCGAGGCGGGTATTTTCTCAACATTCTCAAAATATTGCCAATACATTGCGCCCCAAGCTATTCCTTTGTCAGCCTTTTTTACTGTCAGCTTGCCGTCGCCAGGGGTTATTTCCGCCCCCTCATGACGCTGGCTGATATGTATCTGGTGGCGCGAAGTGTCGCTTGAGAGCGTATGGCTGCCATAAGATACCGTCATCAACGACGGCTCAATCCTTACCGGTGCAAGGGTGTCGCTGCCGCCATCCACAAGTAGCGCCTGAATTGCATTGACCGTCGACACATCCGTGTTCCAGTTGGTGGTTTGCTTCTGTTTCAATATCCATTGCTGCATGCGGCAAACACTCTCGCTGTCGCCCAGCACTTCACTCATAGTGCGTATCAACATTGCCTGTGTCTCTATGGGGCGCTCACTCCACGAGCATCCGCCAACATTGTCTCGCCAATACATTCCCATCTCATCATTGTAAAGAGCCTTCTCTTTTATGCGTACAGCCATCTCACGCGCCAGTCGTTTGTCTCCAGCTCTGTTGAAGACAACGCTAAGCATCGCCTGAGTGTATAGCGACCTGTAGCTCTCGTTATATTTCTTGGCATTGTTGTAGAAGAAATCGTATGCCTCCTTCTGGTTTTTACTCATCTTGTTGCCAGGATAGTAGCTGCGAAGATACAGATAGTCGAGGTTTACCACATCATAGCCCTTGTTTTTGACATACTTTTTGTAGTATTTATAGGTCTCGGCGTCAACAAAATCCATAGCCTTGTTGAGGGCACGAAGAGTCTTGTTGTCTAGTTTCACCCCTTGACTTTGCAAAAGGCCAAAACTTTTTAGAATATACTGCGTGGTATACAAGCTAGAATAAGAGCCGCCGGGAATCCAGCACCATCCTCCGTCTGCCCTCTGGTCAGCCAGCAGTTTGGTGATATCTTTCTCTATTTGGCCAGCAAGGCTCTTGTTGTCAAAGAAACGTGCTATGTCGCGATGGCGTTGCTCCTCGGCGATTGCATCCTGTAGCCACGGAGTCTCCTCTACCACAGTTTGCTTTATGTCAGCATTGAGTCTCAACTGCGACTTGAGCTCTTCGCCGCCATTTTTCTCCCATTCCCTAAACATTGTCTCAATTTGCGGATTGTTGTTAACAATAGCAAACGACAAACTATTGGTATATATAGAGTTGGCAAGGTAGATATTGGAAGGGTTGTTGTGACGTTGCACGTAGGGCAGCGACTGAATGGCCATCCACACCGGATTTGGGGTCATGTCGACCATAAGGGCGTGATTTACTAGCGAGAAGCCAGGCGCCGATGTGTCGAGTTGTGAGAGGTGTTTCAACTCAAAGCTCTTATCCCCCGCCCCGTTGATATAGAACGCCATACTCTCTGTCACCAGCTGGCGAGAGGGAAGCAATGGTATAGCCGCTTGCTCACCATCGGCAATCCCTTGTCCGCGAGCCACAACCAAATAGTTGGCCACAAAGACCGCCGCGCGAGGCACAGCGAGCTTGAACACCACCTCGCCGCTGGCACCAGCCTTGAGCTCAATGATCTTCACCGTGTCGCCAACTATCATAGGCAGAAGGTCACCATTGGCGCCATTACTCATTCTAAGGGTTACCGCGACATTCTGTTCCTTGTCATCCATGTTGCTCACCTTGACCGAAAAGAGGCACGTGTCCCCATGGCGCAGGAATCGAGGCACATTGGGCACAACCATAAGTCTCTTCTGGGTCACAGCTGTCTTGTTGACAGAGCCAATCTTAAGGTCTTTTGTCCACGCAAGGCCTTTTATGTTCCATTCCGTCAGCAAGTCGGGAACTTTGAATGTCAGCGATACGCCACCATCCTTCGAGGTGCGCAACGTTGGACGGAAAAAGGCCAAAGTGTTCATATTTTGGCGTATATTGATATTCTCTTTATCTCCTTTACTACCAGCCTCCTTAGTCTCCTCTGCAGACATAACAACTTCTTCTTCATCAAACTTGTCATCCACCACTTCGAGCATCGTATACACTTCAGGCTCTCCTGGCTCATACTCAGGCTCTATCTCTTCATTCATCTCCACGCCTCGAACCGTCGCTGCAATTTGGATGTCCGACTTGGCTAGTCTTGCCGCTCTCATAACATACCTATTATTATAGGTATTATAGGTGTTTTCAACGAGCGACAAAACATTTAGTTTGTACTGATAATCAAAATTGAGAGGCTTAGGTTGTATGAGGTAGTAACGGTTGCTTCCACGAAATGGGTTGTTAAAAGAGAAGTAGTTCGAACTAAACGACTGCCTCCAAAGATTAAGAGAGTAATACAAGCCGCCATAATTGTCAAGCGAGGCGTCATACATAGTCATGAGGAGGTTGGCGGCAGGAGTATTACCCGTCTTAGCATCCTTCACCTCAAGCGTCCATGTCTCGTATGTGCCTGGTTCCAACTTGTCGCGGAATGTGGAGAATACCACATCCAGCTTCTTTTCTGTGTATGGCACACTTATGTTGAAATCTTGGCTCTCGTATGAGTTCTCCTTCATTGCTGCCACCTCTACAACAAAACCGCCAAGCAGAGTGTCGTTGACAGGTATGTAGATGTCTTTGAAGCCATTGGAGACCGAATGTCGTTCGTAACGATAATATTTCCCATTTTTGTGAACCATAACATAGAATGTCACCTTCTCAAATCTTGACCCAACTCGAAGATGCACCTTTCCTCCAACTTCACATTCCGTGGTGTCCACCTCAACGTGTATCAGCTCATCAAAAACCGGCTCCGAGGCGTTTTTTGGCTGGTTAACAAAATAGGCAGTCGTAGTCAATGTGTCGCCCTTGTCGTAGGTAGTCGCCGTCAAACGGTATACACCTGCGGGATACGAGTCTTTATTAATGTAATATGGTTTTTGGCTCGACGTTGTGGCGTGAACAACTGGATATTGCTTTGCCATCGGCCAATTCTCATATCCCATCGTTGCAGTATCATAGTTATAAAGTGGGAACATTTTCTCCATTTGCGACTTGCTGAATGGTATCTCCATGCCCGACAACGGAAAATCATCCTCTTCGAGCAATGGTTTGTCCGCGCATTTCAGTCGCTGGAGGGTAATGTCGATATTGCCGTCAATAACATTCCCGTCAATGTTTTTAAGACCTACAGGAATTATATTTTGGTTGATGTCACCATAATAGACATACAAACTTTGCATACCTACACAAAGAGTAGTAGAGGCCTCATGAGTCTCACCATTGACATCGGTGACTTTGGCGTCAACCTTATATCTGAATGTGGGTTTAAGCGACAAATCGGCATTCGAGTCAGGAGTGGGGACAAATTGTATCGAAAAAAAGCCCTTCTCGTCGGTGGTGACTTCCCCTTTGGCCACCACGCTAGCCTCCGATGGTTTAATACTCCACCAATTCCAACGCCAATAAGGAATCTCCATATAGCGAGTAACAGTATAGCTAACCTTAGCGCCACTAATGGGGACGGCCGAATAGGATGCCGCCACACCCTCGACGCGAGCGGGAACAAGGAAGCTGCGTTCCTCGGCAGGCTTGGACAGAGTGACAGTAAATTTGGGCTGCTTGTATGCTTCCACAACAAACCAGCCATAGTCATAATCTTGTTCTGATTTACAACATTTTACGTTCCACACTCCGGGCAATGCGTCGTCGGGAATCACAAACAATCCGTCAATAGTGCCAAACTCGTCGGTAATGAGCGTCAATGTGTCTATGACTTTATAATTGACATCCATCAACAAGCACACAAATTTTTGGTCGGCGGCAACCGATGCCATTCTGTCGTAATCGTAATAATAGTCGACAAGTGAGAACCTCACCGTATCGCCCGGCTTATAAACAGGACGGTCGAAGAAGATACTCAGATTGTTGTTGTCGCCATTATAGCTTTCCGACTCAATATATTTATATTCGAAAGTTTTCCTGCCATTATAATCTACAACATAACGACTTGAGTAATGATTACTACCGAATAAGTATTTGTAATCCGTAAAGTCGAAATGTCCGTCTTTGTCGGTTTTTACCGAAGCCTTAGTTTGAAAAAACCCATTATAGCTTTTTTTCATTTGCAGCTGCACTTCCTTATTGGCGACAGGTTCTCCTGTCTTGCGGTCAACAACAAAACCTCTATAATCGTCGGTAAAGAAAAAGACCGCGTCCTCAACATAAAAAAAGCTCGTAACAACCATTGTGTCAAAGGCCCTGCTACTTGACGCAAGCAACATATAGTCGCCCTGTGGCAATGGCGGTATGGCGAAGAACACTTTTCGCGAACGGTAATCCCCCTTGTCCGCCAAATACATATCCCACTGCTCTATTACTTTCTGTTTCAAAAGCTGCTTGATCCACGCTTTATGGTCATAATTATTCTTTCTCTCAACACTGTTTATCACCCTGAAAAACACAGTGTCCACATTCGCCTCCTCAAGGTATGCCGATATGTGGCGTTGCGAAGTAACCACATCTCTGACTTTTACATCGAGACGAGGTTGCTCTATGCGTTGTTTTAGGTTGAAACACTCTATGGCCCCGGGACTTTTGGGGTGCAAAGCATAAGCTGTGTCGGCAATTTTTACGGCCGCGACAAGACTGTCGGAATTGAAAAGACTATAATAGTCATTCATAAGCTTGTAATACAAATCTGTAATCATCTTGTCGTTGCCCTTACGGAAATGGGCTATCACCGATGGCAACTGAGCCACAACATCCTTCTCGCCATCATCATTAATCAGTATAGTGCCCAGCGCGTTGACTCGGTCAAGATAGAGCTTTATCATCACGCGGTCGGAGCTGCGGCGCTCCATATGCAGCTGCTCACGTTGCTGAAGGAGCGAAAACAAAAAAGCCGACATCGAGCGTGCTGTATCCGTCACCTTCACCCTTACGCCCACAAAGTTTCTGTCATACGAGAACGCATCTTTGTAGGTGGTGAGATCCTGCGACTTAAGTCTTGCATAACCCATCACACCATATATTGATACAGCCTTGTCGACCATAACGTCGAACAACGTCGGTGTAAGGTCGCCGTCGTTGCCAACAACCACCTCTTTGACTAAAGGCTTGAGCGATATGGCTGGTGTGTGTTTCAGTTTTGCTATGTCAGAGAATGCCAATCTTATTTCTTTTTCAACCTCTTTTCTAATCCGGGCAATATCCCAAAATGCCATTTCCATATCGTCTTGTCCTGTCGAAAAGCGTTCTTCTATAATAAACCTATTATCATAATAGTAATCGCTATAGATAGAGGCCGTTAGGATATGTACTATAGCGCGGTCCTCGTTGTCCAGAAGGGGTGCGACAAACCTGAGGCGCGCCAAAGCATTGTCGAGCACATCCTCCTTATATGTGCTACCTATCTCATACAAGTAGCTGACTCCGACAAGGATATTGCGGCTGTTTTTTTCTTTCAAAGCTTGTTTATACAAATCATCAGCTCGATCATAAGCCTGCGAGTAGTACTGCTTTTTCGCAAGGCTGTCGACAGCACGCCAAGCAGAGCTATAGTCGAAAGATTGTGCATTGAGAGAGATCGCAAAAAAAGCAATGCCAAGAAATACGAGAAAAGACTTGATGTTTTTCATACTCAAATTTTTTCTCATAACGGAAAAAAACAGATAATATTGTGACATTGATCCTACCCCATCGGTCATCAGGATTTATGACCTAGTAGTACATGCCCCGAGAAAAATGGCCATCATCCCTGTGTCGCTCACCAGCGTGAATGGATGCGGATTGCCGTTGCCGATAGCCGAAACCACATGCTTATTGATTGTTCACTTGCGGATGCGCCCGCGTCACATCACACTTACATGACAAAAAAGACACTATAGAAACAAAAAAAAGAGGAAATCGCTTTCCTCTTTTTTAGTGACTCCTGCAGGATTCAAACCTGCAACCTTCTGATCCGTAGTCAGATGCTCTATTCAGTTGAGCTAAGGAGCCATCATTTATTTCTCTCGAAATCGGGTGCAAAAGTACACACTTTTCAAATACTGACCAAATTTTTTTTTGTTTTTTATCAATAAACGGCTACAATAATTTGATTTACTGAAATAAAAAAAATGAAATTATTTACTTTTTGGTCCTTTATAATGGTACACTTCCCGGTATAAAATGTCGCGCATTTCATCAAATTCGCCGTCATCCAACTCATACTTCGACATTACTATCATGGGTAGCGTCAACTTTTGTTTTCCATAGTACGAGGGTTGCCAGTACTCTTGGGGATTGCGAGTAAAACCAAGATCGGTATAGAACTCAAGTCTGTGATCGGCTTGTTCGGTTGAAGGCATCTCAGTCTCTAACACAATCTGGTCGGGATGTTGCGACATAAAGCTAAGCATCGTGGCTTTGCCCATACCTTGGTTGCGAAACTCTTTATCGATGGCAAAATGCTCGATATAGGTAAACTCCTCGAAAACCCAGTAGGTAAGTATTCCCAGTGGCTCGTCATCGAGAGTGGCCACCAAGAAATGGAACCTCTCATCACGGTCTTCGAGGTTACTAAACGGAGGACGCTCTTCGTCGGGAAACGCCGATTCGAAGAGCTCTTTGGCAAAATGGTTGTGTCTGCTTTCAGACAAAGGTTCAAAATCTATCATAGAGGTTATTATAGTTTTTTTTGATAAGTCTTATGGATAATAATATAATCTAAAAGGTTGTTAATTGGTTATTTATTGTCTATTATTATTTTTTATAAAACTAGAATAATGAAAAATTGTTTACCGCAATATTCAATCGTAGCGAGTGGTGGGGCGCCGCTTTGTCAAACCCTTGCAGGTTGACCCTATTGTAATGAAAGGTATAATTGATAGAAACCGCCGTCCCTTTTGTCAGCGTATATCCAAGACCCAACGACAGAAAGGCCCCATAGCCAATACCGCCTTGATTCACATATTCGTAGCTGCCAACATAAGAAGATGGCGACTGGCCGCCCCATATGTCCAAAATGCTATACGTTATACCGCCAATCTCAATGTCGCTGCTCTCCACTTTGGTATTGTTGAGATTGCCTCCGGCGGCAAGTTCAAGATTCAAGCCATTGGAAAGCCCTATTTTGCGTATTATGCCCAGATCGAAATAGATACGTTCTTCCTCCCCACGTGTTGGGCATACAACATAGCGGTTCTGGTCGGTAAGATACACCGAGCCGTGACCGCTATTGAGGAGCACAGCGCCTAAGGCGTCAAGTTTGGCATAATCAAATTTGAGAGCCCAAGCCCACTTGTCGCCTTCAAGGTCGTAGCGGAATCCTATACCCAGCTGAACGGCAATACGATAATACATATCGCCATACTCGGCCACAGTAAGCTGATTGTAGCTGCCCACCGAGCTGCCTATCAAGTCCTGGTTAGTGAGGTTGTTCCAAATTTGATGGCCATAAGTTTCGCTATGGAGAATGCGCAAAAGCGTATTGGCGTTGTCGGGAGCGCCATTGTAGAAATTTGCATGAAAGTCGTTGGCTTTGAGAACGCCTATACCCACATTGAGCGATAAACCTTTAAGACGATAAGGCTGCCATTGAGAGGCGCACAAAGATGACGGCAATGCAAAAAAGCACAGCATCACTAAGCCGCAAAGCAACCTATCGATTCTGTATCTGCACTTGTTGGCGACGGGTCCAGCCTCGTCGCCGCATCGGTCTCGGTCTTTATCGTTCATTGTTTCTATATGCGATGAGTGTTTGGTGTGCCGACTATCAACTTTCTATTCTTATCACCTTTTCTCGATAGCCTCTTCTGGCACTTAAACCTCTTCTTTTTTTATATTTGGTCTTTTTTTGTCGTCAGAATATTGTGAAGCAAATCACGGGCACGGAATAGCTGAACCTTCACAGTACCCAAAGGAAGGTTGAGCTGCTCGGCAATCTCCTCATAGGATAGTTCCTCGAAATAGCGCAACTCCACCAACCGACGATAGCGGGGTTTGAGCTGACTCACGACCTCGCGCAGCATTTGCACTCTCTGTTGGTGGATAATAGTTTCCTCGGGATTGTGAGCCTCCGAGGGTATAGGGTATTCATACACTTCGTTGCCGGTTCTTATGTCGTCAAGATAAACTGTTTGCAGACGTTTTTTGCGAATAAAGTCCACACAATTGTTTGTGGCGATTGAGAACAACCAAGTGCTGAAGGCGTGGGTGGGAGTATAGAGGTGCAACGACGCAAAAGCCTTGCCGAAGGCCTCAATGGTGAGGTCGTCGGCTTCAGTGGGATTGTTGGTCATTTTGAGGAGCATAAGGTAAATAGGTTCCCTGTACATACGCATAAGGTCGGCGTAGGCACGTTGGTCGCCTTTTTCCCTAGCCAAACAAACCAACTGGTAGTCGCGCTGGGCTTTTTCGGTTGTAAATTGAGATGCTACCTCCATTGTTTATTTTTTCTCAGTAACGCAAATAATGATAAAATAGTATTTGCTATGAGAAAATAAAACTCAAAAAAAACAGAGAAAAATGGTATCTTACTAACATTGAAGCGTTTGCCAAGTAAAAACGAGCACACAGTTTGCCAAATAATTTTCAAAAGCAGTACCGCCAGCAGCAGTTGCCAAGGAAACAATTGAAATACAAAAAGGCACACCAGAGCCGCGAGAAACACAAATTGCGATATGGGGTATACAGCCAACGATATTCGGTCACATGTTTTGTAATAGCGGCGTGTGGAGCGTTGGCGTATTCGCTGACGATGCCATAAGCGGAAAGACTCCTGAGCGTTGTATGTAACCGCCGCATCTGGGCTTAACGACAGAGCGGTATTGTTTTTGTCGGCATTCTGATTCACAAAAATGTCGTCGGCACCTTCACTAATGCTGTAGTGGCTTATGAATCCACCGCTGCGGAAGAAGAAGTCGCGACGATACGAGAGGTTGCGACCTGTGGCAGTAAATGGGTTTCCCATCATAGCGCTACCAATAAAAGTGGCGTTGAAGACCATATCCTCATAACGCTGAAGAGCTGTGGTCAGCGACTTGTCACCCTGCAGCACCGAATAACCCAATGCCATATCCACACCCCTGCCATAGGCCGACACCATCTCCCTTATCCAGCTGAATGAGTTGGGCACACACTCAGGCTCGGTGAGCAGTATCACATCTTTGGTCGCCGACTTGATACCTATCGAAAGGGGATATTTCTTACCATGAAACATATTGACATCCTCCGAAAAAGTTATCGGCTTGAGATTTGGATAGTTTTCCGAACACACGTGCAACACAAAACGAGTGTCGTCCTGCGAAGTGTAATCCACCACAACGACCTCATAATCGGGATAGTCCTGTTCCAACAGATATGGCAAGCTTTTCTTTAAAAACTCGGCCTCATTGTGAGCCACTATGACCACCGAAACCGATGGCAGCGACCCCGTAGCTTGGAGCTGCTTAGGATATCGTGAACCTTTATATAGGCCCACTCTTAGCCATACCAAACCATAATACAAACATAATGACAGCAACGACAGCACCAGCAATGACAACAAAACAAGTGTGTACGTGCTATTTAACACATTAGATAAATCCATTTCTCATCTTTTTTTGATTTTACAAAATTAGCTCTATTTTGGAAAATATTTGTAACTTTGCATTTGTTTTTAAAAACATTTTATCAACAATAGCACCTTTCACATTGTGATATAAAATTAGTTACAATATATTATAGCGAAAATGCATTGTTGATTTCAATTCTATTTTTATTATAAAAAGTCAAAAACCTACACTATCACCCAAATACCCAAACATGACTTCCGAGCCCAACACACTCAACGAACAACCTTTTCTTTTCACCGTTGAACATACCGACCCCAAAAGCTCGGCACGCGCAGCTGTGCTGTACACCGATCATGGACCCATTCCCACTCCCATCTTTATGCCCGTGGGCACCGTAGGGTCTGTCAAAGCTGTGCACCAGCACGAACTCCGCAATGATATCGACGCCAAAATCATTCTTGGCAACACCTACCACCTATACCTCCGACCAGGAACCGCCACACTTCACGATGCCGGTGGCCTACACCGCTTCATGGGATGGGAGCGTCCCATACTCACCGACAGCGGTGGTTTCCAAGTGTTCTCACTGGCTGAAAACAGAAAAATCAAAGAAGAAGGCTGCACCTTCAAATCGCACATTGATGGCAGCCGCCACACATTCACCCCCGAAGGAGTCATCGACATCCAACGCCAAATAGGCAGCGACATCATGATGGCCTTCGACGAATGTCCCCCAGGCGAATCGCCCTACAACTACGCCAAAAAATCTATGGAGCTCACACATAGGTGGATGGACCGCTGTGTGCTTCGCTACAATGAAACATCACCCCTCTACGGCCACCGTCAGGCACTCTTCCCCATAGTGCAAGGCTGCAAATACACAGACCTCCGTCGTGCTAGCGCAGAACACGCAGCCTCCAAAAACGCCTACGGCTATGCCATAGGAGGCCTTGCTGTCGGCGAACCTACCGAGGTAATGTACCAGATGATAGAAGTTGTCAACGCCATCCTGCCCACCGACCGTCCACGCTACCTCATGGGTGTGGGCACACCAGCCAACATTCTCGAAGCCATAGAACGAGGAGTTGATATGTTCGACTGTGTTATGCCTACTCGCAATGGACGCAACGGAATGCTCTTCACTTGGCAAGGCACCGTCAACATCAAAAACAAAAAATGGGAAAACTGCTTCGAGCCCATCAACCCCAACTCCAGCGCCCTTGCCGACAGAGTCTACACCTATGCCTACCTCCACCACCTCATCAAGTCGGAAGAGCTCCTCGGGCTTCAAATCGCCTCAATCCACAACCTAGCTTTCTACCTCGACTTGGTGCGCACAGCCCGTCAGCACATTGTTGACGGCGACTTCTCCACATGGAAAGCATCCATAGTCGACCGCCTGATGAAAAGAATCTAAGCCGCCAGGCAACAAGCCCATTATCATTATAACAGAGAAAAAACAAAATAACAAAACACAACAATAAATGAAAAAAACGATTATTGCATTAGCTTCGTTGGCTCTGGTTTGCGCCTGCTCGAAGCAAGGCGCCGACAAAGACGCCAAAGTCATTGAAAAAACCGACATCGAGGTGCAAAACGGACAGTTCACCCCTGAGGTCATGTGGGCCTTGGGCAAAATGGGCGAAACAGCTGTGTCCCCCAACGGCAACCAACTGGCCTACACCCTCACCTACTACAACATGGAGGAGAACAAAGGCAACGCCGAACTCTACATTATGCCCACCGCTGGCGGAGAAGCCACACGTTTGACAGTCACCGCACAAAGTGAGTTCAACCCCGTATGGAAAGACGACAACACCCTGATGTTCTGTCGCGGCAACGAAATAAGGAGCATCGACGTCAATAGCCACAAAGAGACCCTCCTCGCCACCGTTGAGTCAGGACTGGAAGGCTTCAAGATTTCACCCGACGGCAAAAAAGTAGTCTATGTCACCGACATCGCTGTGAAACGTGCCAACGACGTTGAGCCCCTCTTCGAAGGTCTTGACAAAACCACCGGCCGCATCAACGAAGACCTCATGTATCGCCATTGGGACCAGTGGGTAGACGAATATCCCCAAATCTTTATCGCCGACCTCAGCAGCTCCATAGACATCAAGAATGCCAAGCCCATTGTCGACAGCACCTTCGAATGCCCCATGCGTCCCTGGGGCGGCGTAGAGCAGTTCAACTTCTCACCCGACGGTACACAAATCGCCTACACCTGCCGCAAAAAAAGCGGTAAAGATTACGCCCTCAGCACAAACAGCGACATCTATCTTTACAACATCGCCAACGGCACCACTATCAACATCAGCGAGGGAATCATGGGCTATGACCAGAATCCAGTATTCAGCCACGACGGCAGCAAAATAGCATGGGAAAGTATGGAACGTGATGGATACGAGAGCGACAAACTCCGCCTCATGGTTTACGACATAAAAAGCAAAGCCCTTATCGACTACACCGACAACTTCGACTATGGTGTAAGCGGCATCAGCTGGACAGACGATGACAGTGAAATGCTAGCCGTAGTAATGTATAGAGGCATGAACGAAATCTTCGCCTTCAAAACCGCAGACAAAAGCATACGCCAAATCTCACACGGCTACCACGACATCAATGGCTTCCAACTCTGCGGCGACAAAATCTACGCCACACAAGTCTCCATCTCATACCCCGCAACGGTATACACCTACAACCTCAACGACAACATGAAAGAGGGTACCAAGCTGACCACCTTCAACGACGACATCCTCTCCAATGTTCGCATGGGCAAAGTCGAGGAGCACTGGATCAAGACACACGACGGTCAAGAAATGCTCACCTGGTTGATTTACCCCTACAACTACGACAGCACCAAGGTCTACCCTGCCCTCCTCTTTTGCGAAGGCGGTCCCCAGTCGATGGTAAGCCAGTTCTGGAGCACACGCTGGAACTTCCAGGTTATGAGTGGTGCCGGCTATTTTGTCATAGCCCCCAACCGCCGTGGAGTCCCCGGCTTTGGCACAGCATGGTGTGAAGAAATCAGCGGTGACTATGGTGGACTCTGCATGAAAGACTACATGACCGCCACCGACTACTTCGCCAACAATTGCAAACAAATAGACAAAGAGCGCATAGGAGCCTGCGGCGCCAGCTTTGGCGGCTACAGCATCTACTGGCTCGCTGGTCACAACGAGAGCCACCGCTTCAAAGCTTTCCTTGCCCACAACGGCATGTTCAACTTCGAGCAGCAAAGCCTCGAAACCGAGGAGTTCTGGTTTACCAACTGGGATCTCGGCGGCCCCTATTGGGCTAAGACGCCACAAACCATCAAGAGCTACAGCAACTCGCCACACCTCTTTGTCGACAAATGGAACACACCTATCTGCGTAGTCCATAGCGAATTCGACTTCCGCATTGTTGCCAGCCAAGGTATGGCCGCCTACAACGCAGCCAAACTGCGTGGCCTCGATGCACGCTATCTCTACTTCCCCGACGAAACCCACTGGGTATTGCGTCCACAAAACAGCCTATTGTGGCACAGAAACTTCATCGACTGGTTCGACAAATACCTTAAATAATTGTTGTCTCATTAACCACTTCGCTACTCCTTGGCGCCGCCCTTTGCCACAAAGGCCACTAGACGACGCCAAGGAATATGCCGAAGGGAAAGGAATAGATCATGAAACTTATAAAATGCTCACACTGCGGCCGTCCATATTACGACAGCGAAGCCAAATGCATCTACTGCGGAACACCCACATCGCAGTCGGCCAATAATTTTGTCAAGCAAGCCATCAGCTCACCCCAATCACACCAGCATATGGTAGATGTGTTGTCGGGTAACTACACAGCAGCCACTACCGCCGAAGAAATACCACAGCAGCCCGAAACCCCAATCGTCGCAGCCCCCACCGAGGAGCCTGCAGTCATGGACACAAAAGAAAGTATTGACGAAACAGCTGCTATCGTTGAAGAGACTGCCGAAGCTGTCACTGCTGTCGAAACTGTTATGGAGAACACCCCCAACAACCTTTCCGACGCTGTAAAGGAACGTGCTGAAGCCATTGCCGACGCAACCACCTCAGTCAACGAAGCCAGCAATGACAACGACACACCTATACCCAACGTCGAAGAGATAGAGACCACACCTCGCAAAAAACGTCGCGGGTGGATATGGATTCTAGTCATCCTCGTCATCCTGCTTGGCATCGCTGCTGTTGTCTATCTCAAATGGGACGCCATCAACGAGCTTATAGCCAAGATAATGGGCTAACAATCACCCTAACGTTCCGCCTGCCGTCATTCAGACATCCATCCAGGCAACCCTAGGGCGACAAGCTTAAACGAACACAATAAACAAGAGAGGTGCGGCACCTATATGCCACACCTCTTTTGTTTATGCCATCGGATGCCGAAACACATTGTCGACATCCAACAACAAACTGATATTACCACAGTTGAGCGCGTTTCTCAGGATCAACCCACATCTTGTCGCCCTTCTTGACATCGAAAGCATCGATGAATTCGCCAATCTGAGGCAGAGCAACATTGACGCGGTTGCGACCCAGAGAGTGGACATCCATCTGAGTGAGCTGGAGGATAGCCTTCGGACGAATGTTGCTAGCCCATACAGCAGCATAGGCGAGGAAGAAGCGTTGCTCGGGTGTGAAGCCGTCCATCTTTTCCTTGTTCACCTGCTTCTGAGCCAAAGCGTTCTGCATAGCAAGGTAGCTTACGTGCAAACCACCGTTGTCGGCAATGTTCTCGCCCAGGGTGAGCTCGCCGTTGCCATAAAGAGTGCCAAGTTCAGGATCGTCGAGAACTTTAACAGCGCTGAAAGCGTCGACAAGAACCTTCTTGTTGTTGTCGAAGTTCTTGCTGTCCTCTTCCGTCCACCAGTCGTGGAGGTTGCCGTCTTTGTCATATTTGCGGCCTTGGTCGTCAAAGCCGTGAGTCAACTCATGACCGATAACAACACCGATAGCGCCATAGTTAGCAGCCTCGTCGGCAGCCATATTGAAGAAAGGAGGCTGAAGAATTGCTGCGGGGAAGCAGATCTCGTTGGTGGTAGGATTGTAGTAAGCGTTGACAGTCTGAGGAGTCATCTGCCACTCGTCCTTATCGACGGGCTTGTTAATCTTGCTCAGCATATAGTCCATATCAAAGACGTTGCTGCGAACCACATTGGCATAGTAGCTGTCCTCTTTGATCTCGAGGCCGCTATAGTCGCGCCATTTGTTGGGGTAGCCGATTTTGACATAGATAGTAGAGAGCTTGTCGTGAGCGTTCTTTTTGGTAACGTCGGTCATCCAGGAAGCCTTGTCGATGCGCTGGCCAAGAGCTGTGATGAGGTTGTTGACCAAAACCTCCATACGTTTTTTAGCCTCAGCGGGGAAGTGTTTCTCGACATAGAGCTGACCCAGAGCCTCACCCATAGCACCGTCTACAGTAGAAGTGACGCGTTTCCAACGGGGGCGGTTAGCCTCACGGCCACCAAGGAGCTTGCCGTAGAAATCGAAGTTGGCATTGACAAAGTCGTCGCTAAGATAGCTAGCGGCAGAGTTGATTTCATGCCAAGCAAAGTAAGCCTTCATGATCTCGACATCAGTTTCGGCAATAATCTTGCTAAGGTCTTTGAAATATTTAGGCTGAGCGATGTTGAAACTCTTCATGCCCTTGTCGATCTTCATATCGGCAAAGTAGCCCTTCCAGTCGATGTTCTCGGCCAGTTTCGAAGCCTCCTCAACAGTGTAGCGGTTGAAAGTGCTGTCGGGGTCGCGGTTTTCAAGGCGAGTGTTCTGGCTCTTAGCCAAACGAGTCTCAAAGGTCATAACAAAGTTAGCGAGCTTGTCAGCGGCAATGCCCGACATTTTGTCGTAGCCAGCAAGAGCGAACTCTTTGGCCATAAGCTCGACATAACCCTTGCGGATGTTTTTGTTGTTGCCCTCATCGGTGGTGTAGTAATCGCGGTCACCAAGACCGAGGCCACTCTGGTAAGCCCAAGCGATGCACATCTTAGCGTCGTCTTTGTCAGCCTCGCCGAAGACACCAAAAAGGACATGATTGCCACGATGGTGCATTTTGAGGATCTCGTTCCAGACATCCTCGCGGGTCTTGAGGTTGTTGATTTCCTCAAGATAAGGAGTCAGAGGAGCCACGCCCTGCTGCTGGAGCTTGACGCTGTCCATACCAAGATTGTAGAGAGTAGCGATTTTGTCGGCCACCGAGCCCTTAGAGTTTTTGATTTCGCTCACCGAGTCGATGATAGCGCGGAGGTCAGCCTGAGCCTTCTCACCAAGGACGTCGAAAGCTCCATAGCGGCTGTGCTCAGCATCAAGAGGATTGTTAGCCATCCAACCACCACAAGCGTACTGGTAGAAATCGTCTACCGGACTAGCAGTGGTGTCCAGGTTATTAAGGTCAATACCCGAGGTCAGATTGGCCTTTTTGTTACAACCAGTTGCAATTAAAGCCATAGTTGCGATTGTTAAAAGTGTTTTTTTCATATATTTATAATTTATATTAATTGCCAAAGCAATCTGCAAAGATATGAAAAAAAACAGACTTTTCTATTTTTATTTTCAAATCAAACTATTGTTCATCCAGACAGCAGTCCAAAATCGACACCAGACATCACTGATTATCAATCATCGAACACAATAATACAAATAAAGCCAAACATTTTTCATATTCTTCCTCTGTTCACTCCTTATGAACCAAAATTTTTTTTCGTGCCCCTGTATTATTTCGCCACATTGAAACGATATACTATTATGAAAACATTTTAAACATCTAACAACCACAAAAACCAATCAACAACAAAAGATCATGAAACACCTTAAATTAAACACATCCCTATTCCTTATTTTAACATTCTTATGCTTCACAGCAACAGCATGCCAAAACAACGACACCAGCGACAACGGCATATCAATTTTCAAATCGCACCGCGACGGTAAAAAGGGGAAGAAAATAACGTTAAACAAGAATGACAAATACATAACACAGGTATTCCCAAACGTCAACTACGAAGATCTTATAGTCAACTATGGTTTCGATGTAGTCATGAGCGACACCGTCGAGGACATCACTGTCAAACTCAACGAGAATCTAGTCGACTATTTCAATCTCAAACTCAACGACAAAGAAAGAGCGCTAGAGATAGGACTGCACGACTGCAAGAGTATTATAATGAACGACCAAGCAAAATGCGGAAACATAATTCTACCCTACAATCGCGAACTAAATAGCGTAGAACTTAACGGCACCTCCACATTCAAAAGCGACAAAGAGATAACCAACAACATCTTCGCAATCGAGCTCACAGGCTCCACAACCTTCACGGCACCAAACATTTCAGCCGAGAATGTCGAAATCGAAATAGAAGGCACCTCGAAGTGCACCAGCAATATTGACGGACAAAATATCGATATCGAACTCAATGGAGCCAGCAACCTTACAGGCAACATCAGTGCCTCCATCGTCGATATAGAACTATCAGGGACCTCAGAAGTATCAGCCACAGTATCAGCCAGCAAAACCGACGTAGAATGCAGCGGGGCATCATACCTCAACATTAGCGGAAAAACAGAATCGATGAAAGCCTCGATAAGCGGAACCAGCACACTAGAAGGATGTCAAATGATTGTTAGCGACCTGCTAGGCAACCTCACAGGATCAAGCAAAGCCAACGTACACTGCGCAACGTCGATAGAGATGAAAGTCAGCGGCACAAGCACATTGACCTACAGCGGCAATCCCAAAGCCAACAAGATTCATAAAGACACAACAGCCAAAGTGATAAAAAGATAACACTATTGAGCACTACACTTTTTCATAACAAGTAATTGTAATTGGTTATTATAGACAAGGCGGCAATTGTGCCGCCTTATTTTTTTGACCAGAAACAAGAAATTAAAAAAAATTAACACTTGTCGCAATATATTCGTAATAATAACGTTACAATAGCCAAATCAAAGTAAGCACATTCCACACATAACACAACTTCATCATCTATGCGACGCACATCTTTGAAACTAGCGTTCTGTCTATCTATAATGATGAGTATCATTATATTGGCACCAGCACAGAACAAGAAAAAAAGCAGCAGCAAGAGCACCAAATCAGCACCAGCAGCACCAACAGTGGTAGCCAAGACCAACGTTACGGGGCACAGCGACACAGTGTATCAAGAGGCGCTAAAATGGGCCGACAGCAAGATGAAGCACATGTCGCTAGACGAAAAAGTAGCCCAGCTGATGTTTGTCCGCGTGCCACTCACAATGAACAAGAAGGAGAAAAAGCAATTTGAAAAGAACTTCACCCACATCAAGGTAGGCGGAGTATGCTTCTTCAAAGGCACAGCCACAGCGCAGATAGAGCAGACCCGTCGCTACCAACATCTTAGCGAGATACCCCTAATGGTGACCATCGATGGCGAATGGGGCCTTGGCATGAGGCTCACCGACTGCTACTCGTTTCCCCGCCAAATGCTTATGGGCGCACTCTCATCGGCCAACGACACCCTCATAGCCGAAATGGGCGAAGAGATAGGCAAACAATGCCGCAAGATGGGCATTCACGTCAATTTTGCCCCCGTATGCGACATCAACAACAACCCACTCAACCCCGTCATAGGATGCCGCTCATTTGGAGAGAACAAAGTGCGAGTAGCCCGCAAATCAGACATCTATGCCCGCGCTATGCAAAAACAAGGCATCATAGCCGTAGGCAAACACTTTCCCGGTCACGGAGACACAGAAGCCGACAGCCATCTCGAGCTTCCCGTCATCAACCACAGCAAAAAAGAAGTCGACAGCATAGACCTCTTCCCCTTCCGACGCCTTGTCAAAGGCGGCATACGAGGCATGATGATAGCCCACCTCCAAGTCAATGCCTACGACAACCGCCGCAATATGCCATCATCACTCTCAGAGCGCATTGTCAACCCACTCCTACGCAAAGGGATGGGCTTTGACGGACTCATCTTCACCGACGGCATAGACATGAAAGCAGTAGCCAACAACTACAAAGACGGAGAAGGAGCCATTCGCGCGCTCAAGGCAGGGTGTGATGTCATCCTGCTTCCCATCGATGTAGAGAAAACAATGGACGCTGTAGTCAAAGCAGCCCACGACGATGAAGAGTTCGCACTTATCATAGAAGAACGCTGCCGTCGCATACTACGAGAAAAATACCTTTGCGGCCTCAACGACAAGAGCACCTTCAACCTATCCGTTCCCAACACCAGCGACAAAGCAAGGTGCGAGGCCATCACCAAGAAGATGGCCCGAATGTCGTTGACATTGGTGCGCAATGTCAACGGAGCACTACCCTTTGACAGCAAAGACCAAGTGGTAAACATAGCCGTAGGCAACAGCGACACAGCACTGACAGCGTTATCACCCGCCATGAGTGACCGCATACGCAACTGCGGCAAAGTAGTCATCTCACTTTACGGCAACCTCAGCTCCTCCAACAACTATGGAGTCACCAACGAAGCCATATCGGTGATCAACAGCATAGCCTCGATGGACAATGTCGTCTCGGTGCTAGTAGTTTACGGCTCACCCTACATACTAGAAGTAGTCCCATCCAAGAAAGGTCCGCAGCCCACAGCCATAGTTATGGCATACCAAAACCTGAAAGCAGTACGCGACGTAATGCCCGACCTCATCTATGGCAAACGCCAATTTGAGGGCATACTTCCCGTCAGCACTGGTGGCTACCATGAGGGCACCTCACTCAAAGCGGTCAAACAAGCCCAATACAATCCCTACGACGCAGTTGCCAAAGCAGGCTTGAATGTCGACTGCTTCAAAAAGATAGACAGCATAGCCAACTACGGCATAGAGCAACACGCCTATCCCGGCTGCCAGATTCTTGTGGCCAAGGACGGCAAAGTGGTGTACAGCCGAAGCTATGGCCGCCAAACCTACGATGTCAACTCGCCCCTCATCGACTCCAACACAGTCTTCGACTTAGCCTCGCTCACCAAGGTCACCGCCACCAACCTAGCCATCATGAAACTAGTAGACGCAGGCAAAATCAACCTTGACGACCGCCTGTCACGCTATCTGCCCTACCTCAAGCACACCAACAAGAGCAAGATCACCATACGCCAAGCCCTCTCCCACCACGCACGCCTCAAAGCCTACGACAGCTACTGGAAAAACACCACAGAAGGCGACATCTATCGCGGCACCAATCCACCGCGCGACTATGTGGCTATTGGCGACAATGTCTATATCAAAAAAACATACCGCTCCGCTATGCTCAACATGATAGCCGACAGCAAGCTAGAGAAGAAAGCAAAATATGTATACAGCGACTTTGGGTTCATACTGCTTGGCGACCTTGTGGAATATGTCAGCGGCATGAGCTTAGACATCTTCATGGAGCACTACTTCTATAGTCCGATGAAAATGAAAAGCACCTGTTTCCAACCATTGAGCCACAACATATCGCCCAAACGCATAGCCCCCACCGAAGAGGACAAAACCTTCCGCAACCAGCTGCTGAGAGGATATGTCCACGATCCCAACGCAGCCGCCCTAGGTGGTGTTGCCGGTCACGCAGGACTGTTCTCAACAGCCAACGACCTCTTCAAGCTCTACCAGATGATGCTCAACGAAGGCACCTACGGAGGCAGAGAGTACATCACGCCAGAGACCTTCAACGCCTTCAACAGCCGCCATTTTGCCAAGGAAGGCAACCGCAGGGCGCTAGGATTTGACAAGCCCCTCATCTCGAGCCGAAGCTCACACGTGGCCCCTATGGCGAGCCAGCAAAGTTTTGGCCACACAGGCTTTACAGGCACAATGGTTTGGGTAGATCCCAAATACAACCTCGTGTACATCTTCCTCTCCAACCGCGTCTACCCCACGGCGCAGCCCAACAAGCTTGCCAACCTCAACATCCGCACCGACATACAGGAGCAAATATACAAGTCGATGGGAGTGAAGTGACACCGAGCCACGATGCCAACCCCAATCCAAGCAGCCATAGCCGCCCATTACAGAAAGTGATGACTGCCGCTATTTGCCGCGGCCCTGAATGATAATGATTACCGTATAAAGCAGAATCTTGATGTCGGTGGCTAGCGACATATTCTCAAGGTAGAGAAGGTCGTAGCGCAGCCGTTCCACCATCTCGTCCACATTCTCGGCATAGCCATATTTCACCTGGCCCCACGATGTTATGCCCGGCTTCACCTTTTGCAGGAGCAAATATTCGGGAGCGCGCTCCACAATCTGGTCGATGAAATACTGCCTTTCTGGACGAGGACCCACCAGCGACATAGTACCTTTAAGGACATTGTAGAACTGAGGGATCTCGTCAAGTCTGAACTTACGCATAACACGACCCCAAGGAGTAATTCTAGGATCGTCGTCAGAAGAGAGAGCAGGGCCTGCCGACTCAGCGTCGACATACATAGAGCGGAATTTGTGCATTTTGAAAGGCTTGCCCCTA
Source organism: uncultured Bacteroidales bacterium (assembly GCA_900316965.1). Taxonomy (GTDB): domain Bacteria; phylum Bacteroidota; class Bacteroidia; order Bacteroidales; family P3; genus Colimorpha. The sequence goes on from ONEY01000018.1 coordinate 33,346, forward strand.
TAGCCGATACGCTCCTGGGCATAGAATATAGGACCCGGCGAGCTGCACTTAACCAAAATAGCCGTCACCAGGAACAGAGGCGAGAGAATGATCAGCGCCAGCAGCGAGAAGACGATGTCACAAAGACGCTTCAGCGAGTACTGCCACTCCTCCATAGGGCGAGTGTTGATGGTTATCAGCGGCGAGTGGAAGATAGAGTTCATCTTCACCGAGCCATAGACAATGTCGCGCATGTCGGGAGTAATCTTGATAATAACATCGTCACGACGATCCAGGAGCCTTATAGTCTCATTAATTTTCTGATTCTCATAGTCCTCAATAGCAAAAATCACCTCCTCGACGTGATATTTCTCAATCAAAGAGTTAATCTCCGCCGTGCTGCCCAAATGAGGCATCACCTCCAGCAGCCTAGGGTCAATATGGCCGTTCACAGTGACAAAACCCACAAACTTGTTGCCCGAGTATACCGGTTGCTCGTCAAGGTCGCAATAGGTTTTGTAGGCCTTCTCCTTGCTGCCGATCAGCAAGGTAGGGAAGCCAATGCGACGAGTGTGCACCAAGCGCACAGTACGTGACGTTATACAGAGCCTGCCAAGGTAAGTCAAAGAGAAATGCAGGCCAAAGAGCATCAAAAAGCTAGCGTAATAGTTGCGGTACGAGCTAATGTGGTCGTCGAGGAGGAGCACAAAGAAAATCACAATGACCCCAATCACCGACGCCCAAAAAGTCATAATAAGCTCCTTGAGGCGCGATTTGCGGAACACATTCCTGTAAGTGCCCAAAAAAGCGTAAAAGAGGCACCAAGCCAGCGGCAGCAGAGCTATGCCCCACCAGAAGTTGCTGTCGGCAAAGACACTGTTAACATCGTCAAACTGCTGGTGTTCGATGGTGAATTTGCGAAACAGAAAGAACACCGCCCAAGCCAACATAGAGGCAAGAGCGTCCGAAAGTATATATTTGGCAGCCTGAAACCTACGGGACATCACCACTACATTATGATTTACATTACGATAAGCTTGATGTTGTCCAGGAACAAGTTGCCCGGCTTACCGCTATTGTTGAGAATAGTGAAGTAAGGACGAATAGAGCTGTAGTGGTTGTAGGTTTTTGACCACAGAGCGCCGATGTTGATATACATTTTGCGCCATCCTTTCTCAGGTTTGCCATAAATGGTCATGTGCGAGCGGATCTGGTTCAATCCACCGGCATACATAGGGTTGTTCAGCCCCACCGAGAAGTCCACGTCGCTCCACACATCCATTTCCAGGTAAAGGATAGCCTGCGGGTCGTTGATGGTAAAGGTAGTGTCGCTCCAGAAGTTCACCTCCTTCACCCCTTGAGCCACCCTGATAACGCCACAGCCATAGCCGTTGCACACAGTGTCGGTGGCATAGCAGCGCTCCACCACAGTGTCGAGCGACACCGAGTTGGGACCCGGCTCAAAGAACTCACGCCACAGCACCCTCATTGTGTTGCGCGAAATATAAGTTGTCTGCAGCGAGCCCAGATCAGTCACCGAGTCAGTTTGCAGGCGCACGTCATTCAACGTAATCTGGTTGTAGTAAGGATAGAAAATCCTCTTGCCGGCAATGCCGTCCTGCTTCACCACAGGAGCCAGCTGCACCTTGGTGATGATGCCATTGCGCAACACAGGGATCTTGGCGGGCAAGTCGTACATACCCAGGTTAGTCTCCGCAGTGTCGCCCTTCACCCAGATGGTGACATTGACGGCATCGATGTCGCTTGAGAAGAAGCCCAAATCCTGACTCCAAGAGTCCGACGGATTGTCCACCACCTTTATTGAGTCAATTTTCAGATAAGACGGAGCGGTAACATCCCCCTCAAATTTGTCGCATCCCACCACAGCCAGAAGCATGGCAGCGATTATAACTATATGTTGCAGACGTAATTTCATTTCAGTGTGTTTATAATTCATAAGAACATCGGCGTGATCATTTCGAGGCCCATCTCACCGCCTCCTTGGAGCCCCGCCAACTCTCTATTAACGGCGACCTCATAGTAATATTGTGAACAGCTGCACAAAAATTTCCTACCCTCACGCCACCCCATCGGCGGCAACACTCTTTTTGCGCTGCGCTATGGTCAGACCCACCAGCACGACGAGCATACCCACAGCCTGGAGCCAGTTGAAGCGCTCCTGCCCTATCACCAAGGCCAGCATAAGCGAGAAAACAGGTATCAGATTGTTGTACACCGTTCCTCGCGAGGCACCCAGCTTGCGCATACCGTAGTTGAAACACATATAAGCCAAAGTAGAGCAAAAGATGCCCAAGAAACCCAGCTTGAACCACATCGAAGGCGAGAAGCTGAGCAACGGAATGGCTTCGTGGTCCAAAATCAACATCATAGGCAGAAAATAAAACAGCCCTATCAAGTTCTGATAGGCCGTGATAGTTATCGGGTGATAGTGGTCAAGCACCTTGACCAGCAACAAAGTGTAGACCACCGCAATAAAGACAGCGCAAGCCAGAAGAATGAGACCCAGCGGGCTAGCCGAGAAGGCAAAGTTCTCGTCGAGCGACATCAAGGCCACACCGACCAGCGACAGCACAATGCCAAACAGCGTCCCCTTGCCAATCCGCTCCTTATACACCACACTCATAGCCAAAGGCACAAACAGCGGAATAGTGGCCACAATTATCGACGCCAAGCTGCCCGACACATACCTCACGCCGCCAGTCTCACAAATGCTGTAGAGGAACGGCTCGGTGAATGCCAGCAGCAAAAAATAGCGCAGATGGCCCTTCTTTATGGGTTCCAGCCTCCTCGTCAACGCCAGCATCGGCATAGTGAACACAGTGGCTATCAGCATACGCCCAGTCAGAATAATCGATGGCGTTATGGCGCCCTCCTCAATAAAAAGCCCTTTGGTGAAAATAAACGACGCCCCCCAAAATGCCGAGGAGACAATCATCAACAGCTGCGGTAAATATTGTCTTTTCATTAGCTCTATTTTATCCTTTTTTCGACCTTAATAGCAATAAGTAAAACATCAATGGCAACAAATAAAAATGCCGTTTTGGCAATTATCGATCACACAACAACACAAAAAAAGATACACATCGCAAAGCCCACAGTTCATTTTTTTTATTGCTTTCCTAAGATTTTTTACTACCTTTGCAAAAATTTTGCAAAAGTAATATTATTTTTACAATCGATGCTAAAAATTGGAGTACTCTCTGACACCCACGGATTTATAAACGACAAAATATACACATTTTTTGCCGATTGTGACGAACTTTGGCACGCTGGAGACATCGGAGTTGGAGTCCTCGACACCCTCCGTCAGTTCAAACCCGTAGTAGCAGTATATGGCAACACCGACGACTGGACCATGCGCACCATACTACCCGAGACCCAGCTCTTTCTCCGCGACGGCCTCAAAATCATCATGACACACATAGGAGGCTACCCAGGGCACTATGAGCGGCGCCTCTACCCCATCTTCCAGAACGAAAAACCCGACATCTTCGTTGCTGGCCACAGCCACATACTGCGTGTAATGTACGACAAAAGCTTCAACATGCTCCATATCAATCCCGGTGCCGCAGGACGGCAAGGCTTTCAGAAAGTCTCCACCCTAGTGCGTTTCACCATCGACGGCAAACCCAAGGACTTGGAAATTATGGAATTGTAAAAAAACTCTCAGCACAAACCCAAATACACCACCCATCATGAAAGAACTAGCAATGCACGTCTACGACCTCATGGAGAACTCCACCGCAGCCAACTCCACCGAAGTCAAGCTCACCATCCGCGACAGCCTGAAAGACAACATATACGCCTTCACCATCATAGACAACGGCAAGGGGATGAGCCCCGAGTTTCTGGCACGGGTCACCGACCCCTACACCACCTCGCGCACCACACGCAAAGTAGGCCTGGGGCTCCCGCTCATCAAGATGAACACCGAGAACTGTGGCGGAGGCATGAAAATCACCAGCGAAGTAGGCAAAGGCACACGCCTCGACT
>ONEY01000020.1 GCA_900316965.1 uncultured Bacteroidales bacterium
GTTTGGAAAATGAATAATGATAAGAAAAAATGATAAGAAAACAGGAACAACTAATGATTGGTTGTTCCTGTTTCGTTTATTTGTTTATTGTGTTTACGATTACTTACAATATAAATGCAATTAGTCTTAATTTATTTCAATCCTACAATCGCATTAACCGATACTCCATTTGAGTTTGTTAGTTGAAAGTAATACTTATCACCATCAATATGTCTTAACATATTTACGTCGGGATCGGCATATTTTGTCTCTTTTAAATAATTGATGCTTAATTCAGCAATCTCTTTACGCCCTGTGAAACGTGGTTTGCAAATCTCTTCTATTGAGTCACATATCCATTTAATATATTCAGCATTATTAACATGACGAGTGTGATCCAGAGATGAGTATGGTACATCAATATGTTTAAGCAGCTGAAGATCAGATGGCATAGAAAGCTTTTCGAGCTTCTCATATTTTGTTGCGTGTATATTCTCTTTCTCGTATACTGCAATGATTTCGTTCAAACGACATACACGACGTGTGTCGGTGTTCAAAATCACCCAGTTGGATGCACTTGAGGCGCATATATCACCTTTTTCGTCTATAAGCTGATAATCGCGTGGCGCAATAAGTCCGTTATCTTGTTTTGCCCATGTTTTCAGGGTAAGCTTCTCCCCTGCTGTCGGCAAACGTAAAATATTGTAATATACGTGAGTAAGTATCCATGCTTTATGCTCTTGTTGAAGGTTGTTGAAACCTACTCCAAGTTCGTCGGATTGGTCACCGGCGACATCTTGGAAAAGACGAGCAAGTCCCCATAGCGTAAGCTTGTCGTCTTCGTCGCAGATAAGTGTCGACAGTGTGAAATTTTCGGTGTATATCACTGCTATTAATTGTTGTTGTTGATAGTATTGTTTATGAAGTCGAAACGATTACATTCTCTCAGGAACATCGATGCCGAGGATGGCCATAAGATTTTTTATTCCAGTGGACACTGCGTTGCACAGCCTTACTAAAAACAACATTCTTTCGGGATCATTCTCGCGAAGAATTGGTGTGTCTTGGTAGAAACTGTTGAAAGCTTTGGCTAGGTCGTATGTAAAGTTTGCAATCATGGCGGGACTATATGCTGCTGCTGCCTGCTCGATTACGCCGGGCATGTCATGGAGTTGTTTCAAAACTTCACGCTCTTTGTCATTGATGGATGTTGTGGCTGGGACTTTTTCCAAGGAGACACCCTTCTCTCCCACTGCTTTACGTATTATTGAACGGATACGTGCGTGGGTATATTGTATAAAAGGACCGGTGTTGCCATTAAAATCAATGCTTTCGGCCGGGTTAAACAACATGGTTTTGGTGGGGTCGACTTTGAGAATGAAATATTTGAGAGCTCCGAGAGCCAGCATGTGATATAGTTCGTCAAGTTGTTCTTGATTCATATCCTCGTTTTTACCTCTCTCTTTACACATTTCTGCGGCGGTTTGTTCCATTTCAGAGATAAGGTCATCGGCGTCAACAACGGTACCTTCTCGTGATTTCATTTTGCCATTGGGAAGTTCCACCATACCATATGAGAGGTGGTATACCTTCTCCGCCCAGTTGAATCCAAGACGTTCAAGAACAATTTTAAGTACCTGGAAATGGTAGTCTTGTTCATTTCCGACAACATATATGAGTTGGTCGGCTCCAAATTCACGTTGGCGAAGCAGAGCGGTTCCAAGGTCTTGCGTCATATATACCGAGGTGCCATCTTTGCGGAGGAGCAGCTTTTGATCTAAGCCCGCATCGGTGAGGTCGCACCATACCGATCCGTCCTCTTTTCGGAACAGTACTCCCATGTCAAGTCCTTTTTGTACCAGTTCTTTGCCAAGGAGGTATGTGTTGGATTCGTAATAAATCTTATCGAAGGAGACTCCCATTCTCTTGTATGTTTCGTCAAAACCGGCATAAACCCAATTGTTCATCTTCTTCCACAGTGAGCGAATCTCCTCGTCTCCTTCCTCCCAGCGTTTAAGCATCTGCTGTGCTTCGACCATGAGAGGCGCCTCTTTTTTAGCTTGCTCTTCTTCCATGCCTTTTTCCATGAGAGCTTTTATCTCTTCCTTGTAGTGGCGGTCGAATTCGACATAGTATTTGCCTACGAGATGGTCTCCTTTCATTCCTGACGATTCGGGTGTTTCGCCGTTTCCGTAACGGAGCCATGCAAGCATTGATTTGCAGATGTGTATTCCGCGGTCGTTGACTAGATTGACTTTCTTGACGTTGCGACCGTTGGCGGTGAGAAGTTGCGAAACCGACCACCCAAGCAAGTTGTTGCGTATGTGTCCTAAGTGCAGTGGCTTGTTGGTGTTTGGTGATGAGTATTCGATAACTACTGGTGCCGCGTTGCTGTCTACATCCTTAAGACCGAATGTTTTGTCATCAGCAATGATGTTGGCAAAATTGAGCCAATATGAGTCGTCTATAGTGAAGTTAAGAAAACCTTTTATGACATTAAAATCCTTGATTTCATGAAGATTTTGAGCTACAGCATTGCCAAGTTCGTTGGCTAAGGCTTCAGGAGCTTTGCGGGCTTGTTTAACGTATGGGAAGACGACGACAGTATAGTCGCCAGAGAATTCTTTTTTTGTCTTTTGTAGTACTACGCTGTCTGCTTCGATATTCAAACCATACAGATTATTGAGCGCAGAAGCCACAGCATTTTGTAATTTGCTTTCAATCATGATATATTGTGGTGTTATAATTAACGATATTATAAATTTGAGAGTCGTTTGTTTTTTGCATAATCAATATCTAAACAGCTCTCTTTGAGGTGTGTCGTTGTCGTTGTTTCTGTTCCAAGGGGCATTGAGTAGAAAGCCTGTACTTGGCGCAGGGGTAATGTCGTAGTGTATGTTGCCTTGTGGATTGATGAGTACAAACCAAGGATATGCTGTTATCTGGAAATGTCTCAGCAAGTCATAGTTGCCATTGTAATGCAGCCATGTCCAATCATAGTTTTTGCTGTGACGTGAGTTTTTCAGAAAATGAAACATCTTCTGAAATTCGCGGTCGCAAACTATTGTGATGAATTCCACGCTGTCGCTATTGCTATATACTTGGTTTTTGAAGTGAGCCATAGTTTCCATTTCTGAGATTGAGAAAGGATCGTCAACGCGTATGAAGGCTATATATAGCCATTTACCTTTTTTCTCTGATAGGTTGACAAGGTTTTTGTCAACATCGGGAAGAATAAAAGAGATCTCTTCTGGCTTTTCGGTGTCGCGCAGGTGAAACGATGCCAATATATTGGCTGCGATTTTTTTGTGTTCGGGAAATTTTGTTCTGGATGATAGTTTTTCTATCATCTTAACGACCATAGCGGCATCATAATACTTGAAATTGTAGAACGACTCTTTAAGTGCTTGCAATGCTGCCAATTCTCTTATTTGTTCGTGGCGAAGCAATGGGTCCATACCTATGGAGTCGATGTAGGTTTCGAGATCGAGATTGTATACCCAATGCGCAAGGCGGTGCACAGGAATGTCTTTGGTGCCTTTCGATATGCTGTTGGCGTAAAGTTCGGCGAAGAGCGACATATAGTTTTCGTCGTGATAAAGAATTGGGTGGTTGCGGATGTATTTATTGATTAGATTTTTTCGAGAGTCAAGATGCATTGTATATCTCAATTGGGCTAGCTGATATACTTTATATTTAACAACAAAGTCGTTGGTAGTGTCGGGACATAGCTTGTTGATAGTTTCCACCAAACTGTCGAAATACAATGCCGATGGTTTGTATTTGAAGTCGAAATAGAAATAGTTTTTATCAATAAAGCGAGCAATGACACGGTCAATGCTGTCTATCTGAATGTTAATGTCGTCAGAAGAGACGTTTTTAAAGATTATTGGAAGTGTCTCGGGCTCCAAAAACACATTGCGAACCTCGTCAATATCCCATTTAAATGTGGGTATTTCCACATTATAGTCTTTGCCTGGCTCTACATAAAAAGATTGTGAAAAATTCTCTATTTGAAGAGTGACCATCATGGGGTAATTAGACCAGCAGCGGAGGTCGAAACGTGAGTCTTCGCCTACACGAAAAGTGTCGAGTAAAACCTCATGTTTCGAAATTTGGTCCGACACACAGTAAAGCTCAACCCTCTTTCCGATTGCATTTGCTATAGTTCCTTTTATTGTAATATTCTTCTGAGCTTCAGATATATTACATAAAAGAATTAAAGTGATAATTAAAGATATGTAGCGTTTCATTTCTATCGTTCTTCAATCAATATTTTAAACTGCAAATTTACGATTTTTTTTTATGTTGAAGAAAAGTATTTTTATAAGGTTTATGTCTTGAGAAATTTTAGTAAATTTGCATTTTGTTACCAACTTTTGAATATAAAGACATTTTCAAGATGAACAGAAAAATAGCTATCTTTTGCGGATCATCTGTACCCCACAATATGGAGTATTTAATTGCGGCTCGTGAACTTGGATCCCTTTTGGCCAGAAATGGTGATACAGTCGTCTATGGAGGTTCAAATTTAGGCCTGATGGGAGAAATCAGTGGTGCTGCTATGAAAGCAGGAGGCAATGTGATAGCTATTATACCTTCATTTTTTAGCGAGGATATCATCATGTCGCAACCTGTCACAGAGCTGATTAGGGTCAAGTCGATGGCGGAACGCAAGGAAATGATGATAGCCATGTGTGACATTTTTGTTGCTTTGCCCGGCGGCATTGGCACTTTAGATGAGATACTTGAAGTGATGGTGGCCAATCAGCTGAAACAGACAAAGAAAGCGGATGGCACTCCCCTGCCCTGCGGCAAACCAATATGTCTTTTCAATCCCGATGGTTTCTTCGACTCTTTCTATGCTATGATGGATAAAATGGGCGAAAATGGCTTTTTCCGTAGCGGCAAACGTCCCGAGGTGTCCAACATACAGACATTGAATCAACTCATGTCGTTTATTAATGGATGACAACCGCCAATATATTGCTATTGACCTAAAGTCGTTTTATGCTTCCGTTGAATGTGTGGAACGTGGGTTAAATCCGTTGACCACCAATCTTGTTGTAGCGGACTCATCGCGAACCGAGAAGACAATATGTCTTGCAGTTTCACCGTCTCTCAAAGCTTATGGTATTGGAGGCAGAGCTCGGCTATTTGAGGTTGTTCAGCGCCTTCGCGAGGTCAATGTCGAAAGGCAGTTCCATGCCCCTAATTTTCGTTTCTCGGGCAAATCGAGCAATGATATTGAATTAAAAGCAAATCCAGCTCTAGCTTTGGATTATATTGTCGCCAAGCCTAGAATGTCATTCTATATCGAGTACAGCTCAAAGATATATAACCAATACTTGAAATTTGTTTCTCCGGAAGACATTCATGTGTATTCTATCGATGAAGTTTTTATCGACGTTACAGATTATCTAAAACTATATAAAACAACAGCTCACGACCTTGCGAGGAGGATGATAAGAGCTGTGCTTGAAAGTAGCGGCATTACTGCCACCGCTGGTATTGGCACCAATATGTATCTCGCCAAGGTTGCTATGGACATAGTTGCCAAGCACATCCCTGCCGACAAGGATGGTGTCCGTATTGCTGAGCTTGATGAGATGTCTTATCGTAGAACTCTGTGGAACCATCGCCCACTTACAGATTTTTGGCGTCTTGGTAGAGGTATAGCAAAAAGGTTGGAAACTAATGAGATATACACCATGGGTATGTTGGCGCGATGCTCGGTGGAAAACGAGGAACTATTGTATAAACTATTTGGTGTCAACGCTGAATTGCTTATCGATCATGCTTGGGGATGGGAGCCTTGCACCATCGAGATGATAAAAAAATATCGTCCAGAAACTAACTCTTTGAGCCAAAGTCAAGTTCTGCAATGTGCCTATACTTGCGACAAGGCCCGGCTCGTGACTCACGAGATGGCCGACAATATTGCCCTTGGTCTTGTGGAGAAGCGTTTGGTTGCCAGTGCATTGGTGCTGACGGTGAACTATGATGTTGAAAGTCTTTCCAATCCTTGGATAAAGGGCCGGTACAAAGGTGATATTGTTGTTGACTATTATGGAAGGATGACACCTAAGCCTGCCCACGGCACGTTTAATCTACCATTTCCCACTTCTTCGTCAAAAATCATAACAGATTCGTTATTGGCCCTTTACGACAAAATTGTAAATCCTCAATTACTAGTGCGAAGAATAACTATAGGAATAATAGATGTTCTCCCCGAGAAAGAAGGTGTCGTTGATTCGTTGCCCCAAATGCAGCAACTTGATTTGTTTACCGACTATGAAACGTTAAAGAGTAAAATGAAAAAACAGGAGGAGGATATTGTAAGAGAACGCAAAATGCAGGAAGCCATACTCTCTATCAAGAATCGGTTTGGAAAGAATTCTATTCTTAAAGGCATGAACTTTGAAGAGGGAGCCACTGCCAAGGATAGAAACCGTCAAATTGGCGGACACCGGGAATGACATTACTGATGACAACATATACATTGCGAAAGCATAAAAAATAGAAAAACAATTTGGGTGACTGATAGACATTTTAAAACCTTTTAATCATTATTCTAATGGAGGCATTTGTTTTAGCGGCAGGAATGGGATCACGACTGAGGCCTTTGACCAACGATAGACCTAAGGCTTTGGTTGAGATAAATGGCAAGACATTATTGGAAATAAATCTATTAAAGATTGCAGCTGTCGGTGTAAAACATTGTGTTGTCAATGTCCATTATATGGCCGACAAGCTTGTTGAATTCATTGAGGCGAGAGAATGGCCAATGGATGTGACAATAAGCGACGAAAGAGATATGCTTCTTGACACTGGAGGTGCTTTGAAACATGCATCTCCCCTTTTCTCGGGCAAAGAACCAGTGCTTGTTCACAATGTCGATGTTCTGTCGGATATTGATTTGACGGAATTATTTGACTATCATCGTAAAAAAGGTAATCTTGTAACTCTCTTTACCAAAGATCGTGATAGCAAACGAAAACTACTTTTTGACAAAACGGGACAGTTGAGAGGCAGAAGTGGATTATCTGATGAGAATAATCTTATACTATTGGCTTTCAATGGTATATCGGTCGTCGATCCAAAGTTGTTTGACCTCCTGCCGGCCGATGATCATCCATATCCCATTATTGACTGTTATGTCGAATTGTCGAAGACACACCCCATTGGTTGCTATACTTCATCATGCCAATGGCTTGATGTAGGTACCCCAGAGGCGGTGGAAAAAGCCAAGATGTTATGGAAATGAACTATGATGATATAATCAATCTGCCACATCATGAGTCTCGTAGGCATCCTCGTATGTCGATGCTCAATCGCGCCGCTCAGTTTGCACCTTTTGCGGCTTTGACTGGCTATGACGACGCCATAGAAGAGACGTCACGTCTTACTGACAGAATGATAGATCTCGACAGCGACGTTAAAGTGGATTTGGACAGAACGATGGCTCTTCTCCGATCAATATTGGACGATTCGGGCAGCTTGCCTCAAGTCACTATCACCTTTTTCATTCCCGATGTCTACAAAGATGGCGGCAGTTATAACACAATCAAAACCAGGGTTAAAAGTATTGACGACGTTGAACGATGTGTCATTCTCCCCGATGGTCAGAAAATTCCGATTTCCAACATTGTGGATATGACAATAAATACGAAGTGAATTAATCTACAAGTGGATTATGTCGCAATAATACGGATGAAATGATGCTAGTTTTTTTTTAATTAAACCATTTCCTTATTTGCTGTGCAATAAGATTCTTAAAACGTCGTTAATTATATTATTTTTATAGATTAAATTCAATATATACACTATCATGAGCAAGATATTAGTGACTGGAGGCGCCGGATTTATCGGTTCTCACACTTTGGTAGAATTACAGCATGCTGGTCATGACGTTGTTGTCGTTGACAATCTCAGCAACTCGTCGCCAGTGTCGTTGCAGCGTGTTGCCGCAATAACAGGACGTGAAGTTGAACTATGCAAAGTGGATATACGCGATCGTGAAGGCCTTGAGTCGGTTATGAGCAAACACACCTTTGATGCTTGTATTCATTTTGCGGGGCTTAAAGCTGTTGGCGAATCGGTAGAGAAGCCTTGGGAATACTATGACAACAATATCTGTGGTACCCTCACTCTCATCGATGTGCTTCGTCGTCATAACTGCAAAAACATAATATTCAGTTCTTCCGCCACCGTATATGGTGATCCTATAGAGATACCCATCACCGAAAAATGTCCTAAAGGTCAATGTACTAATCCTTATGGGTGGACAAAAAGTATGTTGGAGCAAATACTTATGGACATTCAAAAGGCCGACAATGGATGGAATGTTGTTTTGTTGCGCTATTTCAATCCCATCGGAGCTCATCCGAGTGGCACCATGGGTGAGTCGCCCAACGGCATACCCAACAATTTGATGCCCTATGTCACCCAGGTTGCTATAGGCAAACGTGCTGAATTGGGTGTCTTTGGCAACGACTACGATACCCCCGATGGTACAGGCGTGCGTGACTATATTCATGTCGTTGACCTTGCTCGTGGCCATGTGGCCGCTCTTAAAGCCATAGATAGAAAATGTGGTTTGGCAATATACAACCTCGGCACTGGACATGGATACAGTGTGCTTGATGTTGTTAAGGCGTTTGAGAAGGTTAATGGTGTTGCTGTCCCCTACTCTATCAAGCCTCGTCGCGCCGGCGATATAGCCACATGCTACAGCGATCCAGCCAAAGCCGAACGCGAGCTTGGTTGGAAGGCTGAGTACGGCATTGAGGAGATGTGCCGCGACAGCTGGAACTGGCAAAAAAAGAATCCTGAAGGATATGTTGAATAGTGTTTTGAAAAACAAAAAAATATCTTGATATGAGAAAAGTAATCGCATTGTCTTTGTTTGTCGTTTTTTCAATTATGGCCTTCTCCCAGGATAAGTACTATAACGACAAACTTGACGGAATGAAACAAATACAGGCGGCTACAATGCTGGCTCAACAAAGTGGGCGCTATGTCCTTTGTCAGGTTGGTGGCAATTGGTGTCCATGGTGCATACGTTTTGCCCAGTTTGCCACAACAGACAGCGTTATTGCTCCTATGATTGAGAAAAATTTCATATATGTCCATATCAACTACTCGAAAGAAAACAAAAACGTTGAAGCTATGAAATATCTTGGTAATCCTGCCAGATTCGGCTTTCCGGTATTTGTCATACTTGACGAAGAAGGTCGTCCGATACATATACAAGAATCGGAATCTTTGGAAGAGGGTAAAGGCTATAGCAGAAAGAAAGTGGAGAAATTCCTGTCGCTATGGACAAAGAAAGCGGTAACGACAATGAAATAATACTCATTATTACCACGTGAGACAAGGGCTCCTAAATATATGTCTACCCCCAAAAGCGACTGTAAAATACAGTCGCTTTTTTTTTGAACAAAATGTGCAATAGAATAATTTGTGACCTATAGGTCTTAATAAATGCACCCATTCAAAGAGGTAATCAAAAAAAGAAAGAAGCCATGAATTTGTTCATGGCTTCTTTCTCAAAATGTAATATTACTTTGCTGGCTTGTATCTATGATGTTATTATAGCGAGCTGTATGGTATTGAGAAGGTGTCGCCTTTACTCATATCGCCAGTAGACAAGCCTTTCTTGAGCCATTTCATACGTTGCGCCGAGGTTCCGTGGGTGAACGATTCGGGCGTGGCGTAGCCACGAGCATTCTTTTGCAAATAGTCGTCGCCAATTTTTTGAGCGGCATTAATAGCCTCCTCCAGATCACCATCTTCAAGTGATCCAAACATTTTATTTTCGTGATATCCCCACACGCCGGCATAGAAATCGGCGAGGAGTTCTATTCTTACGCTGATTTTGTTTTTCTCTGTCTCACTAACTCTTGACATATTTGAATGAGCCTCGTCGAGAATGCCTAGCAGGTGCTCAACATGGTGTCCAACCTCGTGGGCGATGACATAAGCATAGGCAAAATCGCCGCCAGCGCCAAGTGATTTTGGCATCTCGTTGAAGAAGTCGAGGTCGAGATATACACATTCGTCTGCAGAGCAATAGAAGGGGCCCATGGCAGAACTTGCTTGACCACAACCGCTTTGTACGCTGCCATGGAAGAGGACCATTTTTGGCGCTTTGTAGGTCTTGCCCATTTTTTTGAACTGTGCAGCCCAAACATCTTCTGTACTGGCAAGAATTTTCTCGGCAAAATCCTTTAGCTGCTCTTCTTCTGGCGTGGGAACATACTGTTCTGTTTGTGCGTTCTGACCACCAAGTTGTTGAATTACTTCTGACACTTGGGATGGATTGCCGCCCATAAATAATGCTATCAATGCGGCGATAATGGCACCGCCAATACCGAAGCCGGCTATTTTGCCGCCACTGCTGCGTCGGTCTTCAACATTTGTACTTTTACGTCTTCCTGATAAATCCATGGTGATTGGAATTTAGAGATTTATGAATGGTATTAGATTAAGGACGAAAGATTAGAATGAGGATAATGAAAATAAGTTTTTATTATTCTGCATTATCACTCTTATGATTATCTTTTTTTTTCGTTATAGATTATTGCTTGGCGTTTTTTGTGAGTTTTATGGCTGCCCAGTCGTTGCGAGTCTTTTGAAGTGAAAGAGTCATGCCGAGGGTGTTGGCTTTCTCGACAATGACAGGAATGTCATGTTCGTAGAAACCGCTCATGAAAAGGGTTCCTCCAGGGTTGAGGACATTGATATAAGCGTTCATGTCGTGCAACAGTATGTTGCGATTGATGTTGGCTAGGATGACATCAAAATGTTTGTCTTCGGTAAGTGATGAGGCGTCGCCAAGGAGTGCGCAGACAGAGACATTATTGCGTTCAAAGTTCTCTTTGGCATTGCTGAATGCCCATTCATCGACATCGATGGCCTCGACGTATGCGGCACCTTTCTTGGCAGCGAGGATGGCAAGGACACCGGTACCGCTACCCATATCGAGGACTCGTCGTCCTGCTACATCTTCCCCTTCGAGCAGAGAAAGCATAAGATATGTTGTAGAATGATGCGCTGTTCCAAACGACATTTTAGGCTCTATCTCTATCTCGTATTTCACATCGTCGCGGTGTGGGTGGAAAGGGGCTCTGACCCAGCAGAAGCCTTCGACAAGGACAGCTTGGTGGTTGCGTTCCCATTCCTCGTTATAGTCTTTGTCGGGTAGTTCCGATGCCGTAAATGTGCATTCAACCTTGTCGTCAATAGCACGAAGTTCGTCGATACAGCTGTTTACGAAATCCACATCATATTTGTCGGCGGGAACATAGGCTTTCAAGCCATCGTTGGTGTTGATGAAACTATCGTAGGGACCTTCATCGCCCAAGCTGTAGGTTAATATGTCGCGATATGGGTCTTTTTGTGAAAGTTTTATTTCTACTTCGATATATTTCATGAGCAGTTATTATTTATAATTTGCGTTCGTTTTTTGTGGCGTCTATAGATTATTTAGCATTCTTTGCTGGGAGAGATTTTTAGTTTGTCCCATGGGTATTCGACCTTGGTAAGGAAAAGGCCTTGTGCTGGCATGCTCACGCCTGCCACGCAACGGTTTTTAGCTTCGATAATGGAGCGAAGTCCTGCTATGTCTAGTTTGCCACGACCCACATCGAGGAGGGTTCCTGTTACAGAACGAACCATGTTGCGCAAAAAACGGTTGGCGGAGATAGTGAATACCAACTGCTTCCCCACCGTGTCCCAATGCGCCTCGCTGATATGGCAAATGTTGGTTTTGTTGTCGGTGTGTAGTTTGGCGAAACTAGTAAAGTCATCGTATTCCATGAGCACTTTGGCGGCTTCATTCATGGCGTCAATATCGGGTGAAAAATAGATCCTGTTGTATAAACCTTGAGCAAAGGGAAGTCGCTTGGTTGACACATGATACTGATAGGTACGCGAGGTGGCGAGAAAACGGGCATGAAAGTTGTCAACAACGGGAAAGATGTCGAAAATGGCTATGTCAGGAGGAAGGAAACTGTTTAGTTTGAAGACAAGATTATCGTCGACAGCAACATCGGAGTCAAAGTGGGCGAAGAAACATGATGCGTGGACACCCGTGTCGGTTCTGCCACACCCTACAATAGCGATAGGGATACGCAACAAAGTGGTGAGAGCTTGTTCCAGAGTTAGTTGCACAGTGGGAAGGTTTGGCTGCGTTTGCCAGCCGCAATAGTTTGCTCCATTGTATGCCAGATGTATAGCGTATCTCATTATGGTAGGTTGTTGTTAAAGCTTTGGAAATTGAATTTAGAAGTTGTCGTCGGCAGGTATTGGGGAAATCTGTTTGCGCAGCTCTTCGATGACAAGCATCTGGTAGGCAGGTTGGGTAGTGTCGGAATATAGGTTTTTGTTGTTCTTGTAGTTCTCGGCTTGATAGGAAGCAGCCTTGTCGAAGAGGTTATTGGAAATGGCTTTTTTTATTTGTTCCAAATCCATTTTACCCTCTTGGTAGTCGTTTTTTTGCTTGTCGGTCAAATATTTTGATATTTTATTGTAGTAGTCCTCATCAAATTGGTTGTTCTCGGATGAGAAATGAGAGTCGAATTCAGGCATGTTAACCCATCCTGTGATGGTGGTTTCGAGAAGAGCAATTTTCTTTTTTGTCTTGTCGGTATAATAGCCCAAGAAAGCGTGGCAAGGCTCGACAAAGATGATAGGGTATAAACCTATCTTTCTCATGATAGATGAAAAGAAGACACAGGCATCGATACAGTTGGCTTGTCTGTTTTTATAAACATCACCGAAAAATCTTATGTGTTGTGAGTTTGACGATTTTGAGCCGTTCGAGGTGCAAGATATGGAGGAATATGCCAATCCGCGATTCAAAGCATAGTACCAGATAGCTCTCATTTGGCTATCTACTTTTTTCTCGTTGCTTGAGCCATCGAATTTTGTCACCATGCCTTGCGACAGTATTTCACGAAGCATGCCGTCTATCATGGGGTGGTCTTCGTTGACATAAGCTGCGAAAAGCCAGCGGTAATCCCTATAGGTGCCATCTTTACCCATAAGAGAAAGAAGACATTCGTTGATGGGTCGATAGTTGAGTCTTATGTTTTTGACGTCGACCTCCTCATCGTTTATATAGCATGTGAATGTTATATCGACATAGCCTTGTTGTCTTAGGCGGTAGATGTTTTCGTATTTCCATTTGATGACGGGCTCGTAGGTGTAGCGAATTCCTTTGCGAAGCAAGGTCTCTTGTGTGATACTCACATAGTTGAGGACAGAGGAATCGGCAACAATGCGCAGTACAGAGTTGTTTTTTGGGGCAGTTACGCTAACAGAAAACAGAGGCTTCTCCACATTGCCACCATAGCTTGACATAGCCAAAAGCATTGACGGATAAAGGATGTTGTTGAAATCGGTGTCGTATTCGGCGACAAAATCAACATCTTTTGGATTGATAGTCTTTTTTAAAGCGGCTTTGTCGCATGAAAGGAACAACAAAGGCAATGTAAGGAGGATAATGAGTTTTCTGATAGCCATGATGGAAAGATTTGATATTAGAGTTTTTATTTGCCAAACAGTCCTGCAACCAACACTATTATCAGAGCCAGAGGTGCTACAAAGCGGGCAAGAAAGTAGTAGAAGACCTTAAAATAGCCTATCTTAAGAGTTTTGTGATTGGATAGTTCATCATAGATGTCATCTTTGTTCATGAACCATCCAAAGAAAATTATTGTCAGCAAAGCACATATAGGAGGCAAGATGGTTCCTGTCAATTTGTCTAGTAAATCGAAGATTTGCATATTGGCTATCTTGAATCCACTAAAGATGCCGTCGCCAAAAGAGAATGAGGCTATAACGGCAAGGACAACTACTGCCGCCGACATGACGATAGCAGAAATGGTACGGCCGATTTTTTCGCTTGAAAGCCATTGTGTCAATGCCTCGAGCAACGAAATTGCCGATGTCAATGCAGCCAAAGAAAGCAGGAGGAAGAAAACGACGGAGAAGATACGTCCAACGGTACCCAACGAGTTGAAGACAACGGGAAGTACTTGATAAACCAAACCAGGGCCTCCTGTCGGGTCTTGTCCGCAAGCAAAAACAGCAGGGAAAATGGCAATGCCGGAGAGTACGGCAATGGCAAAGTCGCAGATTGTAATCCATATAGACGACTTCATAATGTTGTCATCGACAGGAAGGTAAGAACCATAAACGATCATAACACCCATGCCCACCGACAAAGAAAACAGAGCCTGTCCAAGAGCTGCAAGAATGCCTTCGCCAGTAAGTTTGCTAAAATCGGGGTGAAACAGATATGCCAAGCCCTCGGAGGCACCATCCAAAGTCAGTGAACGTACGCACAGAATCAATAACAATACCACAAGTATTGGCATCAACAGTTTTGATACACGCTCAATACCTTTTTCCACACCACCAATAATGACAAAAGCAGTAAAGACAAGGAATAGGATAACGAACAATACCGGTCGACCAGCAGAAGAGGCAAACTCGCTGAAATGTTTGCCGAAGCCATCGTTGGAGATACTTGCCAGGGTGCCGGTAAGAGATTCCCAGAAATAGTTCAGTGTCCAACCTGATATGACAAGATAAATGGCTAAAATTAGGAAGCATGTTATGAGACCCATGATACCCACATAGCGCCAACCTTTACGTTTGGGTTGCAGTTTTGGATATGCTTTTACAGGGTCCTCACCTGAGCGGCGTCCTATTACAAATTCGCTCATCATCAGCACCATGCCGATAAAGAATACGAAACAAATATATACAAGCAAAAAAGCACCTCCGCCATATTTGCCACATATATAAGGGAATCGCCAAATGTTTCCAAGTCCAACCGCGGATCCCGCCGCTGCCATAATAGCTCCAAATGAACTACTGAAGCCTTCTCCTGTTTTTGTTGCCATGTGTCGTTATTGTAGTTTTAATGGTTTAAATATGTATTTTTAAGTCGATAGATTTTATGATTTAAGTTATTCAGATGTAAAAGGGTTTAATAGTTTAAGATTCTAACATTGTTATTTTTATCACAAAGAGTCAATTCTGTCGGGGTTCGTGTTGACAAATTCCGCCCATGATTGGCGTGATGACTTAGAGCTTCTTTTCTTGACAGATTTCAGTTGCATCCTAACATCGGCAAGAGGGTGAGAGCGCTCCATGAAACAAGTGTATGCTACGGCGAGAGCGTCGGTAGCGTCGTAATAATGTGGCTCATCGGGGAAGTTCATGAGCGATCGCAACATCATAGCCACTTGCTCTTTTGTCGCAGTACCGTTGCCTGTGACAGTTTGTTTTATAGTCGCAGGCTCATATTCCGAGAAAGAGAGGTCGCGACTCATTGCAGCTGCTATGGCCACCCCTTGGGCGCGCCCCAGTTTGAGCATAGATTGCACATTTTTGCCAAAGAAAGGAGCCTCTATGGCCAAATGGTCGGGATGGAAGGTGTCGATGATGCGAAGAGTGGAGTCAAATATTTTGCGTATTCTCAAGTTGAAGTCGGCTATTTTTTTCAGGTATAATACATCTAGCACCACAACACGAGGTTTGTCGGCGACAATTTCCAGTACGCTGTATCCTAGTATTTGGGTGCCAGGGTCTATGCCAAGAATTATTTTTTCAACTTCGTTGTTTCCCATTGAAAAGTTGTGTTGTTCACTATTGTAGTTGAGTTAATGAGCCTCAAGCCAGTTTTGTCCTACGTCAATACCAACCTCGACGGGTATAGATAGAGGCAATGCATTGACCATCTCGTGTTCTACAATTTCCTTAACAATGTCAATTTCACTGTTTAGTACATCAAAGACAAGTTCGTCGTGAACCTGAAGAATCATTTTGGATTGCAAGTTTAGTTCCTTGAATTTTTTCCAAACACGTATCATCGCAATCTTTATCATGTCGGCGGAAGTGCCTTGTACAGGCATGTTGACGGCGTTGCGTTCCGCAAATTGACGTTGAGCGGCATTGCGGCTATTGATGTCGTAGAGATATCGACGGCGGCCCAAGAGTGTTTGTGCGTAGCCATGTTCGCGAGCGAAAGCTATGTTGCTGTCAATATACTGTTTTATGGCAGGATATTGCTGAAAATACTCTTCTATTAGAGCCGCAGCTTCTTTGCGAGGTATATTAAGTTGCTCAGAAAGACCGAAAGCGCTGATGCCATATACAATGCCGAAATTGACCGACTTTGCGTTACGACGTTGCTCCTTGCTCACCTCGTCGATGTTAAGGTGGTAAATTTTGGCGGCAGTAGCGGCATGGATATCATAGTGGTTGGCGAATGCGGCAATCATATGTTCGTCGTTTGACAACGAAGCTATTATTCTCAGTTCAATTTGAGAATAGTCAGCGGCAAGAATGCTGTGTTCGTTGTCGCGAGGCACGAAAGCACGTCTAATCTCGCGCCCTCGCTCTGTGCGTATAGGTATGTTTTGCAGGTTGGGGTTAGACGAGCTGAGACGACCTGTTGCTGTTACTGTCTGATTATAGATAGTGTGAAGACGACCCGATTGGCTGTCGATGAGTTTAGGAAAGGTGTCAAGATAGGTTGAAATCAGTTTGTTTAAAGATCTGAATTCGAGTATGAGAGGAATAATAGGATGACGGTCGGCAAGTTTCTGCAATACATCCTCGGCGGTGCTATACTGCTTTGTAGCTGTTAGAGGAGGCTTGTCGGTTACTTGCATTTTATCGTATAGTATTTCGCCTAATTGCTTAGGCGAACTGATATTAAATGTTGTCCCAGCAAGTTGATATATTTCTTTCTCGATGCCGTCGCGTTCTTTGGCGAGGTCGGCGGAGTATTTGGTCAATACGTCGACATCAATGCGAACACCTTCGCGTTCCATGTCGACAAGCACATCGACTAGAGGAATCTCTACTTCTTTGTATAGTGCCAGCATGTCGCTATCGAGCAGCGATTTGTACATGGGTTCGTAAAGACGGAACAACATTGAAGCCGCTTGACAAGGGTAGTCGTCGTCGTTTTCGTCGAGTTGTTCTCCGAGGATACTCGACACTATGAAATCGAGATAATGGCGAGCTTCGGAATTGATAAGATAGTGAGCCAACTGCACATCGAAAACATCTCCGCATATAGATATGTCGTGGTGAGAGAAGATATTTTTCAGTTGCTTGAGGTCATAACATATTTTCTTGGTCGACTCGTTTTCCATGGCTGCCTGAACAAACGAGAAATAGTCGTTTTCGTCGAATGGCAGGTAAGTTACCTCCTCAGGGCTAGTGGCAAAGGCAAGACCTTTCACTTGATGGCTCTTGGAGTCTTGATCGATGAAGATGGCGAAGTCTTTGTCTTGCAAATCGGCCAATATCTCTACCGTGAGTGTTTGATGAGTGGCTTTTGAAGCAGTTGTCGTCTGAGAGTTAGAGTCGTTGATGGCTGGTTGATCGAACAGAGATGCCTGAGAAGGGTCAGGTTGTGAAACAGCCTTTGAGCGCGTTTTGCTTTTGTTGGCGGCTATCACTTTTTCGGGAGACAAATTGCCGTTGGCGGTTTTCACCCTAAGGTTAATTTTTAATGCCAAGTCAGGGTCGGTGACGGTGAGATCGGTATATATTTTTTTGGCAAAAGCCTTGAATTCCAATTCGGCAAAGAGGTCAGCCAGCTTTTCGTAGTCGGGTTTGTCATAGACGAGAGCTTTTTCGTCGAAAGGCACGGGGACGGAGCGGCAGATGGTGGCAAGCTCTTTGGATAGAAGAGCTTGGTCTTTGTATTCTACTACAAGATTGCGTAGCTTTTCGTTGCGTATTTCTTCGCTGTTTTCAATCATGTTCTCCACACTACCGAATTGAGCCACTAGTTGTTTAGCCTTCTTTTCGCCCACACCAGGAACGCCAGGAATGTTGTCGATAGAATCGCCCCAGAGGCCAAGAATATCGGCGACTTGCTCGGGTCGCTCAACGTTGAAGGCGTCGCACACCTCCTTTACGCCGTAAATGCTGTCGGGGCGACCCATGCGACCAAATCTGTACAGATGTATACAAGGAGTTACAAGCTGTGCGAAATCTTTGTCAGGCGTAACCATCAGCACCTCGTCAAAATTCGCCTCCTCGGCGTGGAAGGCAAGGGTACCAATTATGTCGTCGGCTTCATATCCAGCCTTAGTGACCACAGTGATATTGAAGCCTTCTATGACACGGTGTATGTACGGCAACGCATTGCTTATATCCTCGGGCATTTTGTCGCGGTTGGCTTTGTAAAGCTCATAGCGTTCGTGGCGAAAAGTAGGCTCAGAGAGGTCGAATGCCACAGCGCAATGCGATGGCTGCTGTTGTTTCAGCAGGTCGTAAAGAGTCATGGTAAAGCCCAGCACGGCAGAGGTATTCATGCCTCTGCTGTTCATGCGCGGATTGTGGTTGAGGGCATAGTAGGCACGATACACCATAGCCATGCCGTCGATCAACATTAGTTTTTTCATCCTAATTGAGAGGGTTGGCGGTTAGTTCGTCGTATTCGTGACGATGGCGAAGAATGTCGCAAGCCAAATTCACGGCATGACGGAAAGACTGTTCGCTAGCTTTGTTTTTGCCAGCAATATCGTAGGCAGTGCCGTGAGCTGGCGATGTACGGATGATTTCGAGGCCGGCAGTGTAGTTGACGCCTTCGGTGAACGACATCAATTTGAAAGGAATAAGCCCCTGGTCGTGGTACAGAGCTAGAACACCGTCGAAGTGGTTGAAGTCGCTGCTACCGAAGAAGCCGTCGGAAGGATAAGGTCCATAGACAAGTATACCATTGTTGTAAGATTCGTCAATGGCAGGTTTCACCACCAATTCGTCCTGGTTGCCAATAACACCGTTGTCGCCGGCATGAGGGTCAATGGCAAGAACGGCTATTTTGGGCATAGGTATGCCGAAGTCGCGTTTCAGAGAGTTGTGCATTATCTTTATTTTGTTCATCAGCAACTCTTTGGTGATAGCGTTGGGGACATCCTTAAGAGCCAGGTGGTTGGTGACGATGCCAATGCGGATTCGGTCGCAAACCATCATCATAAGCGAGTCGCCATTGAACATGTTGGAAAGATATTCCGTGTGTCCGGGGAAGTCGAAATCGGGCGATTGAATATTCTTTTTGTTGATGGGGGCGGTAACAAGAACGTCGACAATACCCTCTTTGAGGTCGGCACAAGCTCTGTCGAGAGCCATACGGCTGAGGGCTCCTGCTGTTTCTGTTGATTTGCCAAGCTCAATTTTTATTTCGTCGGGTACAAGGTTGACGACGTTGAATTTCTTCTCTTGAGCTTGTGAGGCACTTTGAAGTGCAGAGAAATTGAGTTCTTGATGTTGAGGAGAAAGAAGTTTTTTGTGATATGAAGCTACTTTGGTGGAACCATAAAGAATAGGGGTGCAGTGTTCAAACATGCGGCTGTCGGAGAAAGCTTTGAGAATAACTTCATATCCTATACCATTGATATCACCGTGAGTTATGGCGACTTTTATTTTGTGCGATTCTGTTTTAGACATTGTTGTGTGATGTTGATTTTGTTAGCGACTAATTGTAATAGAACTAAAGATCTTGTTTTGGTTATGCATCTTATTGGTTGTTTGCTTGTTGGCAAGCTTCGTAGGTTTGGAAGAAAGCGTAAAGCAAGCGTACTC
Source organism: uncultured Bacteroidales bacterium (assembly GCA_900316965.1). Classification (GTDB taxonomy): domain Bacteria; phylum Bacteroidota; class Bacteroidia; order Bacteroidales; family P3; genus Colimorpha. The sequence goes on from ONEY01000020.1 coordinate 19,606, forward strand.
CGAAGCCAGAAGCACCAACACCATAATGGTGCTCGCGTTTGCCATAATACGCCACACCGGCAATGTCGAGGTGGATATATGGATGGTGAGCGAAATGTGCCAGAAATCGGCCAGCGGTGATGGTGCCGGCGTTGGCGTGGAGGTTGCAGTTTATCATGTCGGCGACATCGCTCTTGAGCAATTCATCGTATTCTTTCCAAAAAGGCAGAGGAGCAAGGCGCTCACACACCTGTTCGCCAACAATACCCAAAAGGCTGAAAGGTTTTTCGGCGTCTTGTTGCATGGCGGCGATGACGTGGGTGCCAAGTGCCCTTACAGCCGCGCCGGTAAGAGTGGCGGCGTCGATGATAAGCTCAGGGTTTTGTTGGTCGGCATAGGCGATGGCGTCGGCGAGGATAAGACGTCCTTCGGCATCAGTGTTGGTGATTTCCACTGTTGTGCCATCATACATACGAAGTATGTCGTCGGCGGCGTAGGCGTTGCGTCCTGGGCGGTTGTCGGTCAAAGGTAGGAACGCCATGATATGGACAGGGAGATGGTTTTCGGCGGCAGCAAAAAGAGTTGACGCCATAGTAGCAGCACCAGCCATGTCGGATTTCATTTCCACCATGTGGTCGTCGGGTTTGATGTTGAGGCCACCGGTATCGTACATAATACCTTTGCCCACGAGAGCCACGGGTTGCTTGTTGATATGATTTTCGGGTTTGTATTCAAGAACAACGAAGCGAGCCTCATCGTCGCTACCGCGGTTTACAGCAAGCAAACCACCCATGCCTAACGATTCGATCTTTTTTTGACCCAAGACGGTACATTTCACGTTTCCCACACGTTTGGCTTCGGCGGCAAGAATGTCGGCGAATTTTGGTGCGTTAAGGTAGATGACAGGTTCGTTAACCCAGTCGCGACAAGTGTCAATGCGTCGCCATAACTTAAGGTTCTCGTCAATAACGGCAGGTTCAAGGATGTGCTGCTCGACGACGATATCCTCAATTAGTTGTTCTTTTTTCTTTTTGTATTTGTCAAAGCGATAGTTGGCCATGTGGAAACCTTCCAAGAAAGCCACAGCCTCTTCGGGGATAATGCCTTCGCCGGTAAAGTATATTCGATTGGTTATTTCCTCTACGAGAAGTGCTTGGATGTGAGCTGCGGCTTTGCGCAGTTTCTCGAGAGCCTCGACATTAGGCATCTCGCTGTCAAAATTCTGCACATATATTTTGTGCGGCAGACGGTTTAGAACAACGAGAGCGTTGGGATCCTCTTTCCTTTTAGCTTCCACATAAGCCAATTCGTCTTTTTTGAAAGGCAAAGAACGAGAGGCAACATCGTTGCCATACAAGAAAACAAGCGAATTGTTCAGCTCGTTGTATTTTATTTTTTCAAGTGTTATATTCATATATGCTGAGTTAATAAAAGTTTATTAATGATGTACGCGTTTTTAGTAGTTCTCGTCAAAGAAGATTATTTCAAGATAAAAAAACAAAGAAATATAATAACCCTCTGTTTATCGAATGTTTGTAGTTATCAGTTAAGGTTAAAAACAATTTGCAAATTTACACAAAATCCTCGGCTCAAACGTATATATATATTAAAAAATATTTTAATGCAATAATGGAATAAAGACGATGATTTGTTGTTTTGTCATTTCAAAGCGAATAATTGCTTGATTCATATTGTCTAATCCTAGTGAAGCCAACCACTAATGACATGGTGTTTTGCTGAGGTATAGCCATAAAAAAAACAATAATTATAAAAGCAAAAAGTAGGAGAAAAAACCAATGGCTTCCCTCCTACTCTATTGTATTGTAGTATCTGTATGGCTATTATCTTTGTTGTATTATAGATTAAGAAGATTTTTTATCCTTATGCCATAGCCGCAACCTTTTAGAATTTAATCATATCTTCGAAGTTAACTTTCTTAATCTCACCGTATTTTGAAAGATCCTTCATGTTCATTTTTTTAGCATTGCCGGTTATAAAGATAGCCATAGGGCGGCCTTCGACATATTTTTTGTGGAAAGCGCGCAAATCGTCGTATTTCATATTCTTGATCTCGTTTGTGATTTCAAGACGAGGGTCGTGACCTATTTTTTCCACTTCCTTCCAGTATCTTACCTGAGAAGGTAGCGAGCGGAAAGTGATGTAATTAGAGTTGCGGGTGGAGACGAGGTAATCGCGTACCGATTCAAATTTCTCTTTGCGGTCGGGGAATATGAGCATAATGTCGCGCACAGCAGCTACGCCGTCGTTGGTTTTGTCGCATTGGGTGCCGAGGTAGCCGTAATAGAATGCGGGGTACATGTTTTTGCGGTTGTAACGGAATTGACCATAAGTGCTGTAACCCAATGAGCGGAATTCACGTATTTCCTGGAAAAAGACACCCGCCATGCTGCCGCTCATATATTCGTTGAACATAGTGCAAGCGGCGCGGTCGTTCTCGTAATCGAAAGGTGTTGATTGAATACGAAAATCGATGTCGCTCTTGAGGAATTTTTTGTTAGTGCAGTAGTAAACGGCGTCCTTGTCAAAATTGCGAGGTATGCGGGTGCGCTCGTGATCAATGACAGTCACATCATCTTTGACAAGACCAAATTTTCGTATTTGGTCGACGATTTCAGTCGGGTCGGAAGTGCCCACATAGGTTACGTATCCGTCACGATCGAAGATGTTGTTGAGAATGCCAACAAGGTCGTTGCCGTTCAGGTCACTCAGCTCTTCGATGGTAGTATGGTCAATGTATTCTGATTTGTCGCCATAAAGAATATAAGAGAATAGAGCTTCTGTCCAAATGGAAGCTTCGTTCTTCGAAGCTCTCTTGGATGCTTTGAGCTCGTCGACGATGTTGTCGAGTTGTTGAGAGTCGTGACGAGGATGGCTAAACTTGAGATGTATGAGGTCCATGATTTTGTCGCGGTTTTTCTCCATGCCGCTGATATCTATCCAAGTGTAGTCGTAGTTTGAGCCGATATTAAAAGAGCCACCAAGTTTGTCAAGTTCAATGTTGAATTGCTGAAGAGATAAATCGATTCCATTTGCCGAGTCTTTGACACCGAGGTTATTGAAATAGCTGTTGGCGACCTCGATATTGTGGTTGTCGGCTTTGCCATAATGGTAGTATATTTTGATTTGGAAGAGATCGTTTTTGGGGTTCATCGTGGCATACAAGTTGCAGTTTTTGCTTACAGCCAATGTTTTGACATCATTTTCGAAATCCACAACTTGTGCTTTTATAGGGGAAATCGCTCTTTCGGCAATATGTTTTGCAAAGGGTGACTGCTCGCCTTTGTTTTGAGCATTAAGATGATCCCAGTCGGGTTTAATTGCAGCATCCTTTTTTGGGAAACCCATACGAGAACGTACAATGGTGCAATGTTCACGATTGAAGTATTTTTCAGTCACAGCCATGATATCTTCACGACTAAGGTTTTGTATACGCTCGTTGTCTTTTAGCCACTCCTCATAGCTGCTGCCGGTAAGTTCGAGAGTTTGAAGGAGTGATGCTATGCCTCGGTAGTTTTCTAATGTTTTTTTGCGTTCGACCAAGCGTTTGGTCTTGATGCTTTCTAGCAGATCGTCGCTAAAACGACCTTGTTTAATGCTGTCGAGGGCGGCCCAAATGAGTTCCTCGGCCTCTTCATGTTTTTGACCGAGCAATTGAGGAATATAAATAATAATGTTGCTACCAGCATCCTGCAGCGAGAAAGGCATAAGTTGCGCAGCCATGAGTTCACCCTTGGTGACAAGTTCGTCGAGAAAACCGTTTCCACCAGTCAAAATACTGCTCATCATGTCGAGAACCAGTTCGTCGGGGTCGTTTGCTTTCACACCGGGAAATACCATTATGCCCGCCTTGATAGGTGTTTGTTTTACGGTCTTCACAACTTGTTTGTCAAATGTAGGCAAATTCCATTGCGGTTCCTTGACTTTCTCGCCCTTAGGCCATATGCTAAAATATTTTTCAGCCATCTGTAAAGCCTCATTGGTTTCGAAATCGCCGACAAGGACAAGAGCCATATTTGAGGCCACATAATATTTGTCGTAGAAACGCTTCATGGCAGAAGGTTGTGGATTTTTCAGATGACGATCCCATCCAATGATATCGCGACTGTAAGGGTGTTCGCCAAAACTTTCGTTGAATATGTTGCGTTGGAAAGTGTACATCATCTGGTTGGCGTAGAGGTTTCGTTCTTCATACACGGCCTCAAGCTCACTTTGGAAAAGACGGTAAACGGGGTTGCGGAAACGTTCGGCATAAACATCCATCCAGTTTTCCAATTGATTAGAAGGCAGAATATTGTAATATACTGTGTAGTCGTATGTTGTTCCTGCGTTAAGGCCTGTGCACCCCATCTGTTGCAGAATGGCGTCTGTTTCGTTGGCAATGGCATACTTGCTTGCCTCAATGTTCAGACGGTTAATCTCAAGCTGAATATCATGGCGTTTGCGAGACTCTTTTGTTTTCTGCATCAAGTCGTATAGGTCGCTAATGCTGTCAAGATATGGTTTCTCTTTTCCCCAGTCGGTTGTGCCAATACGGTCGGTGCCTTTGAACATGATATGTTCAAAATAGTGAGCCACACCCGTTGCGGCGGTGTCTTCATTTTTTGAACCAGCATGTACCACTATCGAGCCATATATTTTAGGCTCAGAATGATCTTCACATAGGATGACTTTCAATCCATTGCTAAGATAGAAAGTGTTAACATTGAGTTTGTCTTGTGCAGTGGCCGATATAACGGCAAAAGCAAACGTAAAAGCTAAAAATGTCTTTTTTATCATAAAACAAATATTACTGTAATAAAGCTAATTGTTTATAATAATTGTTATTCTATATATTTTTTTCAGATTGCAAATTTACATTTTTTTTCTCAATAATGACGCCAACAAAATGAATATGTTCGAAAAAAGGTGAAACATCACACCACACACAGTTGTCCTTTCTTTTGTTATAAATGCCGATTTTTGACTAATTTTGCATTTCGTTTAAAGATATAGAATCTATGTTATATATAGTTGATAATCCGAGATTTCATATTCGTTACTAGGTTTCAAGATTATTGTTTTTTTATTGTAAACACAGAAAAGTGGCTAAAAAAAAATTCGATAATAGAGACAGTATAGATTTTGGCAGCAACGATATTGCGACATTGTTCCGACGTTTCTTCTTCCCTACCCTGTTGGGAATGTTGTTCAGTATGGCCTTCGTTTTCACAGATGGTATTTTTGTGGGTCATGGCATAGGTCCTCGCGGTCTTGCCGCAATCAACCTCATAGGTCCCATAATGATGCTTATCAACGGTATGGGCATGATGTTTGGAATGGGAGTCAGCGTTGTCGCCGCCATCCATTTGTCGCACGGCAATGTCAAGGCTGCTCGTATCAACACATCGCAGGCGTTCCTCGCCGGCATTTTTGTCTCATTACTGCTTGGTGCAATATGCTATATATTCCCTAATTCGGTGCTCATGTTGTTGGGTGTCGGCACCGATATGTATGATGCTGCTTATGAATACTATATATGGTTTATTCCCACATGTCTTTTGATGATGATAGAAGGCATTGGCCTTTTTGTCATCCGTCTCGATGGCTCACCACGCTACGCCATGATCTCCAATATAATACCTTCTATTATCAACATTGTGTTGGATTATGTCTTTATTTTTCCTTGCAAGATGGGATTGATGGGAGCTTCGTTGGCAACCGACATAGGGGGCTTTGTGGCAGTTGTGATGGTGGCATATTATATGTTTTTCCGCGCAAAAACATTGAAGCTCTACAAGCTTAAAATGACTTTTATGAGTTTGCGATTGACACTTCGCAATGTGTCTTATATTGTCAAAATGGGAGCATCCGGTTTTGTTGGCGAATTGGCGGTAGCGGTTACAATGCTTACAGGCAATATCATGTTCAATCATTACTTGGGGACAGATGGTGTATCGGCCTATAGCATAGCTTGTTATTTATTCCCATTGATATATATGATTATTAATGCTGTCGCCCAATCGTCTCAGCCAATCATCAGTTACAATTATGGTTCAGGGCAACATTCAAGAGTGAGGGAAACTATTAAGTTAAGCATGATAATCAGTATATTTTTGGGTTTGGTAATTACAGTTGTTTTCCTGTTGTTCCCGTCCTTTATAGTTGGCATTTTCATTAATGAAGACAGTCAAACAGCCATCATTGCTTCTGATGGACTTCCCTACTATTCGCTTGGCTTTGTTTTTCTTGCAATCAATATATGCATGGTGGGTTTCTATCAAAGTATAGAAAAGGCAGGTTTGGCAGTTGCTGTCACCCTTTTGCGAGGCGTGCTCCTGCTTGTACTAGCCTTCATCTTAATGCCTATTTTTCTTGGCACTCTTGGATTGTGGATGGCAGTACCCATTGCGGAATTATCCACCACACTTGTGGTCATGATTCTTTACGTTGCCAGAAAACGAAAAGACTCTTTTTGACACAATCATTGTTGATATAAAGAAGCCATCGCCCAACTGTGATAAAAGAAAAACGCAGCATTCGACGGCTGCGTTTTCTTCACAATAAAATTATGTTAACATGAATGGTGCTCTCGTTTCTATTTTAGAGGCAATGCTTTAGGTGATTGTTTGTTGTGTTAACAAATAATATGTCGTCCTCTTCAGGTATAATCTGTATTCTATTTAATATTAGTGACAAAAAGTTGATTTTTTTTACTAAAGCTAGAAAAAAATCGTTGGTTTATTTATAGCTCGTTCAAGCAAGAAAATAAAACAAATAGAATAAAACATAATTGTTTTTTGAATAAATATTTGTGAATCGGCTATAGTGGTACAATTTTTAAGAGCTTTTCACGTTTTATTTAGATAAAAAAAATTTCGTGAACTTATATTTTTAACCGTTAGTAAGTGGATATAATCAATATATTACCAGACAGCGTTGCCAATCAGATAGCCGCTGGAGAGGTTGTTGACCGACCAGCTTCTGCAGTCAAAGAACTGCTAGAGAACGCTATGGATGCTGGAGCCACCGAGATACAACTGATAATAAAAGACGCAGGACGCACACTAATACAGGTTATCGACAATGGTTGTGGAATGTCGGACGTTGACGCTCGACTCTGTTTCGAACGCCATGCCACATCCAAGATACATCGAGCCGACGACCTTTTTGCCATTCGCACCATGGGATTCCGCGGCGAGGCATTGGCGTCGATAGCCGCTGTGGCTCAAGTGGAGTTGAAAACCCGTCAGCACGACAAAGAGCTTGGCAGCCAAGTCGTAATAGAAGGGTCGGAAGTCAAAAGTCAGGAGCCATGCACCTGTAGCCCTGGTACATCTATAGCTGTCAAGAATTTATTTTTCAATATTCCGGCAAGGCGCAATTTTTTGAAAAAAGACAGTATTGAGCTGTCGCATATCGAAGAGATTTTCAAACGGGTAGCGTTGCCAAACTACAAGGTGGGCTTTAGCTTTTACAACAATGGCCGATTGCTATATGACCTCAAACCCGGCAATTTTGCCCAACGCATTGCTGGAGTGTTCGGCTCGTCGTTCAACCAGCGCCTCTACCACATCGAAGAGCATACCGAACCTGTATCATTGAATGGCTATATAGGCAAGAAAGAGTATGTCAAGCGTGTTCGAGGCGAGCAATATCTCTTTGTCAATGGACGTTTTATAAAACATCCAGGACTTTCCGCCGCCATAGAAAAGGCCTATACCGAACTGATACCCGAGCGCACCTACCCCGCCTATTTTGTAATGCTCGACGTTGACCCCCAACGCTTCGACATCAATATCCACCCAACCAAGACCGAGGTTCGTTTTATAGACGAAAGTGTCATATTCTCCATACTTCGTGCCGCTACAAAGAAGTCGCTGGGACAATACTCATTGGCAAATGAGTTGGAGTTTAATCCCTCTACCGAGATAGATTTCACACCCATGGCAAAGGGCCATCTGCCCGAATCGCCACAAGAGTCGTTCAATCCCAACTACAATCCATTCTATGCCACCCATGAACATGAGAAACACCATGAGTATTCAGAAAGCACAAGGATGGATTTTGCCAATTTCTTCGGTTCAAAGACAATTGTCGACACAAAGCCACAAATAGCATTCGAGGAAAACCCCTTCGAACCACAGGATAAAACACTATCGGCGACAACCACATCGGCGACAACGACACCTATCAATTATTTGAACCAATATATCATCACCACGCTAAAATCGGGGATGGTTGTCATTGATCAACAAAGAGCACACGAGCGTATACTGTACGAAAAGCTATTGTCGCGCACCAACGAGGGGCCGACATCGGCACAGCAATTGCTTTTCCCTGTCAACTGTCGTTTCAACGCTTCCGATAGCGAGGTGCTTAGCGAACTCATACCGGACCTAGAGCGTCTTGGCTTTGTCATTTCACCACTCGGTCAAAACACCTTCGTGGTTAGTGCCGCGCCCCATGACACCAAAGAAGACGAGCTGCAAAACATTTTGGAGCAAACCATCAATGAGTACAAAAACAACATGATGCAGAAGTTTAACGATCGCAACAAGAGCATCTGTCTCAGTTTGGCTCGTCAGATGGCTGTCCGTAGTGGCACCGCGTTGAAAGTAGAGGAAATGCAAAAGCTTATAGCCGACCTATTCAGTTGTCAGGCGCCCGACATCTCCCCTTCCGGCAAACGAACCATGTTTATTATGGGAGAGCAAGAGTTGAAAGAAAGGTTCAAATAGTAATCAACAGATTTATATTATTTCATGTCAGAACAATATTCACCACAAGGTTTTAGAATGCTTCCCACAGGAGTAAAGCATTTGATGATAATAAACGTTTTGTTTTATTTGGCCTCGATTGTTGTCGCCAAAACCAACTCCATCGACCTTGACAAATGGCTGGCGCTTTTTTATATAGGTAGTGATAATTTCCGTCCGTGGCAGTATATAACATATATGTTTATGCACGGAAGTTTCGAGCATATTTTTTTCAATATGTTCGCATTGTGGATGTTTGGCTATGTGCTTGAGAACTTTTGGGGCACACGACGATTTGTCATCTTCTATCTGTTATGTGGTATAGGCGCTGGCGTTTTTCACACCTTGGTAACAGGATTGCAAGCCTTGCCGGTGTTGAATGACATAAATTATTATGCCGCCAATCCGTCGCCAGACGCACTTATACAAATTTATAATGACCATTTTGTCGGCAAAATCAATCCCGCGTGGATAACAGAAGTCACCAATGCATGGCGAGTTGGGGATGGATCGGGATATGGAATAATGACTACCGTCGCACTTATGCAGGTATACAACCAGTTTGTGATTGGCATACCCACGGTAGGAGCATCGGGAGCAGTTTACGGCATACTACTCGCCTTCGGCATGATGTTTCCCAACGAGCGCATCTATCTCTACTTCCTATTCCCAATCAAAGCCAAATGGTTTGTAATAGGATATGCCGCCATCGAGCTACTGACAGGAGTTGTGGGCACCGACGATGGAATAGCCCACTTTGCTCATCTTGGAGGTATGCTTGTGGGTCTTATTCTGATACTTTTATGGAGAAGAAAAAGGTATTAGTTGTTGGCACAATTCCCTTTTGAGCAATAATCGCCTTATATAATGTCCGAATACAAAAAAGGAATACTCTACGGCTTGTTGTGTTACACCATATGGGGGTTATTCCCCCTCTACTGGCGCATGCTCAATCATGTCGACAGTTTTGAGATTTTGGCTCATCGCATGCTGTGGTCGGGAGTATTCATGGTCGCGCTATTTGTCGGCATACGAGGTGTAAGACTTAAGAATCACATCAAACAGCCACGTCAGTATCTCATGTTGCTGCTGACAGGAGGACTAATAAGTTTCAACTGGGGACTTTACATTTGGGCAATCAATCATGGATATATATTGCAAAGCAGTTTGGGTTACTATATCAACCCACTTGTCAATGTGTTGCTTGGCGGACTTTTTTTGCGGGAGCGACTAAACAGAGCACAAACCGTCGCACTCCTCTTCGCTTTGGCGGGAGTGCTGTATTTCACTATAGATTATGGACATTTCCCAATAATCTCTTTAGGGTTGGCCTTTAGTTTTGGAATCTATGGTTTGCTGAAAAAGAAGATGGGTTTGAACGCCACCCCTGCGCTAACCGTAGAGACGATATGGATGATGCCTGCCGCTGTGTTGTATCTGCTTATCGCTTATGAAGGTGGCAATTCGGCTTTGAACACTTTTGATTGGTTCACATGGCTGTTGCTTCTTTTGGCGGGAGCGGTGACAGCAATACCATTGTTGCTATATGGGAAAGCTGCGGAGCGAATCACACTTACAGCACTTGGTTTTCTGCAGTATGTGTCGCCTACAGGACAGTTCCTGATAGGTATACTTGTCTACAAAGAGACATTCACAACCGCACATATAGTTTGTTTCTCGATGATATGGACGGGATTGATAATATTCTCGGTCGATATGGTGAGGAGGCTCAAGAAATAGAGGACAAAAAAAAGTCAAAAAGCCAGAGAAGAGATGAGAGTGATGTAGTTGAGGTAGTGCTCCAAGCCACAACGATTACAAGTGTCGGCGGGGTCGTGATAACCGCCGTAAGGTTGACCCATAGAGAGAAAATAGAGAGCCGGCATATGTTGGCTAAACCACCAATGGTCGCTGTTAGGACGATTTTGGCGATGGCGTATTTCGGGAGCCACCTCAAGCACCTTGTTAAGCTTTTCGAGACGTTCTACGAAGGGAGCTGTTTCTGGTGCGTCGGCATTAAACACCATAATGCCCTCGTCGCCGCCACAGAACATGTCGATGTTGATAAAGAGCCGCACTTTAGAGAAATCGAACACAGGGTGTTCGACGGCGTATTTTGAACCTCGAAGGCCGGCTTCCTCGCCGCTGAAGAAGCAGAAAACGTAAGTGTAGTAAGGTTTTTCGAATACAGCCATGCGTGACAGATCGAGCAAAGAAGCCACGCCGCTGCCATTGTCGTGGGCACCCGGGAAATAAACCGAATCGCCCATGGTTCCCAAGTGGTCGTAATGAGCACCAAACACAATCATAGTATCCACCTCGCCAGGGATATATCCATATATGTTTTGAGTGGCATATTGAGGGTGAAATTGAGTAAAGAAAGAACAGTTAATTTTCTTGACTTTTGGAGGCAGAGCCGATTTCAGGACCTCGATGTAGGCGTATTTGTGCTCGATGTTGGTGTTGGCAGGAGAATAGGTGCTTAGAGCGTCGCGAACGACAATAACCCCACGTGAGTTGAAGGGGTTGCGAAGCTGCAGGAGATGCAAAAAATCGTTTATACGTTTCTCATTCCGTTCGTCGTTGCCGACAGCGGCATTAGAGAAATCTATGAGGACGAAAATATTTTCGAGGCGGTCGTTATGTTTGTTGAGAAACTTTTTCAGATTGTCGACATCAAGAATTGTCGCTGCCGGAACCTCAAGCACTTTATGCTCACCCCATGTGGATTTAGACCAAGCCGGAATTCGAAAATCATCGAAGGGTTTTAGCCTTTTGCCGTTGATAGACAGTTTGACAGGACCCTCCATTGAATGGACGCTGAAAGTATAAGGTTGGAAGTAATTCTCAACCAAGGGTTTTACCCCGAGACGTCTCAACTCGGAACGGATATATTGAGCGGCAATGCTGTCGCCACGGAAAGAGTAGCCTCGACCGTGCATACGTTCAGAAGAGAGCTGGTTGAGAACCTGCCTCACATAGTTGGTGTCTTGAGCGGGAAGAGAAGCGCCTCCTATCAATAAAGCAATGGCGAAAACAAATAGTTTTTTCATTTAAAGTCGTAGATTTACGTTTGCGTTAGGGGTTATGTTTTATTACTAAAAGCCGGGCATTGGGATGAATAGAGTCGGCAGAATGAGCAAGAAGCCAATCACGATGAGGAAGAGTATGAACTTCCACACCCATTTGAGCCAGACGCCATAGGGGATGCGTGCTATGCCGAGACAACCTATCAACACGCCCGAAGTGGGAGTGAGCATGTTGGTGAAGCCATCGCCAAATTGGAAAGCGAGTACCACGGCTTGGCGAGAGATGCCCGTAAGGTCTGCGAATTGAGCCATGATAGGCATTGTGAGAGCCGCTTTAGCCGAGCCAGAAGGCATAATGATGTTGAGCATGGTTTGAAAGGCGTACATGGCGCCCATAGAAGTCACCTCGCCAGCTTTGGCGAGCGATTTGGTAAGGCCATAAAGAATGGTGTCGATAACCTTGCCGTCGCGCAAGACAAAGATAATGCCGCTGGCAAGACCCACCACGAGAGCCGCAGAAAGAATGTCTTTGCAACCAGCCAAAAACAGCTTGGCCAAGTCGTCGGCACTTTGTTTGTCGGCGATGCCGGACAGCAAACCCATGGCGAGGAATAGAGCCGAAATCTCCATAACATACCAGCTGTAGCCGAGGACGCCAACGACGAGATAGCAGATGGTGAATATGAGGAGGTCGAGGATGAAGAAATGTACCGATTTGCGTAGAGCGAAAAAGCCGGTGAGCCAAAACAAGACAGCCAACACAGGCATAAGACAGATGGCGCTGTTGCCGCCGGCAATAGATATGTCGGTTGTTGGGAAACGGAAGGCGCACCAGCTAAGAACAACACCTATGACGGCATAGACAATCCAAGCAATGCGAGGCGAATGATAGTGGGTAGATTCGGCTGATTGTTGTTGAGATCGCTCGCGCCAGTATTCGTCGATTTTGTGAGTGGGAGATTTTTGAGGGTTGCGTTTCACCCAGCGAGCGTACAAAAGCACAAAGCAGATGCCGATAATGGTAAGAACAATCCAGCAGAAGAAACGGTATTCCAAACCAGAGAAAATAGGCAACCCCGCAATGCCTTGAGCAATACCAATAGTGAAGGGGTTGAGCATGGCGCCGGCGAAGCCAACATGGGCAGCCATGTAGCACATGCACACTCCCACAATGGAGTCGTACCCCATTGAAATAGCTAGAGGTACAAAGATGACGACAAAGGCAATGGTTTCCTCGCTCATGCCAAAGATGGCGCCGAAAAGGCTGAACATGATCATTATCAAAGAAATGATGATGTTGTTGACACCCAGTTTTCGGAAGAGAGCGAATCGGTTAAGTCTTTGAACGCGCCTAAGGAAAGCCATAACACCGATATCGATGGCGTGGCTGTTGTTGAGAATCCAAAAAGAGCCACCCACCATAAGGATGAAGATGATGATGTCGGCTTTGTCGCAAAAGCCCGAGAAAAGAGAAGAGAAGACCTGCCATGTTTGAGGAGAGCGGTCGACAAAATGGAACGAGTCGCCTTTGACGACTTCGCGTTGGCTAACGGAGCCGTCGGCATTGACAACATCGACGGTCTCCCTCACAAATTCGCCGCCCGGGACAACCCAAGTCAGCAGGGCGGCGAAAAGGATAAGGAAGAAAACGATGGTGAAAGTGTGCGGTATTTTCTTCATTAAGGTAATAAGATCAACCGTTTAGCTTTGCAAGACAATCGGAGACATTTTTTTCGATGCGAGCATTGACATCGGTGCATTCGTCGGCTTTGACGAATTTTTCGCCGGTGATGTGCTCGTAGAGTTCGATGTAGCGGTCGGTGATGGAGTTGACAATTTCCGGAGTCATTTCAGGAACAGTTTGTCCCTCTTTGCCCTGGAAACCGTTGGCCATAAGCCACTCGCGGACAAATTCCTTGCTCAGTTGGCGCTGGCGTTCACCTTTGGCTTGGCGCTCCTCATAGCCTTCGGCGTAGAAGTAGCGAGAAGAGTCGGGAGTGTGGATTTCGTCGATAAGGTATATTTTGCCGTCGCGTTTGCCGAACTCATATTTAGTGTCGACAAGAATGAGGCCTTTTTGAGCGGCGATTTCGGTGCCACGTTGGAAAAGTTGCAGCGAGTAGCGCTCCAGCAAGTTGTAGTCCTCTTCGGACACCAATCCGGTGCGGATGATTTCCTCGCGAGAGATGTTCTCGTCGTGACCCTCATCGGCTTTAGTTGTAGGAGTGACTATGGGGGTTGGGAATTTTTGGTTTTCGATCATGCCCTCAGGCAAGGTGATGCCGCAAAGCACTCTGTTACCAGCCTTGTATTCGCGCCAAGCCGAGCCGGCGAGATAGCCACGGACGATCATTTCGACACGGAAACCCTCGCATTTAAGGCCCACGGTAACCATTGGGTCGGGGGTGGCCAGTTTCCAGTTGGGGACGATGTCGGCGGTGGCGTCAAGGAATTTGGATGCTATCTGGTTAAGGACTTGACCTTTGTAGGGAATGCCTTTAGGAAGGACAACGTCGAATGCCGAGATGCGGTCGCTGACGACCATGGCCATGTATTTGTCGTCGATGTTGTATACGTCGCGAACTTTGCCCACATAGAGGCTTTTTTGTTTTGGGAAATGAAAATTAGTTTTTACTATAGCTTGCATGATGCAAAAAATGATAAAGGTTAAAGGTTAATTGGTTATATGCTATAAGTTTCGAGATTCAAGTAGATAGTTGATGATTTTTATGTGGTCAAAAAAAAACTAATATTTATAGTTATAACCTATTATTAATTGTTAAAGACTGGGGAAGACCATTCAGGCGTTCCCCAGTCGATTTTTTTTTCAGAAGTACTGAAAAGATTGATTATTGTTCAGCCGGCCAAACAGGTTGCAAATTGCGGTCGCCATAGGCGCCTCGGCGCAGACGACCTGCATGGTGTGAGGCGCGTTGGCGATGGGGTTGTTCTTTTCGTCGTATTTGCCCGTCATAATGTCGTCGATTTCCTGACGGATGCTGATAAGAGCGTCGCAGAAACGGTCGAGTTCGCTGAGAGGTTCGCTTTCTGTGGGTTCCACCATCAGAGTGTTGTGGACGGGGAAGGCGACTGTTGGAGCGTGGAAGCCGTAGTCGTCGAGACGGCGTGCGATGTCGCCGACGCTGACCTTGAGGCTGAATTCGCTGAAGTCGACAATCATCTCATGGCCGCACATGCCGTTCTTGTTGGTGTAGAGAATCTTGTAGTATTTCTGCAGACGAGCGCGGAGGTAGTTGGCGTTGAGGATGGCGTGGCGAGTGGCCTCGGTGAGACCGTTGCCGCCGAGCATGAGGAGGTAGCCGTAGGTGATGGGGAACAGGAGCGCGTTGCCGAAAGGAGCTGCGGCCATAGCGTTGCCCTTCTTGCCACCGACGTTGTAGATGCAATGTTTGGGCAGGAAGTCGAGAAGTTTGGCGCTGACAGCGATAGGTCCAACACCTGCGCCGCCGCCGCCGTGAGGACCTGCAAAGGTCTTGTGGAGGTTGAGGTGGCAGACATCGGCGCCCATGCGACCAGGGCTGGTGATGCCAACTTGGGCGTTCATGTTGGCGCCGTCCATGTATACGAGACCGCCGGCAGCGTGGATGATGTCGACGATTTCGAGGATACCCTCTTCAAAAGCACCGTGAGTGGAAGGATATGTAATCATGATGCAGCTGAGGTTGTCCTTGTATTGAGCAACTTTTTCCTTGAGGTCGTCGATGTCGACATCGCCGCGGTCGTTGCATTTGACGACGACGACGGTCATGCCAGCCTTGGCGGCCGAAGCCGGGTTGGTGCCGTGAGCCGAAGCGGGGATGAGACATACGTTGCGCTGCGGGTTGCCGCAGTCGATGTGGTAGTTGCGGATGACGGTAAGTCCGCTGTACTCACCAGCCGAGCCCGAGTTGGGTTGGAGAGAGACGCCGGCGAATCCGGTGACGATGGCGAGCATGTCCTCCATTTCCTTGATCATCTGGAGAGAGCCCTCGGCTTGTTCTACCGGTGCGAAGGGGTGCATGCCGGCAAAACGGCTCCAGCTGAGAGGCAGCATTTCGGCGGCGGCGTTGAGCTTCATGGTGCAGGAGCCTAGCGGAATCATGGCGCGGTTGAGGCTGAGGTCTTTAACCTCGAGCTTCTTCATGTAGCGCATCATCTCGGTTTCGCTGTGGTACTTGTTGAAGACGCTGTGGGTTAGGTATTTGCTTGTGCGGAGGAGGTTTTCGGGTATGTCGCCGAAGGTGGTGCAGCAACCCTTGCCGTTGCATTGCAGCAGTTCGGGTTCTTTGCCGGCGGCTTTGGCCAGGACGGTGATGATGTCGTTGATGTCGTCCTTGGATGTAGTTTCGTCAAGGCTGATGCCGATGCATTCCTCGCAGATGTAGCGGAAATTGATTTGATGTTGCTCGGCTATTTCGCGGACGCGAGCAGTAGGTACGGGGCATTGGAGAGCGAGAGTATCGAAGAAGACGCGGTTGTGCTGTTTGTAGCCGTATTTTTCGAGTTCTTTGGCCAGGACGCCAGCCATAGCGTGGATGTTGGCGGCGATGTTGTGGATGCCTTCGGGGCCGTGCCAAGCGGCGTAGAAGCCGCTCATGATGGCTTGGAGAGCCGAGGCGGTGCAGATGTTAGAGGTGGCTTTCTCGCGTTTGATGTGTTGCTCGCGCATACCAAGAGCCATGCGAAGAGCGGGGTTGCCTTTGACGTCGACGCTCCAGCCGATGATGCGGCCAGGGAAGCTGCGTTTGAAGGCCTCGGTGACGGCGAAGAAGCCGGCATGAGGACCGCCGAAGCCCATGGGGAGGCCGAAGCGCTGGTTGCAACCGAAGGCACAGTCGGCGCCCATTTCGCCAGGAGTTTTGAGCAGGGCGAGAGCCATGAGGTCGGTGGCCATACCGACGAAGATGCCGAGTTCGTGAGCCTTGGCTATGAAATCGGTGTAGTCGTTGACCTCGCCGAACTGGTTGGGGTACTGGACGACAGCGCCGAAGAAGGAGTTGTCGAGTTTGATTTCGGCGGGTTTGCCGACGACGATTTCGATGCCACGAGGAGCGGCGTTGGTGCGCATAACGTCGAGGGTTTGCGGGAAGATGCAGTCGTCGACAAAAATTTTGTTGACATTATCTTTGACTTGAGCGCGGCTGCGGCTGTTGAAGAACATGATCATGCATTCGCCGCCAGCAGTGGCCTCGTCGAGGAGTGAGGCGTTGGCGAGGGGCATGCCAGTCATGTCGCTGACCATGGTTTGATAGGTCATAAGAGCTTCGAGACGGCCTTGGCTTATTTCGGTTTGATAAGGAGTGTAGGCGGTATACCAACCGGCGTTTTCGAAGACATTGCGCTGGATGACGGCAGGGGTGATGGTGTTGTAGTAACCCATACCGATATAAGACTTGAACAATTTGTTCTTTTGAGCCAGAGCGCGGCAACGGTTGAGGAACTCATATTCGTTGATGCCGTCGGCGATAGGCATAGGTTTGTCGAGGCGTATGGCCTTGGGGACGGCCTTGTCGATAAGATCCTCCATGGAGGAGACGCCGATGGTTTTGAGCATTTTTTCTTCGTCGGCGGCATTGGAGACGCCATTGTGACGAGCGGTAAAATTATTGGTAATCATCGTATTGTTAATTAATTTTATTATTGTTTTCGTTGATTTTGAAACTACAAATTTACATAAATTTTCGGAAATAAATGTAGATTGGCTTGAAATATATTTCACAAATTATTTCAAGTCGTGTAATCAAATAATTTTGAAG
This sequence comes from uncultured Bacteroidales bacterium, assembly GCA_900316965.1. Classification (GTDB taxonomy): domain Bacteria; phylum Bacteroidota; class Bacteroidia; order Bacteroidales; family P3; genus Colimorpha. The sequence goes on from ONEY01000020.1 coordinate 37,126, forward strand.
AAAGATTGCAACAGGGATGAAGAGAAAAAAACGAAAGAGATTGGGGCTGTCATAAGTCCGCTATGAGTCCGCTATGAGTCCGCTATAAGTACTCACAAAAGACGAATGAGGAAAGGCAAAATCATTTAGAAGAGTTACGTTCCTTTAGCCATGAGCGCATTATCCTCATTTCTTTACGAGAGGCGGTAGAGTTGCCATAAGCATCAATATATCCTTCGATAATGGATTGAGGTTTGTCGTTGCTATGGCATGAGAACTTAAACAAGTTCTTTCCTAGAGGAATGATGACGAAAGGACCTTTGACGAGAATGTTGCCTTGCATGTCGATAGCCGCTTGCTGGCCGTCGTCGAGAGTGACGACACCAATACCGTTGTCGAAGATGTAGCTGTCGCGGAATTGGCAAGGCACGACAATGTTGAAGTTGCTGTCGGCAAATCCCCACAAGCCATTTTTGTTTATTGCATGGAAGACAGGAGATGGCGCAGTAATTTCATCCTCAAAAACGTCATAATAGTTGATTCCGTCGAAGTGATCGAGAAAGGCGCCGTCGTTATTGTAGACATCAATCTGGTCGTCGCTATAGGACATGATGATGTGCTTGCCGTTGTCGAAAGATAGGGGGGCGTAGGAATATTTGAAAGGGATGATAGTGTCGCCGAGCAAGTTGGTGGCGCCTAAGCCCAAACCATGTATTTTGTAAAAAAAGAGATTGTAGGATTTGAAATCATGAAACAAGTCCTGCATTGCTATGTTACTATCGCCAATGGATAAGAGAGTATTCTCATTTTTGTCGATAAATTTCCACATGCCGTCTTGTTTCACCAAAGCTTTGCCATCGAAGAAAGAGCCAGCATACTGATATTTTTCAGCGATAACCTCGGTACCATTTTTGTCGACATAGCCGTAGAGGTGGTCACGTCTGAAAACTGCAAGGCCATCGAAGAAGGGAGTGAGATAGTTGTAGGTTTTAGTCAAGGCGACCCCATTGAGGTCGGAGATGTATTGCAAATACGAGTCATTTTCATAGTTCAATAGCAAATTATCGTTAATCAAAAAACAATAATGATCAAAAGAGCAAGGTACGATAAATTCGCCTTTAGTGTTGATGATGCCGTAAAGGCCATTTTTGGACAAAGAGCAATGGCCGCCGGTGAACAAGCTATGGATGCCGCAAGCGCATTCACCCGATTTGTCAAATTGCAAAGGGAGCACCCAGCGTCCATTGCCGTCGACAAAGCCCATAAGAGAGTCGTCTTCAACCATCAGAAGAGACGAATTCTCTTGAGGGAAGATAGAGTATTGGAAAGGCAAAAGGATTTGCCCTTTTAAATCCACTATACCCTCTCTGTACAAAGAGTCGGTGGCTATTGCCGTTTCGCTATCGACGAGATAATTGACATAGAAATATTGGGATTTCAGTTTTGCTAGAGCAGAGATGATGGCTTTGCTTTTTTGGGGAGAAAGAGGTCTCTCCTGCCCCACGGCCAAAAAAGGGATGAGAAAAAAAGCCACAAAAAGAATGCGTCTCATGTTTTATCGTTTTAGATTTGCTCTATTGGTAAATATTTTTGTGATTTTTTTACATCCAAGGGGGAAATATATACCGATTCGGGTTAATGAAAACAAAAATTGTGTTGTGTATCCCAATATATTATTGTTCAATCAGTTTGAATCTCAGACGCCAAGTGCCATTGTTCCAATCGTGGCTGATGATTTTGAAAGAGCCTATCTCGGCGGTGTTGCGCACGTGAGTGCCGGCGCAGGCGCAGAGGTCGTAGTCGCCGATGCGGACGAGACGCAGCGTTTCGCTGGCGTCGTCGGGCAACTTAGAGAGGTCCACTTCGGGCGGGACATTAGACCGGTCGACAAACTCTACGCTTACGTCGAGATGACGATTAATGACCTCATTGACCCTGGCCTCGATTTCAGCCACTTGTTGTTCGGTAGGCATGGAGTTGAGCTGGTAGTCGCATTTGCTTTTTTTGCGCTCAATATGGGCATTGCGTGATCGAGGGCAGCCAAACATGCGTACCATGGTTTGATTGAGAATATGTTCCGCCGTGTGCATCGGCGGGTACTCCTGCTTGTTGTGGTCGTTTAGAATGGGTTCTTGTTTCATAATAGATTGTATTTATCTCATCCAACCATCCATTAGATAGTTTTTTTCTATTAGTTTTTGCTCGTTGTGGGTGGCACTGTCTCTATGCCACACCTCTACTCGCACGGCATAATATTCTTCCCAATCTCCTTCGTATATAGTAAATTGTCGCTTTTCAACTATTTTTGAAAAACTATTAATGGCAGGGAGGTTGACACTTGAGGATTCTTTTATTCTGTCCACCGACAACGGCTCATTTTTGCCTGCCTCAAAACATCTGAGAAAGATTGTGCCTGCTGGCAATGAAGGATAATAGAAGTCGTATTTA
>ONEY01000031.1 GCA_900316965.1 uncultured Bacteroidales bacterium
TGTTATGTGGTATTTTTCTTTGTAGTAGGATTGCACATTCGCCATGGTTTTGAATCTGCATTCCAAACATTCGGCCTCAACCACTACAAATACAGCCGCCTTATAGAGATAGTAGGCATCATCTACTGCTGGGTGATTTGTATAGGATTTGCTGTCGTGCCTATAGGCGTTTTCTTAGGATTATAAAAAATGTCGCTACGCCAACGTCATTTCCACTCACATAGTTTGGACATTCGTTATGAAAGCTAGCGTATTGTTGAAACGTCCTATATGGGAACATCTAATTTGAGCGCAACAACAGCAAAGAGACATGGAGACATCGATGCAGCGGATCCGTCAAATCTCAGTTTTTTCTCCTTGTTGACAGCGTGATAATAAACCCAACACTAGTTATACCGCAACAGCCCACTCTATTGAATAAAAGACAACATATCCCACCACACTCACCTGTATTATAGCACAGACACAAGCAAAATAACTTTTCAAAAAAACTCAAGAATTCATACAATTATAATATAGAATCTCCTATGACTTTAGACTCCAAAATACCAGAAGGTCCACTCTCTGAAAAATGGACAAATTATAAAATCAGCCAAAAGCTCGTCAACCCAGCCAATAAACGCAAACTCGATATCATCGTTGTGGGCACAGGACTTGCCGGAGCCTCGGCAGCGGCTTCGCTAGGTGCTTTAGGCTTCAATGTTGACATTTTCTGTATACAGGATTCACCACGCCGTGCACACAGTATCGCCGCACAGGGTGGTATCAATGCCGCCAAAAACTACCAAAATGATGGAGACAGCGTTGAACGTTTGTTCCGCGACACCATCAAGGGTGGCGACTACCGCGCCCGCGAAGCCAATGTCTACCGTCTTGCAGAAGTTAGCGGTGACATCATAGACCAATGTGTGGCACAAGGTGTTCCCTTTGCCCGCGACTACGGCGGACTTCTCGACAACCGCTCATTCGGTGGCGCCCAGGTGAGCCGAACCTTCTATGCCCGCGGCCAAACCGGTCAGCAGCTGCTGCTAGGCGCCTATGGTGCCCTTAGCCGCGAGATAAACCGCGGAACTGTCAAGCTCCACACACGTACTGAAATGGAAGAGCTGGTGCTTGTTAAAGATGAGAATGGCGTTGAGCGCGCCCGTGGCATTATAGTACGCAACCTTGTGAGCGGCAAGCTGGAGCGCTACTCTGCCCATGCTGTTGTCATCGCCACCGGCGGATACGGCAACGTATACTTCCTCAGCACCAACGCCATGAACAGCAACGGTAGTGCAGCATGGATATGCCACCGCAAAGGTGCCTTCTTTGCCAACCCCTGCTACGTTCAAATACACCCCACCTGTATTCCTGTACATGGTGACTATCAGTCCAAACTCACCCTTATGAGCGAGAGTCTCCGAAACGACGGTCGTATCTGGGTTCCAAAGAAAAAAGAGGACTCCGAAGCCATCAGAGCTGGTAAGAAGAAAGCCAACGACATAGCCGAAGAGGATCGCGATTATTATCTGGAACGTCGCTATCCCGCATTCGGTAACTTGGTGCCTCGCGATGTAGCCAGCCGTGCAGCTAAAGAGCGCTGCGACGCCGGCTACGGTGTGGGACCTACTGGATTGGCAGTATTTCTTGATTTCAGCGACGCCATCAAACGACTCGGCATCAATGTTGTCAAGCAGAAATATGGCAACTTGTTCCAAATGTACCAGAAAATCACCGACGAGAATCCATACGAAACTCCTATGATGATTTATCCCGCCGTCCACTACACCATGGGAGGTCTTTGGGTTGACTACGAGTTGCAAACCACCATTCCCGGCCTCTTCGCTGCAGGTGAAGCAAACTTCAGCGATCATGGTGCCAACCGTCTTGGAGCCTCGGCTCTTATGCAGGGTCTTGCCGACGGATATTTCGTGCTTCCATACACTCTTCAAAACTATCTTTCCGGCCAAATATCAATCGGTCATATTCCCACCGACACACCGGAATTTGACGAAGCCGAAAAATCTGTTCTTGAACGCGAAGAGAGACTCATGAACATCAATGGTGACAAAACTGTCGACTTCTTCCATAAGAAACTTGGACATATCATGTGGGAGAAGGTCGGCATGAGCCGCAACGAAGCAAGTCTGACAGAAGCCTCGGCAATGATTGACGAGCTGGAGAAAGAGTTCTGGCAGTCGGTGAAAGTTCCTGGCACCATAGAGAGTTTCAATCCTGAGATGGAGAAAGCTCTTCGTTTGGCAGACTACTTTGAGCTGGCACGCCTTATCACCGCCGACGCACTGCACCGCAAAGAGTCGTGCGGCGGCCATTTCCGCACCGAAAGCCAAACAGAAGAGGGTGAGACAAAGCGTGACGACGAGAACTTCATGTATGTCGCCGCATGGGAATACCAAGGCCACAGCCAGCCCGAAACGCTTCACAAAGAGGAACTCAAATATGAGCACATCAAAATAGCCACACGCAACTACAAGAATTAACATCACAAAACTACTAAAAACAAGTGGTAAAATAACAAAAAGACAAGATCATGAATTTTACACTACATATATGGCGTCAAGAAAACGCCAAATCGAAAGGCCGTTTTGAGACCTATAAGGTTAAAGACATTTCACCCGACTGCTCTTTCCTTGAAATGCTTGACATACTCAACGAGCAACTTGTCAACGACAACATAGCCCATCCCGTATGCTTTGACAACGACTGTCGCGAAGGAATCTGCGGCATGTGCGGACTTTATATCAATGGCCGTCCACATGGCAACGACGACGGTATCACCACCTGCCAACTCCACATGCGCAAGTTCAATGACGGCGACGAGATATGGATTGAACCATGGCGGGCCAAACCATTTCCTGTAATCCGAGACCTCGTTGTGGACCGTAGCGCTTTTGACAAAATAATCCAGTCGGGCGGCTATGTCAGCGTAACTACAGGAGGTGTGCCAGACGCCAATAGCATACCCATTCCTAAGCGTTGTGCCGATATGGCCATGGACGCCGCCGAATGCATTGGCTGCGGAGCCTGTGTAGCTGCATGCAAAAACGCCAGTGCCATGCTCTTCGTAAGTGCAAAAGTAAGCCATCTTGCTCTTTTGCCACAAGGTCAAGTAGAAGCCAGCGAACGTGTAAAGAAAATGGTGTGCAAGATGGACGAACTCGGCTTCGGCAGCTGCACCAACACCTACGCTTGCGAGGCTGAATGCCCAAAACAAATCAAACGACAGAATATTGCCCGACTCAACAGGGAATGGATATGCCAAATTTTTGGAGGCAACCACAAACCGCAAGATTGAGACAATTATAACTACATCCTTTTTAAAACAACAATATTTCAATTTTATCAACCCTATGTTTATAGAGGTTTTAAAATCAAAAATACACAGAGTTACTGTAACCGAGGCCAATTTGGATTATATCGGTAGCATAACCATCGACGCAGACTTGCTCGAAGCCGCAGGAATGATTGAAAATGAGCGCGTGGACATATACAATATCACCAATGGAGAACGCCTGTCGACCTACGCCATCAAAGGCGAGGCCGGCAGCGGTGTTATTGGCATAAACGGCGCGGCTGCCCACAAAGCTCATGTCGGCGATTTGCTGATTATAGCCTCATACGCCTCGATGGATTTCGAAGAGGCAAAAAAATGGCATCCTACAGTGATTTTTCCAAAAGACAACCATCTGCAATAACATACGATGACATCCCATTCAACTGCCGATCATAAAAGCAGAAAGAAAATACTGAACTTTCTCAAATTCCTTATCTTTCTTGGGATAGGTGTCTTCTTTGTATACTGGTTTCTTCTCAAACTCAGTCCAGAGCAAAAAGACGCCATCTGGCAGTCGTTTCTTGGAGCCCGCTGGGGATGGGTGGCTTTGGTTATGCTTTCCAGCGTTGTGGCGCATTTCATACGCGCCCTACGCTGGCGGCTGCTCTTCAAACCCTTGGGACATATACCTAGCGTCAACAACACCTTTGGCGCTATCATGGTAACATATCTCGCCAACCTTGCTTTCCCTCGCCTTGGCGAGGTGATGCGCTGCGCCATGCTTCGCACCAGCGAGAAGATTCCAATGGAAAAGTCGATAGGTACTGTTGTCACAGAAAGACTGTTCGATGTTTTAATGTTCGCCGTGGTAGTCCTTCTGGGTTTTCTGCTCATGTTCAACAGTGTGAAAGATTTCCTTTACGACAGCCTTTCACAGAAATTCAGCACACTGCCTACACTTGCAGCAATAGCCACAGTGGGTGTCATATTGCTGGCATTATTCTTTGTCCTTTTCAAACTTTTCCACGAAAAGCTTCTCAAATTCAAGCCATATAAAAAAATAGTGGGACTCATTAGCGGATGTGTTGAAGGAGTGAAAAGTATTCTTCACCTAGGGCCCAAATCGACCATTCTCTTCGTTGTATACAGCATAGCCATTTATTTGCTATATATAGCTGGTGGATTGATAATATTGCAGGCTTTTTCTGATACCGAAGGTCTTGGAGTTTCGGCAGCATTTGTGATATACCTTTTTGGCTCGGTGGGAATGATGATCTCGCAAGGAGGCTTGGGTACATATCCAGTGCTAGTATGGCAAGCTGTTTCAATATACGGCATAGGCGAGGCAACAGGATTGGCATGTGGTTGGCTACTTTGGGGAGCTCAACAGGTTATTGTCATTGTAATAGGTCTGTCCTACTTGGTCTATTTCTCCCTTCTCAAAAAAGAGAATAAATTATAAAAACAATAAATTTCAACCTCAACTGCCATTGAACTCTAAATTCAACACTGGAATAAAACAGAAAATAGTCTCGCTTCACGACTTAAAACTCATTTTGAGTGGACTTCGCAGTATCAACAAACCTCGTGTGGTATTCACCAACGGTTGCTTCGATTTAGTGCATCAAGGCCATGTAGAGTATCTGAGTCAAGCTCGCGACTTGGGCGATATGTTAATAGTGGGTCTTAACAGTGACGAATCGGTAAGACGACTTAAAGGGCCATCCAGACCCGTGTCATCGTTGCAGAGTCGCGCTATGGTGCTAGCGGCGTTTGCATTTGTTGACTATGTTGTTGTTTTCGACGAAGACACACCTATCAACCTCATCCAAGAGTTGCGCCCCGACATACTTGTTAAAGGAGCCGACTATTGTCACGACAACGTAGTTGGTGCTGACTTTGTCGAGTCATATGGGGGGCGCGTAGAACTAATCTCCCTTGTGCCAGGACAATCAACCACAAACCTAATAAACAGAATGAAACAATGAAAAACGCAATCTTTTTCCTCCTATTGATCGCCACCACAGTAACAGCAACCTACTCGCAACACCGTCGTTCTTCAAACAGCAAAGAGTTTGACTATGAAATACGTGGAGGTTTGAACCTGTGCCAAATCGACGGCGATGCCTCAGGCAACTACAACAAGATAGGATTCCACGGCAGCGTAGGGACCTCCTACCCCATCAGTGACGACAACCGTTGCCGTTTTGTAGTCGAATTGGGACTATCACAGAAAGGCTCACATATCTCAAATAGCAGCTTGGAACGCAACATCTCACTTCTGTATGTCGAAGTGCCGCTTATGATCGCTTATGACTTCGGCGAACAACGTGCATTACGTTTCGCAGCGGGCTTGGCTCCCGCTATACTTGCCAAGGCCAACGTCAAAACCGACGGAGCTTACGACGCTCTACAAAGCGAAAACTACAAACGCCTCGACGCTCTTCCTATATGCGTAAGCCTACGCTATCGTTTCACCGACCATATCGGTGTCGACGTACGCTGGTACAACTCCATGCTTAACATCGCCAACGAAAACGGAAGCGGCACATACCGCATATTCCGTTCAAACAAAGGACAGTTCAGCCGCCTCATACAATTTGGATTGACACTAAATTTCTAATTATAATAACAGTAAAATAATAAACACATGACACATACACGTTGCTTAATCATTGGATCGGGCCCCGCTGGCTACACAGCAGGCATCTACACAGGTCGCGCTGACCTTAAACCTCTTCTCTATGAAGGACTTCAAACAGGCGGACAGCTCACTATCACCACCGAAATAGAAAATTTTCCAGGCTACCCAAACGGCATATCAGGCACCGAAATGATGAACGACCTTAGACAACAGGCACTACGTTTTGGCGTTGAAATGCACCCTGGCACCATAGAAAAAATAGACCTCTCCAAACGCCCCTTCATAGCCATCGACGACAAAGGTGAGAAAATTGAAGCCGAGACTGTTATCGTTGCCACAGGAGCCTCAGCACGCTGGCTTGGACTTGAAAGTGAGAAAAAATACTACGGTCAAGGTGTGTCTGCATGTGCCACATGTGACGGATTCTTTTACAAGAATCTCGATGTCGCCGTCGTCGGTGGAGGAGACACGGCGTGCGAAGAGGCCGCCTACCTCGCCACCCTTTGCCGCAAAGTGTATCAAATTGTGCGCCGCGACGAACTGCGTGCCTCAAAAGCCATGCAGCACCGTGTTCTCGACAATCCCAAAATCGAAGTCTTGTGGAACAGCGTAACACAGGAGATAGTTGGTAACGACATGGATGGCGTAACAGGCGCTGACATCAAGAATGTAAAAACCGGAGAAGTTACCCGCATCGACATTGCCGGATTCTTTGTAGCCATCGGACATCAGCCCAACACTGCTTTCCTCGATGGACAACTAGACCTTGACGAAGCTGGATATATAAAGGTACAGAATCCCAGCAGCGCCACCAACATACCAGGAGTTTTCGCCGCCGGCGATGTTTGCGACCCCAACTACCGTCAAGCCTGCGTAGCCGCCGCCAAAGGCTGTGTCGCCGGTATTGACGTAGAACGATTCCTGCACTCATAATTATAATAAAATAATCCCATGCCCTCTGCCAGAAAAGTCATTATTATAGCATTACTGATATGCTTAACAGGGAAACTATATGCCCAGGACTTTTCTGGTAGTCGCAATAATAGCAATCCTCTGTTGGGTGACGAGACTTCAAACCCAGATTCAAATGCCGCCAAAACCCCTGAAGGCATAATATATGACACCGGCATAGAGCCGGATTCAATTCTTAGGATGAGGGTGTTCAATTTCGCCCAATCGTACAGGAATGTAAAAATATCAACACTCTCGAATCCTACGTTCATTCCCAGCAACGCAAGATTCCACAACCATGTCCACAGCATGGATGGCAACTATTATCTTGACCTTGGAGCTTTGGGACAGGCTCAATTGTCGTTGATACCATTCTTCAACGACAAAACAAACCTTGTCTTCCTGCACACTGCCGACCCATTCCCGGTATACAACAACACACTGCATCTAAACAAATACTTTCAGGTGCAAAATCCTTATACAATAATAGGTTATGGCAGCTCGCTAAACAAAGACTACCAAGTGTCGATAACACATACGCAAAACATCAAGCCTCGATGGAACTTTGCTTTTTTGTATGACCTTGTCAGTCGTGACGGACAATACACCAACAGCGACATGACCGACCATGTGTTAGATTTGACCACCAACTATTACTCGAGCGACGCCCGATACCAGTTGCAAGCTGAAGCCACCATGACAAGGATGAATCAACAAGAGAATGGCGGCATACAAAACGACACAACATGCTGGAGCTATACTCGCCGCACTGGTGCCGCGGTCAACATGTACTCTGCTCTCAACCAATGGAAAAACTTTAGTGTTAACATTCATCAGAGCTACAATACTGTCCGACAATTCCTACATGTCAGAGAAATACATGAAACTATATACGACACCATACCTGACAATGACAGCATTAAAACGCCTATGCGCATAGTGCCGCGTGACACTGTGGTGGGCTACGACACTATCATGCCTCACAATCCACATACATACAACACCGGTGTTTTTGCTTTAGATCTCTCCTACTCGCGCCATCGACGCTTTTTCTACGACAGCCAAGTCGACAGTGTCTACTATGCTCTTACCTCTATCAACTCCTTGACCTATTTCGACTCCACCTCACATAACCAATTGGCTGCAGAACTCTATTGGACAAACGACGCATATATGAGTCATCGATGGAAAAACCCCTTCATTATACTCTTTGGAGTGCGTCCAGAATACAACAGAATACAATACCTCGGCACAGGCAACAATATCGACGAGTTTTCACTAAGTCCATTTGCCAAAGCCAATATTCAAATAGGTAATTTCCAACTTCATGCCAGTGCCGAGGAGGTCAACTCAAATCGACGTGGTGGCGACTATCGTTTATGCGGCGACATTGAGATTGCCTTTGGAAAACACTCCAAAGCCTGTGCCGAAATACTCTCTGAAGCACAAAGTCCTAATCTTATTTTCTATCACAACGAAGGAGCCTACAATTGGAACTATAACGATTTTGACAAAATAAAACGCCAACATATTGCCATAAATTACAACTATGCAAAACCAGACTCGCTTTTAGGTCGAAAAGGATTCGCCATAACAAGGGCTAAAATAGATATCACCTCCACACTTCTTAGCGACAACATATGGATTAACGACGCTATGCAACCCATGCAGGGTGACGCCACAGCTCTCTTACTTCAAGCCAACGCGTCAACCCATCTCAAAATGGGTTGGTTCAATATAGCACTGCAAGAATGCATACAATGGAGCAGCGACAATGACGTAATAAGAGTTCCTCTGCTGGCAAGCAAAAACAGCATATACGCCGACGTGCATCTATTCCGTAGAGCACTACATTTGCAAACAGGTTTCGATCTACGATTCCATACTTTATTCCTCGCAGACGCATGGAATCCTATCCTCGGCACATTCTATCGACAAAACGAGAAAGAGGTTGGCGGCTATCTTGTCGCAGACTTCTGGATTACACTTCAAGTGAAGCGTGCTAGTATATACTTGAAAGCCAGCCATTTCAACGCACCACTCGACGCTCTTGTCATGGAAAGACCAAACTACTTTAGTTTGCCACATTACCCCATGGAAGACTTTGGTCTTTACTGGGGCATTATTTGGAAATTCTTTGACTGATTATAAAAAACAAGTAAGAGATAGTTATTTACAAGTTCGAAGAGGCTAAATATCAATAATATTTACATATGCTATCCATAAAGCAAATACTAAAAAAGGGCTATGGTCCATCAAGTAGCCATACCCTTGGCCCCCATAGGGCGGCGACAATCTTTCACCAGCGCAATCCCAAAGCAGCCAAATATAGAGTAACCCTTTACGGCAGCCTAGCAGCGACAGGCAAAGGGCATCGCACCGATATTGCCATAACCGACGCTCTGAGCCCTATACCTGTGGAAATCATTTGGCGTCCCGACATAGTGCCAGAATTTCACACCAACGGCATGCTTTATGAGGCCTTTGACGATAAAGGTACCATCTTCAACAGCTGGAAGATATACAGTATTGGAGGCGGTCTCCTTGCTAACGAGGATAGCAGCGAGGATTCTGAACAGGTTTACGAGCTATCACACATGACTGATATTCTACATTATATAGAGAAAGAGGGACTCACCTTTTGGGAATATGTGGCAATGCATGAAGATTCCGACATCTGGGATTATCTTGAAGACATCTGGCAAACCATGCAGAACACCATAGAAGAAGGACTTCGTGCCGAAGGTGTTATCCCTGGAGGACTTCATCTGCGCAGCAAAGCACATCAATATTATGTGAGAGCATCGAGTTATAAACCCTCGCTACAAGGACGTTGTCTTGTTATTGCTTACGCTCTAGCCACCAGCGAGCGCAATGCTGTGGGCAGCACTATCGTTACCGCTCCAACATGCGGTTCCAGCGGGGTGCTTCCTGCCGTACTGTATCATCTCAAGAAGAACCATGGTTTTGACGACACCGCCATACTGCGAGCCCTCGCTACTGCGGCGCTATTTGCCAACGTTATCAAAACCAACGCCTCGATCAGTGGAGCCGAAGTAGGCTGCCAAGGCGAGGTTGGTAGTGCCTGCGTTATGGCCGCCGTCGCCGCCAACCAACTTTTTGGAGGTAGCCCTCAACAGATAGAATATGCAGCCGAAATGGCAATGGAGCACAACCTTGGCCTCACCTGCGACCCAATGTGCGGTTTGGTTCAGATTCCCTGCATAGAACGCAACGCAATGGCTGCACTACGTGCTCTCGACATCAACCTCTACGCCATGATGAGCGACGGCAAGCATATCATCACCTTTGACAAAGTGGTAGAAACCATGAAAAAAACAGGTAAAGACATTCCTAGCCTTTACAAAGAAACTTCACAGGGCGGACTGGCACTACTAAGCGAAGACAACGAATTATTGTAGCAATAGTACAGGTCATGAACGCTATCGACTTTCACCGTCTTACAATAGACGACCGCAAGTCCGTACAAGAATTGACATTGAAAGCAGGACGTCGCAATTGCAACTTTACATTCGCAAATCTTGTCGGATGGCAGTTTTGGTTCCAAACAGAAGTTTGTATCCTTAATGACGCCGTAATCCTTCGTTATAACTTAGAGGGTAAACGAGTATATATGATTTGTATGGCAGGAACACCATCATGCGAACTGCTTAAACTCTTGAAAGAAGACAGTGACGGCAAACTCACACTACTAGGATTAGAAGACGAATCAGCCAATCAATTGAAACTTAACACCTGCAACAAAGGCATCGATATTACGGTAGAACCACTTCGAAACCAATACGACTACATATATCTTAAAAGAGATTTAGAATCATTATCTGGAGGCAAATTGAAAGCCAAAAGAAACCATGTCAACAAATTTGTTGCGGAACACCCCGACTTTGAATATAAAGAACTCACACCAAATATGTTCGACCAATGCCGTGAAGTCGTCGACAAATGGCAACGCAACAAGGAACATGACAACCCTGAATATGCCAACACCATAGAGGCTGAACATCAAGTAATGGAAACCATCTTTCAGTATTGGAATAGATTAGACATGTATGGAGGTGCCCTTTTCACTTCCAACAAGATGGTCGCATTCACCTTCGGAAGCAAAGTAACAGACGACACTATAGATGTTTGCGTTGAAAAAGCCGACACAAGTGTCGATGGTGCTTATAGTGTCATCAATCAACAATTTGCCGTTCATCTCCCTAATTCCATCATCTATATCAATCGGGAAGAAGATATGGGACTACCAGGGTTACGAAAATCAAAACTATCATATCATCCTGAAATATTACTAACTTTCAATGCCGTACACTTTGTATAGAATGACTCCTGACGATGCTCAAGTTACCACTGAATGGATGGTAAGGCAATATGGTTTTGACCGAAAAGAGGTTGAGACTTGGATTGCCACACTTCACTTCAACTGGCCTTTGAGCGTAAAAGCGATCAATGAACAAGGAGAAGTGATTGGTTTGCTTAACATGAGCGATTATCGCATTGATGAGGAGACAGAGCAAATTCGTATCGACAATCCATCTCTTTTAGGCCAGCTCAACTCAATGAATTATACAGCAGTATTCTCCTTCATAGTTAGAGAGGACTATAGAGGTTCCAAACTCAATTATGAGATGATACAAAACATTATGCCCGAACTCGAGGAGTATGATTTTGTATTCATTCCGGTACTACACAGACTAAAGACGCATTTGTATTGGCAACGTTGGGGGGCAAAAGAGTTCTACCGTGACAAAGAATGCGTATACTACCAATTACCAATGAGCAGAAGTAATTGTGACATACTATCACTATAATCCACAATCGGCAATTAGAACGACCGCAACTATATAGTGTTTGACTAAAAATTGATTATTTTCAGACAATCTGCTAGCTGGATTCAAATAAGATATTTATTTGATGCTAACATTTGAGAAATAGTAGCTATAACCTAATGTAAGCGTTGCCATACCAACCGAGAAGGTGCTTTGTTGCATGCTTACATGCGCAAACCTGGAAGGCACTAGTACATAGCGAGCGTCAAGATATATTTCATTTTTTTCGTTGGGACGGACGCCAACCAGTAATCCTCCAGCCACACCCATAAGAAATTTAGACTGCGAGTCAAGTCGCGAAAGCACACTGGCTCCCACATAAGGCCGGCACTCTAACAATGTCAATCCGTGGTCGGGCATAAGCCACCCGGCCATATTGAGCATAAGATCACCCCTTAAATTGTAGTATGAGAAAAGTTCCTCTTCGCTACGAGCATATAATCCGGATGCACTCACTCGCGCGCTCCAAACATTAGTCATACGTTTGCCAATGCCAAATTCGAAAATGGGTGTCAATAACTTAATGCGATCTCCAAACGATGAGATACCATTGTAGTTTAGCGAAGACACACCCAAAGCTAGTTGGAAAAACCAATCACTTGTGACATCTTTTGACTCATACCGAGAACGGCTTCGAGTAGGATTGTTGTCGATATCGATAGTTGCTCCAAACTTTGCCATAGGCAAGAAAGAAGACTTGCTATTGTCATCGAAATCAGAGGGATGCAGCATCGATGAGAGCTCAGCATAAAGACGCCAGTCCTTACTAACCTTAAAATCAGCCCCAAGTCCAAAGAAGCCACAGAAATCCCTATCTCCCTGTGGACTTCTCGCTAATCCAATACCAACAAGTAAATAGCTGCGAAAAACATTACTCGGATTGCGACCCTTAAGAGAGGTTAACAGGTCGACAAAGAGGTCGGCATGACCATAACAATACAATCCGCTAGCAGAGGCATGGCTTAGATATTGAGCCGACAACTGCGCTCTGATTCCCGCCGAAGTCAACAACCACTTACCGAAAGTAAAATCGACGCCACCGCCATAGCCTGTATGAGTCGATCCAATATAACAACTTCCCGCAATTCCCATAGATACATAGGAGTTGTGGAAAGTATTTTGAAATTGCGCTCTTCCCTGATAACAGAAGAGCGCAATAATTACAAAGACAAAAAGTCCTTTTATTTTCATTTCACTTTTTCGGAGAATTCCTTAATAGTGACTTTTTCGGGTTCGGGTTTCAACTGTTCCTTGAACAATTCAAAACTGTTCTTTGAGTAAAGACGGTCTATAATCTGCTGAACATTCTGACGATCTTTGGCGATGGTACGAGCTGACTGCTCAAGACGTTCATCGCGAGCTTTGTCGTCCTCACCGTCTTTCTTAGGCTCGTTCTTGCCAAGGAGATCCTTCACGTAATCAACAATTTCATTTTGGGTAGGTTCTAAAGTCTTGATTTTATTGAGGGCACCATCGACCATTTCCCATTTCAGAGAGGGCAAGTATTTGGATTCCCAATCAGCCTCTACACTTTCAAGGGTGATGTCTTTCTCGCCACGGCTGGCAATCCAACGTTTCAAGAAAGCCTCAGGCATAGTGGCGTTGAAATTGTCGATAAGCTGTCTGTGAGTCTCATTGACAAAGAAGATTTCAGCCTGTTCATTGTAGCTGGCTTCCATTTCTTTGGAAACGAGTTTACGGAATGCGGCGACATCCTTCACCTGATCGTTGGGGAACATTTGGGCGAAGAGTTCCTCGTTAACCTCATGAGGAGTGATGCGCGAGCAACCGCTTATAGTCATGCGTAGGTCAGCCTTGAATTTTTTGGCGGCAGCATTGTCGAGATGGAGATTTTTCTCGATATCAGCAGAAGTAAAAGCTTTGGATGCATTGAAAACAACCTGATCCTCTACTTTCTTTCCAACAAAAAGAGGTGCGATTTCATCTGCGTTCTTAACGGCTCCGAGGTCGAAAGAAGTGAATGTACTGACACCACCCTCTTTAACATTACCATCCTTGTCGAGTTCCTCGACCTTACCATATACAAAATCCTTTTCACCTATGATTTCAGGAGTCTCAAATTTGCCATAGCGACGGGTAATATCCTCAATCTGTTTGTCAATATCCTTAGGATTTACCTTTACCTGATAAAGTTTGGCGTCAACCTTGTCCCATGCAATATCAACCTTAGGCGCCAAAGCGGCGTCGAAGAAGAAAGTGAAATCCTTAGCATTTTCGAAATCAATCTTTCCTGTTTTTTCCTCATTAGAAAGAGGGCTGCCAAGTATATCAAGCTTTTCGTCATCAAGATACTTGTAGAGAGACTCACCGAGCATAGCCTGTACCTCGTCGGCGACAACAGCAGATTTATACATGCGCTGAATCAGGCCCATAGGAGCCATACCCTTACGGAATCCAGGTACTGTGGCTTTTTTCTGATAGTTTTTCAATTGTTTCGTTACTCGTTCGGCATAGTCATTCTCGGCGATTTCAACCTTCAACAAGAGGTTCAAGTCATCCAAATTTTCTCTTGTAATATTCATCTTAATAATTTAATTTATTGATTTTTAATTATCTATTATTCAAACAATAATTTGCAAAGATACGCACTTTTCGGATACTGACAAAATTTTTCTTTACAACCTCGCTTGCGATCAAAAACCCACTCCCAATTCCTTGAGTGTCTTTTTATAATTACTTAGAGTCGATCCGGGAGTCTCTATACGGAAACTCATATGACGACGGCGGGCTGCAAAAACGCCAAGACCGCCTTCTATATTGGTATATGTAAAAGGATCTTGATTCAGAGAACCAGCAGGGTTTCCGGCATATACAAAAGCCGCCAAAGGTTCGGTACAACTAAGTATAAATATCTCGACTGTATCAATAATGTTTTTGTTACAAACAGTGTCGATAATTGAATTCTTGATAGTTGACAGAAAATAGTTCTGATCAAGGTATGTTGTATAGAATGGGTCTCGCATGTTGCTCTTTACAACATTACAAGGAATGTCAATATAGTGGTTTATGATTGTAGTGTCAATTGGTACTGACTGACGGTTGATAATAAAATCCCTGTAAAAGAAACGTACCAATGGTTGGTATTGACGAGCCCTTTTCATTGCCGACCAATGGAATTCGCAAGACTTGTTTCCAGATGTACCTGCAAATTGAAATTTTGTGACATTGTTGGGACGTACAAGTTGCAAATCGCCGCAAATAAGCATTGTTTCTGATGTTGCTATTGTATCGCCAGTGCTGTTTTTCACAACCACGAGTCTATATACATGCGATGTGTCGAGTTGACCAGCTGTTGCACAAACATAAAGAGGTTGCCTAGAAGAGTCAAATATGCCATTCTCCTTGTCTGTCGTTTCTGTGTAATCGCAAACAAATGTACGAATAGGAGAATTGCCAGACCTACTCCACTGACCTGTAGTGGCATCGACATTGGCGTTCCACTCCTCGATGGCAACAGTAAGAGCGCCCTGAGGATAGTTGTTGGAATCTGCCACTGCTGCATAGGTATATTGGTTGCCCTCACCCAAAAAACAACGCTGGACGCGAACATATGTTGTATCTTCATCCTGGTCAAGAAGACAATACACGACAGGAATTTCGGTCCAGTCAGCATTGGGTGAAAACTCCACTTCACAAGAAGCAAAAATTAACGAGGCTAAAGCCAAGAGGACTATTTTTTTCATATTATGTAGAGTACTATTGAAAAATTAGAAGTCATGTTAGTACACAAATGGAATTCATCCTTATTAAAGAGCCGAAACGAACACAATGACTTAATAACTATAAACTATTATCCCTTTCAATCTCTAATCTTCTACTCCCACTCACTTAATCACTTCATTGAGTTCAATTTCATCGACCATAATCCATGGGCGAAGTCCGCGAGCCTTGTGCCACGAAGGAATGCGGCCCATGTTCTTGGCAACAATGCGAACATATTTAACGTCAGGTTTATCAACATCAATGGTAACAGTAACCAACTGAGGTGAGTTCATCGACTGCTCCTCGGGTGCATATTTAAGTTTGGCGTTAATTGCTGGAGAAAAGTTTTCGCCATCATCCGACACATAAACCTGTACTGCCGTAGGTGCGAAAGCCCAAGCGTCGGGGACATGCGCGAAACGTGCCACTACTTGCTGCAGTTCTATAGCTTTGCTAAGTTCAAGGACAACATTGAAGTCGTTGCCAGAAAAACCAAGCCAACCACGCGACAGCTCACTAATGTCTCCCCTATCTCCATCGAAAAGAATAGTCTCCTGTTCATAATTGTATGGAGTGTTAGGTTTGTTGGTAAAGGTCGCTTTTACAATATAATCAAAATTATATCTTTTGATAGCAGTGAAAGATGGTGTTGAGCCTGATTTGAATGCCTTAGCCTTAACATAAGTGGAATTAGAAATCACAAATGGTTTCTTGTATAGCAGTGATTTCTCGTCAGGTGTAGAGCCATCAAGGGTGTAACGTATCTCAGCTTTTGGAGTTTCTGTAGAAAGCGTTATGGTCATAGGTTGATCAAAACGGTCTCTGTTTTTTGAAATCACAGGCATAGGCAGAACACTCGAGGCCACTTGAGGATATTCAACACGGCTAAAGTCGTAGGAATTGTATTCCTCTAGTTCATAAGAGCGCAAATGGACACGGAAATGATACTTGCGATCGTTTACAAGATATTTGTCACCGACTTCAATACCTGCCAAAGCAGATCCGACCCCCGCATGGCGATAGTCGACATTCAAAGTCCAGAAATCACGTTCTTTCAACGTTTTAGTATTATCGGTCCCTACCAAGTCCACATCGGTATAGGGATAAATGCTGAAACTGAAATTTGTATCTAGCATATCGACATAAAATCCCGTGTTAGCATCGCATACCGACATCCAACGAACACCATGATGGTTGCCAGCCGACTGAGGACGGTCGTAAAGATAGAAAAGCGAGCGAGCGTCTTTCTTATAAGTTCCCGACACACCCGACTGGTTGCGGTCTACATAGGTCTCGCCTTCTGTACCAAACCACTGCACAGTGTCGAGAGTCTTAGGTAGGAAAAGTTGCAAACCAATACGTGGCAGTGTCTTGACTTGTTCCGAGGCGACAATCTCATTGTCTATAATAACATCTCCCGAGAAAAGCACAGCCATAGATTGTTTAACATCAAAAAACACGGTGCCGTTGCGGTCAACATAGCGAAGCATGGCGTCGATACATACCGTGCCGTTATCGATACGGCGGTAATTGGTGGCGACAACAGTTCGACTCATATTGTCGGGATTGAGATTTTGCCATAAACGCATAGCGTTCTTGTCCACACGATCGTTATCGGTAGCAGCGCGCCAGAAATTGACCTGAGGCGAAGCCACCATCATCTGACGATCGTGGAAAGAATATGTCAATATCTCAGCCTTCTCCAAATCGTACGAAAGATAGACGTTGTCGTTAAAGACACGTATTGTAGTTGGAGTTTCTTGCTCCACAAGTAGCTGCTCATTGTCATAGTTAGTGAGTTTTTCCTTGCCTACATGTTTCATTGGCAGAGGAAACTCGACGACACCAAGAGTAGTTCCTTTAGGGATTGCTACCGAGGATTTGCGCTGACGCACTGTGAAACGAATGAAAAGATCCTCACCAGCATAGAGGGTTAGCGCAGGAATTTTGAGTTTGAAATTTTTCGACTCTCCTGGTTTCAAAGCCACAGAGACCTCCCCTTCTATAATACGACTTTTCAAATTAGAATATATATTATACTCTAATACATAATCGTTCAACGTCAAGAAAGAGAGCAGATTGGTAACATTGAATTCTGCAGCGTCAGGACTGATGTTTACCAATTTGACATCGAAAGGACGGTATATGTTACGGAGTTCGTTGAGATAAGGTCTAGGATTGCCATCGTTGTCGACGATACCTGTTGTTGTGAGATCTGCAGCACTTTCAACATCATAATAATCAACACCATTCCAGCTGTTGGCAAAACCTCCCTGAAGCGAGCTGTTGGAGCGGATTAGCTGCCAATAGGGCTCCATGCTGCCATAAGAATTGCCCATTGCCGAACCATACGCTGCCAATATCAATGGACGATTCTGCTGTTTGGCACCGAAAAGCTTCATTTCGTCATAGTCCATATTAGATGGAGTGACGATATCGCAATTTTCCGAAAAACCAACGCCAGGATAAATTACAGGACGGCTCTTATCCTTTTGTTTAATGGCTCTTATAGCGTTCTCCATACAGATTCCATTATCGACGGCATCGCCCAACGACCACGCGATAATGGATGGGTGATTTTTAAAACGCTCGTACATGTTCTGCATTCTTGACACAAACATGTTTATATACGCCTTGTCTGTAGCAACGGCCTTTGCCTGTGTCGACATCGGTTGTATGTTGGCATCGCAGAAAACATAAAGACCATACTCGTCACACAATTCGTAGAAATATGGTGCCGCAGGAGAGTACAAGGTAGTACGAACGGCATTGATGTTGTTCTGCTTCATGAGTTTCAAATCATTCGACACTCGTTCCTTGCTAGGAATACCTGTTTTGTCATTGTTGTAAAAAGAGTATATAGCGCCTTTGATAGTCACTGCCGACCCGTTGACGGTAAGTTGTCCGTTTTTAACCTCAACAGAACGGAATCCAAAGCGACAGCCAACTGTTTCAACAAGATTCATTTTCTGGTCACGAAGACGAACGACAAGAGTGTAGAGATTAGGAGTCTCTGCGCTCCAAGGAAGAGCGTTGCCAATGGAACGCTCCATTTTCATTGTCAGCTCGTTCTTTTTATCAAAGACAGTCCATCGTCCCATTTTTTCGACCTGATGACCCGTTGGGTCCCAAATCTCCATTTCAACATAATATTGACCTTTTTTCTGTTCATTGAAAATATCAACATTGAGTAACAAGTCACCAAAACGAGTTGATGATGTATAAGTTGCATTTATATTATAGTCAACGATATTCACTTTTGGTTTGAGGACGATAAAGACATCCGAAGTAATGCCGTTGACCAAACGGGAGTATTTGGATTCGAGTAATGAGCCATCGGATATGCTAACAACCTGAACCACGATATTGTTAACTTTTCCAGGCTTAAGATGTTTATATTAAGATATGACTTATAGTCTTTCCAGGCTTTAGGCACCTCAAACTCACGGTAATAAGTAGCCACATTGTTGCCCGACTCAGACACATCAGAAGGTTTAAGGATTTTTTTTGACTGTAGGAGTTTCTTCCCGTCAAGAATACGCGCCGAAGGCACTATTACTGTCGCCCAGTCTTTGGCCGAAAAGTCTTTCTGCTCAATATTGGTAGGGCGATTATTAAAACTACTGCTTAGCTTCATGCGCCACTCACCATTGAGGCTTATATAGTACGGAGAGCTCTCATAACCATTCTTTTCTATGGCATTTTCGTTGCCATAGGGAATGACGTTGGCACGAGGATATAGCTTGTGCTGTTCAAAGACTTCAACGTCATTCCATTCATCCACTATGGGGTCGGCAGACTGGTCCTTGTTTTTCTTGAATTGGGCGCTGGCATTGCCAAACAAGACAATAGCCAATACAACGGTGAAAAATTTCTTGTACATGGAAGGAGGAAACGCCTATTAGTATAGATTGAAATATGATAACAAAAAGGCAGCGTCAAAAATTGACGCCAACCCCAAATTTAATATTGTTATACAACTCGGGCATTATTGTTGCCGCAACATTATTAAAGCCACGTTCAACAGCACGTAGCTGTATAAGCTGGTAGCCAGCATAAATATTGAAAGCCAATTTCTGACGTATAGCAATACGAGCCCCTATCGAAAGGGCGAAAGTAACACCACCCTCAGCTATGCGTGTATACTCAACCTCGGCATTCTTAGAACCGAAAGGGATAGTATAGCCCAATTGTACGGCAGTGAATGGAGTGATACGATTACGCAGAAAATGGCTGCGAAACTCCAAAAAAACAGGAATCTGTGAGAAAGAACCAGTAGCATCGTTAAGGTAAGAGAAACCAATACCCAATGCCGACTCTTTGCGCCACTGCCATCCTGCCACAGCGGTAATACCGTTGAGGTTGTATGCATCTGTATAACCCACAATAATTCCGGATATTGGGTCCATGTATTGTCCCGAAAAATGAGACAAACACATCATGTGAGTGTAATCAATAACGCTGTAGAATCCATAATATTTGAATTCGATATGCTGCGGCACTGGAGCCGGTATGGGTTCAGCAGCCTTGACAGACAGAGCCACCAAAAGTAGCAGTGGGAAAAAGATTTTTTTCATAGGTTTATGATTGACATATCCTAGCCTGCGTCCTTGCAACGGATGACGCCATTGAAACTAGCGTCATCCGTCATAGGGACACATGGTCACAGACAGTGAACTATTTGATTTCCTTCAAATCGGGAGAGATAATAAGTGTTGCTTCTGTAGCGGCCTGAACCTGCTCAACAGTAAATTCAGGGTTAATCTCAGTAAGGACAATACCCTTCGGGGTTATTTCCATCACGCCCATCTCAGTGATAATCATATTAACCTGACCCTTAGCAGTGAGAGGAAGAGTACACTTCTTGAGGATTTTGGGGTTACCCTTGGCAGTATGCTCCATGGCAAGAATAACTTTCTTTGCACCAACGAGGAGATCCATAGCGCCTCCCATACCTGGGGTTTTCTTGCCTGGAATCATCCAGTTGGCAAGATCGCCTTCTTCATCGACCTGCATAGCGCCAAGAACGCTAACATCGACATGACCGCCACGGATAATACCGAACGATGTGGCACTGTCAAAAGTGCTGGCACCGGGAGTGTGAGTGATGTATCCGCCACCGGCGTTTATGAACCAAGGATCTTCTTTACCCTCTTCTGGTGTAGGGCCCATACCAATCATACCATTCTCGCTCTGCAGGATGACATGAACATTCTCTGGCAGATAGTTTGGAATCAATGTCGGAAGACCGATACCAAGGTTTACTACATCACCGTCGTGCAGCTCCTGAGCTGCGCGTTTGGCGATAAAAGGTTTAATCTGTTCTTTTTCCATTGTTTTTATTTTTTTGATTATTTTTCGTTATCACGATGATATGTTGTCATAACAACAACATTTATTATTTCCATCCTCTTGCCACCATCTCTTGGGCGACAAACGATGCAACATCGTCAGCATAAGTATTGGCTCCAAAACCGGCATCGTAGCCAAGTTCCTTTGCAAGTTCATGGCTGATACGCGGACCTCCGCAAATAAGAATAACTTTGTCGCGCAATCCTTCTGCCTCGAGCATTTCAACAAGTTCTGTCATATTGATGATATGAACATCTTTTTGCGTCACAGTCTGACTAACCAATAATGCGTCAGCATGCAACTCTATAGCCTTAGCAATAAATTCCTCGTTGGGAACTTGGCTGCCAAGATTATAAGCCTCAATCATGTCATAGCGTTCCAAACCATAGTGACCGGCATAACCTTTCATGTTCATAATGGCATCAATGCCAACAGTGTGGGCGTCGGTACCTGTCGATGCGCCGACACAGACAATCTTACGACCTATATGTTCACGAATATAATCGTCGCATTCATGCATATCCATTGTGGTCGATTCCACTTTTGGGACATGAATGGTGGTGTAATCCACAGTGTGTGTCAGAGAGCCATAACAGTTCATAAAACAGAACCCCTCGGTAAGCTCTTTCTGAAATACTACCAAAGGATTTTCAAAGCCCATTTTTTTGAGCAGTTGTTTGGCGGCCTCTTCAGCCTCAGCGCCAGCAGGCACAGGCAAAGTGAAACTTAGCTGCACTTTACCATCATTCATAGTATCACCGTATGGTTTTATCTTGGTGAGGTCTAAGGTTTTGTCGTAATCCTTTGCCTCCATTGAATACAATCCTTCGCTCATGGTTATTTATTTTGAGTGTTTGAGTAATTGATTGTCCGATCGCTTGATTGTCTTATAATAGCTCATACCCTATTCTATCTCATAGAATCACACACAATCAAGCTTTCTCTCTTTTTTATTTTTTACCTTTCATTAATTCAACAAACGGGTTGTTGTAGTTCTCGGCCTTAAGGGTAACGCCGTCCAGACCCTTGCCTCCATTCTTGGGGCGCTTGACATTGCCGAAAATACCTTTCTCCAAAGCCGTGAACAGACCTTCACTCTCCATAGCCTCGAGTAATTCAGTAGCTTTGTCAAGAACCTCCTTGGCGCGGTTTCGAATAATACCACCCTCTTTGAACTCAACTTCTTCTCCAATGTCTTTCAAATTGTTGAAGATATATTTGGCATTCTCTATAGAGAGATATCTGTCGCTCATAAACGGTGTGTGGATAGCCTCTGTCGGCATACCTAGCAACTGAAGACCCTGATGTGTCCATTGACCGATAATATTGAACAGTGCGTCCTGAATATGACCACGGAATATGTTGCCTGTCATAAATTTGGTAGGTGGCATGTATTTGAGAGGTGCCTTAGGAAATATCTCTCTAAGCATCTGAGCCTGAGCCAACTCATAAAGAAACCCGTTTTCCAGCATTGGATCCATCTCAAATGCATGTCCTAAACCCATTTGTTCTTCTGGCAAGCCTGCGATAAGAGCCAGCTGCTCGTTGATAAGGTCGGAAGCCAAAACCGTGTGAGCCTCTTCATAAGCGTCTGCGGTAGTAAGATAGTT
The DNA here is from genome assembly GCA_900316965.1 of uncultured Bacteroidales bacterium. Lineage (GTDB taxonomy): Bacteria > Bacteroidota > Bacteroidia > Bacteroidales > P3 > Colimorpha. The sequence goes on from ONEY01000031.1 coordinate 22,408, forward strand.
ATCCTCACCAGTATTGATTATGACACCTGCAAAGCCGTTAATAATACGGCTGAAGTACTGGTCGATTAGAGTACGCTGCATATTTATGTCGCGGAAAAGGATGCCATAGAGTGCATCGTTGAGCATGACATCAAGGCCTTCGAGAGCTCCCATGGCAGCAATCTCAGGCATGCACAAGCCTGAACAGTAGTTACAGAGACGAATATAGCGACCAACCTCCTCGCCTACCTCGTCAAGTGCCTTACGCATAATACGGAAGTTCTCCTGAGTGGCAAATGTGCCACCAAAGCCTTCTGTTGTAGCGCCAAAAGGCACGTAGTCGAGCAATGACTGACCAGTTGTACGAATCACGGCAATGATGTCAGCTCCTTGACGAGCGCCAGCCTGGGCCTGAACAACATCCTCATATATATTACCTGTTGCCACAATGATGTACAGATATGGTTTGCTACCCTCTCCTATAGTATTGATATAGTTCTCGCGACGAAGACGGTTGGCGCGAACACGTTCCACACTGGCCTCCACAAAAGGATTGATAGCCTTGGCTGTCTCCTCTTTGGCATGGAGAGGAAGTTGGGTGATGTCAAGTTTTCCAGCGACAATTGCCTCGGCAATCTGCTGAGGATTCATGCCTGTTTCAATAATTGCATTGCCTACATAGAAAGCAACACCCTGACCAAGCAAACCTTTTGATTTAAGGGAGTCAACAACAATATTAGGCAGCGGTACCTCATTGTCGTCAATACCATCAATACCAAGAAGACGACAGATGGTACGCTCTACAGCCACCGTGGTATAATTGTCCACGAAATCCTGCACCTGACCGGCTATCTTGCGAGCCACGCCTCTGGCATGCTCTACTTTTTCAAAATCGAGACCAATTTTACTTTTTTGCATAAACGATTAAAACAATATTATTTTACTTATTATCAGTTATTAATACAACAACAAACATTTCAAAAAAAGGCTTTTGAAACGTTATTAAACAATGTGCAAAGTTAATGATTTTTTATTAATATAGAGCAATACTATAAAAAGAAAAGCCTATCAACTTTCGTGGATAGACTTTATTTATTTGATTATCAAATACTATAACCTTAAAGAGAACAATTCTTTTTCTATAATAGAAACAGCTGTCATCTCTCTATAATATGATATTTTTCATCATTGCTCACATACTCTCATTAACTTGTTATTTTCAAGTGACTCTACTATTTTCTCCTCTGTTTTGAAGCCGTTGTTACAGATTGTGGCTTATAGGCCGACTTTTTCTTGACAGGTTGCTTTTGCGGAACCTGTTTTTTTACTGTTTTTGTCCCTATTTTTTTCTCTGTCGCTTTGGATACCTGTTGAGCAGAAGTAGTATCTTTGGTCGATATTTTTATATCCTCGACATCATATTTTTTGTTGAAACGAGAGAAGTCTACAAAGCCAGCAATACCCTTCTGTTTTCCATGCTGAGTATATTGCCATAGAGTATATGCAACAGCAGGCTCTCGTTTATAGTTGGCTATAAAAAAATGATATGGTTTGTATTTTTTTACATTAAAATGTGTTGTGTACAGTTTTTCACTTGTATATATCATTGGTTTGGCGCCATACTCTTTTTCCATAAGCTCCAACAGTTTGTCGACACGTTCCATATACAGTTTATGACAATGTACAGCTTCGATGTCGAGCACTGGAATTATATCTTGCTTTGTCTTGCCTACAGCTTTCTTGAAATTGGCAAACTGTTGATATGCGGTGGTCCTACTACTATACACATGATAGCTTCCCACCAAAAGACCTGCTTCCCTTGCTTTCTTCAAATTGTAGGTATACATCTGGTCGCGTATGCTTGCTCCTTCCGACGCTTTAACATAAACGAACTCCAAATTGCTATTTTTTGCAACCTTTTTCCAATCAATAGAATCCTGAAAACGAGAGACATCAATACCTTTTTGGGCATAAGTCGCACCAGAAAGCATAATTAGTAAAAAAAAGTATCGAGCCATTCTGATCATGTTCTAATATACGAAGAAACATGTATTTTATTGCATTATATACTTTTTTTATTTTTTATTCAGAATCTTTTCACTAGCAGTTTGTCGGTAAATACAGAGCCGGTCGTGGATGAGGCTTTTACAGTGTAGACACCGGAAGAGAGAGCGGAGACGTCGAGGGTGGCAGTCTCAGAGCGGGGCTCGATATGCGCCGCCGCACGGCCTGTGACGTCGTAGAGGTCTATGGCCGCCATCGCCTCGCACGACACAATCTCCACCCTGTCGCTGGCGGGGTTGGGGCGGAGGGAGAGACAGCTTTGGGCGTCGGGAGTCTCGAGGATGCCATTAACTCTTTGGAAGAGAGCCACGAAACATACGAGCTGTTCAGCGGGGTTGCGGAGATGGAGACCTGCGAGTTGGCGAAATAGTCGCCCTCGCCCTCCACGGAGCCCCAGTCGGGCATGCCGGAGTGGAGTTCGACGTGGTAGCGCCAGTTTTCGGTGAAGAAGGCGGAGAAAGAGGTGTCCTGTGTAAGGCGGAATGTGCGAGGGTTGAGGGTGTTGCCGTCGTTCCAGTGGTAGAAGGCGTAAGCGTTGGAAGAGGGAGTTGCGGAGATGGAGACCATGGAGTTGGAGGGATAGTCGCCGCCGCCAAGAACGGAGCCCAAGCTGGGATTGTCTGAAAAGAGGTCGACGTGGTACATGCAACCCTCGGCGAAGAAGGCTGTGAGGGCAGTGTCCTGAGACAGGTGAATATAACGAGGGTTCTGTGTGTTGCCGTCGTTCCAGTGGGAGAATACGAATCCGGGGTTGGGGATGGCGAGGCATTCAGCAGTGGCGTTCTCGTCATAGTATCCGGAGCCCATGACGCTTCCCATCGGGAGGCTGTCGCTGTACAGAGGGGTCATCGGGATAAACGTGTCTGGTTCTCGCGCACCAAACCTCGCCGTTGTTTAATGGAGGATATCCAACAATGGAAGTCCAGCTCGCGTGACCATAATAAATCATGGTGTTGTGGTGCCCCTGGGAATGGCATACATTTTCGTTATGAGTGAACTCAGGGTTGTTCACCAGACGCCCCACAGGTCTTATATTCGCATAACTAAATGGGTAAAATGTATATGTCTGTGTCTCTTGGATCAACTTATTCTCATAGGACCCACCAATATAGAAATCGGAGTCGACCTGTATAGGTTTGTTGAAATAGACCTCATAGGCATACAAATACTTGCTGGGGATATATGGATACGCCTGGGGTATCTCCATTATTTTGGGTTTGACAGTGTCGTACCTGACGGAGTCAAGAATCCTCATTTTGAAAAGTTGAGCACGAAGAGTATCGGGATTAACTGTGTCGGTGTAGTCGATTCTTTTAAGGAGGTAAAGGTACTGGGGACCCAGTTCGTTATTTTGCCATGGGTAGAATGCTATAGTTCCCTGTCGTACTAGAGCGACAAGCCCCCGAATGAGTATTGGATGGTCGGTGTACTCATATTTTGCTATCCCGTCACAACCAGCGCCCGAGACATACTCCTCATAATAACCGGAGTCAATCATACCTCCGTTGCTGAAGGCCGGGCACTGGTCGTACCACTCGGTGTAGTGATATCCGCGGTAGCGGCCTGGGATGGTGTCGTAGCTAG
>ONEY01000021.1 GCA_900316965.1 uncultured Bacteroidales bacterium
CCCTCATCCACCGAGCTTGTACTGTACAAGTACCGTACAAGCTCGTGATGAGGCAGCCTGCGGCAGAAGATTCAAGATTGCTCGCTGTATTTAATTTATTTTTAAGGTGCTCGCAGCCTGCGGCACAAGATTCAAGATTCAAGAGCGCCAGCGAGCAAAGCCATGAAGCCCAAAGTGCCGCAACCACCAAAGTATATTGTAAACCAACAAAATAGACAACAACCAAAGGGGCAATACCGATAATTCCACAAAGTTGTGGTCCACAAAGTTGTGAACTTTTCAAAAAAAGTTGTATCTTTGCATTTGAAAACCAACACACTTAGGACAAGCAAGAGCTCATTGTAGACGATCTGCGCACGTTCAGCGGCAATGTGAGATCGAACTAAAAAACACTTCTACAACAACGGTGTACGCAACACAACACTTGGAAACTACAAGCCTTGGGGTGCCGAATGATACACGACCATAATTTTAAAGTGGTCGAATTTGACCACTTTAAAATGCAAGCCGACTTAACCAATTTTGTATTGGATTCAGGATTGACTCGCTGTATTTAATTTATTTTTAAGGTGCTCGCAGCCTTCGGTACAGGATTCAAGATTCAAGTTTCAAGGTCGCCGCAGGCAAGCAATTTCTGTTTTTTTCTGTCTTTTCTGTCCTTTTCTGAAATGAAGAAGAGAGGTGAGCGCTAGCGAGCAAAGCCTCCCGCAAAAAAAAGCCAAGAGTTCTTTGACCTGTTGTTTACCAAAAAAATAGGTTATTATGCCTTGCGCAACAAGGCCGCCGCTCTGCAACGCACTCCTATACAATATACTATAAACTTTATACTACCCCACCTTTACTAATTAGGGAAATGTTTTATTCTGTCTGCGTCTATGCGCTCGCCACTTTCCGAAGCACCAATTTCTAACAATGGTATCCTCTTTTTTTCAATCACAATCATTCCCAGCATATTAGATTTAGAAAGTCGTTGGATGGATATGCTCACCTCGTCTTTCTGCTTGCTATCCAATTCGATGGTGGCCGTAGAGGTACGGTAACCAATGCACGACACTATAAGCTCATATTTGCCAACAGGCACTTGCAATGAGAATTGCCCATCCAAATCGGTAGCGGTCCCCGTGACTATGTCACCATTCTGCCGCAAAATAACGTTGGCGAATGCCAGAGGCTCGTCGGTCTCTTTTTCCCTCACCATGCCTTTGAACAGACATGTGTCCCTCTTTATGCTGACCTCTGATGGCGTGGTGGCTTTGTTTTCAATGTTGCTGTTTTGCGCTGAGGCCGTAAGCATTCCAGCGGTGAGCCCCAAGGTCATGCCCGCCACAACGGCAACGCGTCCCAAAGCCACTCGCAAAGTAAGCTCTCTCTCGAGGGTTTGCAGTTCAGCCTCGCATCCTGGACAAGTTCCTGTGCATTGGTCCATCATGTCGCAATCAGCAATCTCGATGTCGATGCCATTGTCTTTGGCTATCTTGCGACGCAGCTCTTTGAGTTGTTTGCATGTTGTGTTCATGGTCGTATAGTTTTTTTACCACAAAAAGTTGTTGTAGGGATACCTCACGGCATGAATCCGCTTGATCTCGTCGTACATCATAGTTCGCAGGGATTCTATATTCTCACGCTTGGCGGCGGAGATGAACACTGTGGGCTGGGCGTTCTCCTTGGCCAGCCACGAGTTTTGAAGCATCTCCAAGGTCCAGTTCTTTTTGGTCATAGGCGTGAGGTCGTCCTCATCCTTCTTCTCGAAGGTGTAGGCATCCACCTTGTTGAACACCATAATGGTAGGTTTGTCGGCGGCACCAATCTCGTCGAGGGTGCGGTTGACAGAATCAATCTGCTGCTCATAGTCGGGATGGGAAATATCGACCACATGAAGCAGCAAGTCGGCCTCGCTGACCTCGTCAAGAGTAGACTTGAACGACTCGACAAGCCCATGGGGCAGCTTGCGAATGAAACCCACAGTGTCGGTGAGCAGAAAAGGCAAATTGTCGAAAACCACCTTACGCACTGTTGTGTCGAGGGTGGCGAAGAGTTTGTTCTCGGCAAAGACATCGGACTTGGAAAGCAGGTTCATGAGCGTCGACTTGCCCACGTTGGTGTAGCCCACCAGAGCCACACGCACGAGGCTCTCTCTGTTCTTGCGCTGCTGCACCTTCTGCTTGTCAATGTCGCGGAGACGCTCTTTGAGCAAAGTTATCTTCTCGGTGATAAGTCGGCGGTCGGTCTCTATCTGGCTCTCGCCAGGGCCACGCATACCTATGCCACCTCGCTGCCTCTCAAGGTGGGTCCACATTCGTGTTAGTCGCGGCAGCATATATTGCAGCTGAGCCAGCTCGACCTGAGTCTTGGCTATAGAGGTTCTGGCACGCTTGGCGAAAATGTCCAGTATCAACGTGGTACGGTCTAGTATTCGGCACTCAAAAGCCCTCTCAAGGTTGCGCAGCTGGGCTGGCGACAGTTCATCGTCGAAGACTATGAAGTCGACATCCAGGGCGTTCTTGTATTCCACCACCTCTTCCAGTTTTCCGCTACCAATATAGGTGCGGCTGTCGGGGCGATCCAGTTTTTGTATCACAGACTTCACCGGCACACCTCCTGCAGTTTCGAGCAAGAAGGCCAACTCGTTGAGGCACTCCTCTGTTCGCTCCATAGAGCTCTTGGCGTCGCACACAGACACCAGTATGGCACGCTCGGGCACCACATCGGTAGAGAAGGTGTTGCGCTGCTGGGGTGTGGGACGCTTGCCTTTGTCGATGTTCTCCGACTCCCACACGCCCGTCTGTCCCTTGAATTTCCCTTTGTTATTCTTCCAATTCGACTGCTTCATGACCGCTGTGGTTAGAGATGGCTTTTTTCAATACAGCTTCGAGCTGCGAGCATGACGCCTGCCACGAGAAATGGCTGCGAACAAACAGGCTTGCGTTGGCTGTCTGGAGCTCGGCTACTTGCTGATTGTCGAGCAGTGTGACGATGGCAGAGGCCAGGCTTTCGGCAGAGTCGCCAACAAGAATATCCTTGCCCACTTCGGCCTGCAGCGAGACATTGGCCAGCGATGTGGTCACACATGGGATGCCCATAGACATAGCCTCCAACAACTTGTTCTGCAATCCCGACCCTATACGCATAGGCGCCACAAAGACCTTGGACGAGGCATAGCAGGGGCGTATGTCGCTGACAGAGCCGCTCACCACAACCTTGTCGGAAGCCAACTTGAGCACCGATGGCTTGGGGGTGGCACCGGCTATCAGCACTCGTGCTTCAGGATGGCTGCGCCACACAATGGGCATGATGTCGCACACCAAGAACTTGGCCGCGTCGATGTTGGGCTTATACTGCATATTGCCACAAAACACCACATCGTAGCTTTTGGGTGTTGGCAGCGGCGCAAAAAAGTCGAAGTCAACTCCGTTGGGCACAACATCGATAACGGTGTTTTTGTGTTGAGGTATAGCCTCGGCGTCATATTCTGATATGATGGTGAGTGCGTCGAAAATGGAGCAGGCATTGTATTCGGCCGATCGCAGCATCTTGAACTCGTAATGCAGAGCAAAATAGGGCAGCGAACGATGCTTGACCATACGTCGCTCCATATTCATGGACAGGGCGTCCTGGAAATCGAGCACCTTGGGATAGGGCGAATAGGCCACATATTTGATGACTCTCACCATCTGGGCATATACCACATCGGGGGCAGTCTTTGCCTCAAATTCGCGGTAGCTGGCGCGGGCCCTTGCCGAATCCCAATAGCCTATCTGCATAGAGCGCACCGTGAAGAAATTGCGCACCACCCGGAAGAGGCTTCTGAACTTGGAGAGCCGCGCCACGCAGATATCTTTGCAGTATTTACGCATCTCTTGTATTGCCTCGTCGCCAACCTTTTCGTGGCTTAGGGCAAAGAGATAGACCTCGTTGTTGACAGACAGCGATTTTATTTGATGGTAAGCCCTGAGTTTGTCGCCCTTCTCCAACGGATAGGGGAAACGAGGAAGGACTACTAGTATTTTCATGGATATATTATTTGTCTTTTTTGTTGTTCGTTTATCATTCTATTGCTTGGCAGGATCAGAAAAGCGAAGTCTGGGTGCCTTCGGCAAAGCCCTCTCTGTCGTTAGGCTCGCTGGCGACAAAGAAGTCCTCGCTGCCTGTCTCCTCTTCGGGCTCCTCTTCGGGCTCGGGCTCTGGCTCTGGCTCGGGAAGGGGATCCAGCCACTTAAACTCTTTCACAGCCGACGTGGTGACACGCTTGCCCTTGGCTCTGAAGCCTTTGACACCAATGAAATCGAAGACATCGACAATCTCGGACTCAATCTTCTTGTTGGCACTCTCGTCGTACACTATCTCAAGGCGTGGGAAAGTGTCGAAGGCAAAGGTAACCATTACGTCGCCCGACTCAACATCGATGAAAGGCAGCTTTTTGTCAAACTCGTCGACAAGGAAGCGCTTGATGTAGTAGCCTTTGTTCTCGACCGACTGGTACACAACCGACACTATTGTTTTGGCGTTGAACTTGCGAATCTCTATGAGGTCGTCGTCGAAATGGTTGCCCAAATCGAAATTGGTGGTGCGGAAGTAGCCCGACTGCATGAGTGTGAGAATCTTATCCTTACCCTTAAACTCGCCAAGGAATATGCCAGCCTCGTTGACATTGAGGCGTTTGACACTTTCGTCGAACCATATCTTGCGGGCTCCTAGCGTAGAGACACCCTCACCCTTGAGGTTGATGTTGCGCACAGCGTTGCGAGTGAGTATGTTGCCCATCGAAGAGCGACCCTTGATGGCCAGTGTGGCAAAATTGAAGTCGAAACTAGTCTTTTTCAACTTAGGCTTGGAGACATGATGCACGGTGACTATCTCGGCCTCGCCGTTGGGATTGGCGGTGAAATAAAGAATCTTGGTCCCCTTGGTACCTTTGGTAAGGGTATATTCCTTGTCGCGCGTGATGCCCAGCACCGAGAATCGCTTGACATAAACATAGCCGAAGGCCCCGTCACGATAAATCATATTGTATACTGTGCGCTCATCGCCTTTTCTGAACAGACCCAGATACTCAATCTCTTTGCACTCGGTAGAGCCCACAAAGCCCTTCTCCTGCACCTTGGTGACCATCATGGTGCCGTCTTTGCGGAAGACAATGATGTCGTCCATCTTAGAGCAGTCGAAGGCATACTCGGCGCCCTCGTCTTTCTTGAGCGCATAGCCGGCAAAACCAGTGGCCTTGTTGACATAGAGTTTCTCGTTGGCAACGGCAACGGCAACAGCCTGGATGTCCTCAAAGGAGCGTATCTCGGTCTTTCGCTCTCTTCCCTTGCCATATTTCTCCAAGATGTGGCGGAAATAGGCTATGGCATACTCGGTGAGGTGTTGCAGGTGGTTCTTTGTCTCATCGATGTTCATCTCGATGTTGGCAATCTCGTCGTCGGCTTTCTTGATGTCGAACTTGGAGATCTTGCGCACTGGCTTCTCACACAGCTTCAAAACATCGTCGCGTGTTATCTCTTTCTTGAGGTGTTTGCGGTATGGGTCGAAGGCACGCTCGATGGCGGTAACCTGATCTTCCCAGCTGTCCTGGTCTTTCTCGAGTTGTTTGTAGATCCGCTTTTCGAAGAATATCTTTTCGAGCGAAATCCAATGCCACTTGTCCTCGAGCTCGGCAAGCTGTATTTCGAGCTCCTGCCGCAGAAGGTCTTTGGTGCGGAAAGTAGAGTGGCGCAGTATTTCTGACGCCGTCATAAAGACCGGCTTGTTGTTGACAATGACGCAAGTTTGCGGCGAAAAGCTGATTTGGCAGTTGGTGAAGGCGTAGAGTGCGTCAATCATCTGGTCGGGCGACACTCCCTGAGGCAGGAACACCACTATCTCGACCTGGGCGGCAGTGTTGTCGTTGACCTTCTTGATCTTGATTTTGCCCTTCTCGTTGGCTTTCAGAATGCTGTCTATGAGCACATCGGTGGTCACTGTGTAGGGCAGCTCGGTGATGACAATAGCCTTCTGCTTCTCGTCGTAATGCATTTTGGCTCGTATACGCAAACGGCCACCCTGAGCGCCATCGTTGTATTTAGACACATCGATGAGTCCACCCGTAGGGAAATCGGGATAGATCTCGAAGGGCACATTCTGGAGTATCTTGATAGAGCATTCCAGCAGTTCGCAGAAGTTGTACGGCAGAATGACCGAGGTCAATGTGACTGCGATACCCTTGGTGCCCTGGGCCAAGAGGAGGGGGAACTTGATGGGGAGCGACACAGGCTCTTGTTTGCGTCCATCGTATGAGGGTTTCCACTCGGTGGTTTTCTTGTTGAAGACAACCTCGTTGGCAAATTTGGATAGTCGCGCCTCAATATATCGTCCTGCTGCTGCATCGTCGCCAGTGAGGATGTTGCCCCAGTTACCCTGGCAGTCGATAAGGAGGTCTTTCTGCCCAAGGTTGACAAGAGCGTCTTTGATAGAGGCATCGCCGTGGGGATGGTACTGCATAGTGTTGCCCACAATGTTGGCGACTTTGGTGAATCGTCCATCATCGGTCTCCTTCATGGCATGGAGAATGCGGCGCTGCACAGGTTTCAATCCATCGTCAATGTCGGGCACACTGCGGTCGAGGATGACATCGGAGGCATAGTCGATCCAATAGTCTTTAAACATGGCGTTGAGCGAGATGGTCTCACCGTCACGTTCCAAATTGCGGCCATCTTTGCCATCGTCTGCTGGAGGCAGCGAGCCGCTATGGGGTATGTTATCTTGATTGCTGTTATTGTCTTGCATTGTCGTTTGAGGTGCTAATACTAGTGTATCTAGATTGTTTCAAGAGTTCTTAACTATTTGTTTAGGACGTCGGCAATAAGGAATATGCTGCCGGTAACCAGTATCAGGTCGTCTGGTGCCGCCTGGCTTCTGGCGTCGGCCAGGGCCATATTGACATCCTTGAAGGCTGGTCCCTCAATGCCCATTGCGTTGGCAGCCTTCTGCAGCTCGGCCACAGGCAGCGCCCTCTCGACCGAGGGTTGGCTGAATCGCCACTCTACTTCGCCCGGCTTTTTCATAGCGCCAAGCTGACTGTTGAGGTAGGCTAGTATCTTGTTGTAGTCTTTGTCGCCCACACAGCCGTAGATGATGTGCAGACGGTGGTATTCCAATCCTTCAAGGCCCATCATCATGGCGTTGATACCATCATAGTTGTGGGCGGTCTCGCAAATGGTCAACGGGTTGTGACCTATTATCTGCCAGCGACCCATAAGGTGGGTGTTGTCGACAACATGGTCCAAACCCCATCGGAAAGCCTCGTCGCCAATAGCAATCTCGCCACTCTCCCTAAGCTGGTGCACAGCCTCGCACACTGTGGCGATGTTCCACTTTTGATAGGGGCCTATGAGACCCGATGTGTAGCGACCCAAGTCCACGCCATCGTGCTCAAGCTGCACCACCATACGCTCTCCGTCGAATTTCCATGTGGGCTCAACTTTCCAATGGCGGTCGGCAAAGGAGATGGCACTTCCCCTCTCTTGCGCCACACAACGAAAAACAGGCTCTGTCTCCTCCTGAGTCTGTCCTATCACAACGGGCACACCCGGCTTGATGATTCCAGCCTTCTCGACGGCTATCTTCTCGATGGTGTCGCCCAAGAACTGAGTGTGGTCCAATCCGATATTGGTGATAACGCTGAGGAGCGGGGTGATGACATTGGTGCTGTCGAGCCTTCCTCCCATGCCAACCTCGATGACAGCGATATCAACCTTCTCGTTACGAAAATAGTCGAATGCCAGACCTACAGTCATCTCGAAAAAGGAGAGCTGCTGACGCTCGAAAAAAGCCTTGTGGCGGGCAACGAAATCAACCACCGCAGGCTGGGGAATCATATTGCCATTGATGCGGATACGCTCACGGAAATCGACAAGATGAGGCGAAGTGTAAAGGCCCACCTTGTAGCCAGCCTCCTGAAGTATAGAGGCCAGAAAATGAGACACACTGCCTTTGCCGTTGGTGCCTGCCACATGTATGGAGCGGAAGCCCCTTTCGGGATGGTCGAGATAATCCATCATCACCTCGGTGTTGACAAGGTCGGCCTTATAGGCAGCCGCCCCCACCCGATGGTAGGCGGGCAATGCGTGGAAGAGATATTCTAAAGTTTCGGAATAGTTCAAAATACTGATATTGTGAAAGAATGTTTATTATTATTTGCGAGTGGGAATGGTATAGGTCAAACCCAACATAGCGTTGAAACGAGCCGCTGGATAGTTGGCCCACAGATAGTAGCGCTGGAAAGTGAGGTTGTCGAGTTTGGCGAAAAATGAGAGAGCGCGACTGTAGACATACTCAGCCTCGAACGCCACACCAAAGCGCGCGGGCAGCGTAGTGGTGATGGTAGGCAGATTGGTTACTGGGTTGATGACATAGTCGGCGTCGCAGCTGGCCAGGAATTGTGTTTGTAGTGTGAACAGCAATTTATCCTTATAGTTTACATGAGTATTGAAGTAGGCTGTGAACGGGCTGTCGTAGAGCAGCGGAATGTTATCGGGAGCGTTGTAGTAGATGTCGTAGGTGCAACCCAGCGACATGCTCAACATCTCGTCGTTGACAAAAGTGAAGTCGGCACCAAATTGGAGGATGCTGAGGTCGACATAATAGGGTTGGAAAACGTTGCGCAATGTGTAGCGAGGATCCAATTGGAAATAGATAGCGTTGTCGAGGAAGTGGTTGTCGGCGGTGACATTGAGCTGCAGTTTCTTGGAGAAATTGATGCGCAGGTGGGCGTAGAGGTTGTTGTCGACAGTTGCCAGCGAGTTGGGCGCAGGAGCCACGTATGGATTCTGCAGCCTAATAGAGTTCCAGTCGTTGGCGTTGTAGTCGCCTTTGAAACCAGCCGTAAGACTTATAGCATTGTTGGAGAAGGTTTTGGTGACAACCAAGTCGGGCAGCAGATTGTGTGCTGTGCTAGCTGTGTCGTCGTAAGCGTTGAATCCGAGGATAAGTCCGGCATGGAACTTGAATCCGTTGAAAAGGAAATCGACATAGGGATTGAGCTTGAAAAGGTGGCGACCTATAGCGTATTGGTCGGGCAACGGCAGCAATGTGTCGTAGCCGAGAGGCAAAGCTGCCAGCTCCTCGACGGCGTCACTCTTCTGCTTGTATGCCTGCCATTGGGTACGAAGGTATGCTACGGCCTTGTATTTGCTGAACATGGGGAAGCCGTAGTGAATAGCTCCATCGAGGCTAAAGGAGAGCTGGCTGTTGTCGTGGCGGCTCCAAAAGTCGGCCATCGAAATCGAGGCGTCATAGCCCAGCTTGTTGACATCGGTGTTGAGGCTTTGGGCTCCCATGTTGAGCGCCAAGTTGTTGTAGGCAAAAGAATAGTCGGAATAGGAGATCTCGTCCCTGGTGAGCGTTTTATGGGCAAAGAGCATAGAGTCGCTGAAGCCGTAATAGCGGCCATACTCACGGTCGTAGAGCAGATTGGCCGAGAAGAGGTGCTTTTGGTTGAGGATGTATTTGCCAAACAGGTCAAGCGAGTTGATTGTGTGGCGGTCACGGCCATAGTAGTCGGGCAGCAGCTGCAGCTCGTCTTTCTTGCCAAAAGTAGTGATGTCGGTTTGGTGATAGAGCCGCGCGCCATAGGAGTAGTTGTCGTGCCGCGTTGAGGTATAGTAAAGGTCAACCAAGGGGTTGAAATCGGCAAAGGAGGCGAAATCGTGGCCCAAGCCAAAGCGCAGATAGTTGTTGTACAGCTTGGTAGGCGACGCGACCACTTTGGCTGCCTTGAGACCCGAGGTGGCCGTCAAGGTGCTGATGCGGATTGGGGAAATACTGTAGGTGAAAGAAGGTTGCAGCTCGGCATCGACATTGTCGTTGACAGCTGGCGCCATATTGACCTTCTCTCCCACTCCATCAAGCACCGGATTGTAGTCGCCTACCACTATCACCGACTCGCTGTATTGCGACTTGGTAGAGTCGGTTTGAGCCATAAGAGATATTGGTTGAATGGCAAATAGAGCCACACAAGCTACAAAAGATATGATGTTATGCGATGATTTCATTGTTAAGTAACGTTTATAAAGAACAACTAAAATTCATTTTCGTCCAGCTCCAGTTCAATTGTAGGGCCTTCGTTGTCGTCGCTTGGTTGCGATGGGCTTTCGGCTGGGGCATTGAGAGTCTCGAGGTGCTGACGGGCATCCATAACAACCTCTTCATCGGCGTCGGTGGTCACCTCATAGTTTTCAATGATACTTTGCAGAGTTTGACGGGCCTGCACGTCGTTGCCTCGCTTGTGGAAGATGTCGGCCCAGAGGATGAAACTTTTGGCAAGCCAGTAGTCGCTGCCCGGATTGTTCACCACTTGTTCGATGATAGCTTCAGAGGCGTTGAGGTCATTTTGGTCATAGCGTATCAAGGCACGGCGGTAGGCAGCCTCTCCCATATAGTCGCCGTTGGCAGAGTTCATCAAGCCCTCATAGGCATTGAAAGCCTCATCGTAAGAGCCTGCATAGTAGAGAGTGCGGGACATGAGAATGGTGGCCTCGTCTTTTTGCTCGGATGATGATTTGGGGTCGTTGATGATTTCAAGAGCCGAGAGCTTTACGTTGGTGGCGTCTCTCAAAGCATACCAGCAGCGCACTATGCCCATGCGAGCCTGCATGCGTGAGGCGTCGGTGGACGAAATAGCAACCAGGGGAACATAGTAATCGAGAGCCTTGCGGTAGTTTCTCTGAGCATAGATAGTTTTGGCGGCCTGATACAAGCTGTTCTCGGTATAGGGATTGTTGCCACGCTCGGCCACCCACAGGTAATGGGACAAAGCTTTGTCGTCGTTGCCGGTACGGGTGAAGCTGTCGGCCAGGTAATAGTGGGCTTTGAGGATGAAAAGGCCGTGAGGGAACTTCTGGATATAGTTGTTAAGGCCAGCAATGGCGTTGTCATAATTGCCTGCGAAATAGCGGTTTTCGGCAGCCAAATAGAGAGTAGAGTCCTGCTCAACGGCGCTCACTGTGGTCTTGGTAACGCGACCCACATAGGAGAAATACTCCTCGACGCGGTCTTGCTCTATATAGATGTTTTTGATAGTAGGCAATGCGTCACGGGCCTCGTCACTACCTGGGAAGCGAGTAAGCAGTTTGTCGAATGACTGGAGCGCTTTGTCGTTCTGGTCGGTGTTGTAGTACACCAGACCCATGTTGAGCAGCGCCTGAGGCACATAGCTGCTTTGTGAGTATTTGTTGATGAAATTGTTGTAGTAGAGCAGCGCCATATCGTTGTTGTCGCAGATAAGGTAGGTGTTGGCGATTTCAAACATGGCCTTGGGCGACAGCGGCGAATTGGTGAAATGCTCGAAGATATAGTTGAGACTGTTCAGTTTGTCGACATTCTTTCCTTGGGCTCCGAAGCAGAGTGCCTTTTGGTAGGTGGCATAGTCGGCGTCCTGACCTTTGGCGGCAATAACGCGGTCATAATAGGTTATGGCACCAGCGAAGTTCTTGCGCACATAAAGGCAGTCGCCCATACGGTTGTAGGTGTCAAGAATCTGCTTTTCGTCGCCATCTTGCTTGCTCACTTGCAAAAACTCGCTGAACTTCTCCTCGGCCAGGTCGTAGCGCTTGCTTCTCATCTGGACGTAGCCTGCTGTATAGAGGGCCTGGGGATAGTAGGGTGAGTTTTTGCGGCTCGAGGCTGTGAAGAAGCGATCCAACTGTTTTTTGGCTCTGCCATAGTTGGCCAGGCGAAACTGAGTTTCGGCCGACAAATATAGTGCATCGGTGGTGATGGCAGGGGTTGCGTTGACCGATACGGCGCTGTCGAAGCATATAGCAGCCTTCTGCAGGTTGCGCTCGTTGAAGAGGTCTATTCCTCGGTTGACAAGGATACGCTGATAGGCGCGGCGCATAGTGGCGTCCTTAAGGAGTTCCTTCTTGTTGCGCTCTATCAGCGTCAATGCGTCCTTATAGTTCTTGGTGGTGCAATAGAGCGAAGTCAGTATCTGCTGTATCTCGGCTTTGCGTTTGCTTTTGGGGTAACGTTGCAGATAGTTCTCAAAGGAGCGAATAGACTCATTGTAGGCGTTGGGATTGAGCTCGCAGCTGAGTTTGGCATAGTTGAAAGCAGCATCTTCCTGGATGTCCATATTGTGACGCATCTCCGAGGCGCTCTTGAAAGCTGTGCGGGCGTCACTTTTGCGGTCCATCTTTACATAGATGTCTCCCAGCGTATACAATGCGTTCTGGGCTATAGAGTCGCTTTGTCCCACATAGGTCGACAGCATTGTTGCCGCCGAGTCGTAGCTGCCCAGCATATAGTAGCAATAGCCTTTGTTGTAAAGACTTGGCATCACCGTTTTCGAGTTCTCCTTCTTGGCAGCATCGGCATCGGCCATCTGATAATAGTCAAGGGCACGACGATACTGGCCTCTGTTGAAATAGACATCACCCACAATACGCTCCACCTCGTCGCGGAGCACCAGGTTGGGGTCGCTCAGCAGGTCGGGGGCCATGCGAAGCACCTCGTCCTCTTTGCCCAAATGGTATTTTATGTAGAAACGGTAAACGGGGACAAGTTTGCGGAACGCCTTCTCTTTCTCTATCTTGCGGAACTCCTTGTCGGCAGTTTCATACTGCTTGGAGCTGTAAAGAATGTCGGCATAGTAGTAGGTGGCGGCATTGCGGTAGTAAGATTTGCCGTCGCTCACACGTTTGAAATACTTCTTGGCGTTCTCTTTGTCGCCCTGCTGGAAATAGCAGTAGCCCGTTTTGTACTCATATTCACTCTTGTGGTTGAACTCAACCTCGTTGGACTCAACCTGCAGATACTCGTGCAGCGCGGCATTATAGTCACCCTTGTCGAAATAGACGTTGCCCATTGCCATTCGGGCCATATTCATCTTGTCGCTCTCGGGGTACAATCTCATAAACTCGCTTATGCGGAACAAGGCGTCGTCGTTGCGGAGTTGCTCAGAACAGACAGCAGCATAGTATGCCGCGTCGGCCTTCTGATTCTCATTGGCGTCAGAACGACGAAGGAACTGGTCGAAAATATGCTGAGACACAGCAAATTTCTCCTTTCTGAACAGGTCTTCGGCCTCTTTGTACAACTGGGCGGTCGAGGTCGATTGTGCTCCGCCCTGTGCCATTGCCCCAGCCATTGCCAGCACCATTATGGCACCTAGTAAGAAGATACGCTTCATATCGTTGTGCTTTTCTTATTTCGGTATTTTTCGCTCTTTTTAACGTCAATTGTATTTATTTATTATACAATAAATGAAAAAAAAACTCGTTTTGGATTTTGTTGTTTATTGTCACTCTATTTTTTGTCCATCTCACCATCTCTCCTATCGCTACCATCCCTCGATATCAACTGTCAATCAACCCCCTCGATAATCAATCTTTATCCATGACATACACAAATCTTTACATAAACGGCGTCCTCTCCGACATCTCGGTCGATAATGGCATCATCACCAACATTGTCCCAGCCGCCTCTCCCAACGGTTCTCGTGCTGTGGCTTTGCCAGCTATGGCCAACATGCACACTCATTCGGCTATGTCTCTGCTCCGTAGTGCCGGCAGTGGCCTTCCTCTCTTCCAATGGCTCAATGATGTCATTTTCCCCGCCGAGGCCAAACTCACAGCCGACGACATCTATCTTGGCTCTTGTGACGCTTGCGACGAAATGCTCCATACAGGCACTTCGGCCTTCAACGATATGTATTTCTGTATCGACAAAACCATCCTCGCCGCTCATCAAGCTGCTATGCAAGGCAACATAGCCCTTTCGGTGACCGACGCCGACTTCAACAATGTCGACAATATGGTGGCTCAGTATATGAATGCTGTGGAAACTATACAAAAGCTTGACAATCACAGTATCACTACCTCCATATCGCCCCACGCCATATATACTGTCTCTGCCCGCAACCTCATCTATCTCGCCGACTTTGCCCGCGAGCACAACACCTTATTCCACATGCACATCTCAGAGACCCTCAAAGAGCGCGAGGATTGTATCAGCCAACACGGGCTCCCTCCCGTTTTATATCTCGAAAAATTAGGTGTCCTCGACAAAGTGGGCGACCGCTTTATTGGCGCTCACGCTCTTTGGCTGGATGACGACGAAATAAAGGTGCTTGCCAGCCACAACGCCACCGTTGTCCATTGCCCCAACTCTAACCTCAAACTCGGCTCTGGCCACCATTTCCTCTACACCGAGATGCGCGATGCCGGCGTCAACATCACTCTTGGCACCGACGGGTGTGCCTCGAGCGACAACCTCGATATGATTGAGGCTATGAACATCATGTCCCTTCTACAGAAAGGGTTCCGCAACGACCCCTCTATCCTGCCCGCCTCGGAGGTATTTGATGTCGCCACCAAGAATGGTCGCAAGGCTCTGCGTCTACCCGACAACAGCATAGCTGTGGGCAACATCGCCTGCTTCTTCACCGTCGACCTCAACCAAAGGGTTTTCAAGGGCATCGACCTCGACAATACCAAGCCCAACGACCTACACAATATCTTCCTCAATCGTTTAATCTACGCCGCCAACGGCAACTATGTCTCTAACACCATCTGCTAATATGTCCAATCTGAAGTCTCTTTTGGCTCTCTTTCTGTCGCTGTCTCTCCTCTTCTCTTGCCACAGGAGCAATCCCGCCGACGGCAAAAAGATATTCCGCTACAACGAGGTGGCTGGCATCGCCACTTTGGACCCCGCCTTCGCCAAAGACCAAGCCCTCATCTGGGCCACAAGCCAATTGTACAACGGATTGATTCGCCTCGACACCAACCTCAACCCTGAACCCTGCATAGCAAAAAGCTGGTCGGTTAGCAACGACGGCCTTACCTACACTTTCTTGCTCCGCAACGATGTCTACTTCCATCGCAACGCTCTGTTTCTCAACCCCGACTCCACTAGGCGCGTAGTAGCCTCCGACTTCATCTACTCTTTCAACCGCATTCTCGACCCCAAAGTCGCTTCACCAGGCCTATGGATCTTCGCTCACGTCGACTCCAATGGTTTCCAGGCTCCTAACGACAGCACCGTCACCATTCGCCTCAAAGAGCCTTTCGCTCCTATGCTCTCGCTTCTGGCTATGCCTTACTGCTCGGTGGTACCACACGAAGTTGTTGAGCATTTCGGCACCGACTTCCGCAGCCACCCTTGCGGCACGGGACCCTTCCAATTCCAATATTGGAAAGAGGGGGTCAAACTGGTGTTGCGCCGCAACGACAACTATTTCGAATGCGACTCTGATGGAGCCAGGCTCCCCTTTCTCGATGCCGTAGCCATCACTTTTATTGTCGACAAACAGGCTTCTTTCCTCGAATTCATCAAAGGCAACCTCGACTTCCTCAACTCTATCGACGCCTCTTACAAAGACGAGATTCTCACTCGCACCGGCCAGCTGAAGCCGAAATACGCCGCCTCTATCGATATGGTCTCTATCCCTTTCCTCAACACCGAATATCTCGGCTTCAACCTCGACCCCAACGGCAACCCCCTACCCCTCAAGGTCCGTCAAGCCATCAACTTCGGATTCGATAGGGTTAAGATGATGAAATATCTACGCAACAACATAGGCATACCTGGCACCAAAGGAATGATTCCCTGCGGATTGCCAGGCTTCGACTCTTCTGCCTCTTACGGCTACAACTACAACCCCGACCGCGCCCGCAAACTGCTGGCCGAAGCTGGCTTCCCCGACGGCAAAGGGCTGCCGACAATATCGCTGGCAACAACGGCCAGCTATCTCGACCTCTGCAAATACATTCAGCAGCAACTGGCTCTCATCGGCATCAACATCAACCTCGATGTCAACCCTCCCGCCGCTCTCCGCGAGCAAATGGCTCATGGCAAATCTGACTGGTTTCGTGGCTCTTGGATTGCCGACTACCCCGACGCCGAGAACTATATGACTCTTTTCTTCAGCGACAACTTCTCGCCCTCTGGCCCCAACTACACACATTTCTCGTCACCTCAATTCGACAAGCTCTATCGCGCCTCTCTCTCCGAAACCAACGACGCCAAACGTATAGCCCTCTACAGAGCCCTCGACTCTCTAGCCACTTCTCAAGCTCCCGTGGTGGTGCTCTACTACGACCAAATACTCCATTTCACCCACAAAAACATCTC
The DNA here is from genome assembly GCA_900316965.1 of uncultured Bacteroidales bacterium. Lineage (GTDB taxonomy): Bacteria > Bacteroidota > Bacteroidia > Bacteroidales > P3 > Colimorpha. The sequence continues at coordinate 16,111 of ONEY01000021.1, forward strand.
AGGCTTGCGCACCAACGCCATGAATGCTCTGGATTTGAGATTCGTCAAAAAACAACAATAACGCCAATCTCGTGGTTGGCGTCCAAAAACGCAAGCCACAAGTTTCTGTTATACAACGCCCTTTGATCCTAGCAAAAAGGGAACCATTTACTCTTCGGACAGAGAGCTGACAAATCGACGATAGGCGCTGAATGTGTTAGCTCGCGACAAAAAGCCCAGATAATAGCCGTCATCGTCAACAACAATAAGGTTGTATCTATTGCCAACTCTGAATTTGTTCACCACCTCCTCGGGCGGGTCGCTTATCCTAACTATGTCGCCCTCCGACAAATCGCGCATCAAATCCTCTACTTTTGTGTTGTCGTACAGCTCGGGACGAAACATTATGTGTCGCACATCGTCGAGATGTATCACTCCCAAGAACTTGTCATCAATCGTAAGCACCGGAAAAACATTGCGCCGGCTGTTCTTTATAGCCTCTACCAAATCGCCCAGCGAATCTCCGTCGCGCACCACAACAAAATTGGTCTCTATCAGGCGACGCATATCCATAAGCTGCCACGCCGAACGGTCTTTGTCGTGGGTCAACAAATCTCCATGCTTGGCAAGCTTGCGCGCATAGATAGAATGCTTCTCGAAAGGCGACACACAGAGATAAGTCACCGACGACGCCACAAGCAAAGGCACCATCAACGCATAGCCGCCTGTGATTTCGGCTATTAGGAATATAGCCATAAAGGGCGCGTGCATCACTCCCGTCATCACAGCCGCCATTCCCACCAAAGCAAAATTGGCAGTAGATTGCTCGGCAAAACCCAACTGGTTGGATAGCATACACACAAAATAGCCCGCCAATCCTCCTATAATCAACGAAGGACCAAACGTGCCGCCCACACCTCCGCAACCAATAGTGGTTGCTGTGGCCACAGCCTTGAACAATATCAAAGCAAAAATATACGCCAACACCACCCAATGGCTGTCACGCAGCGAGGCAAAAATGCTGTGCTCAAAAAGCATATAGTCGCTGCCGTTCAGCAACTCGGACACAAACGAGTAGCCCTCGCCAAAAAGGGGCGGAAACAAAAATATCATCACACCCAAGCTCACCGAGCCTATAACAGCGCGAATAAACTTGCTGCGCCTTTTGGCAAACCACTCCTCAACCTTGTCGGTAACTCGCAGAAAATAAAGCGACACAGCCGCGCAAAACACACCCAACACAATATAATAAGGTATCTGCGACAATCCAACCTGGCCAACAACCGAAAAGGTAAACTGCAACTCATTGCCCATCAGAAAATAAGCCACAGTCGACGCACTTACCGCCGATAGCATCAGCGGCAATATCGACGTCGCAGTCATATCAAACATCAATATCTCTATTACAAACAGCACTCCCGCTATCGGAGCCTTGAATATTCCCGCAATAGCACCCGCGGCTCCACAACCAAGCAACAACTTCACATCGTGCGAGTTCAACCTGAACAGCCGACCCACATTCGACCCTATGGCGCTGCCCGTCGACGCAATAGGCGCCTCAAGACCAACACTACCTCCAAAAGCCACAGTCAGCGTCGACGCAAACAACGACGAATACATATTCTTGGCCGGCAATCGACCCTCATGGCGCGAAAGCGACAACAACACCGACGGCAACCCATGACCTATATCACCCTTAACAACATAGCGCACAAACAATATCGTCAACGTGACTCCTATGGCTGGATAAATAAGTATCAACAAATTACCACCAAGAAAGGTCTCTATGTTGAAATGCAGCAGCAACCTGTTCGTTGTGTGCACCAGCGTCTTCAATATCACAGCCGCCAATCCCGACAGCAATCCCGTAACAACGCTGAGCACCAACAAAAATACGCGGTCACTAACGTGCCGCATTCTCCACACTATGAAACGCTTATATATATTCTTTCCTTCCATTGCAAAAGGCAAAGATAAACCATTTTTTCGATATAACCAAGACAAAAAAACAATTGCCACTTTTTTACAACATCTCGCACCCCTCCCGATAGTACAGCAATAGTACTTGGATAGTACTTTCTACAATACCCAGAAACAACTTTTATGCCCCCCTTTCAAAGCGACCTTTAGCGGACTCATAGCGAACCCACACCCCTCCCCTCGCCCAAACAAACCACCCCTCTAACCCGCTTCTAAATATTTTTCCCCCTCAACAGAATAAAACACCACTTTTAACGTTATAACACAAAACATTTAAACCCCGCAAAATGAAAAAAAGCATGTTATTGGTATGCATGGCCGCACTGGCCTGCTCGTCGTGCGTAACCCTCGGCAAATACGAGGAACTTGAATCGCGCAACGTCCAACTTCGTCGCGACATCAACGCCACACAAAGCGAACTCAACGATCTTCGCGACGAAAACGCCGACCTACAACGTCAAAACCAAGCCCTCAACAGCCGTATCACCGACCTCACCGACCTCAAAAACCAACAAAGCGACAGCCTCACTCTCCTACAAAGAGAAATTGTCAACCTACAACTTGGTTTTGACACAGTCATAGAAAACTACAATCAAAAAATCTCCGGCCAAAGCCAAGACCTCACACGTGCCAACAACCTCCTGGCAGCACGCACCAAAGAACTCAGCGACAAAGAAGCCGCCTTCAAAACCAAAGAGGAGAATTTCAAAAAACAAGAAAACGAGCTCCGCACAAAACAAGCCGAACTCGAGCAAAAGGAATCAGACGCCCGCAAAGCTCTCGCGGCCAAAGAACGCGAACTGGAAAACCTCCGCTCCTCCCTCAACAACGCCCTCGTGGGCTTTGCCGACAAAGGCATGAAAGTTGAAACCCGCGACGGCAAAGTGTATGTCTCCATGGACAGCAAACTCCTCTTCCCCTCAGCAAGTTGGACAGTATCCAAAGAGGGCGTCGAAGCCCTTAAATCTCTCGCCAAAGTGCTTGAAGAAAACACCGACCTCAACATCATGGTCGAAGGCCACACCGACAACGCCGCCTTCAAAGGCAGCTCCGCCGTCAAAGACAACTGGGACCTCAGCGTCATGAGAGCAACATCGATTGTCAAGCTCCTCCTGCAACACGGCCAAAAGATCGACCCCGCTCGTATCGAAGCCTGCGGTCATGCCGAATTCGCTCCCAAGGTACCCAACGACACCCCTGCCAACAAGGCTCTCAACCGCCGCACCGAAATCATCCTCACCCCCAAAATGTCCGACATCCTCAATCTCATTGAGCAATAGCAACAACCATCACCAACAATAAGCAAACCCTCGAAGCCTTATCAGCCTCGAGGGTTTTTATTTCTCATACAATCAAACTCTTCTCTAATAAAATCTCCTTGTCAAAGGACCAAAACAATCGGTAACCGTCGACGCGCTGAAAACACCTCTGCGATAAATTGGCACATCGCTCGACGATGTGTTATCCTTCGGCATAAACTCCTTGTCTATCTTGCCCGTAACTCGGCACGCGCTAATGTAGCGCGAACGGTAGTATGGATCCGACGACGAAGTGATAGTGATACCCTTAGTTGTAGACGCGTGGATAAAAGTGAATCCACCATTGGCGTCGCTAGTCACCACTATGCCAACATGACCTATCGAGTGTCCGCCGTGACGACCACCAAAAAACACCAGATCACCCTTGCGCAGATCCTCACGCTTCACCGATATTCCCGTCTTATATTGAGGTGCCGCCGACGGCGCCAAACTCAAGCCAAATTTGGAATAGACATAGCGAGTAAAACCAGCGCAGTCGAAACCCTTTGGAGTCTTGCCTCCCCAACGGTAAGGTGTGCCCAAATGCTTCATCGCCTCATCAATAACAAGGTCACCAATACTTTTCGTATTGCTTCTCAACAAAATACTTTCTTGAGCTTTAATGCCTGACATAGCATACAAAACAAACACCACACAGACAAAAAAAGCCTTTCTATAGATATACTTCATCTTTTCGCATATAGATTATTAAAACGGTTGTGTGCTAGTTCAAAGATGTATTAATAATCAGCGAAATAATAGCCGGCAACATCTCCGGCCCTTACCTTTTGAAGTTGCAAAATTATAAAAAAAATGGCAAAGAGAAATAAAAAGGTTTCACTTTTAGCAAAGTTTAACTATTACAAGCACACCCTTTTTCCACATCGAAAAAAGCCAAACAATCACAATAAAGCACTATATTCCAACATTATATAACCAAAGGCAAAAACATAGTCACCACATGCAAATAAAAGAAAGCATCATGAATCGCTGTGAGACTCTTCCTTCTTTTCGGACACAACATCTATTGCAACCACCGCCGCAGTAAATGCCCAGAAGGGTACCGACAACTTGTCGGTATCGAGGAAATTATTAAAAAATCCGTGAATGTAATATGTCAGCAAACTTAGAGTGAACGCCAAAGCCAGTCGTCCCAAAGCCGGATCGGCGGCAGTACGGTAGACACGCACACCGGTGACAAAAGTGGCAAAGAACATACACACCACCAGCAAAGCGCCGGGAACTCCCTGTTCCGTAAGTGGCCCTATATATTCGCTGTGGGCGTTGCCCCTATTTCCTGAGTTGGTGCTTATGGTCGACAGCTGATAACTGCGCTGATAGCTGGCATAAAGAAACTGGTAAGTACCAGGTCCGCACCCCATTACCGGGTGTTCCTCAAACATGCGGAATGCCGATGCCCATCGGTTCAACCTCTCAAGATTTGAGGCGTCGGTCGAGATGTTGGAGATTGATTTCACCTGCCCGCTGATGTCGTACGACGAGTCCTGCTTATTCTTTCCCAGCTTATATAGCACATCCGATTGATAAGCGAAAAACAGCCCCACAAAGACAACAAAAAACAGAGTCATCCACCTCACCTTCATACCCATCCTCACGGCAACATAAACTGCGGCGGCACCAAGCACACTAATCCATGCGGCACGCGAATAAGAGAAGAACAATCCTACCAGCATAGCCACAAAAGAAACCAGCAACAAAGGCCATTGCCAACCCTTCCCTCGCCACTCTATGAGGTAATGCAGCACAATGGGCACAAACAGACCTATCACACATCCATAGGCGGTATGGTCGTTATAGAAAGGCTGCATCACTCGATGCAAGGTTTGAAGGTCGTGAAAATTACCCAATGTCTTGGATGTTGAAATCAAAATAACCACCACCAACGATATCGCATAGCATGCCACAAATTGCCACATACGCTCCTTTTGGCGGAAGATGTGAGCAGCGGCAAAAAAGAATGGTATCACAAACCATAGTCTTGCCGCCAAATACTTGAACGACACAGCGGGAATCGATGATGTGGCCGAAGTTATCAGCATCCACCCTAAAGAGGCAAAAACAGCTATCGTCACAGGGTGCCGCAACAATCGCCTGTCGTAACCAGGTTGCAACAACACTCTGAAAATGAATATCGCCGTAAAAAGAATCATCATAGGCTCAACGGGCATAGAAAGCTCCATACCCGGCAGCAAGGCGATATCAACAGCAAAGGGAGTAAGCAGAGCCATTACCATAAGACCAGTCTCGAACCTCAACATGAAAAGCAGCAACGCCAGACCTGCCAACGGCAACAGCAACAGCCAATATAAATCATGCGACAGCATGAAGAAGTCGGCAATAAGAAAAGCCGCCGTCACAATTACGGCGGTTATTATTGCACGGTTATTCTTCAGCCATTGCATAGCCTATTCCTCGTTCTTCACACCTTTGGCTCGGTCGGCGACAAGTAGCGCCAAGATGAAGAACACCAGCGTACCGAGAGTACCCAACAACACTATGATAGCTCGTTTGGGATAGGCCTTCTTGTCGGCTGGCGACGCTTGGTCGAGCCAGAACTTGTAACTCACCTGACGACTCATATCCACCTTGGTCTCCGACATGCGCGACTGGAGCTTGGCAAGCTCTTTGCTCTTGTTGCCTATCAGCTCTGAGACATCATAGCGGCTTCGGTCGGCGCGCAAAGTGTCGTTGAGCGAACGAATGTCGTTCGATATCTCTTCACACACATCGTGCATAATGCCATAGGCATCGGTGGCGCGGTCGTGGTGAATACGGCTGCAAATTGTGTCGTAGTTGGCAGCAATGAAATTGGCAATATCCGCCGCCCACTGAGGATCGACATCAAGAACCGAAACCTCAACGCCTAGAAACTCAGTACGTCTCACATTGACGTTTCCGCGATAGTTCTCGTGCAGCTTGAACATCTTTTGAGGGTCGTCAGGACTTATTCCATAATGCTCCATCATATTAAACCTGCGGCAGACATCATCCTCCATCGATTGTGACGACAGAATCTGTATCGCATATTCACAGTCGCGCTCAATACCATAATCCATATAGTCGAGGCTATAGCGATCTGCAAGAATCGCCTTCGAGAGACGGTTTGAATTGGTTGGAAATATCACCACCGACGATTTGAAACGTGGCGTCACCAATAACGATGCCACAACCGACACAGCAATAGCCACAACCGTAACTATTGTGAGCAGTTTCCAATGGCGACGGAAAAATTGCATTGAATTCTTGAGTTCAAAACTGTTGCCAAAATCCATAGCTGTAGTTTTATAATAATTTGGTAATGTTTAAAGTATAACAATCAACGGAACACTTTTGATATCTAGTGACTTCAAACATTAAATTGTTTTTTTTCGATCAAAAATAATTAATAACAAACTGATTTTGTCTACGATTACCAATTGCCTATTGTCTCTGGCTCTGAAGACTCGTTTTCCTGCTGTTTATATTCCAAACCCTTTTCGGGGCGCGAGCAGTTGCTGACATTACTCTGAATGCTGTCAACCTGTGCCGCTGTCAACGCCACACCATCATCGTCAATAAAGCGTTTGGGCCAGAAAGGAAACGCGTCAGCCATATCTCCTGAATAATAAAAATCGAAACCAATAGCGCCAAAGGTATACAAACGTCCTGCGACACTTATATGCGAGCCTCCACAACGGGGAGCGCCGTGAGGATGCGACTGCGAGAAACCAACATTGAACAATGTGCACAGAATATCAGGGCGATCTGAGATGTCATATCCCGCGCGACGCCACTGCAACATCGTTTGGTGCAAGATACAACCCGTATAGATATATGAATACAGGTGATTGCGATAATCCACCAACCGATTATAACGCTCCATATCATGATTGTCGCTGTTGAAATCGAGCACATTCTCATAGTGTTTTCCCATATAGAATTCCGATGTGCTGTCTTTCAAGTGTTGTTCCACTGCGCGCGCGGTATGTTCCTTTATACCATTAACACCATAGGAGAACTGCGACTGCACAGAAAGCATTTTCACAGGACCCAGATAGCGCTTCACGATCTCGCGGTTGCTGTTGAAGAGTCGAATCTGTTCACCCACAAGGCACGCCACAATAAGTCGTGGCTCCACACCCGTCAGTCGGCCAGCCTCCACAAGCAGAGCGCTGTCCTTCATTATGGAAGGTTTCAACATCTCCCATTCGGGAGTTGCCATCCAAGGGATAACGGTTACGGCCTCGCGCGACTTGCGGCTGTCAAACACACTCTTCATCTTGGCCAAAAACTCGGTATAGCCATCGGTGCTGTCGGTATATAGCGACGCGGCAGCAATCATACGGTCGACAAGCATTGGGTTGTTGCTACGCATGGCAGCGTCGAGGATAAGTTGAGCGTTTTCGGGATAGAACTTTCCAAACGCCGCCAACTTAACATACTGCTCCAGCCACAGCGCGTTGCGTTGCTGGGGGGTGAGGTCGGAGTCCTTCATCTGCTCCATTTCCGAAACCGACATCAGATAGCGGTAGTTGTTGTCAACCGCACCTTTGTTGTTGGTTAAACCAAGCTTGAATATGCCCCATGCGGCTATAATACCAAAACCGGCAAGAGCGAAAATATATACGACTATATTGAAGATACGCTTCCAAAGTGGAGCCTTCATCGTTTGCTTTGCTTTAGGATTTTGCACTGCAAAAAATAATATTAAATGGGTTTGAATTGATAAAAGATCAAATGATTTGAACAATCAAAATATTTGGGTTTAACAATCAAACCCGATAAGGTGATACCGTTTTTGTTATTAACATATAGGCAATGACACCGGATGTAGCGATGCTAGGTTGTGCAGGAAAGGCACCTTCTCAAAGAGGGTGACATCCATAAGTACGAAGACAAGGGCACCAGCAAGATAACCAACAAAAGCAAGCAGAGTTATCTTCTTAAGATACCAAATGAAATCGATTTTTTCCATACCCATAACAGCCACACCAGCGGCAGAACCGATAATAAGAAGGCTTCCACCAGTACCAGCACAGTAGGCAAGAAACTCCCAGAAAGGATGGTTCTGGCCAAAAATCACATTGACGCCCTCGGCAACCTCATGAGGATACATTCCCTGAACAGCAGCAACAAGTGGCACATTGTCGACAACAGAAGACAAAACACCGATAATAAGGTCGATAAGGAAGAATCCAACAGGCTCCTCGCCTATGTGCATATTGAGGAATGTGTCGTTCAATCCTTGTGCCAATCCGCCAAGAATACCTGCCACCTTGAGGCACGAAACTGCCATCAGAATACCCAGGAAGAAAAGAATGGTAGGCACGTCGACATGCTCAAGGGTACTGACAGCGGTGGGAAGCTTCACATTGTCTTTGGAATAACGACGGCTGAGTATCTCTGTGGTGACCCAAAGGATAGAAAGGCCGAACAGCATACCGAGGTATGGGGGCAGATGTGTGATGGTCTTGAAAATGGGGACGAACACAAGCGCACAAACGCCCATAATGAGCACAAGCATGCGGAAACGATGAGGAACAACAATGCCCTCTTCTGAATTGTCAGGACGCTCTATTTCACCCTTGAGCTGTGTGCCAAGAATAAGAACAGGCACCACCAAGCAGGCTAAACTAGCGACAATTGTTTTAACGATGATGTTGACAGTTGTAACCTCTCCCTTTATCCACAGCATGATAGTGGTGACATCTCCAATAGGGCTCCATGCACCACCGGCATTGGCTGCAAGTATCACCATGCCGGCAAAGAGCCAACGCTCTTTCTGGTCGGCAATGAGTTTGCGCAACAAGGCAACCATAACAATGGCGGTGGTCATATTGTCGAGCAATGCCGACAAGAAGAAGGTGAGGATGCTGAGTATCCACAAAAGTCTCTTCTTATTGGTTGTCTTGATTTTGTCTGTGATAATGCTAAAGCCCTGATAGTCTTCTATCAAGGTAACAATTGTCATAGCTCCCAAAAGGAAGAAGACAATCTCGGCAGTTTCACCAAGGTTTTCAATCAAGTTGCTACTAATGAACGAACGCCATGATTCGATGTCCAGACTTGGATCAAATGCCACATGGAAGAATGAGAATATCGCCCATGTTAGCACTCCCAGCAACAATGCTGTAGCGGTTTTGTTTATTTTCAACGGATGCTCCAAAGCTATACAAGCATATCCGATTATGAAAATGGTTACAAGTGTTACAACCATGTCTTAGTTTTTTTGAATAGTTAGTTTTATGTTTATATTTCCAATGTTTTATTTCCTTTTCTGCTGCTGTTTCTGCATCTCTTCGCTCATACGCTGCATCTCCTCCAAACGCTGCTGGAATTTCGATTTCTTCTGAGGCTTGTTCTTCATCTGGCTTTCTGCCTTTGCCATACGGGCACGAACCTTGTCCTCTGTCATGATGGCACGAATACCAAACATCTGCAGCATTGAGAGAAGCAAGTTGAAGAAATAATAAATGTTAAGAGCGGCCGACTGGCTGTTGAAGATGAAAAGCATCATGAACGGCATGAAATACATCATAAACTTCATACCCGGCATAGAAGCCTGTCCTTGCTGCTGCTTCATGGTATACACTGTGTAGAGGAACTGCATAGCGAACATCAGCAAACAGAAAAGACTTATGTGGTCGCCATAAAGGGGAATATTGAATGGCAGATTGAGTATCGAATCATAGCTCGACAAGTCGTCGCACCACAGGAAACCCTTCTGACGCAACTCTATAGACGCAGGATAGAATCGGAACATAGCGTAAATGATGGGAAGCTGCAGCAACATAGGCAAACATCCTGCCATAGGATTGATACCTGCGCGACGCTGCAACTGCGACATTGCTTGCTGTTTCTGCATGGCCTGCTCCTGTTTGGGGAACTTTTTGTTGATAGCGTCCATCTCAGGTTTGAGATGACGCATGACTGCTCCAGTCTTATAACTGTTCCACGTAAGGGGCGAGATGACTATTTTGAGTAGTAGGGTGAGAATAATAATGATTATACCATAGTTCCAGCCAAAGTTCTCAAGGAAGTTGAAGACAGGAATAATGGCGAAGCGGCTTACCCATTGAGTCAGGAAGAAGCCCCATCCAAGAGGCAGTATGCGCTCAAAACCCCTATGCATGTCGCGAAGCTCGCGATATTTGTTGGGGCCAAAGTAGAAACCCATGTCCAGCGAGAAATTGTCGGCAGTGGCATCATAGTCAACGCCAAGAATACTCGACATATCACATAGATAATTGTCATCCTTATTGCCACGATCGGTCGAGACACTTATCTCCTGTGCATTACGGAATCCATTCTCCGACATCAATATAGCGCAGAAAAACTGCTGCTTATATGCAACCCACTCAAGAGGTGTTGTAATCTGTTTGGTATCGTCACGACCGTCACGCAAATTGTCGGGATTGTCGTTTACATTCTTATAATACAAAGAGGTATAGAATCGCTCACTGTCTTTATTGCGGTTGGCGTTGCGGCCCTTCTGACTTCTGTCGTACTGCTCCTGACGACGCAAACTATTGCTCCAGATGAAGTTCATATTTGGCGTCACATTCACATAATCCTTCAAATTATGGAAATTGATATCAAAGTCAACCTCATAGCTATCGTAACGGAAAGTATATACATATTCGAGATACGAGTCTTTTTCAACAGGCAGCGAATCTGCCAGTTGTGCATAAGCGCGGAAACTAATCTCTACTGAGTCGCCTTCACCAAGTGTGTATTCTGTTTCCGAGTCGACTTTTTCGCCATTGCAATATACTGCGAATGGAATCAATCGAGTATAAACAGGATTGTAACGTGCGTCGGCAAAGTTAAGGTCCATATTGTTCACACCTGGAGTTATAATCTCCAAAGGCATGCTGTCGAAAGTGACATAATCACTTAAAACAACGTTCTGAACTGAAGCGCCTAACGAAGAAAGCTGAGTAGACATCAAGTTGTTCTTGATCGAAAGATTGATTCGGGGATTGCTTACATTTGAGGCAAATACGCCCATACCCTCTGTCATTTTCTGACGATAAGCGATGCTGTCGACACTGGAACTATCAGTGATAGTAAGCTGAGCAAGAGAATCTTGCACATGCTGACGTTCGGCGTCAGCATTGGCTATCGAGTCGGCGCGCATCAGCTCTACCCTTCTAACAGAATCCTGACGCATGCGTTCGGCTATTTCTTCCTCGCTAGGCCGTATCCAAAACATGTAACCTACAAAAACTAAGAAAATCAGTACAAGTCCTATTATCGATTTTTTATCCATATAACATTTATAATGTTGATGTTCTGTATTTTTATTTAAACTTTTTCCTTTAAGATTGAAATTGCAAATTTACAACTAATTTTCAATATACTCTGAAATTGAAATATTTTTTTCAAAAGAGCAACTTATGGGTATTTTTTGCTATTTTTGTAGAATATTTCTATATTCACAATGAAAGCCAAGACATTTATTTACACTCTCACAATGACATTGTTATGCGTTTCTTGCAACAATGTGGCCATTGATAAAAGCGAAGAAGGTAATGATTCTATCGTCTTTTTCGACACTTCGACAATAGCCAACATCGACACAATGGAATTTATCCAAAACAACCAGCCAAACAGCATCGATTCTGTTGCAACACCAAGCGACGCTCCTGCCAAGGTCAAGTCCAAACCCGCCACCAACAACAATGCAAAAAGCACTAAATCCTCAGGTCAACGCAACGGCTCAATATACATATCAACCTATGGCGCCAACGGCAAAGTTTGGGGCCATGTAACAATGAATGGCGACAAAGGTCGTGGCACTATTCACGATGACAACGAAAACACCTATTCTATTACTGTCACTCGTCACGGCAACGAACTTTTCGGTCGCGACCAAAACGGACGTGAATATGTGTTCAAACTCCACTAATACACACTGTTTCTGCAGTGTTGATAAATATTGATAACTATTGACCGGCTCTAAAACTATTATTATTACTTTTGCAAAAAAATAAAGAACAAAGATATGAAATCAGTACAAGAACTTCAGACAATTGCGCAACAAGTGCGCCGCGATATTTTAAGAATGACCACCGCCGCCAAGAGTGGACACCCGGGTGGCTCGTTAGGTACAACCGACTGGTTTGTCGCCATGCAGTTTAACATCTTGAAGCAAGACCCCGCAGCCTTCACCATGGATGGCAAAGGGCAAGACATGCTCTTTGTGTCGCAAGGTCATATAACCCCTGTCATTTACAGTACTATGGCTCGTCGTGGATTCTTCCCCGTCAGCGAACTTGCTTCGTTCCGCAAGTTCGGCACCCGCCTTCAAGGTCACCCGTCAACAGAGCACGGCCTCCCCGGCATACGCATGGCTAGCGGTTCTCTTGGTCAAGGAATGTCGGTAGGCATAGGCGCCGCTCTCGGCAAAAAAGCCACCGGCGATGACAGCCTCGTCTTCACTATGCACGGCGATGGTGAGCTTCAGGAAGGTCAAATTTGGGAAGCCGCCATGTTCGCTGGCGCCAAAAAAATCGACAACCTCATCAGCACAATCGACTACAACCATCAACAAATTGACGGTACCGTGGAACAGGTTATGGATCTTGGCAACCTGAAAGCAAAATTCGAATCATTCATGTGGACCGTGGTGGAAATCGAGAACGGCAACGACATGCAACAAGTTCTCGACGGCATGGCCAAAGCCAAATCGCTCACTGGTAAAGGCAAACCTGTATGCGTTATTTTGCACACCCAAATGGGCTATGGCATCGATTTCATGCAAAACACCAACAAGTACCACGGTGCTGTCCTCAATGACGAAGACTTGACTAAAGCGTTGGCTCAAATAGCCGAAACCGAACTCGGTGATTATTGATTGGATCGGTGAACGTTAACCATTGTCTTTCACCAGTCCTTCAATGGGCCTATTCACCAACCATTACAACAATTGAAAAAAATCATCCTCTATACAATATTGGCACTCAGTGTCTTTTCAGCGATGGCACAAAACAATACCGTCTCTGAAAAGACTCGTGTGCTAATTATTCTCGACTGCTCTCACAGCATGTGGGACCGCTGGCAAAGTGACTCTAAAATAAAAGTCACCCAAAAGGTGCTGCTGAAATTCATGGACAGCATAGCCACTCAAAAAGGTATCGACGTGGCTCTTCGTGTCTTTGGTCATCTTAACAAGAACTCCTACGGCACGCGTCTCGAAGTACCTTTCGAGCCCAACAACAACTACAAGATTCAAAGCAAAATTAAAACCCTCGTCCCAAATGGCGACTGCACAGCGGCATCAGCATTAAGCAGTTCTCTCAACGATTTCCCCACTGTAAGCGCCGACGACCGCAACGGCACTCAGGCGCGAAATATCATCCTGATTATCACCGACGGCATGGACGACTGTGACGGCAACATCTGCAACGTGGCCCGCCAAGTACAGATGAGTGGCGTCATCGTACAAACGTTCATTCTGGGTATAGGCAACAAGGAGGACTTCCAGCATAGTCTCGATTGTGCCGGCAAATTCACTTACGTCCCCAATGAGGAACACTACACAGAAATGCTCTATGACATTTTCCGCATTTCCGAAGAGGAGGCTCGCGTGGTGGTCAGCGTTAACGACGAAACCGATCATCTACTGGAAGCAACTCTGCCTTTGGCTCTTTACGACAGCCAGACCGGGGTGGTGAAATATACTACTCTCTACAGTATCGATAGCCGCTACACTCCCGACACTTTGATTGTCGACCCTCTTGTAACCTACGATGTAACTCTATTCACTACTCCCCCTATAAATCTAAAAAACAAACAGTTTAAACCTGGTCGTGTCAACAGACTCAATTTCACCGTAGAACAAGGCTCATTGAGGCTTCGTTCTGATGGCCAGCGCACAAACTACCCCGTACCACAATACCCTGTTCTCATCTACCAACACGGCAGCAACACCATATTGGGTAGCCAACTTTTGGGAGAAACTCGCAATTACCTGACAGGCAACTATGACATCGAGGTTCTCTCCTCACCTACTCTGCGTCTTGAGAATGTAGCCATTATCAGCTCTACAGCCACCGACCTCACAATTCCCACCCCCGGAGTAGCGAACATCAACAAACCTAAAGTTATCTCATCAGGCAGCATCTTCGAGCTCAAGGACGGCGTCCTGAATTACATCTGCGACCTCGATCCCAACAAAATAAACGAGCGCATCCTGCTTATGCCTGGCGAATACCAACTTGTTCTCAAACCCCAGAACAGCATCGAATACAAAAAGGTAAAAACAATACGTTTTCTGATTGGCGCTGGACGCACCACGGTTATAAACCTTTCTCATTAATAAAATAAACATGTTAAAACGTGACCCCATAGAAAACACACCGGAATTTAAAGCTGTTATCGACGCTGTTGAAGCCGAATTGGATGAAATGCTGAAAGATTTTCCCAAAGGTATGGGCTTTTGTCACCACTACTGGCATTGCAAACGTGAACTATTGAAAGAAAAATATGGTATTGAGTGGCGCAGTCCTTCCATGATGAATCCAGGAACGATGTTCGATTGATAGTATACAATAATGTATGTAAAAAACGGTTGCTATTTGTTACTTATATTTTGAATCCGTATTTATCATTGACCAATGGAAACCGCCCGTTTGTTACTAAGACCATGGAGAGATGATGACGCCGAAGCCCTTTTCAAGTACGCCTCCGACCCTGAACTGGGACCTCTGGCGGGATGGCCGCCACACAAAAGCGTTGACGAGAGCCGCGAGGTTATACGAACCATCTTCAGCAAAAAGGGAATGTGGGCCGTGGTGTGGAAAGCTACCGGCGAACCTATAGGATGCGTCGGTTACCTGTCGGCATCGGATTCAAATCTTGCAATCGAAGCCTACACCGCAGAAGTGGGTTACTGGATTGCCCGTCCCTTTTGGGGCAAAGGCATCTGCACTGAAGCGTTGCGTTTGGTTATCAACCACTGCTTCAAAGAGAAAGGTTTTGCAACACTATGGGGGTGCTATTTCCCCGACAATCCCGCCTCGGGACGCGTGATGGAGAAATGCGGCTTTGAATTTACTGGCAAAGAGGTGCTCTGCCCCAACCTGAAAGTTGGTGCCGAAAGACCGGTAAAGGTAATGAAAATGAATAAAACAAAATAAAACAATAATATTATGACCCACTACGAAAAAATATCAAGCAAAGAACTGCGTGCCGGTATGGGCGAAGGCCTTGTCGAGGCTGGCCGCATGAACGAGAATGTAGTCGCCCTGAGCGCCGACGTTAAAGGAAGCGTCAAGATGGACGGCTTCGCCAAAGAATTCCCCGAGCGCTTCATCCAGTGCGGCATCGCCGAGGCCAACATGGTCGGCATTGCAGCTGGTCTTAGCCTCTGTGGCAAGGTGCCATTCATCGGTGGTTTCGCCGAGTTCGTCACCGGCCGCGTCTACGACCAGATCCGCCAGGTAGTGTGCTACTCGAACAAGAACGTCAAGATCTGCGGCTCGCACGCCGGCATATCCCTCGGCGAGGACGGCGCCACGCACCAGACGATGGAGGACATCGCCCTGATGAAGGTTCTGCCCAACATGACCGTACTTGTACCCGCCGACTTCAACCAAGCAAAAGCCGCAACAATTGCAGCTGCTGAGCATGTAGGTCCCGTCTATCTGCGCCTTGGACGCTCAAAGATGCCCTGCTTCCTTCCCGAGAACCAAAAGTTCGAAATCGGCAAAGCCCAACTGCTTAGCAAAGGTAAGGACGTGACCCTCTTCGCCTGCGGCCACCTCGTGTGGGAAGCCCTGCAGGCCGCCGAGATGCTCGAGAAAGTCGGCATCAGCTGCGAAGTCATCAACATCCACACCATCAAGCCGCTCGACGTGGAGGCCATCGTGGCCAGCGCCAAGAAAACCGGTGCAGTCGTCACCTGCGAGGAGCACCTCTTCAACGGCGGCCTCGGCGACAGCGTGGCACAGACCCTCGCCCTCCGCTGCCCTACGCCGATGGAGTATGTGGCCGTGGACGACAAGTTCGGCGAGAGCGGCACCCCCGACGAGATGCTCACCAACTACCACCTCCGCGCCGCCGACATCATGGCCAAGGTCTATGCCGTCTTGCAGCGCAAGCCCGGCGCCCCCAAACAGCGCTACTGCCAGAGCTGCGGCATGCCCCTCACCGACGAGGTCACGAGCGACAATCCCGACTACTGCAAGTACTGCTTCGCCGATGGCCACTTCACGCAGGACTGCACCATGGAGCAGATGATAGACTTCTGTGTCCAGTTTGTCGACCAGTTTAACCAGAATACCGGCCAGCACCTCACCGCCGATGAATACCGCGAGCAGCTCCGCCAGTACTTCCCCCAGCTCAAACGCTGGCAAAAAGAATAGCCTATGAAGAACAGTTTGGCAGGATCCTCCTGGCTCTTCTCTGACGGGCTTGCGGCGGTGTTGATAAAGAACAAATGGGGATACATCGACCGGCAAGGACATGTCGCCATCGCGCCGCAGTACACCGCGGCATCCGGCTTCTCTGAGGGGCTGGCGGCCGTCGAGGTCAACAATAAGTACGGCTTCATCGACCGCTACGGCAAGATGGTGATCAAGCCGCAGTACGACTTCGCCCTTGCCTTCACCGAGGGAGTGGCAGCATGCTCTATCGGCGACGGCTTCCATATCATAGACAGAAACGGCAGAGTCCTCGCCGAACTCGGCGAGGACTGTACCGACGTGGAGAACTTCTCCTGCGGGTTGGCGGCCGCTGAATTCTTCGTCGGAGATGGCGATTGGCGATACGGGGCTATCGACAAGACCGGTAAGATGGTGATAAAGCCAAAGTTCAGCTTTGCCTACACCTTTGAGGAAGACCTTATGCCTGTCGTCGTCAACGACGGAGACAAGTGCGGGTTTGTCAACAAGGAAGGCAAATGTGTCATAGCACCCGAATTCGACGAGACCGAGTCCTTCTCCGAAGGACTGGCACCAGCGCTGAAGGACGGCAAGTGGCGCTTCATCGACCACGAAGGCCACGACGTGGTGATGCTCTGCGAGAGATTCGACCATGTCGACACCCTCATTGAGGGGCGCTCCATCGTCAAGATTGGCGACAAAAGCGGTGCCATCGACAAGGCAGGCAACCTCATTATCGATGTTCGTTTCGACAATCTGCACTCCTTCTCCGAAGGTCTTGCCTACGCCCGTATTGGCGACACGCACGGCTTCATCAACCCCTCCGGCATCTTCGAGATACAGAAGCCCGTGACCAAGGCGACCCTGATTGACAAACTGATGAAACGGGGCGACTGGCTTCGTTGGTAGAGCACGAGAAATGGAAGACAAACTTGCACGTGGATTCCTGCTCTTCGCGGCGGCTCTCTTCGCGGTGCCGAGTTACCTGCTGTGGCGCAACGCACTTGTCGAGGGGTGGCCCGATGACTTCAACGGT
This sequence comes from uncultured Bacteroidales bacterium, assembly GCA_900316965.1. Lineage (GTDB taxonomy): Bacteria > Bacteroidota > Bacteroidia > Bacteroidales > P3 > Colimorpha. The sequence goes on from ONEY01000021.1 coordinate 33,792, forward strand.
TGGCTGGGACTGGTAATGGCTCCATCATTCTCCATTGGGTCATTGATCTACCTCATCTTCTACCGCCGCGTCAAAAAGTTTGACGACGAGTTGCAGGAGGATATGGACAACAACACTCGCCGC